>JAVBTB010000053.1:0-30837 GCA_031556355.1 Desulfovibrio sp. | reverse complement strand
CAAAAATATCCGCAAGATGTGATTGAGTATATCGTCCTGTTTGATACGCTTCCAATGCACGCTGACGAAGTTCTGGTGTGATTTTTCTCATGTGCTATTCTAGACTATATTTAGAGAAAGTTCAATTTTAAAATGCTCTAAGGAGTTGCTATCTTGATGAATGATGTTTAGCAAAATTTTGCAGATTCTCAAATTCAAAAGAACCTAATGCTTGCGAAAGTATAGTAAAAACTTCAGACCATAATGTTGCAGTAATGCGGAAAAGGCTCCTCCGCCGTAATGGCGAAGAAGCCTTTTCCTTTTCGTTTTAAGATCCGTTTCCGGTTCCTGAGTTTTTACCCTTCAGGGCGCGACTTCTTACTCGTCGCCGGGAGCCTTCAGTGTGGCAAGACAGCCCAATCCGGCACACCGCCCCTATGCCCCCCTAATGGGGATGCAAGGGGGTCACCCCCTTGCCGGGTGCAGGGCAGAGCCCTGCCCGCCGGAGGCATTCATTCTTCGCCTTTATATCTTCGCGACCACGGCTTCGCCCATTTCGGTGCAGTTTACCATGACGGGCTTTTCGCTGCCGCGGGCGATGTCGCCGGTGCGCAGACCGTCTTTGAGGACTTGGCGGACGGCGTTTTCAACGGCGTCGGCGGCCTGCTGCATGCCAAAGCTCATGCGCAGCATAAGGGCTACGGAGAGGATGGTTGCCAGTGGGTTGGCCTTGTTCTGCCCGGCGATGTCGGGGGCGGAACCGTGCACGGGCTCGTACAGGCCGATGCCGCCTTCTTCGGCGGTGCCGCTCAGGGACGCCGACGGCAGCATGCCGAGGGAACCGGCCACGGCGGCGGCTTCGTCGGAGAGAATGTCGCCGAAGATGTTGCCGGTGACGATAACGTCGAACTGGGCCGGGTTGAGGATGAGCTGCATGGCGCAGTTATCCACATACATGTGCGAAAGCTCGACCTGCGGGAAGTCCTTGTGCACTTCTTCCACAATGCTGCGCCAGAGACGCCCGACCACCAGGACGTTGGCCTTGTCCACGGAGCAGAGCCGCTTGTTGCGAGCCATGGCGGCGGCAAACCCCACGCGGGCGATGCGGCGCACTTCGTCTTCGCTGTAAATCATGTTGTTGAAGGCGACCCGCTTGCCGTCGCGCACTTCTTCCCCGGCGGGCTGGCCGAAGTACACGTCGCCGGTAAGTTCGCGCACCACCAGTACATCCACGCCCTTGGCAACCAGTTCCGGCCGCAGGCAGGACAGGGAGGCCAGTTCCGGGAACACCGTGGCCGGACGCAGGTTGGCATAGAGCCCCAGCGCTTTGCGGATGCCGAGCAGGCCCGCCTCGGGCCGTTTGGTGTTGGGCAGATTGTCCCACTTGGGACCGCCTACCGCGCCGAGCAGCACGGCGTCGGCCTTTTTGCAGGCGGCCAGGGTGGCCTCGGGCAACGGTTCGCCGGTCTTGTCAATGGCGACGCCGCCCATCAGGGCTTCTTCAGTAGTAAAGGTCGCGCCGAATTTTTTTTCCACAACGTGCAGAACCTTCACAGCCTCGGCCACCACCTCCGGCCCGATGCCGTCGCCGGGCAGAAGAACAATGTGCTTTTTCATGGAATATCCTTGAGGTAAGGGGTTGTTTTTGTGGGGGAAGGGGAAAGGCCCCTTTTGAAAAAGGGGCCTTTCCCCTTCCCCCACACCCCCATCCTCTCTCCCCCAAAACTTTTTAGTTTGGGGTGCTGGATGGTTCCGGCAGACACGAAAGCGCTGCTTTTGTATCCAGTGGGGGAAAGAGGGGTTGGGGTGTGGGACAAAGGGCTTCCGGTAACGTGCTTAGGCCGCTACCCGCTTTTTCACAAACGCCGCGAGACCCCCCGCGTCCAGAATGGCGCGCATGGCCTCGGGCAGCGGAGGAAAGTCGATGGTCTTGCCGCTAGTTTTATTGGTGATCTTGCCGGATTCCATATCCACTTCGATCTGGTCGTCTTCCTTGAACTGGCCAATGGCGTCGCCCACCTCAATGGGCACCAGGCCCATGTTGAAGGCGTTGCGGTAGAAAATGCGCGCAAAACTGTGCGCGATCACCACGGGAATACCCGCGCCGACCATGGCCACAGGCGCATGCTCGCGCGACGATCCGCATCCGAAGTTGCGGCCCGCCACCATCACGCTCGCGCCGGGGGCTACCTTCTTGATCCACTCCGGATCCATGCCTTCCATACAATGGCTGCCAAGCTCCGCCGGATCTGTGGTCACCAGAAACCGCGCCGGAATAATGGCGTCCGTATCAATATGATCGCCCACGCACAGGGCCTTGCCGGTATATTTCATGGAATGATCTCCTGTGATTTTGTGCCTCCGGCGGGCAGGGCTCTGCCCTGCACCCGCCAAAGGGCGCTGCCCTCTGGACTCCCGCAAGGGGGGTACCCCCCCTTGACCCCTATAGGGTCTTTGTGGGGCTAGTCGGTGGCTTGTTATGGTTCGCTCAGGCACTGCTCCCGGTGAAGAGGAGGAGGTTGTGCCGTATCGTTTAAAAAGCTCAGGAGCCGGAAACGGATTTTGCATCCGTTTGGGAAAAGGCAGGGCTTCACCTGAACCTTCCTCGTTTGCGTATTCCGGCCTGAACGCTTTTTTTCGCTCCACAATAGTTTCAAATGCTCTTTGCTCTTAAAAGGTGCTGTTACGACTACCTGTTTCGGTTCCTGAGCTTTTTACCCTTCAGGGCAAAACCTCCTGCTCGTCACCGGGAGCCTTCAGCGTGGCGGTACAATGCAATCCGCCACATCGTCCCACGCACCCCTAATGGGGATGCAAGGGGGTCACCCCCTTGCCGGGAGTCCAGAGGGCAGAGCCCTTTGGCCGCCGGAGGCATTATTCTCCTACAACGCGTTGGGGTGCGTAATCTCGCCAGCTATTGCGGTGGCGGCGGCCACGGCGGGGTTGGCGAGGTACACTTCGGATTCCAGGTGTCCCATGCGTCCTTTGAAGTTACGGTTGGTGGTGGCGAGGGCGCGTTCGCCTCCGGCCAGGATGCCGAGGTGCCCGCCGAGGCAGGGGCCGCAGGAGGCGGGACCGATGATGCACCCGGCGTCGAGCATGGTTTCGATGATGCCTTCTTTCAGGGCCTGTTTCCAGATGCTCGGAGTGGCGGGCAGAACGATGCAGCGCAGGCCCTTTTTGACTTTGTGCCCGGCAAAGACGGCGGCTGCGGCGCGCAGGTCGGAGATACGGCCGTTGGTACAGGAGCCGATGATGACCTGGTTGACGGTGACGCCTTTGACTTCCGAGACGGGGCGGACGTTTTCGGGCAGGTGCGGGCAGGCCACGAGGGGCTGCATGCCGGTGACGTCCAGGGTAAGATGGCGCTCGTAGACGGTGCCGGGGTCGGCGGCCAGGGGTTTGTCGTTTTTGCGGCCCGCCTTGCGGCAGTATTCCAGGGTAGCGGCGTCCACGGCAAAGAGGCCCGCCTTGCCGCCGGCTTCGATGGCCATGTTGGCCATGGTCAGGCGGCCTTCCACGGGAAGGGCGTCGATGACGGGCCCGTCGAACTCCAGGGCTTTGTAGCGCGCGCCGTCCACACCGAGCTGGCCGATGGTCCAGAGGATGAGATCCTTGCCGCCGACATGGGGGGGCAGGGTGCCGGTGAAGGTGACGCGGATGGTTTCCGGCACCTTGAACCAGTTTTCGCCAAGGGCCATGGCCGCGGCGATGTCGGTGGAACCCATGCCCGTGGCAAAGGCGCCGATGCCGCCGTAGGTGCAGGTATGGCTGTCCGCGCCGACCACCAGGTCGCCGGGGCCGACAAGGCCGAGCTCGGGCAGGAGGGCGTGCTCGACACCCGCGTCGCCGCCTTCGAAATAGTGGACGATGCCCTGTTCTTCGGCGAACTTGCGGGCCACGATGACCTGCTCGGCCGAGGCGATGTCCTTTTGCGGGGTGAAGTGGTCCATGACCAGGGCTATTTTGGCCTTGTCAAAGACCTTGCTCACGCCCATCTGCCGGAAGGACTTGATGGCGAGAGGCGCGGTGATATCGTTGGCGAGCACCATGTCCACCCGGCAGTTGACGATGCGGCCGGGGGCGAGATCCGCCTCCGTAACCGGGGTGGTGGTGTGGGCTCCCAGGATTTTCTGGGCAAGGGTGAGTGCCATGCTAGGCTTCCTCCTGTTTCTTGGCCAGGCGGTTCAGGGCATTGAGGTAGGCTCTGGCGCTGGCATTGATGATGTCGGGGTGTGAACCGCGGCCGACAGCGGTGCGGCCGCCTTCCGAGAGGCGGACGGTAACTTCCCCAAGGGCGTCGGTTCCGCCTGTGATGGCGTTGACAGAGTATTGTTCCAGTTTCGGCTTGTGCTTGGTCGTTTTGGCGATGCCCTGGAAAACGGCGTCAATGGGGCCGACGCCGAAGCCCGCATGCTCTACCTGTTTGCCGTCCACCTCAAGCACCATGACGGCGGTGGGAGGCAAACCCGTATCGCTGCTTTGCACCCCAAGGTGCACCAGACGGTATTTGTCGGGGATGCGGTAGATTTCTTCCAGAACCAGCGCTTCCAAATCCTCATCATAAATCTCTTCCTTTTTGTCCGCAAGGCGTTTGACGGCCGCGAGAACCAGGTCAATCTGATCGGAATCAAGCTGGTAGCCGAGGGATTCGAGCTTGGACTTGAGGGCGTTTTTGCCGGAATGCTTGCCCATGACGATGGCGTTGCTGGGCAGGCCGATGGACGCCGGGGTCATGATTTCGTAGGTTTCCGGGTTGCTGAGCACGCCTGCCTGGTGGATGCCCGATTCATGTGCAAAGGCGTTGGCGCCCACGATGGGCTTGTTGCGGGCAATGGGCTGGCCGATGATGCGCGAGAGCAGGCGGGCGGTGGGGTAGATCTGCTCGGTGTTGATGCCGTGGGCGAGGCGGTAGTAGGGCTTGCGCACGGTCAGGGCCATGATCAGCTCTTCGAGGGAGGCGTTGCCCGCGCGTTCGCCGATGCCGCCCACGGTCACTTCCGCCTGGCGCGCGCCGGCCCGGAAGGCGGACAGGGTGTTGGCGACGGCCAGGCCGAGATCGTTGTGGCAGTGCACGCTGATGACCACGGAGGGGTCGATGCGCTCGCGCAGGAAGGCGATGCGCGCGGCGTATTCCTCGGGCTGGGCGTAGCCCACGGTATCCGGGATGTTCAGGGTGCGCGCGCCGTTGGCCACGGCGATTTTGCAGGCTTCGAGCATGAAGTCGAGGTCGGAGCGCGAAGCGTCCTCGCAGGAGAATTCCACGTCCTTGGTGCATGACGCGGCGAGGCTGACGCCGACTTCAATCATTTTGAGCACTTCGTCGGGCTTTTTGCGCAGCTTGTACTCCATGTGCAGGGGGGAGGTGGCGAGAAAGGTATGGATGCGCGACGTTTTGGCGTGGCGCACCGCTTCGGCGGCGCGTTCGATGTCGCCCGGCACGCAGCGGGCGAGACCGGCGACGCGGACCTTTTCCACTTCCTTGGCGATGGAGACCACGGATTCAAAGTCGCCGGGGCTGGAAGCGGGGAACCCGGCTTCCATGATGTCCACGCCCAGCAGTTCAAGCTGGTGGGCCATACGGATTTTTTCTTTCAGGCTCATGGTGGCGCCGGGGGACTGTTCCCCGTCGCGGAGCGTGGTGTCAAAAATGATAATGCGGTCTTCGGTGCCGGACATGGTGTGCTCCTTCCTTGTGGTGCATGGAGATAGGGGCGGTTTTCCAAAATAAAAGCGGCCACCCCGGTTGGGGTGGCGCGCATGGCCGTATACACGGTAAAACTGGAATAGTCCGATGCGCAGTCTTATGTAAGGCTGCGTAGGATGAGGCTGATGCTGACGGCGATAATGCCGGAGGCGACAAGGGAAGCCGCGATGCGCGAGAGACGCGGCGCGGTTTTGGCGATGACTCTGGAGGTTCTGCGTTTATACGTGTTCGCATTCATGGTGCTTTCCTTAGGCTTGTCCGGGCCGCCGGGAGTTCCCGCGCGGGAAAAGAAATTCGGGCAGAACCGTTGAGGGTAACGTAGTGCAGGTTCCGCAAAAGGTCAACAGGGAATATGTTTTTTATAATGACAAAAATTCTGGTCACCCGATTGCCACGAGCGGCAAGGGCCTCTTCTGCCGGGCCGAAGCCCGGGAATGTGGCCCGGGCTTCGGGTTGCCAGAGAATCATATATGCCGAAAGGCAGATGCCTTACCGGCTTCCTCTGCCGGGGGACAGGGTTTTTTCCGTCGGAGCGGCAACCTCCACCTTATGGTCGATGACCTGCGGCTCGCCGGGGTTCAGGGTGGTTTCCCACCGGTAGATCTTGGCTCCGCCGAACTGGGGCGCATTGATCACTTCCTCGGGTTTGGGCGTGGACTGCACCGTGACCTTGATGGCGGTATCCGTGGCGTCCGGGGCGGCATCCTCCACCCGCACCTTCACAGGGTGCTTGCGGGTGTTCTTGAGGGTGATGGTCCAGTGCCAGAGGGTGGTCTGCTCCTTGCTGATAAAGCCCTGCTCGCCGGTACTGAGCTTGACGTCGCGCATGGTGGCCGTCACCTGCGGATCGCTGCCGAAGTAGATGGTAGCTTTGTCACCGTTGAAGGAGAAAGGGCTTGCGCCCATGGCCACGCCGTCCACAAAGAATTGGGCTTCGCCCTGCGGCAGTTCCAGGGCTACGGGCAGGGAAATGTCGGCGGTGAGGAATCCCTTGGCATTGGCCGCCGGGCGCAGGGTGTAAATATAATCGGCCTTGTAGGAATCCGAGGATAGGGGAACGCGCACCTGGGCGTTTTGCGCGATGCGATGCTTGCCCAGGCTCCACAGGCGGAAGGTGGACTTTTCTTCCTGCTGGGGGGGGACAGGGGCGACGCGGGAGCGCTCCAGAGACTCCTGGTTGACCGCTACCTGGGCCTTCAGGTCGGCCATAGGTTCGGGCGCTTCCGCTTTTCTTGCGAATCCAGCCGCTCCCGCCGCAGCCTTGTCGTACAGTCGCAGTTGCCAGGGGCGGGTGTAGCCGGGGCTTAATGTCCTGTCCCGGCGCGTGGTGGAGACGAATACCTCGGGCGCTTCCCAGGTGGAGCCGGAATTCTGGTACAAAGCCGCGTCCTGCTCGATGGTCAGGCTGCCTTTACCGGGGAACGCGCCCACCCGGTACGAGGTGCTGCATGCGGCAGGCATGATATAGCTATAGCGCACGGCGGCCGTTTCTCCGGCCGTGCCGGACCAGGGCACTACCGCGACCTGATAGTCGCGCAGCTGGTCGAATTCCTGCAAGGCTTCCTCCGCTTTTTCGAGGCGCGCGGTCACGTCCTGCATGGCGCGCTCTTCTTTTTCCTTCATGCTGGACAGCGCGGGCAGGATACGCTCAAGGGAGGCGTCAAACTTGGCGCGTTCCTCCGGGGACATGAGTTTTTCCGGCTTGGGACCGGATTGCGTTGCGGGCTCGTCTTCGGTTTCCGGGGGACCGCCATTTGCGGATAACGGGGCGGTCCACAGGCGCATGCGCCACTTTATGGCGTCCAGGTTACCCTGAATTTTCGCCTGCTCGTCCTTCAGGTTGACCCGCAGTTGCAGAAGAGCGCGCCGCTCGGGCAGGGGTTCCTCCGCCGGAACCAGGGTATTGCGGGAGGGGGGCAGAACGATGTTGCCTGAAAAGCCCCCGAAGAACCCTGTGGGCCGATCTTCGTCATCCTGCCAGTAGGTGCCGGGCACGGAAGCGCCGGCAACGGTGACGGAAAAGGTATCACGGGCCGAGCCCGCGGGCAGCGTCAGAATAAAGCCCAGGCCGCCGCCGGGCAGGGGCTGGGGCTTGAGGGTTTCTTCGACGGTCACCTGGACTTCATCGGGGTAGAACAGCACCGAGGTGGGCTGGGAAGGCCGGGCGGCCGGGGCCGGGGCGGTGATAGCGGCCGGAGGAGTGGCTGCCTGTTTGGCGGGAGCGGCCTCGGCTGGAGAGGTCATGCAAAGTGCGGAAGCGGTCAGAAGGCATACGGCAAGAGCAAGACGAAGAAAAGCGGTACGCATGGGAACCTCGTGGGTTGTGCCGCCGGAAGATGCGGGGCGGCGGGAAAAAGCGGAAGAATTCCCGTGTGGAGGAGGAAGGGCGGATGAGTATTGGTGCCATAAAGAGAGGAGGGACGCAAGCTAGGCGTCCGGCCCGGATGCAAAGAGGGTGTCCTCTTCTCTCCCTGTCCTTAAAATAGGTAGCTGTCCGGTAACGATGCGGAAAGTCGCTGAAAAAAGGCTTAGCGGCCGGAGCGGATTTTTTCCACCACAGCGGTCGTGGAAAAGCCGGAAATAAGAGAAAGGGAGAGCACCCTCCCGCCGTCGGCCCTGACGATATCGGCCCCCACGATGCGATCCGGGGTCCAGTCGCCGCCTTTTACGAGCACCTGCGGGCGGATGGCTTTGATCAGTTCGAGCGGGGTGTCCTCGTCGAATTCCACCACAAAGTCCACCGAGGCAAGGTGTGCCAGCACAAAAGCGCGGGCTGCAAAGGGATTGATCGGGCGTTCCGGCCCCTTGTTCTGGCGGCGTACGGAGGCATCGCTGTTCAGCCCGAGGATGAGCGTGTCGCCGTAAGTTTTGGCTCGGGCCAGCAGATCCACGTGGCCGGGGTGCAGGATGTCGAAGCAGCCGTTGGTGAACACCAGCCGTTTGCCCTCGGCGCGCAGGGGGGAAAGCGCGGCGAGGAGTTCCGGCAGGGTGAGGATGGCCGGGTGGGGGAGGGAGGGAGCGGGCATGGTTAAGAAAAAAGCTCCGAGTTGAAGGTTTCAATGTGGGACTAACACCTGGGGTTCTGGGGCAAAAATGCCACAACTTTTTGTATGTCTTGCATGGAAAAATGAAAGCTCGCAATCAATTTTTTAGAGCCTGCAAATTCATAGTGATGGCCATAGAGCGTTTGCCCCTCTTTCCTGAGAGGAATTTGAAGAAATACTCTTGGTGATGTCTATACGCTGCATGTATTAGTTTTGTTTCACGCGGGCATAGAGCACCGTTTCCCACTCATTCATATAGTGATGGCGTAAAAAAAATTCATATTCAAGGTTTAATGAAGCAAGAAACGCAGGGATAGCGCGATAGTCTTCTTGAGGATTATGGTATAAACAAACTGCTATTTTGGGTTTGAATTTTTCTAATGTCCGCTTTGCACCTCTCAGTGTATTGAGCTCTGCTCCCTCTACATCCATTTTGATGAAATGTACATTTTCAAGAATATGTTCGTTTACTACAGTATCTACTGTAATTGTTGTGATTGATATTTTATTTTGCATATCTTCGGGGGCGGTGGTGCCATTGTTTGACTCCATCACAGTTGAACCTGGTCCAGAGAGAGAAAATCTGAGTGTGGTATTATCAGTATGCCAGGTAGCATGCTCAATCAGACTCATCTGTTTTGCAAGTGATGGGTTAAGACGCATATTCTCCTTAAACAGAAGGATATTATCCGGGTTTGGTTCAAAGCTTATTACCTTACCTTCACTTCCAGCGGCCAGGGCGAAAAAAAGCGCTGTATCACCATGGCAGGCGCCACAATCCAGGACAATATCTCCCTTTTCCACGCGTAAGGGCGTATCTTCTGTTGTACATGTATAGTCTGCTTTTTCAGTAAGATGAGAATATAAAAATTCTTTCTCCCCGTAAAACGATACGTCATGGTTTGCTATTGAGATATTGAAGAGATGTATTTCAGGGTATTTTTGTGTGATTGCATTGTTTTCTTCGGATAACGCTCGATATTTATTAAATATATTTTCTCGTATGAGTAAGCTTGATGCATCATAGTACGGAAATTTTACATGTAATGGTCCGAGTATAGAATATGCTGCAACCATAACCAATGTATCTCTTGATTTTTTATCTGACAATATGCCATAGAGGTAGCTTTTATTTTCTATTTCATGTTCAATTTTTTCTTTTAATAAAGATAATTTTTTTGATGCAGGAATGTTTTTTTCTCGCTCATATTGTTCAATAAGAGCTAGTATTCCTGCGTAGTCTCCATGTCGATAAAATAGTACATGATTGTCAAAGTATGCGTTGTTTATCGCTTTAATAAGAAACTCTGAAAGATTTTTTCTGAATGTATCGTTCATAATAGTCTCTTGCTACTTTATTTGTTGAACTGCAATCGCGCGTTTTCCTGCTCCAGACGAGTACAGACCGAAAAGCTCTCATCCATGGTCAAAAATTGCAGGGAGCCTTTGACGGTAAGCTCCATGCCGCGCGGCCGCTCCGCCTCCCCCTGGTACATGGGGAAGGTGGTATGGAATACTTCCCACCCTTCCTCCAGGACGGCGGCATTGGCAGCTTGCAGTTGCAGCGGCCGGCCGTCCATGCGGCAATCCTCCAGACTGTGGCGGCAAAGCTGCCCGTGAGCGGGCACAAAGCTGATGCCGCGCAAGGGAAGGCGCGGGTTGGCCTGCATGGCCGGGCGCAGGTCAAAGGTGACCGAGTAGGCGTCATGCAAGTCCGGCGCATAGGGCGCCAGCAGGGGGTGTTTCCAGTCAAAGCCCTGTCCGAAATCGAGAGCCAGAGTCGCCACCGGTTCATGCGCCCTGGGAGTGCGGATATTGAAAATGTCGCGGCGCCCCGCAAGCTGTGCCAATTCCGGCGCGCGGAAGTCGTACAGCCGCTCCAGGCGGATGCGAGTATCCTCGTTTTCCATGAGTTCGTATAAAAGGTTCAGGCCAAAAACGGTGTAGGCGGATCTGGCTGCCCCTTCGTGTTCCAGGCAGAGGCGTGCCAGGGCGTAGTCCGCTACAAATTCGCCGCCCACGATATACTGCTTTGCCTCCGGAAAGACCCTGAGCCACTCCTCCGCAGGACCGATGTTCCGGAAAAGCCGCAAGGCCCGCATAATCTCCATGTCCACCCGCACCAGATTATAGGTGGACGGTCCTCCCTGGGAGCGCCCCTTCTTGTGTCTTCGAAACACGGTGAGCGGTTCCTGCAAGACATGAATGGCATGTGTACAGCAAATGCGTATCCATTTTTCCCAATCCGGCAGAACGGTAGGGGCATAGTTAGTGTATTCCCTGAAGGCCACATCCCGGCGCAGCACAACCGAAGGGTGACAGAGGGCGTTGTAGCTGTCGAAGAAATAGCGCAGCCACTGATGGCGGGTGCGGTTGGGCTGCTGGAACACCTTGGTGAAGTCCGGCGCGACGAGTTCCCCCCGTTCGTTGATGCTCTGCACATGGGTAAACACGGCGGCGCATTCAGGATGGCCGTCCAGATAGGCGGCCTGCTTTTCCAGTTTTTCCGGCGTCCAGAGATCGTCGGAATGGTGAATGGCCACATACTCGCCTTGCGCGCTATGCACGGCGGCGTAAAAATTCCTGGCGCAGTAATTGCGCTCCGCCCGGATGGCCCGGATGCGCGGATCGGTGTAGCTCTGAATGATTTCCCAGGAGTTGTCCGTGGAAACATCGTCAATGATGATCAGCTCAAAATCCGCGAGTGTCTGGGCCAGCACGCTTTCTATGGCTTCCCCGATAAAGGGAGCGTGGTTGTATGAGGTAAGGACTACGCTGACTTTCGGTGACATACCATTTCCTTGCGCGGCTTGTGAAATGTGGCCTTCGACAGCGCCTTGCGCAGCAGTCCGGCCACCAGGGAAAGCTCTTCCATGGTAAGATCGTGATACAGGGGCAGGCAGAGCGCCCGCCGGGCGATATCGTCCGCCATGGGCGTATTCCGGGTATTCACATAGGGAAGTTGCGACAGGGAGGGGTAAAAATAGCGCCTGGGAAAGACGTTGTGCGTGTTCATCAGCGACACTGCGTCGAGCAGGGCCGCCTCACTTTCGAAAAGCACCGGGTAGTAGGCATAGTTGAAATCGCAGCCAGGCGTTACGGACGGGCGGCGCAAGGGAAGCCCGGCCAGAGCGGCGTCATACGCGAGGGAAAGTTCCTTGCGCCGCATCAGGATTTCCTTCGCCTGCGGCAGAACGCACAGTCCCATGGCCGCGTGGAATTCCGAGTTCTTGCCGTTGATACCCACCTGCTCGAAACTGGTCGGGGTAACGTGCCCGAAATTGCGGTGCTGCCCTAACAGCCGGGCTGTTTCCGGATCTTGGGTAATGACCGCCCCGCCCTCCACCGTATGAAAGAGCTTGGTGGCGTGGAAGCTGGCCGTGGAGACATCCCCATACGCATACAGCGACTTGCCCTTGTACAGGGTGCCGAAGGCATGGGCCGCGTCATAGATGACGGCCAGATTATGCCGCTTCGCTATGGCGGCAATTTCTTCCACCCGGCAGGCATTGCCGTACACGTGGGTAGCGAGGATAGCGCTGGTTTTTTTCGTAACAGCCGCTTCTATTTTGGCGGGATCAATAGTCAGCGTGTCCGGATCGATATCGGCCATGACCGGGGTAAGCCCTTCCCAGACAATGCTGGAGGTAGTCGCCACATAGCTGAAGGGGGTGGTGATGACCTCGCCCGTGAGCCGCAGGGCCTTGAGGGCCAATTGCAGGGCAATGGTGCCGTTACTGACGAACAGCAGATGTGCGAGGCCAAGGTATTCCATGAGCTTCCTTTCCAGCTCGTTGACCAGGGGACCGTGATTAGTAAGCCAGCACCGGTCAAAAATATGTCCCACCATGGCTTGATACTCGGCCAACGGGGGCAGAAAGGATTTTGTGACGTTGATTTGCATAGGGGTATCTCCACCAATCATCTTGCAAAGAGCATACCGGTAAAGCCATACTCCGTTTTCTGTTCCGCGGATGCGTGTGCCTTGTATGGCGGGGTGTCCTTCCGTTCCGTCAATGCGGCGAACTTTTACGGGCCGGGGAAGGGACGCTTTGTGCCAGTGCCAGGATATTTTTCTTGCGTTCCCTGATCTTTGTCGCCGGTATCCCGGCATATATCGACCATGGGGCCAGAGTCTTATGAATCAGGCTCATGGCTCCCGTAACCGCGCCTTCCTGCACGGTAATGCCGGGCATAAGAGTGCAGCCGGTTCCTATTTGCACGAACTTTTCCAGTGTAATCCGTCCGCCCGTCACATGGGACAAGGAGACGGGAACCATGGGGCCGACCATGTACTCGCCTGAAAAATCATCGGAGGCACTGAGCAGCGTGCAGCGCGGAGAAAGCCCGCAGAAGTCGGACAGGGTGATGCCCTGGGAACCGTAAAGGGCGCAGTACGCGGATATATGAATATAGCTCCCCAATGTGATCCTTCCGGACAGGATGCAAAAATCGTCTATCCGTACGTTGTCGCCCAGCGAGATATGCTCGACACCGTACAGAGAGCATTTCCTGGAAATGAAAACGTTGCTGCCGAAGGATTTGAGCCCGAGCCCCGCAAGCTCCTGTTCCGTATAAAAGCTGTTCATGGCTCCCTCGCCCATTATGCCGGTTCTACAGTTGCTGTTTGTGCTTCCCACACCGGCACAAAACCCCTCTCTACCGGCATAAGAGCCGGATGGCGAATGGGATGCCGCTGCAGGGTTTCCCCCCAGCATTGGTAAAAGGCCGTCTCGGATGCGTCCGCCGGGGAAGTGGAGGCAGCCGTTTCTGTCAGCGAATTGACGGAAGCTCCTTCCGGTAACCCGAACACGGCATAGGGCGTGCAGATATTGTGCAGTCCCTGTTCGTGCAGGGTAAGGCAGGTATGCGCCGCTCCCCACAGATCCATGTTTTCAGGCCAGGGACCGGCCTGCTCCCAGCGTTCCCGCGCGGCAAAAAGTCCGCAGGGCGACAAGGTCACCGCCGTGTGTACCAGGTTGTGCCGCCAAAAGTGGCTGCGTTCCGTGCGTCCGGTACCCTGATAAATGTTGTGCAGCCGTCCGTCCGCCGTCACTACGCGGCCGGACTGGACAATGTCCCCTTCCGCCGTGCAGACGGTCGCGCCCACGCAGCCTGTTTCCGGCCGCAGGGCCTGGCCCAGAATTTCTCCCGCCCAGTCCGGTTCCACGCTTGCGGCAAAGGGCATCATCCCCGGTTCAAGAATGCCCAGCACATGCCCCTTGGCCTCGGACAGGGCGCGTTGTATGCCGCGTGCCAGCAGGCTTTGCAGTGAACCGTCTCCCAGGGACTCCAGAGTGAGTATCTTCAGGGGGGGCAGCCCCTTGCCGAGCCCTTCCCGAAGCAGCAGATCGCAGGCGGATGCCGGAGCAACAAGGGTCAGGGAGCGCACGCGCTTTTGGGCGCTTTCCGCAAGGAGGCGTATTGGTTCGGGGGAAAGAAGCGAATGTGCGCCCGTGGCGAACACAAGCCCGAGGTGCGCGCCCGCCGGGATTGTGTGGCGTAGGCGAAAGTAGTTGCTGTACGGGGCAAGCTCCGCGGCCGCCTGTTTTCCCGTCCGTTCGCAATGCTCCCGCAAAGCTCTGCTGAAGGCGGAAACCGCGTAGCTTTTAGCCTTGATGCCGGCCGAGGTGCTGCCTTCGTGGTTGCGCCAATGGTAGAGCGCCAGGGGAATATGCACCACGCGGGATTCGCCGCATTTCTCAATGCAGCGCAAGGCAAGATCGTAGTCCTGGCTGCCTTCCAGTCCCTGGCGAAATCCTCCGATCTCGCGCAGGAGATCTGTGGAATACACGCCCAGGTGGCTGATGCAGTTTTGTTGCAGGAAAAGCTCCGGATCGTATCCCCATTTGCAGTGCGGCTGGAAGCGGGTATCGGTTTCTTCGGTCTTGTCTTCATCGGAAAAGAGCACCGCTGCATCCGGGCGTTGCCTGATGGCCGCAGCCACGGCCTCCAGAGCATAGAACGGCAAGGTGTCGTCCTGATCCATCAGAGCGCAGAACTCTCCCGTGGCCAAGGCCAGGGCGGAATTGGATGAAGCGGAAATATGGCCGTTCTTTTCCCGGCAGACGAGTTTGATGCGGCTGTCTTCCTCTGCATGGCGGCGCAGGATGGGCAGGATGGCGGCATCGGTGGAGGCGTCGTCGGCGAGGCAGAGCTCCCAGTGGGAGTAGGTCTGGTTGCGCACCGAAACAATGGCTTCCTCCAGGTGGGCATGGGCGGGGTTGTAGACGGGCATGAGCACAGAAATGCGCACGGGCGGCGCCGTAGTCCGCTCTGCCGCGCTGTCGGCGGGCGCGGCTCGGGCAAGCCAGCGGCGGCGAAAAGCGGCCTCGCCTTCCGGCAGTTCCACCCAGGCCCGGTACAGAGCGCCGCATGTATCCATGGCCTGTGCCGCCAAAAACGTCTCCCGCAGGGCACGTATATAAGGATGCATGCATTCGGAAAAAAAGCGGGGAGCTCCAGCCAGCACTGCGTCGCAGCGCCGCTCCAGAACCTCCAGGCCTTGGGCGGCAAAACTGCCGCGCATGGTCGCCAGCGTGCCGCAATAGCCGGGGAACGTATATATACTGTTGAAAAGCTCCTTCAGCACCTGGGTGGCGGCCTCCGTGTTGCCCGTCTGAACGAGCAGGGTGCAGAACCGGAGTTGCCGGGGAGGAGGCGCGCTGTGCAGACGGCTCAACTGGTAGGTATCCATTGCGCCGGGCAGATCTCCCTGCTGGAGGAGGCTATCCGCCAGCAGGTGGTACCCGTCGTGCCAGAGAGGGAATTCGTCCAGCAATCTTTGCAGCACCGGAGCGGGGGTTTGTGCGCCGTAACGGGCCAGGGCGCGCGCTTCTTCGGAAGAGTGCTCCATGACGTAGGAGAGCCAGGGGGAGATACCCAGATGCAGGCCGTCGGCTGCCGCAAGAAGGTGCTGGTCGGGTTTGAGCAGGTGTCCCACCCGCTCGCGCAGCAGACGCGAATTGTCGGTTTCCTGATCGTGCCGCCCCGTGCTCTGGCTTTCCAGGTGGTAGATGACGGAGGCTGGCTGCACCATCAGCCGGTACCCTTTTTCCCCCATGCGCAGGCAGAGATCCACGTCCTCAAAGCCGTTGACGAAGCCTTCTTCAAACCCCTGCATCTCCCGGTAGATCGCGGACGGGATGAGCAGAGCGGCCGCCGTGATGAGTTGCAACTCGCGCTTTTTCTGCACGGCCGGGTGAGAGGCGGGGAACCCTTTGTACAGGTGCCCCACCCGTTGGGCCGGGGTAATGTACACCCCGGCGTGCTGCACCCGATCCTTGCGCCCGAACAGTTCGGGATAGAGCAGCAACGGCCCGCACGCGCCGAGGTCCGGCTCGCGCCGGAACATTTCCAGCAAAGGCGGCAGCCAGCCCGGAGTAAGCAAGGTGTCGTTGTTCAGGAAAAAAAGAAATTCTCCGCGCGCTTGCACAGCGCCCAGGTTGCAGGCCCCGGCAAAGTTGCGGTTCACAGGCTGGCGCAGATAGCGGAAACGATCGCCGAACAGCCTCTGCCCAAGAGCCGGGGATGCATGCGGGGTGGCGTCTGTCGAGGCGTTGTCCACCAGCAGTACTTCAAAGTCTTCTGCGGACAAGTCCGGAAGGGTATGTTCCGCCAGACTTTTCAGGCAGTTTCCGGTCAGTTCCCATTTGTTGAAGACCGGAATAATGACGGATAGCTTCATGAGTACTCCTGGAAGGGAGCCGAAAGTGTGCAGGTAACAGGGTGATGCAATGGCCGTTTCTTTGCGGTTGCCCGCGTCAAGACGGAGCTTTGTTCCCTGGATGCAAGAACAGGACCAGGAACTGAGACGCAGGCTTGCGACGGAGAAGAGAACAGTGTTTTTCGAGGGTCGCCAAAAATATGACGAGCCAGAAGGGATCGCCCGCGGTTGCCGCGGGTCTGGCAGGAAGAGATACCTCTTCTGAGGCGGGAACGATCACAGCCCCTCGGGGGCGGGTCTGCGACCATTTCCCGAAGGGCTGTGCGTCTGCTCAGAGGATGCCGGGCATGGTTTTCAGCCGGCTGCGGCACCAGAGGGCTTTCAAGCAGGGGCGGGAGCCCGCGCCGGAACAGAGTACCGGGTGCGCGCCCGCGATGTGAGCGGCAGAAGATCAGCCGCGGCGTTCCCAGAGGCGCATTTCTTTCATCTTGGAGCGGCGTTCGCGTTGCAGCGACTTGCAGACAAGAGGGGTGCCTTTCTTGTATCCACAGTGTTCCCGGTAGGATTCCGCGCTGTGCCCATGGGTGGCAAGGTGCTTTTTGGTAAGTATTTTGAAAGACTTGCCGCAGAGGACGCAGGCTATGGATTTTTCCTTGATGGCCTTTTTGGGATCAATGGAATCGCCCTCTTCTTCCTTGACAGGGTCGCCGTTGTCGCTGATGGAACGGATGCTTTCCGCCAGCTTGCGCACCATGGTGGTGATTTCCTCTTCAGACATGACACGGACGCCGGCTTGTGCTTTTACTATTTCCAAGGCTTCTTTGAGAGAGTTTTCCATGTTTCGCTCCTTGATCGCTAGATATGTGGTGAAAAGTAAAATGCCTAGTTCTGGATGTTTAAGGTGTATTTACAAAAATGAGGCGGCTGTTTTTCCGTAGATTGCCTTTCCCGATACTGATTCAGTGAACAGTCCTTTCCATAAGATTCCTGTAATGGAATAAAGAACAGTTAGTACAGTACTTGAAACAAGTATGCAGTGCAATAATTTTTTTTACACATTTTTCACCGGGGCCGTATATTATATTGTATGCACGGCTTCCGCGCATGAGAACAATTTCAGCAGACATCCTCCAGAAGGCTGCGGTGCATGCGTCATCCTTGTGTGCGGCACGATTTGTCCGTATAGTCTCTGAAGGGCTTGTGGAAGAATGGCGATAACCCCAGGGAGCGTGCAATGAAATATATTATTTGCGAAGATTTTTCAGGACAGCCCATCCCGTTTCTGTTCCCTGACAAAGTGGCTCACATGGATATGCGGGAACAGCTTCCCTACACCTCTGTCCTGTCGGTCGGGTATGTCATTCTTGCCGACGGGCAGTTCGTATGTTCCGGCGGCGATGCGGAAATGGGCATTTCCAGCCGCCCTGAGGATGCGGCCTGCATCACGGCTTTTTTTAGCCGCCGGGGGGTATGATGGCCACAGCACACGGGCCGCGGGGGATGCGGAACGGCGATCTCCCCGTCCTGGACGATTGCCGCACGCCCGCGGCTATTGAGGAACGATCGTTTGCTATTATCGATGCCGAAGCGGGCGAGCCGAAACCGTTTACCGGCCGCGCCTGGCAAATTGCCCGCCGTCTCGTGCACACGACGGGTGATTTTTCCCTGCTTCCCGACCTGTGCCTGCCGGACGCCGCCATTGACGCGGGTCTTGCCGCCCTCGGACGGGGGGCGGCCATTTTTACGGATACCGAAATGGCGCGCTCGGGCATCCCTTTGCGCCGGGTCAGCCCGCTGGGCTGCCTGGTGCGGTGCATTCTGGCACAGCCGGAGGTGGCGGACAAAGCCGCTGCCCTTGGCAGTACCCGTACCTATGCGGGCATAACCTGTCTTGGCGATCTTCTTGGCGGATCCATTCTGGTTGTGGGCAATGCCCCTACGGCGCTTCTCGCCTTGTTTGATCATTTGGAGCGAGGCGGTCCTCCCCCGGCCCTTGTGATAGGCATGCCCGTGGGGTTTGTGAACGCGGCGGAATCCAAAGAGCTTTTGCTGCGCCGCAGGGAACTGCCCAGCCTGGTGCTGCGAGGCAGACGGGGGGGGTCGCCTCTCGCCGCCGCCACCCTCAACGCTCTGGCTGTGATTTTTGCGGAAGAAGCGGCGGAGCGTCCCGGAAAATAGGAACGTTTGCAGACGCGGCTTCTCGCTGCCCGTGACGGCGCCGGGCTGCGGAACAGGTTCGGGACAGAACAGAATTCCGGAAGGCCCTTCCCGTTCCGCGCGCGGCCGGGCTTCTTGCTCCCTTTGCCCGGGTATGCTATCGGCGTTGTATGGGAAATACGGTTCTTCTGCTTTCTAGGGCAGAATAATTTTGAAGTTTCCCAAGAGTTGCATTGCCTCCGGCGGCCAAAGGGATTGAATCCCTTTGGAAACCCCATTTTTTGCTCGGCACCGGTGGGAAAGTTCAAAGTTAATTTGCTCTAGTAGTGCAAATCCGACCAGCAAGGAGAAATGATGTACACGTACAAGAAATTACTGGTTCCTGTAGACGGCTCGGACAACGCTGATCTCGCCTGTCGGCATGCCCTCGGCCTTGCCAAGACCGGCGGAGCGGAAATAGTGCTGCTCAATTGCTACGGAGAATTGCCCCTCACCATCGGCGGTGAGGCCAGGGATCTGATCATTGCGGATTCGGAAGCCGAAGGACAGCGGATTCTCGCGCCCAGCATCAAACTTTGCGGTGAGGCGGGCATCCGGTACAAGGCGCTGGTGCGTAGCGGCGGCCCGGGCAGAACCATCGTTCAGGTGGCGGAACAGGAAAAGTGCGACCTGATCGTCATGGGTTCGCGCGGGTTGAGCGATTTTTCCGGCATGGTCATGGGCAGCGTCAGCCACAGAGTGCTGCGCCATTCGGCCATTCCTGTGCTTATTGTCCGCTGATGCAGCAGGGGACGGAACGGCGGTTCCGCCCCGCCGCTGCTTACGCTGTGAGGGTGTTTCATTGAAAAATCTGCTGTTTCGTCCCGACACGCGGTGTCTGGGCGATGTGGGAAAAGCCCTTGCCGCGGCGGCAAGGGCTTTTCCCGTCCCGGCCGCTCACCGTAAGGAACTGCCCTTTGCCGTGCGGGATCTCTCCCGGCTCCTCACGGCGGAACGGGGGGGGCTTTCGTCCCGCAGCTACTGGTCCGCTCCCCGGTTTCTTGCCGCGTACCTGCGCTACTTTTTGCCCTGGAACCTCTACCGGCTGAGCTGGCTGCTGCCGGGGCTTGACCTGCCCCTCAGGGCCGGAGGGCATATTATCGATATCGGCAGCGGGCCCCTGACGCTGCCCATCGCTCTCTGGTGCGCGCGGCCGGATCTGCGCGCTCTGCCCCTTTCTTTCACCTGCTGCGATACGGCCCTGCGGCCCATGGAAATAGGGCGGGCCATCCTGCGAGACCTTGCCGGAGAGGACAGCCCCTGGCGGATCAGCCTGGTCCGCGCCGGTCTGGACACCATTCTTGGCGCGGGCGGCAAGGGAGGAGGAAGGCGAAACCCCCTGCCCGGAGCCTCGCAGTCCACCGGAAGGGAAGGGCGGGAGGGGGCCGCAACCGCGCTCCCACAAAAAAGAGGCGCTTCGGAAGAAGCGGCTGTTGCCGCGAAGGCGGACTGCATTTTTGCCGGAAACGTGCTGAACGAATTATCCGCGTCCCGGCACCAGCCGTTGGAGGAGCGGCTGGAGCAGCTCATGCGGCAGGCGTTGCGCCGACTTGCTCCGGGCGGGCGAATGCTGCTGGTGGAGCCCGGCACCCGTCTGGGGGGCAAAACAGTGGCCATGTGCCGCAAAGGCGCACTGTCCGCGGGCTTTCTTCCCCTTGCCCCCTGTCCGCACAGCGGCCCTTGCCCGATGCTCGAACAGCATCTGCACTACGCGGCCTCTCCTCCCTTCTCCGGCTGGTGCCACTTCATCCATCCGGCCGTGGGGGCGCCCCGCGAACTGCTGGAGCTTGGCAAACAGGCCCGTCTGGAAAAATCGAGCCTGGCCATGAGCTGCCTGCTGCTTGCCAGCCCCGGCGCCCCGGAGGGGACTGCGCCACGCTTTCCGGAGAGCATGGAACATGCGCCTCTGGCAACGGCGGCGTTCCTTGCGGATGATATGGACGATCTGGAGGCGTTGTATGAGGAAGTGCTGGCGGAAGATGCCGCCCGGCAGCGCCGCCCCGTGGAAGGAAAGCGGGGAGGGCAGACGGCGGAACGCGCTGTTCCGCCTGCCCGTGCAGAGGCGCAAACGCGCTCCGGGCGGCCGGCGACGGCCGGCGGCGGACCGCACGGGACGGAGTTTCCCGTCATGCCGGATTCCCTACAGCCGGGCGCATACGGGGCGGTACGGGTCATTTCGGACATGATCCGCCTGCCTGAAGAGGAAGAGCCGGGAAGATACGCTTGCTGCGCCAAAGGGCTGGCTTTGCTGCTGGACGCGGCGCGTATTCCTTCGGGCGGCGCGGTGCTGCTGCCCTGGCCCGAACGTGAGGAGCGCGACCCCAAAACCGGCGCGCTGGTACTGCGCCATCAGTTGAAAAAGCCCGCCGCTTCTTCGCCCGATGTTGGGCATGCCCCTTCCCGCGGGACTGCTGCTTCTCGGGGGGAGATCCCCGCGGCGGCTTATCCCAAAGGCAAAGCTCGCACAGAAGTAAGCAGAGCCGCCGGGAAACGCGCTACTGCCTCACGTGATTCCGGACCTGCCGCACAGGGGGAATCTTCCGAAATCCCGCGTAAGGGCAAGGGGGCGCATGCTGTTCGAAAATCGCAGGCTCCCCGTACGCGCCGCGCCGTCGGAGCGAAAAAGGGCAAACCGGGCACATGATATTTTTTGGAGCGATTGCGCCGTAGTAGGGGAGTGTGAGCGCGCGTGATGGCCGATACCGTTCCGGAAGCTGTCCGGATGCTTTGCGATAAGCGATTTATTTAGCGACAGGCTCCAGGCCTTCCGCAGAGCCGAAGAGCACCAGCTCCATCCAGGCAAAAGCGAACCAGAGGCGATCTTCCTCATGCGTCATGATGCGCCGGATCTGTTCCTCTCTGGAAAGGGCGGCGAAGGCACCGGTAAACGTAAGGCGGGAGAAGAGGTTGACAGAGGACAGAAACTCCAGGAACCGATCCTGCTGGTACAGGCAGAGCAGGGCCATGGTGGCGTGCCGGCCCGAGAGAACGGCGCCTTTTGCCAGAGCTTTGTAGCGGGCAATCAGGCGCATGTAGCGGTCATTCATGCGGTTGTAGGGTTCCAGCCCCTGGTCGGCAAGCCAGTCGGCCGTCGTCCAGGCGCGGCTTTCGGCAAAGCCTTTACAGTGCCCTTCGCGCACCAGAAAGAATTTTTCCGACAGGGGCACGCCCGTCATGCCCGGATCTTGCGAAGCAGCAGCGGGATTGTCCGGCGCGCATCGCGGCGAGGCGGCCTGGAGAGATACCGCATTGTCCTCGCTGGTTGCGCAGGACGTCCCCGCTCCATGCAGTTCCGCCCCCCCGGCCGCACAGGACCGGCAGCCCTGCCGTTCCGCCGGGCGGGTGGCCCGTCCCAGAGGATACATGCGGCAGGCGGTTGAACGGTTCGCATAGACGCCGCAACCGGCCTCGGTCACAAAGGGGCAGAAGCGATCCGGAGAGTCCTCCATGCGCAGGTGCAGCAGGGGAAACCCCGTGTCCTCATAACAGCCCACTGTGGCGAACTCTTCAAAAAACTCCTCGCTGGACAGGGGGGGCGTATCCCCGGAGGGATCCTCTCCCGCAGCGGGAGCATGCCCCAACCCCTGGCGCAGGCGGAGTACGTCGTAAGGCGTAAGGGGCATGGTCAAGTCGGAGCAGCAGGCGTTGAAGCAGGGTACTCCGGGGTGGCAGGCGAACCAGAACCGCTCGCCGGGTTTTATTTCCGGCAGGCTTTGCAAAAAATCTTCTGTGGAATCGTGGGACATGGAAACCTCGCGGGACTCGCCGCAGGCAGAGTCCCGGTTCCTGTTAGAGCAAAGTAATTTTGAAGTTGTCCAAGAGTTCGCATTGCCTCCGGCGGCCAAAGGGGGTCACCCCCTTTGGAAACCCCATTTTTTGTCCGGCTCCCCTACGTCATTTCAAAGTTCATTTGCCCTAAGAAATGTGCAAGGAGTTCGCGGGCATACGCCGCAGGAATATCCTGTCACAGAGATGCGCCGTAGGCAAAGGCCTTTTCCAGCAGGGCGGTGTTGCTTTTTACCGCGCCCGGCCCCGAGGCCGCCCCGTACAGCGCTCCGGCCCACTGTGCGCCGGTAAATGTACAGATGTCCTGAAAGGTCCGGATGGCGTTGACACAGCCGGAATCAAACGGATCCTCGCCGCCGTAGGCGAAAACGGCGCCGAGCTTTTTGCTTGCAAAGGGACTCGGTTGTGCGGGATCGGGACTGACTGCCACGGAATAGCAGCGATCGACGAACTGCTTGATCTGCCCGCACATGGTAAACCAGTACACCGGCGACACGAAAAGGATTGTGTTCGCTTCCCGCACAAGGGGAAAGAGATCGGCCATATCGTCCTTGACCACGCAGCCGCTCGCTCCCGGTTTCAGACAACAGTCACACCCCCGGCAGGGCTTGATGCGCATGCGCCCTATGTCGACACTCGTGACCTCGTGTCCCCGCGAACGCGCGCCTTCCGCCGCGTGCCGGCCCAGTTCCGTGGAATTGCTGTGCTTTCTGAAGCTGCTGTTCACTACTAGAATCTTCGCCATGGCGGCCTCCTGCGCGGGGGGTGCCGCGCTGTCAAAGGGCGGTAATTTTTATCCGGACAGCGGAAAGAGGCGGGCTGCGGCGCTGCCGGATATTTCTCCAGGTCGCGTTGAGAGCTATTTGCTTTTGCAAGTATCCATCTGCATCGCCAAACGATGAAAGCCATGCAGTCACAAGTTGGGGTTTCCAAGGGGACTCAGTCCCTTTGGCCGCCGGAGGCAACTCAAGCTCTTAGACGCCTTCAAAGAGAATTTGCTCTAAAACCCGATCAATTCCCGCACGCCTTCCATAGTTTTGCGGGCTTCGGCCCGGGCCCTTTCGTTGCCTGCTTCCAGCACCTCGCGCACCCGTTGGGGGTTGCTGTCCAAGGCGGCCCTGCGTTCCTGCATGGGAGCGAGAAAGGCCTCCAGCCCTTTGAGCAGGATGGCTTTACAGTCCACACAGCCGAGGGCGGCGCTGGTGCACCCGGCGCGGATTTCCACACAGGTAGCGGGGTCTGTGAGCAACTCGTGATAGGGGTAGAGGTTGCACTCGTCCGGGTTGCCGGGGTCGGTGCGGCGCAGGCGGGCCTTGTCCGTGAGCATGCCTTTCACCTTGGGGGTGATGGTATCCATGCCCTCGCGCAACTGGATGGAGTTGTTGTAGCTTTTGGACATCTTGCGCCCGTCCAGGCCGGGACACTTGGCGGCCGGGGTAAGGCGCGGCTCCGGCTCGGGGAAAAATTCGCCGTACAGGTGGTTGAAGCGGCGGCATATCTCGCGCGAAAGCTCCAGATGCGGCACCTGGTCCTGCCCCACGGGCACCCAGCGCGGCCGGTAGATGACGATGTCCGAGGTCATGAGCACCGGATAGCCGAGAAATCCGTACGTGGAGAGATCTTTTCCCGCAAGCTGCTGTAATTGTTCTTTATACGTGGGGCAGCGCTCCAGCCAGCCGACCGGGGTTACCATGGAGAGGATCAGATGCAGCTCCGCATGTTCCTTGATGTGCGACTGCTGGAAAATGACGCTGCGTTCCGGGTCGAGGCCCGCCACCAGCCAGTCTTTGACCAGTTCCGGCACGAACTCCCTGATGCCCAGGGGCTTTTCGTATTCGCTGGTCAGGGCGTGCCAGTCGGCGACAAAAAAGAACGTCTCCAGTTCCTGCTGCATGGCGACCCAGTTTTTGATCACCCCGAAATAGTGGCCCAGGTGCAGCGCCCCGGTGGGGCGCATGCCTGAAACGGCCCTGTGGGCGGCTTTTTCAGCAAGAGAGGTTGCGTTTTTTTCAGACGAGGCGGGGGACATGGAACCTCCGGGTTCGTATGTAGTAAGGCCTGGCGCGCATATTCGCGGCGGCGCGGACGCCGGGACGGGCGGCGCGCGGCGTGGCCAGGGGTTTATCGGATGGGTATCCCCGCGATGGCGGCGATAACGGACACGCTGGCCATCACCAGAGGCTTTAGTACCGTCCAGAACACGCCGAGGGCGAGCAGGGCGATGATAATGAACATGCCGTAGCGGCCGATGCTCTGGTACTGCCGGGCGAGGCCTTCCGGCAGCAAGCCGCTGAGAATGTGGCTGCCGTCCATGGGCGGTATGGGCATGAGGTTGAACCAGGCCAGGGTGCAGTTAATCCAGACGCCGAGGGCGGCGGATTCCCTGACAAAGTAGAACAGCCCGGTGGGGCCGGCGGCGTCGGCGATGCGGTATATGAAGGCGCACAGCAGGGCGACCGCAAAGTTGGCCATGGGACCGGCCAGAGAGACGAGCATCATGCCTTCCCGGGGGCGTTTGAAGTACCGGGGCTGTATGGGCACGGGCTTGGCCCAGCCGATGACGAACCCGACGTTGGAAAGGGCGGTCAGGGCGAATACCAGAGTGCCCATGGGGTCGAGATGCCGTATGGGGTTAAGGGTCAGGCGCCCCAAAGCCTTGGCGGTGGGATCGCCCTGGCGGTACGCGGCATAGCCGTGAGCCACTTCGTGGCAGATAATGCCAAAAAGGGCCGGCACAAACGCCAGCCCGAAGCTCACGAGTCCCTGCATGAAAGTATCTGAGGTCATATGTCTCCACAGCGCCCAGGCAGCGCCGTATTCCGCCGCCGGGCTCCTACCGGGCTTTGGCGAGCGCCCTGGCGATGGTGTCTTTTAAAATGGTGAGATCCACGGATTTGACGCAATATGCGTCCGCCGCGATGGACTTGAGATCGTGCTGGAAACTGTCATACGCGGTGCTCAGAATGACAGGAAGGCTGCTGTCGCTGGCCCGGATGGTCTGCAACAGATCGAGACCGGAAATGTTCGGCTCAATTTTGATATCCAGGATCACAAGATCGGGTTTTTCGCGCCGGATGACGGCCATGATGGGTTCCTGCCCGTCGGAAACGGCGACGTCGTACCCTTCGGTCTGCAGTTCTTCCTGGTACAGCATGCGGATGTGGGGTTCGTCATCCACCACAAGAAGCTTCTTTTTCATACGGAACCTCTGCAATAGTTGCGCCGGTTGCGGTGTATTCCCGCGTGCGCCCGGTGTCGGAATGTCCCGGGGCATGCGCTGCCGGAACAAAGCCCGGCGGCTTTTACCCTTGCCGG
This sequence comes from Desulfovibrio sp., assembly GCA_031556355.1. GTDB lineage: Bacteria > Desulfobacterota > Desulfovibrionia > Desulfovibrionales > Desulfovibrionaceae > Frigididesulfovibrio. Next base: position 5,144 of record JAVBTB010000053.1, on the reverse strand, counting down.
CCGTTTCGTTCGCCGAAGGCCCGCTAGCCTGCCCGGCGAAAGGTAAGGATACCCCGGCGGCAGTGCTGAAGCAAGAAGTATTATGAGAAGCGCACTGAAGCCCGGCTGCCGCATTGCGTCCGGCGGCGTCTTTTCCGGCGTCCTTGCCTTCTGTGGTACATAAGCATTTCTTTCGCGCTGTCAGCCCCGCGGCAAGAGCGTTGTTACACGCTACTTGCGACGCTGCCTGCGCCACTGCCAGGGCGGCACGGGTTTTTTCGCCTGCCAGAGCCCCTGTTTATTTTCCCGCGCTTCTTTTTCCAGCCTTTGCCACTCCTCACAGCGGGCGGTGCGGCAGAAGCGGCGGTACACCCAGGCATGGCCGGCGGCCACCAGTTCTTCGTTCAGGCTGCGGCCGCCGGCGAGGGGGGAGCCCGCCGGAGGAGCCGCCAGGGTCAGGATGGCCACGGCGCGCCCGTACTGGTCGGTATCCATGGTTTCCAGGTTCACTTCCCGCCACAGGACGAGGCGCTCTGTGGCCTTTGCCGCCTCCGGCCCTCCGGCCTGGCGCCCCTCGGGGCAGTCTATGCCGTACAGGCGCACAGTCCGCGTCCCTCTGCCGGTAAACACGGTTACGGAGTCGCCGTCGGTAACGGAGATCACTCTGCCGCGTAAAAAGAGCCCGCTCCCGGCCGCGCATGCGAGCACAAGGAGCAGTAAAACGGCCGTTTTCAGAAAGGCCGGTTTTTTGACACGAAACAGGGAGCGCATGCAAACTCCGGTGCAGGACAAAGATGCGCCACGGTACAGAACTGGCCGCCCATGTCAAGCCTCCGGGCTGTGCGGAGGCCGGCGGAATGAAATCCGCCTTGCCATTTTCCGCCGGTTCGGGGATGATGCGGTGTTTGCCGGGGCATGCGGAGCTTTGCGCTGGACGCTCTTTTGAGCGGCGCTCCGCACACGCCCGAAAAGAGCGGCATGTAATTTGCACTGCGGTAGGGACGAATTTCGCCCCGTGTGGGCGCCGGACATGGCGCAACGGTGCGGATGGAGCTGGATGGAGTAGCATATGAACAAAATTTTGGCGCAGGATGAAGTCGATGCCCTGTTGCGCGGGCTTTCCGGCGGAGACATAGAAGCCGAAACGGACGAACCGGCGGATGATTCCGGCATCGTCCCCTTTGACCTGGTCAACCAGGATCGCATCATCCGCGGGCGCATGCCCGTGCTTGAGATAGTGAACGACCGATTTTCGCGGCTGTGCACCAACGCCCTTTCCAATACCATCCGCAAGCGGGTCGAACTGAACCCCCTTGCCATCGATATGACCAAGTTCGGCGATTTCATGCGCTCGCTGCCCGTGCCCACGAGTATCAACATATTCAAGATGGAGCCTCTGCGCGGCAACGCCATTATCGTTGTCGACGCGCGTCTGGTGTTCGCTCTGGTAGAGAACTTTTTCGGCGGCCAGGGCAGCAACCCCAAGATCGAGGGCCGCGAGTTCACCCGCATCGAGCAGGCCATTGTGGATCGCGTTATCCGCATTGTGCTGGAAAACATGGAAGAATCCTGGCGGCCCGTGCATGAGGTGAGCCTTGAACTGGTGCGTTCGGAAATCAACCCGCAGTTCGCGGCTATCGTGCCGCCGAGCGACGTGGTGGTGGTCATCACCTTTGAGGTGGAGCTTGAAACCGCCATCGGCGCGCTGACCATCTGCCTGCCCTACGCCACCATCGAACCCATCCGCTCCAAGCTGCACGCCAGCTTCCAGACGGAACGCCTGGAAGTGGACCACATCTGGGTGGCCAGGCTCAAGGAGCGGCTTCTGGAAACCCCGGTGGAACTCAAAGTGCACTTCGGCCAGGCCAAGCTGACCGGCAATCAGCTGGTGCGCCTGAAAGTCGGGGATGTCATCCTGCTGGATACCGCCACCGATGAACTGCTGGAAGTGACCATGGCCGGGGTGACCAAGTTCTGGGGGGTGAGCGGCACGGTCAAGGGCAATATGGCCCTGCAGATTATCAAGGAAGAAGAACCCAAATATACGTAGGCGCCGGTTTTTTCTGCGGAGCGCAAGCCGCCCTGCCGTTCACGCGGCAGAGCGGCTTTTTTGCGTTTGCGAAGCCCGATAGGCATCGAGCTTGCGGACAACTTTTTTAGGGCTTCTTGCCCTTCTTTGCCTGGGCATCCTTGAGTATCCGAAAAAATTCCTCGTCATCACCGAATGCTCGCATTTCGTCGGTCTGTATGTATACCTCGAATTCAAGCGGGTGCATACCGAGTCCTTTCCGGGTGGATTTGCGTATTTCTTCCAGAGCCTTCCAAGGTATCACATGGAAAAGAGCCAGGGGCGCATCCGCAAGCGCAATGCCGAACTGTAGGCGGTACTCCTCGGGCTCCCAGCCTTTCTTTTCCCTAACATACTCGACGACAAGAGCGGCGTAGCGATCGATTTCATCCTGCTCAATGTCGAAACGACGATGAAAATCACCCATTGCAGCAACCTCCCAAGCCGGTATTGTGATAAGGAGAAAGGCCAGCAGTACAAGGCGGCTAATCACACCAAAGCTCTTTGCCTTCATCGTCGGTCATCCATACGTAATCCGCATCGCGTACTATCCCGTAAACATATGGGCGGTTCTCGATCGGTTGTTTCGAAAAATAATCAAGATCATCAGGGGATGGGCGGACACCCCTAGTGTGCGTATGCACTTGGCCGATAGCTCCCTCTGGTTTATCCCCCGGATTTACGTAAAGCTCCAGGTCGTCTGTTTTCAGGCCAACCGCCCGGATCGTGCCGTCGGCATCCTGAACGAACCAGCAGGAATACTCCACATCGTTTTGCTTTGTCAGATCTACCATTTGTCTTATGGTATCTTGGAACACTTTGCTGTTCTTGAGGGCGTTGGAGTACTTGCAATACTCCTCTTGGGGAAGTCCTCTGCCGGGTTCGGGCTCAGGCAGATCTTTCGAGCCACCACCGAAAAATCCACCCTGCATCGTGCCAGCAATAACCAGCTTCGCCCCGCAGCTCACGGCATGCCCTTCGCAGGCAATTTGCCTGTCGTGGTCCCATACCGTGGCGCAGCCCTCCGCAATGACCTGCATGTCTCCGCATTTCGGGCAGGTGACTTTATCGCCCACCCGCGCAACAGGTATGCCCTCGTCCGTGAAAAAATCGGAGCCCGTTATGATCCTGCCGCCATGCGTCGTCATGTCGCCAACACGCGCAATACGTTTGCCTTCGGCAAAGGAGGCCATGCTTTCACCTCTCTATATCAGGGATGAGATAGGATGCCACAGGCCAGGGAGGCATGCAAGCCGCTTTTCTTCCCTTCCTTCCGGGATGCGCATCCGCGCAACCCCCGCGCTTTTTCCATGCGGGACAGAAATCAGCGGTTGTAACTACGAATAATTCGATATATATTTTTTACAAGTACAGCGCAGGGCGTATCTTCCGCACAAAGACACGGAAATGCCTATGCGGCAGAAATTGCCTGACGCTGCATGTTCCACCCGCGTTTCACAGAGGATCTTTCTTTTCCCGCTTTCCCGTATTGCGCGTCTCTCCACCGAATACCAAGAGCATAGCTGTCACAACCTGTTCGTAACCGCTCGTTTCGCATTGAGATGGGCGCCAAGCAACCACAGCACTCCCGGAGGAAGGCATGAAAAAAATTTTGAGTATCGACGGCGGCGGCATCAGGGGGCTTATTCCCGCTCTGGTTCTTGCGGAAATAGAAAAGAGGACGGGACAGCCTGTCGCGAAAGTTTTCGATCTTGTCGTCGGCACCTCCACAGGCGGCATACTCGCTCTGGGCGTTGCGAAAAATAACGGGCACGGCGCGCCTCAATATTCGGCGCAGCAGATTGCGGAGCTGTACGAAAAGAAAGGCAAGATCATTTTCAGCAGGTCAAAAAAGCCCATAACATCCGTCGGGGGCTTTCTGGATGAGCTCTATGACCAAAAAGGCATTGAAAGCGTGCTGGAGGAATACTTCGGCGGCGATCTTCTGTATTCGGCGGTCGTCAATGCCATGGTCACCTGCTACGACATTGAAAAAAGAAAGCCCACGTTCCTGAAAAGCTGGCGCACCGATTACAACAAGGTGCTCATGCGGGACGCCGCCCGGGCCACCTCCGCCGCTCCCACATTTTTCGAGCCCGCGCATATCCCCTTTGACGATACGGGGAAGAAGGCCGCCCTTGTCGACGGGGGCGTATTCGTCAACTCTCCTTCGGTCTCCGCCTATGCGGAGGCAAAACGGATCTTCCCCGACGAGGAACTGCTTCTCCTTTCTTTGGGAACCGGAGAACTGACCCGCGAGTATGCCTATGAAAAAGCCAGAAACTGGGGAAAGCTCGGCTGGCTTCTGCCCCTCCTGAGCTGCATGTTCGACGGCATGGCCGACGCGGCGGACTATCAGATGCGCCTTTTGCTGGAAGATAACTACATCCGCCTTCAGACAGAACTGTGCACGGCTTCCGACGATATGGACGACGACTCCGACCAGAACATCGCCAGCCTCAAGATCGAAGCCGCCAATATCATCAAAAACCACGACAAGGATCTGGACCGGATCTGCAGCAGGCTTGCCGGATAAACACGCCTGGGCATGCCGCGGCCCTGCTGCCGTGTGTGAAGCCGCCTGCAAGCAACAGTGAGCCCGGAATGTCCGATGTGGCATTCCGGGCTCACTGTTTGGGAATTGCTGCCTTTTACGCAGAGAGGCTGCTATTTCTTTTTGGGCGGCGTTTTGCCCGCCGCAAGGTTGCCGAGTAGATTCTTGAAGGGCGTATTTTCGAAGGAACCGCCCGGCTGCGCGGTCTTGTTTCGGCTGTCAGGGGCAGGGCTTTTTTCCCTGCCGCCGGAAGAAACGCCGGGTCTGCCTCCCTTGCCGGAGTCTCTTCCTTCCGGACGCCTGCTTCCGTCCCGGCCGGGGGCTCTCCCGTCCGGGCGCGTGCCCGCTCCCGCGCCGCCTTCCTGCCGGGCGGGCCTCTCACCGCGCTGCCCTTCCGCAGGGTTCGCGCGCAGGGAAAGGGCGATGCGCTTGCGGGGAATATCCACCTCAAGCACGGTGGCCGTCACCTTCTGGTGCACGCTGAGCACCGTGTGCGGGTCGCTGACGAAGTGGTCGGCCATCTGGCTGATGTGCACCAGCCCG
>JAVBTB010000009.1:0-5247 GCA_031556355.1 Desulfovibrio sp. | reverse complement strand
CGGGGATGCTTCTAGCCTTTTCCCCGAAGCTTGGCAAGAAAAATAATTATTTCAATTTCTTACCCGTTCGCCGTTGGGCTGTTCCTCTGCGGCGAGGTGGAGTTATGCCCCGACTCGGACAAAGAGTCAACCGCTTTTTTGTAAAATTTTGATTTTTTATTTTTAGTCTGGCAACCTGAGCAGTTAGCTGCACGCAAAATCGGAGCACGCACAGCCGCTACCATCCATTTCAGGCATCAGCCGACCGGTCCGGCTCGGCTATCCACTTTTAGAAGGTAAGGCCCGCCAGGTGCGGAGGCAACCTCAAGGGCGCTTCTTTCGCAAAAACAGTACGGCAAAAGAACCCCTTTGCCGTACTGAACCCCGCCCGGCGGCGGGCATTGCGGAAAGCTGCCGCGCTACTTGGGATAATACATGAAAAAGGAAACAAGGCCCGTCAAAAAGCCCACGCCGCTGCACCCCAGCAGGGCAAGGTCTGAAAGCTGGCGGGCGCACCAGGCGGCTCCCGCGGCCGCCAGCATGAGGATCCCGGCCCAAAGCGGCTGGCTGATGCCGAGAGCCGACAAAAAGCTGGCCTGCCCGGCGGCGAGCAGCCACAGCCCTATCATCGCATAGCCACAGCTTGCGACCAGGTGCGCGGCTTCCATATTTTCCCAAAAATCCTTGTGCCTGGGGGTAAAACGCAGGCCGAAGATAACGACGGCAGCCAGCAGATACCAGATAGGATCCTGGGGAATGCGAAAGAACGGCTCCGCAAGGCCGGACATGGCTGCCCAGGCTTTCTGGCCGATAAGGGTCAGCCCCGGCGTGGTAAGGCCCACCGCCCAGAAAAAGGACGAACGGGCAAGCGCCCCAATGGCAAGGTACACCGCCGCAAGCAACATGGGGATCAGCGTCAGCAGCCCCGGCGGTATCGCGCTGAAACTGCCTCTGTAGACATAAACCCCGGTGGCGCAAAACAGTGTGACACTATGCACGGCAAAGAAAAAACAGAGATGTGCCTCAAGCTGCAGGCCGCGCCTGCGCATCAGCCACACTCCGGCGGCACACAGCAGCAGGGGAAGCGCGAAAAGCAAGACCGGCACTACAACAGTCAGCAATATACCTGCCTCTCCAGATGATCCCATACCGCGCCTCCTTGGAATGTGTCTCGAACATACGTTGACGATCCGCGAGTGCTCGCAGCCGGAGATACGGATAACCGCCGCCACGGCGTGCGCGCAAGGAACTCTTCACAGTATACCGGTACAAAGATGTCTACCGGAAAAACCGTCCGTTCGCAAAGGGTAACTCTTCAGGAAAAACACGGACACCGCAAGCGCAAACTCCTGGTTCCCCGCCTTCGGGCGGCTCTGCTCCACTCCCGCCCGTTGCCCGCGCCCGCGCTGATTGCTATACTTGACATTCAGGAGTCGCCAGCCACAACCGTGCGCCTCCCGGCCTTTACCCCCGGAGTCCCCATGTTCAAAGAAAAAGACTTGCGGGAATGCGGCATCCCGGGAAACTCGGGACTCATGTGCATTGCCCTGCGCGCCGCCAACCAGGCCCTTGCGAGCGGCCTGAAACGCGCCGACATCCTCGCTATTCTTCGCGGCCTCCCCTCTGCCCCGGCGGATTCCGTCCCGCCGGAGTTCTCGGTGCTTGCGGGAATTCTGCGGGCTCGCCTTGAGGCGCGGCATCCCCCATTTGAACCCCGCGCACAGGCCGCCCCCTGGCGGCAATGGGGCGATATGGCGGAAGAAGACGCCCTCAGCCAGATGCGGACGGCCTGCACCCTGCCGGACGCCGTGCGCGGCGCGCTTATGCCCGACGCACACGTGGGGTACGGCCTGCCCATCGGCGGGGTACTGGCCGTGCGCGGCGCGGTCATTCCCTACGCGGTGGGGGTGGACATCGCCTGCCGGGTGCGCCTCTCCATTCTCGACATGCCTGTGTCTTCTCTGCTGCGCAAACGCGAGCGTCTCATCCACGCCATAGAAAAGCATACCCGATTCGGCCCCGGGGCCGCCTTCGCCCCTGGGGAGCTTCGAAAACACCCCGTCATGGACGAGGACTGGAACTTCTCCTATCCCCTGAACACGCTGAAGGATCTCGCCGCAAAACAGCTTGGCACCAGCGGAAGCGGCAACCACTTTGTGGAATTCGGCGAATTGCTCGTGCCCGCTCCTCTGGAATATCCCGGCCCGCCTGCCGGAGCTTCTTTCGACACTCCCAAGGGACGCTCGCCCAAAAATACGCCGGGCAGCCCTCTGCAAAGTCTCTCCGCCGGTCTTTCCGGCCTGCCCCCCGGACGCTACCTGGCCCTGGTCAGCCACTCCGGCAGCCGGGGAACGGGAGAAAAAATCGCAGAATCATACCGCAATGTTGCCGAAGCCGGCCTGCCGGCTCTCCCGGCGGAACTGCGCCACCTGGCCTGGCTGGATTTGCAGAGCCACTGGGGACAAAGCTACTGGAAGACCATGCAGCTTATGGGACGCTATGCCGCCGCCAACCACGAGCTCATCCACAAAAACATCCTTGCGGAACTCGGGGCGGAGGCTCTCTTTGCGGTCGAAAACCACCACAACTTCGCCTGGGAAGAAGAGTACGGCGGCGAAACCCTCATCGTACACCGCAAAGGCGCCACTCCCGCGGGTAAAAACACCCTGGGCTATATCCCCGGTTCCATGACCGCCCCCGGTTTTCTGGTGCGCGGCAAAGGCAACGAAGAAGCCCTGCGCTCCTGCGCCCACGGTGCCGGGCGGCGCATGAGCCGCAACGCGGCCAAGGCCAAGCTCTCCTGGGACGCCGTGCAGAACCTGCTGGCCAAGTCCGGCGTGGAACTGCTCTCCGGCGGCCTCGACGAAGCCCCCCAGGCGTATAAGGATATCCAGGCTGTTATGGACGCCCAGGCCGACCTGGTGGATATCCAGGCCCGCTTCGAACCCCGTATCGTCAAAATGGCCCCGGATTCCCCCGGCAAGCGCGACTACAGAAAAAAACCCGCATGGAACAGCGAACGCGAGGCAAAAAAACACATGGGCGGCAGGATGTTTAATATATTTTGATGCCTCCGACGGGCAGGACAGCGTCCTTTGCCCGCCGGAGGCATACACCGCACCACCAACAACACACGACAACAGGATCTTCCATGGATCATTTTTCGCAGATTGGGCAGGAGCTCGGCATTCGGGCGGAGCAGGCCGGGGCGGTAGCGCGGCTGCTGGACGAGGGCGGCACGGTTCCTTTTATTGCCCGGTACCGCAAGGAGGCTCATGGCTCTTTGGACGAGGTCGCCATTCTCGGGGTGCGCGACCGGCTGCTGCAATTACGCGAGTTGGACGAACGCAGGCAGTCTATTATGAAGTCCCTGGAAGAGCGCGGGCTGGCGACGCCGGAACTTGCCGCCGCCATAGGCGCGGCGTCCACGATGACGGCGCTGGAAGACCTGTACCTTCCGTATCGTCCCAAGCGCCGCACCAGGGCGTCCATGGCTCGGGACAAGGGACTGGAACCCCTGTCCCTGGCCCTGCTGGAACAACGGGTGGATGCGGAGCCGCAGAGCCTGGCCGCAGCGTATGTCAGCTCGGAAAAGGACGTGCCGGATGTGGAGGCCGCCTTGGCCGGGGCGCGCGATATTGTGGCGGAAATGGTCAGCGAAGACGCGGACGCGCGCGGCAGGATGCGGATCCTGTTTGCCGAAAAGGCCGTGCTGGCCTCCAAGGTCGCCAAGGGCAAGGAGGAAGAAGGCGCGAAGTTTCGCGATTACTTTGACTGGCAGGAAAACGCGGGCAAGGCTGCGGGACACCGTCTTCTGGCAATGCTGCGGGGCGAGAGCGAAAGCGTTTTGTCCCTGAAGTTCATGCCGGAAGGCGAGGATGCCCTTGCCCTACTGCACGGTATGTTTGTCAAAAATGGATCCCCGGCGGGACAAGAGGTGCGGGAAGCGGTGGACGACGGCTTCAAGCGCCTGCTGGCCCCGGCCATGGAGACGGAACTGCGGGCTGCTTTGCGCGAAAAGGCCGAGGCGGAGGCCATCGGCGTGTTCGCCCAGAATCTGCGCCGGCTTCTTTTGGCTGCTCCTTTGGGGCAGAAGCGGGTGCTGGCCATTGACCCCGGCTTTCGTACCGGGTGCAAGGTGGTTTGCCTGGACGCTCAGGGGACGCTTTTGCACCACGATCTGATCCATGTCATGAGTGCGGAGCAGCAGAAAAATGCCGGGGAAAAGCTGCATGGATTGTGCGCCAGATACGATATGGAGGCTGTGGCGGTAGGCAACGGCACAGCCGGGCGGGAGACGGAAACCCTGGTGCGCGGGCTCGGCCTTGGCCTGCCCCTGGTGCTGGTAAGCGAGAGCGGGGCCAGCGTGTATTCCGCCTCGGAAGTGGCCCGCCAGGAATTCCCCGACCTTGACCTGACCGTGCGCGGGGCGGTTTCCATCGGGCGCAGACTTATGGATCCTCTGGCGGAGCTGGTCAAAATAGATCCCAAGGCCATCGGGGTCGGCCAGTACCAGCACGACGTGGACCAGGGACGGCTGAAGCAGAGCCTTGCGGATGTGGTGGTCAGTTGCGTGAACGCCGTGGGGGTGGAGTTGAACACCGCCAGCCCGGAGCTGCTGTCCCATGTTTCCGGCCTGGGGCCCGCCCTGGCAAAGGGTATTGCCGTCTACCGCGAGGCGAACGGGCCGTTTCGCCGCCGCAAGGATCTGCTCAAGGTGCCGCGCCTCGGCCCCAAGGCCTTTGAGCAGGCCGCCGGATTTTTGCGCATCCGGCAGGGGGACAATCCCCTGGACGCCTCGGCCGTGCACCCGGAGTCCTATCCCGTGGTGGAGGCCATGGCCAAAGAGGTGCGCTGCAAGGTGGAAGACCTGCTTGCCAGGGCGGAACTGCGGCAAAAGATTGTACCCGAGTCGTATGTGACCGGGAAGTGCGGCCTGCCCACCATTCTGGATATTCTCAAGGAACTGGAAAAGCCGGGGCGCGACCCGCGCGAGGCCTTCGAGACGTTCGCCTTCAACGAAGCGGTCACCACGTTGCAGGATCTGGAACCCGGCATGCGCCTGCCCGGCATTGTCACCAACGTCACCAATTTCGGGGCCTTTGTGGATATCGGGGTGCACCAGGACGGGCTGGTGCACATCAGCCAGATGGCCGACCACTTCGTCAGCGACCCGCACACGGTGCTCAGCGTGCACCAGAAGGTGACGGCCACCGTGCTTGAGGTGGATATTCCCCGCAAGCGCATCGCCCTTTCCCTGCGCGCGAA
>JAVBTB010000038.1:0-12014 GCA_031556355.1 Desulfovibrio sp. | reverse complement strand
GGGGTGTTACGAGAGATGGCCGCAGAAGATTCAGATTCTCTTCTCGAAGCAATCCGGGCAGCCTTTGCCCGGATCACTTCTGAGAATGCAAAAGGCTGGTTTGAAAGTTGTGGGTATTTTCAATTTTAAAATGCTCTAGGGAGGAAAGAAAGGGGCGCGGGGATCCCGGAGCGCATTCGCGCTTCTGGGCGAGTGCTGGCTCTGCGGTTTTTTTCACCGAGAGAGAGAAAGAAAAGCGCCTCGCGGAACATATCCACGAGGCGCATAAAATTGACCTTACAGGCATTTATTTACATTTTATCGGAGGTACGCCCCATACACAAAATTTCACTCTCCGGGCGGTGAGGTGTTAATAAGCTGTTCTCCAATCTTTTCGGCTTCATATGCCTTCTTATTTACATTTTATATCCCAGATACGCGTCAGAACGGTACGTCGTCCATGCCGCTGGCTTCCGAAGGGAAGGCCGGTCCCATATCGTCCTGCGGATCGGATTGGCGCTGGGTGGGACGGCCGCCCTGTCCACCTTGTCCGCCCTTGGCAACGCCGCCGCTTTCGCTGGGATAGGCCGCGTCACCGCCCTGACGATCGCCTTTGCGATCAAGAAACTGCACCCGCTGGGCCTTAATCTCCGTGCTGTAGCGGTCCTGGCCCTGCTGATCCTGCCATTTGCGGGTTTGCAGGCTGCCTTCCACATACACCAAGCTGCCCTTGGCCAGATAGTTGGCGCAGTTCTCTGCGGCCCTTTGGAACACGACCACAGTGTGCCATTCGGTGCGGTCTACCTTGTTGCCGTCGCGGTCAACGTACGATTCATCCGTGGCGATGCGCAGGTTGGCGATGGGCATCCCCGACGGGGCATAGCGTAATTCGGGATCCCGCCCGAGACGGCCGATAATCTGGACTTTGTTCAACATGGCGTTTTCCTCGCAGATATTCCGCTTTCTCGTAAAGCGGGCGGTTCACAGGCATGGCGGTACAAGCTTGCCTCCCCCTTTGTCGAGGGGTGCAGGGAAAATCATTTCCCCTGCCCGCCGGAGGCTCTCTCAAATACCCAGGGAACGCTCACGCTGCCGGGCAGGCTTTTTCCGCGTCATCCAGGGCGTCTTCAATAGAATTGGTCAGGGCATGCGCCGCAGAGACATCGCGATTGCCCAGCGCTACGTCGAGACGCTCCCGCTGGGAGGCAAGGGTATCCGCAAACGGAGCCAAAGCGCTTTTCTGGTCGTTTGTGAGATCGCCAAAACGCAGATGTTCCACAAGAGTGTCCACCAGTTCGAGAACACCGCGCACAGGAGAGCCCATGACCTTGCGTACCGAATCCGCAGGAGATCCGGCGCCGCCGGCAAAAACGTCGGGCCAGACCAGAGCGCAGAGTTTGGGCCAGACTTTCTGAACCGCGCGCTCGTCATATGTGGCCGCGCTTACCCGTATAAACAGAATACGTCCCATAGCGTCCGGCTCCTTTGGTCGTTCATGCAGACCCGTCACAGGCCGCTCTTCAAATCAGACCCGCTCCTTCCATTCCGTCTGCACGCGTAGAACCACTTCTTCCACCTGCTGTACCATTTCCGGGGGACACACGCCAACCAGGGGCTGGCCCGCATCCACGTTCTGGTTGTGGGAGAAGTACACGGAATAGATAACCCCTTCGGGGCCCTTGTAGCGCACCGGGGCTTCACGCTTCATGCGCGACATGATGAACAGTTCTTCGCCGTCACGCACGCTTACCGCTTTGGGTCCGGAAACCTTGATTTTGATGTCCACGCCCGGAATAAAGTAATACTTGGCCCGCTCCGGCGCAAGAAAGAGATGCAAGGCCTTTTTCAGGATGAGCTGCAACACTTCCTCGCGGGACAAAAAATGGCGAAACCGCACCAGTTCGGTCCCCGCCTCCACAAACGTCTCGTTGGCGTCCATATTGAGCGAGACAAGCTCTCCCCTCTCCGGACACGTAATGGGCTGGGGGTTGTGTTCCCGGTCAATGACGGCGAGCAGCGTACCCGGCTTGTCCTTGTAAGTGCCTGTAGGGCCGTGCAACTCCGAGCCGGGAGCCAGCCCTTCGGCAAACGTCACCAGCCCCGTATGCGGGGCCACAACGGTCATTTCCTCGTAGGGCGAGGCTTTTATCTCTTCCAGTACCGCGCTTATATCCAGCATGAACGTCCCTTGGGTTACCTGTAGTACAGATTGCGGCCGCCCATGGTCAGGAGGGCCTGATGCAGGTTGAAACGCATCTCGCGCCTGTCCCATATGCCCTGGATATGCCCGCGGGCCAGGGCCTTATACACGTTGTGGTAGTGCGGGGGAATGTCCATCCCCGTGGTTTCCGTGATAACCCCCGGCCCGGCAAAGCCAACGTTGGCGGAGCGGATGCCGAACTGGTAGGGGGAACAGCCCAGGAAGCTGGCCACGGGCCCCGCATAGGAATTGGTATCATAGGTGACGATGTACAGTCCCCCGGCATCGATATACCGCCGGATGGCCATGGTGCAGCGAGGCATCTGGACCAGGCCGTTGGTGCCTTCCTGAATACGGATGCCGGCGGTGCCGTGCACGCAGGCCAGGAAGGGGAAGCGTTTGCGCTTGGCCCGTTCCACCGCGCGAATGAACTTTTCGCCCTCGGCGGCGCCCACGGTGCCGCCCCGGAACGAGGCCATGAACAGGGCCACCACCAGCTTCACCTGGTTGATGCGGGCCTCAAAGACCATACAGCCGCTCTTGTGCCCGGTCTTTTCCTTGGCCTGGGCTATCTTGTGGCCCAAACTCGGCATATCCAGGGGGTTGGAGGCCTCCACGTCAGCGGCGAACTCGAAGATGGATCCCTGGTCAAACACGTTATGCAGGTACCACTGGTGTTCCATGGGGAAGTGGTGCCCGCAGTTGGGGCAGACTCCGGCGAATTCGCCGTACAGGTCCGGCGCCCAGATATCGAGGCAGCCGAGGGTGGGAGCGTTAGGACAGGTGACCGCCCTGTCCTCCTTGGCTTTGGCGCTCACGTACACCCAGTTGCCGCCGCGCTGCTCCTGGGTGTCATCCCATTCGGAAAGCTCGGTGAGCTGACGGGCGGTTTCCACACTCACGGTGTTGCACTGCCCTCTGAATTTACACCTCAGCATGCGCCAGGGGGTCAGGGCGCGGTCCAGCATGAAGTTCCACTCTGCCTTCATTTCATCCATGAAGCCGGAAATCTTCTGCTGATGGCGGTGCAGCAGGCCGTACTTGAAGTGGGAATAAAAATCCCAGGTAAACTCCTGCCACCAGGACGAGACACGGCGGGAAAAAGGCGTGCTGTCGGGAGCGGCATGGCGCGAAAGGGCACGGAATTTGCGGTGCCGCTTGTTGACCAGACGAATCTGCGCGGCGGCCGAAAGATTCCAGCGGATGTAGGCCTTTTCAAAGTCCAGCCCCTTGGTCACCCGCCTGCGCCGGCTGCGCAGGGCCAGAGCCCGGAACGGCAGGAATCCGCGCACGCTCAGGGCCACTTCGTCGGTGGCGCGCAGCATCTCCTGGCGCAGGGTGCGGAAAAAGTCATAATGATGCGCGCGCGCGCCGAGCATGGGCTCGTCCACCACCCGGTCCACGTAGCCCATGCGCAGGTTGTCCTGGGCGGTGATCTTCATCTGGCGTACGCAGCTTTCCACCAGCTCCGGCGCGGCACGCTGCCCTTCGCGCAGGTGCCCTTCAATGGCCGCCGCCCCTTCGGGAGAGATGACCGAATAGTACCCATGGGACAGCATCAGGCGCTTGTCCGCCAGGGCGATGGCCTCGGCCCCGCCGGAACCGCCTTCGGAAATGACGCTGATAATCGGCACCCGCAGGGAGGACATGCTGTACAGGTTGGTCGCAATCTGCTGTGCCGCGCCCGGTGTGTCCTCGATCGGATATGCGCCCGGCGTAAACACGTAGGTGTGGATGGGAATATTTTCCGTTTCCGCAACCCTCATGTAGTGCAGGGCCTTGGCGTTGCCCCAGGGTTTGGCGCTGCCGCCGTTGCGGAATTCTTCGCCGTGGCCCTTTTCGTGGCCGATAACCATGACCGACTGGTTGATGGTCTTTTTACCCTGGCGGCGCGTTATGTACGCGCGGGCAATGACCACGGCCGGGTCGATGGAATGCTCGTCCATGCTGCCGATTTCCGTGTAGTTGTCATACACGTTCTCAAGAATGTCGCGCAGGCAGATACGCTGGGGGTGGCGCACGATGCGCACCTTGTCCATGGGCGTCAGTTCCGACTCCAGCTTTTTTTCCACAAAGCCGAACAGGTCATCAAGGCTCATGACCGCGGCCCGACGCTCGCGCACGGTCAGATGCGGTTCGCGCTGCTGGTAGTCTTCCATTTTGGAGAGCAGCAGATTGATATTCTCGTTGTGCTGCTCGCCGAAAATATCACGGATATATGTGAGCCTTTCGGACAGATGCTGGACAAGTTTTTCTGTTTCCATCTGATAACCGGGAAGTTAAAGTTGCAGAGGCGGGGCGTTAAAACAGGAGGATCTGGGAAGTCTTGCGGCGCAGAAAGGCCAGGTTGGACTTCAGTTCCTCGCCGGAGGCGTTGGCCCCCTGCAGAATAAGGGATTCCAGAAACTGGACGCCCCGGTATTTCACCTCTTCCAGATCCTTGCCCCACACGATGCCGAGGGCCAGGTTGGGGTCAAATTCCGTAGGAATATCGTAGATTTTGTCCGTAGGCACATGGGTATGCACGGACAGCCAGTCCTCGCGCTTCCAGCCGAAGGCATCTATGCGGCCTACCCAGGGGGTAAAGCGGTTGTCCGGGTCTTCCGCGATGATACGGTATTCAATTCCCACTCCCTCAAAGGTGATGTCCTCCTGGGTGTAGCCCAAAGGCTCCCCCAGGGCGGTGCGGATCTGTTCCGCGATAATATCCACCCCCTGTACGCCCTTGATGCGCGCAATGGCGGCCGACACGCCGTTTTCCACCTGAATGCGGGTATTGACCTCCATCAGGTAGGGGTTACCTTCACGGGTGACAATCCACTCCCAGGTACCCACGTTGTCGTACTTCACGTTCTTCGCCATGGTCAGGGAGTGCTGGATAATGTCGTTCAGCACCGTGTCGGCGTCAAACCGATATTCCACCGTGGAAGAATCAAACCCCGGCGCCACTTCGACCCGCTTCTGCAGGCCGGTGCTCTGGATGGAACAGTTGCGCGTGCCGAAATGCACCACGGTTTCGCACCCCCGGTCAGCCAGAATTTGCACTTCCAGGTGGTTGAAATCACGGATGCGCTGTTCGATGAGCACCCCTTCATCCTTGAACTGGCGGGACGCATAGTTGCGGATGCGCCGGTACACCGAGCGAAAAAGGTCGATGTCGTCCACCTCTTCAATGCCCATGCCCCCGCCCCCGGCCGAGGCCTTTACCAGCACCACCGGGCGCTCGATGCCCTGCTGCTGCTGGAACTCGTACAGGCTGCGGGCCACTTTTTCCGCTTCCATCTCGTCATAAATGGGCTTGTCAGAACCAGGCACCGTGGGTACACCTAAACTACGGGCGAGACGCTTGGTGTTGATTTTATCGCCAAGCTCGCGGATGACCCGCCAGGAAGGTCCGATGAAAATCAGCCGCCTGTCGCGCCGCCAGACCCGGCGGGCAAAACGGTAGTCTTCCGCAAAAAAGCCGTAGCCGGGATGGATGGCGGTGGCTTCCGCATCATCCGCCACGGCGAGCAGTTCGTTGGCGTCATGATAAGAAGAAACCTGGTACAGGCTCTTTTCGCCCCCCAGATCTCTGGCAAGGGCCACATGGCCCGAATGCACGTCCTCAGCCGTATGGACGCATACAAAATCAAGGCCCAGCTTTTGACAGGCCTGGACAATCCGCACCGCTATTTCGCCGCGGTTGGCTACAAGAACTTTATGAGTAGTGCTGCTCACCAGATTTCCCTGTTGTGTCGGTAGGGTAAAGATAGAAAGCTAACGCCGTTGGGCACCAGTCAGGCAGGAAGACACTTTATGCAAAACCTGAAAAAAGTCCAGATTTGTGCGGAAAAGGCAAAAAGGGTTTTATTACAACGCATTATGCCAAAAATCGGCATCGTGCTCGGTACCGGGCTCGGAAATTTGGAAGCCAGACTGGAAGACGCCGCCGCTGTAGCCTATACAGCATTGCCCGACTTCCCGCAATCCACCGCGCCCTCCCATGCCGGACGGTTCGTATCCGGACGTTTCGCGGGTGTGCCGGTGATCATGCAGCAAGGCCGCTGCCACCTGTACGAAGGAAAAACGCCAGGAGAGGTGGTCACGGGGGTCCGGGTCATGGCCATGCTCGGCGTTCAGGCCGTTTTGCTCACCAACGCCGCAGGAGCGCTCAACCCGCTGTTCAACACCGGTTCCCTCATGCTTATCGAGGACCACATCAACTTTACCGGCAAAAGCCCCCTTACCGGACCCAATATCGACGCCTGGGGACCGCGTTTTCCCGACATGAGCCGCGTCTACGACCCCGACATGGGGGCCTGCCTGGAAAAGGCGGCCCTTGAACTGGGAATGCGCCTGGAAAAAGGCGTCTACATCGGCATTCACGGCCCGCAACTGGAAACCCGGGCCGAAACGCGGCTGTACCGCTCCTTTGGCGTTGACGCCATAGGCATGTCCACCGTGCTGGAAGCCATTGCAGCGCGCCATATGGGGCTGCGCATCGCGGGCATTGCCTCCCTGACCAACCTGAATTCGCCGGACTGCATGGCGGAAGCCTCCATCGAAAGCATCATCGCCATGGCGGAAAAAAGCGGAGAAAAGCTGGAGTCCCTGCTCATGGCCGCCCTGCCGAAACTGGCGGCGCTGGTGGAATAGCGGGAGTTGGCAAAGGTGTATTGGTCAAAGCCATCCTTGTCAGATGTGGGCTCCGCCAGCACCCGGCAGGGGGGACGAAGCAGGGCTGCAAAGGCCATCCGGCCAATAACACTCCCGCAGTACGAAAAATTTGTCTTCGTGCGATGCGGGCCGCACCCCTGCACCCGCGGACTTGTGGAGTATTCACTTAGAAACAGCCCCTAAGCCAGAAAGACCTCCTTCAGTAATGAGTCCGTTCCTTAACGAGAGAAGCGTGGTTGCCTGCCCTACCCCCGCCCCAGTACCGTGAGCACAAGGCTGCCTCCGGCCAAAGGCCGTTCACGCAGCACCTGCGCCCCCGCCCTTGCCGCCAGGCCGTGCACCCCGCCGCCCTTCATAAAGCGCCTGAAATTCCGGTAATGCCGTTTTCCGGCCAGGCGCTCCACTATATGCACCCAGAGGGTCGCCGGATAGTCCAGATTCCGTTCCGGAACGCGCCATTCAAGCAGTATGGCCAGAGGAGCAAGGGCAAACCCCTGCCTAAGGATTGCCGCCGCATCGGCCTCGGTTTCGTGCAGAAACAACGAATAGATCAGCGCGTCAAAGCTGCCGGGCGCAAAAGGCGGACGGAAAGCGTCCCCCTGCACCAGAAAAGGCGCGCCCGGCATTTTCCCCCGCCGCAACATGGGGCCGGAAAAATCCAGACCGACAACCAAGGGAGAAGAAGCTGGGGACGGCACTCCCGAAGTGCCGGAACCTGTGGAGGAAGGAGCAGAAGCGGCAGCTTGGGCAGATCTCCGCACATCCGCAATACGGGCGGAAGCAACAGCCTCGTTTCCGAGATCCTCCTGCAGCATCGCGGCCAGCCTGCCCGTGCCGCAGCCCATGTCCAGTGCGCGCCTGACGCCCAGTTCCCGGCACAGGGCCGTCACGGCCAGCCTGGGAGCACGCAGGAAAGCGGCTGTGACAAAGTCGTACAGAAAGGCGATACGCGCGTAGTCGTCGTGGGGCATGCGCCCCTCTGCGGCGTCCATGCTCAGGCTCTGCCGCCCATAGTTTCCAGGACGGCCCGCGCTTGGGCCTGCACTTTGGGCAGGGCTTCCAGCCCGTCCACGATGCCTTCAAGCCGCCGTTCCCGGAATACAATCCGGCGGGAGGCCGCAAAATGCAGATCGTAGAGCCAGGTAACCAGCAGGATACGAAAATCGTTGAAATAGCGCATGTCGCGGTACAGCGCCGTCCGCCCGGCAACAAGGGAGTCCAGCACCGCCGGGGAAAAGGATTCCGGCTCGTCTTTCAGATGCAGCAAAACCGCCTTGTCCGGGATCTTGCCCGGAACCAGATTGCTTTCCATAACCCGCAAAATGTCCAGCTTGTCGGCGTCGCGCACGGCCAGCAACACGGGGCGCAAAGGCCCGCCGAGAGCTTCCGGCACGGAAAGCCGGTTGTGCGCGGCTACCGCCGCCAGGGCCAGCCGCTGCACCTCGCGCGGCTCCGCCTGCAAAAAACCCTGCGCGCGGATCACCTTGGCGCCGAGGGTGCCGTGGTTGCAGGAATGGGCGTCGGAAAAGGTCCGGTAACGCGAAAACTGCTCAAAACGCCCCACATCATGAAAAAGCGCGGCCTGCAGCAGGGCGCGGGAAAGTACGGGATCGGCCAAGTCTGCTTCTTCCCGCGCGAGCATCGCGGCATAGCCCAGCACTTTGCCGGTGTGCTCCTCCTTCAGGGCCAGATGGGCGTTGACGGAAGCGTCTTCCGAGACAAAGCCGCCGCTGTAAGCGAAAAAAGCGTCCACAAAGGCCTGCTCCAGTTCCGCCGGCGGGGGAAACCACGCCATCTCGCGGCCGGAAGCGATATGCAGCGCGTTTCTTAAAGCGTCGCTTGACGCTTTCTGTTTTTTACGCTCCTCTTCACGGCGGAATTCCGTATTCCACTCATCCCACTTGGGGTCGCGGAACTTTCCCTTGGGACCGTAAAGATAACGCAAAAACAGCACGATAGCGCCGAAAAAGGCCAGAATCAGGCCGGTATTGACCACCTTGCCCAGCAGCACGTTAGTATCCCAAATGCTTGGCTCCATAACTCCACCTTGAATCTGCCGCGGATGGCGGAAGCGCGCCCCGGCAATGCCGCGGCCGGACTGTTGGTACGCTCTATCCGCACCGTGCGCATGGTATAGCAATCCCTGCCGGTACCGCAACCCGCCCTTTGTTGAACCCAAGCGCTTATTTTGCCTGCCTTCTTCCCCGCGTCCCCTGCTGCGGGGCCTTTCGCTCCTTTTCTCGTATGCGGCATCCCTTTCCTGCGCGTGATTTCAGAATTTTTCATTGACATATTCGTAAAGGCGAATAAACTGTATCAATAAATCTTGATAATACCTGAACAGACAGCGTGCCATGCCTTCTTCAACCCCAAATTTCAAAGCTCTGCCCTACTTCAAGGCCCTGGCTGACGAAACCCGCCTGCGCCTGCTCAATGTGCTGTACCGTCATGAGCTTAATGTCAACGAGCTGGTGCTCATTCTGCAGATGGGGCAATCGCGCATCTCGCGCCACCTGAAGATTCTTTCCGCCTCCGGCCTTCTGGTCTGGAGACGCGAGGGGCTGTGGGTGTTTTACAGCGTCTCGCAAGAAGGCGAGCACCGCGCCTTTATCGACGCCATCCTGCCCTTTCTGGAAGGAGATCCGGCGTTTCGGGCCGATCTGGACATGGCCAACGGCATGATTGAAGAGCGGGTACATAAAACCCGGCAGTTCTTCAACGCCATTGCGGAAGACTGGGACAAGCTTTCCCGCGAGGTGCTGGGCGGGTTCGACCTTGCAACGGCTGTCACCAATCTCATGCCTGCCTGCAATGTCGCGGCGGATCTTGGCTGCGGCACCGGCAATGTGCTGGCGGCCATGCTCGGCAAGGCGCAGACCGTCATCGGCGTTGACGGCTCCCCCAGAATGCTGGAACTGGCCAGACGCCGTTTTGCCCAGGACGGCGACAAGGTGTCCCTGCGCATCGGCGATCTTTCCCACCTGCCCCTGCGCGACGGCGAGGCGGATTTCGCCTCCCTGAACATGGTTCTCCACCACCTGCCCGCCCCCGGAGAAATACTGCGCGAGATACGCCGCGTGCTCTCCCCCGGCGGCGCGCTGGTAATCACGGATTTCAACCGCCACGAAGACGAACGCATGCGCACGGAATATGGGGACCGCTGGCTCGGCTTTGACCGGGAAACCCTGCACGGACACCTCTCCCGCGCGGGGTTCACCATCGCCAGTTCGGCCCTCGCTCCTGTCGAACGCGGGCTTTCCCTGCATATCATTCTGGCAGAGAACAAAACCTGACCCCGCACCAACTGCGGCCCATCCGCACCGTTACCATACAATACTTTTCCTGCGACCAGGGAATACAAACCACGGAGAACCCCATGAGCAAAGCTCCTACAAAATCCACCGCCAAACCCGCAGCCAAGGCCGCTTCCGCGAAGGCAGCACCCAAAGCCGCCGCCAAAACCGCAAAGCCTGTTGCCAAGCCCGCCGTAAAAACCGCGGCAAAAGCAGCCAAACCGGCAGCCAAGCCGTCCGCGGTCCCTGCGGGCGTGCAGCCCCTCGATTTCAAGCTGCCGTACAAGGTAGCGGACATGAGCCTCGCCGACCTCGGACACAAGGAAATGCAGTTGGCGGAGCGCGAAATGCCGGGGCTGATGGAACTCATCGCCCAGTACGGCAAAAAGAAGCCCTTCAAGGGACTCAAGATTGCCGGTTCCCTGCACATGACCATCCAGACGGCCATGCTGATCAAAACCCTGCACGCCCTCGGCGCCGACGTGCGCTGGGCTTCCTGCAACATTTTCTCCACCCAGGATCACGCCGCCGCCGCCGTGGCCGACGCGAAACTGGCCAAGGTCTTCGCCTGGAAAGGAGAAACCCTTGAAGATTACTGGTGGTGCACGGAAATGGCCCTGACCTGGCCTGACGGCTCCGGCCCCGACCTTATCGTGGACGACGGCGGCGACGCCACCCTGCTCATCCACAAGGGGGTTTCCGTGGAAAAGAAGCCCGATCAGCTCAAGAAAAAGCCCGCCAACAAGGAACTGGCCATCATCATGGACCGCCTTGCCGCCCGCTACGCCCAAAAACCCAAGCACTGGCAGGCCGTGGCCGCCAAGGTCAAGGGCGTCTCCGAAGAAACCACCACCGGAGTGCACCGCCTGTACCAGATGGAAAAGGAAGGTTCCCTGCTCTTCCCGGCCATCAACGTCAACGACGCGGTGACCAAATCCAAGTTTGACAACCTCTACGGCTGCCGCGAATCTCTGGCCGACGGCCTCAAGCGCGCTACGGATGTGATGGTTTCCGGCAAGGTCGTGGTGGTCTGCGGTTACGGCGACGTGGGCAAGGGCTGCGCCCAGAGCATGCGCGGCCTCGGCGCGCGGGTGCTGATCACGGAAATTGACCCCATCTGCGCCCTGCAGGCCGCCATGGAAGGCTACGAAGTGACCACCATGGAAGACGCCGTTCCCTTCGGCGACATCTTCGTCTCCGCCACCGGCAACTACCACGTCATCACCGGCAAGCACATGCTGGCCATGAAAGACGAAGCCATCGTCTGCAACATCGGCCACTTTGACAACGAAATAGACATGCACTGGCTGGAAACCACCAAAGGCTGCAAACGCACCAATATCAAGCCCCAGGTGGACAAGTGGCTGCTACCCTCGGGCCGCTCCATCGTCATCCTGGCCGAAGGCCGCCTGATCAACCTCGGCTGCGCCACCGGACACCCCAGCTTTGTCATGTCCGCCAGCTTCACCAACCAGGTGCTTGCCCAGATTGAGCTGGCCACCAACAAGAAACTGGCCACCAAAGTCCATACCCTGCCCAAACGCCTGGATGAGGAAGTCGCCCGCCTGCACCTCTCCCGCCTGGGCGTCAAACTGACCAAGCTGACCAAAGAACAGGCCGACTACATCAACGTCTCCGTGGACGGCCCCTACAAGCCTGAGTACTACAGGTACTAAGAGAGAAAGGCGAATGCCTCCGGCGTGGAGGGCGCTGCCCGCCCCCCCGCGGGGGGGCCCAAAACACGCCGGCAACTGTCACCCGGCGTCGTAGTCTGCCGCTATGTGAATATCTTGGCTCAGTTCTATGCTGCCGCACCCAGAACCCGAGATTTCTTAACTGCAGGACTATGTCTTGTGCCGTCGTACAATGACGGCTCCCCCGTT
>JAVBTB010000044.1:0-4792 GCA_031556355.1 Desulfovibrio sp. | reverse complement strand
GGGGTGTTACGAGAGATGGCCGCAGAAGATTCAGATTCTCTTCTCGAAGCAATCCGGGCAGCCTTTGCCCGGATCACTTCTGAGAATGCAAAAGGCTGGTTTGAAAGTTGTGGGTATTTTCAATTTTAAAATGCTCTAGGGCTGACTGGGAAAGGCGGAAAGGCATGCCTCCGGCGGCCAAAGGCCTGAGCCCTTTGGAATTCCCATAAGGTCTTTGTGTTTCGTTGGCGGGGCTGCGGGGCTTTTCCGTTTGCCGCGGCTCCCGATGGTGTGCCGTGGTGCGTGTTCGGGCAGTGCGAAGCAATATTCTGTGGCTTGGGCTTCGCCCCTGACCGTGGAGGAATGACTCCCCCGCCGGTATGAAGCGCAGGTGGGGCTGACGCCCGGAAGAGAAACCTTCTTTCTTCCGTCTGTGCTTTCTCCGGCAGGTTGGCCGTGTCTCTCTCCTCCCCGGATGAAAAGGAATATTTATATTGAATGTTCGGTTGAGACCCCGTATGTGAAGGCTGTGGACGAGTTGCAGCGGTCTTGCCCTGTCTGGCAAGGGAGGGTTCTTGAATGAAAAGACGTGAATTTTGTACCACGGTCATCGGCGGCGGGCTGGCCCTTGGAGCCTCGGCCCTGCTTTCTCCCGCGCCTCTGTTCGCCGCTTCCGCGGGAGCGGCCGATCTGGTGGCTGTTCAGGGAGGGGACGTAGCCGCCGCCCTGGACAAGGGGTTGGTGGAACTTGGCGGCTTACAGCGTTTCGTCTCCGCCGGCCAGACTGTGCTGATAAAACCCAATATGGGCTGGGCCGTCACCCCGGAAAAGGCGGCCAACACCAATCCGTTACTCATGCAGCGCCTTGCGGGCCTTTGCCTGCAAGCCGGAGCCAAAAAAGTCACCTGTTTTGACAACACCTGCGACCATTGGGAAAACGCCTACAAAGATTCCGGTATTGAACGCGCCGTCAAAAACGCCGGGGGCATCGTCGCGCCGTCCCATAGCGAGGGGTATTACCAGAACGTGGATATCCCCGGCGGAGTCACCCTGCACGAGACCAAGGTCCACGAGCTCTATCTTGAGGCGGACGTGATCATCAACGTGCCTGTGCTCAAGCATCACGGCGGGGCGGGCCTTACCTGCGCCATGAAGAACCTCATGGGCGTGGTGTGGGATCGCAGGTTTTACCACCGCAACGGCCTTGATCAGTGCATCGCCGACTTCCTCCTCTACAGCAAACGCCCCGCCCTCAATATCGTGGATGCGCGCCGGGTCATGCTTTCCGGCGGTCCGCGCGGGAGCGACAGTTCCCAGTACAAGCGTCTCGACATGCTGATTCTGACCACGGATATCGTTGCGGCGGACGTGGCCGCTGCCCTGGCGTTCGGCAAAAAGCCCGAGGATTTCCACTACATCGCCATGGGCGCCGCCCACGGCATAGGCAGAAGTTCCCTGGACGGCCTGGACGTGCGCCGCATCCGGGTGTAACCCGCACGCGCCGTTTTGCCCTGATCCTTTCCCTGCGCCGGAGCCTTCGGCCTCCGGAGGCATTGCTCTACCTCTGCCGCCGTTCCCCTGTATGCGCGTTCCTACGGAGTGCCGTCCCGTGTTCCTGTCATCTCTGGCCCGCTTCCGGCGTGTGGTCGCTACCGTCGTACTGGTGCTTTTCCTGGGGGTGCTGCTGGTCCAGACCCTGGGAGAGGCCCTGCTGCCGGAGTTGGGGCTGACCCAGCCGGGCATGCTGCTGGCCGCTGTGGTGGCGGGCGGTGGCGCGCTGTATTTTACCCTTCTGGCAATCCTTGTGGCGTTGGCGCTCGTTTTGGGGCGGGTGTTCTGTTCCTGGCTCTGTCCGCTGGGTATCCTGCAGGATGTGGCCGGACGCTTTTTTCATGGACGCTCGGGACAAAGCAAAAAAAAGCGCGGGCATCGGTACAGCCGCGGCACGTTGTGGCGGTATGCCGTTCCGCTGCTGCTGGCGGGAAGTCTTTTTGGGCTGGGGCCGTGGCTGTACGGCCTTGCAGAGCCGTACAGCCTGTTTGCTCGCTCCGTGCAGAGCGTCGGTCAGCCGGTGTATGCGGCCTTCTTCAACGCGGTGGCGCTGACGGGCGAAGCGAGCGGCGCATTTTTGCTGCCCGTCATCCCTTTCCATCTGGACGGCGTGGGGCTTGCCCTGGCGCTTCCCTTGCTCTTTCTGGTGCTCTACCTGGCCTATACGCGAGGGCGCGGTTACTGCAACAGTGTCTGCCCGGTGGGGGCACTGCTTGGTCTTGCCGGAGGGGCGGCTCTGCTGCGTCCGCGCTTTACCGCAGCCTGCACGGCATGTGGTTTGTGCGAAGGAACCTGCAAGGCCCATTGTCTGGATGGGCGGAACGGGCATATGGACGGTTCCCGCTGCGTGGCGTGCTACAACTGTCTTGAGGCCTGTCCCTTTGACGGTTTGACCCTGGCTCCGGCGCAGGCAAGGCGCTCGCTCAGCGAGTCGGAGGACGGTGGAACGCCGGACTCTTCAGGGATTGAGGCGAGAGATGCCATGTCCGCCAAGGCACGGAGGGAACACGCCCCTACGGCGCGGAAGAGCGGCTTCATGCCGGAGCGGGCTCTTTTTTTGCGCGGGGCTGCTTCCATCGGCGCCTTGCTGCTTTTGCAGCCCGTGTCGCGCATGGCCGGGGAGGTTTTTTCTTTGGGCAGAGGCAAGGATGCCCGGTTCCCAGGGCCGGAGAGAGAAGGGCTGTCCGGCGCGGGTATTACCCCGGACTTTCTCTCCGGGGAGGGGATTCCGGAGCCGGTTGCATCGGGCAGCATCCCTCACGTCATGCCGGTGTTGCCGCCCGGCGCGGATTCCCTGTCCCGTTTTGAAAGCCGCTGTACCGGCTGCCATACCTGCATCAGTGCCTGTCCGCCCGGAGTGCTTACAGTCAGCGGTCCTTTTGTCTGGGAACGTTCCGGGATTGCCCGCATGGCCTTGCCGGGCATGGATTTTTTCCGCGCATTCTGTCAGGCGGGATGTACGCGCTGCACGGAGGTCTGCCCTACCGGTGCGCTGGTGCCTGTGGAGTTGGAACGTAAGAAACGATTGCAGCTCGGGCAGGCAGTGTTTGTGGAGTCTCTGTGTATCATTGTCACCAAGAAGACTCGCTGCGGCGCCTGTGCCGAGCATTGCCCCACCGGTGCTTTGATTATGGCTCCGCCGCCTGGCGGAGGTGCGGACCTGCCCCGCATTGACCGGAGCTTGTGCATCGGGTGCGGGGCCTGCCAGTATGCCTGTCCTGTGCGGCCTGTCCAGGCCGTAGAGGTGTTCGCGCTGGCCGAGCATGGCACGGCGGCTCCTCCTCGTGAACGGAAGAAGGATATAGACGCCGGGGAGGAGTTTCCGTTTTAAGCGGGAGGAGGCAGGCGGGGGCGGGGAGAGCTGGAAGAGATCGAGAGGAAAGGCAGGATAGGGACTGTCCGGTGGCGGCGGGGAGTGCTTGCACAATGATCTCGGCAAAAACAGCCTTTTTCCTGTAGCCTTCGTCAGCCTCTCTTTTTCCTTCGGGGAAGACCGCGAGGTCGTCCCCTCGAAAAAAGTGAGGCTTCCTCGGCTGCAGAAAAAATTCTTATTTTTACCGAGAGCCTCGCGCAGACTCGCCATTGGGGGCTGCGCCCCCAAGCCCCCAGGTCTCGCCGCGCGCATAAGGAGATAAAGGCAAAAGGCGGGGCAGCAGGGGAGTGTTGTGCCGGAGGGAGAGATTTTTCTGTGCGCTGAAATTCCCTTTGAGTGCGGTTTGGGCCGGTACCAGTGGGAAAAATATCCCCCCAAGGCGACAGCCCCCACCACACGTTCATATCAGCGGGGTAGTCATTCCTCCACGGTCAGGGGTGAAGCCTGCGTCAGGGAATTTTGCCCCGAACTTGTCCGAACGCGCATCAGGGCGCGACATCGGGAGCCTCGCCAGGAGAACACGCCACTCAGTCCCACCAACGGATCATGCACCCCCTGATGGGGATGCAAGGGGGTCACCCCCTTGCCGGGTGCAGGGCAGAGCCCTGCCCGCCGGAGGCATTTCAGGCAGCGCCCTCTGGCAGGTCAGGACAGCGTCCTGCCCGCCGGAGGCATTCGCCTTTATATCTTCCTCTCGGCCCTGCCGCCGGAGGCGTGGAGTTCTTCGAGGGTATGGGAGATGAGTTTATTGAGTTGGGCCTGGCAGGTTTCGGTGAGTTCGGTATTCATGGTTTTCCAGTCGGCGGGTTCCATGCCGATGACCACGGCGGAGGGGCGGTTGCCGATCATTTCGCAGCTGACGAGGGTATCGACGAGATCCACCTGGTGTTGGGAATCGTGAAACCCGAGACTTTTGCGCAGTCCTTCGTCTTCCAGGCGGTAGACGCTGCCGGGGTCGTGTCCGCCGAGCACGGCGTCCATGACGATGAGGCGGTCGCAGTCCATGATGTCGGCCATGAGGAGTTTGCCCATGGTGCCCCCGTCCAGCAGGGTGACGTTGTCCGAGAAGGAGTAGTGCTCGCGCAGGAAGCGAAGGGCGTGCACGCCGATGCCTTCATCGGAGTAGAGGATGTTGCCGACGCCGAGGAGGAGGATTCTGGATTCTGCCATGGGGTATCCGTGGGGGGAAGTTGAAAGGGGAGGTTGTGGAACCTCCCCTTGTATGTGCGTAGAGCGGCGTATTGCGGGTTAGAGCATTTCACACTTGAAATGCTCGCAAGGATTTGTCGGCAAATCCTTGCCGCCAAATAGGCGTAGGCGGGCTTTGCCCGCCGTTAAGCGACTATTTGAAGCGTAAACTGCTCTAGAGAACCTTGAACACGCGGCGTT
>JAVBTB010000007.1:0-110268 GCA_031556355.1 Desulfovibrio sp. | reverse complement strand
CATACATACGCGTTTCGCGGCCAAATACTTCGTCAAAGCCGTTTTTTGCTCCGGTCGAGTACGATAAGAGTACACTCCCTCCGCAAAAAACGGCTTTTCCTCGTCTTTGCCTCGCGCTCCACGTATGTATGGACAAGCCCTTGGCCAGTGCAGAGCAGGTAAAAAACATGAAGAGACCGGAGGGCAGCACCCTCTGGCCTCTTTTGACTGTTGGCGAACTCGCACCAGACATCCATTCAAAACAAATACGCGGGTGCAGGGTGCGGCCCGCATCGCACTGAGACAAGTTTTTCGTACCGCGGGAGCGTTATTGGCGTGTGACCTTTGCAGCCCTGGTTTGTTGTCCCCTGCCGGGTGTGGGCGGAGCCCACATCTGACAAGATGGCTTCAACAAAAAAAGCTTCTACAATCCCTCTATTCCCGCGCCAGGTCGCGCAGGCGCACCAACTGTACGGAAGGATTGCGGCGGGTCTGCCATTCCCTGAGGGCGTCCAGGGTTTCTGGCAGGGGGTGGCCTATGGCCACGGACTGTCCGGTGAGCAGGGCGATGCGTTCCGCCTGCTGCAAGGCCGCAAGAATGCTGCTTCTGGATGCGGTCACATCCAGAAAGACGTTACGGCGGTATGTGACCAGGCCTTGGTGTTTGGCTTCGGAGGCGAACACGGACTTGTTGTGGGTGACGCTGTCCAGCGCGAAAAGGCCGTGCCGGCGCAGTTCGTGGACAACGGCATCCACCCCGGCGCGGTTCTGGGTGAAGCGCGAACCCATGTGGTTGTTCAGGCCCACGGCGTGGGGAACCTTGGCGATGCTGGCGGACAGTTGCCGGGCGATTTCCGTCGAGGTCATGCCCACCAGCAGCACGCCGGGGCCGGGCTTGACCTTGGGATACCCCAGCGGCTCCATGGGCTGGTGGACAAGAATTTCGCGTCCGCGCTGGTGCGCGGCGACGGCTCCCTCCTTGGTATGGACGCTGTGCGGCCAGAAGGCGAAGGTCACCGGGTAGCTCAGTTGCAGTAGCTGACGCACCGGCCCCATGCCCGCGCCCAGATCGTCGATGACAATCACCATTTTGGCGGGCTCTCCCTCTTTGCGCACCCGTTGCGGGTAGGAGGGAACGGAGGAAACCGGCGTCTTGCCGGGGAAGGAGGTTTTGCCGGGATAGAGGCGGAGGCGGTGGGTTTCCACCTTGCCGAAAGAGATGCCCCAGACGTTCTCCTCCAAAGCGTGCAGCTCCGCCTGTTCCGCCCAGGTTTTCAGGCAGTCCCGCAGGGCGTCCACATAGGTTGTGGCGGACGCGCCCGGAAGGATGTCGATGACCTGGTAGTGGTAGCGTTCCCCGTTCTGCGGGCGTTCCTGCACATCCGCCAGGCGCAGGTTCGACGCCGGGAGCCCGGCAATCCAGGCCGCCTGCATAAGGGCGTAGTCCGCCTGGCGGACGCGTTCTTCCAGCGGGATAGTCAGCGGTTCTTCATAGGGCAGGGACTGCAGATCATGCAGTGCGCTGGCGACGGCTTCCTGCGAGCCGGGGGAAGAAGCGCTGTCCGCGGCGGCCTTGCCGTTGGCGGGCGTTCCGGGGCGCGCTTCCGGCTGGGGTGCAGCGCCGGGAGAGGATGGGGAGGAAGGGGGGGCGGGTTTTCCGGCGGTGCCGTTTCTGCCCTGTTCCGCGGCGGCGCGTTCTTTTGCCTTGCCCGGCTCCGGAGCCTTCCGGACGCTACGGGAAGACTCGGCCACGGAGGAAGGGGATTTTTGTTCCTTGCCGGTAATCTGGTAGATGCCCCAGAAGCAGACGCCGGCCATGAGCAGGCCCGCCAGAAAGGCCGCCAGCAGCGGCGGGGTGAACGAGAGGAACTTGCCCTGCGATGCGCGCTTGCGTCCGGCTTTGGAGGTTCCTTTGCCCTTGGAGCGCTTTTTGGCGGGACTTTTGGCGACGGTCTTTTTGGGAGGTGGCGTCATACGGTACTGGGCATCCTGCAAAAGGCAAAAACATTACGGCCGGGGCCGTCCGCGTCCGGCAAGCCGGGGCAAAGCCGCGCACAGGGGCGGCGTGGGCATACAGTTTGATTCGGCGGTGGCGGAACTGAAGAAACGCACGCTTCCCGCGCAAGCGCGGGCAGGTTTCCAGCATGGTTCGGGGAGGATCCGGCCAATCGCGGAACCTCCCCGGAACACGGCTGAGTCTGTCATTCAAAATGAGGTTGCCAAAGGGGGGCACCCGCGGGGGCCGCTGCCCCTCTGGCCGCCGGAGGCAATTCGAACTCTTGGGCAACTTCAAAATTACGCTGCTCTAACGGAACTGTACCTCGATAATTTTGGGCAGGCCGCGCACCATCTGCAGCCCCATGCGCAGCTGGTTGTCCTTTTCCAGGGCGGTCTTGGTGTCGTCTTCCACCAGCGAGGGCTTGTCCTTTTTCGTCTTCTCGCTCTTGGCGGGCGCAACGGCACCGTCCTTGTCCCGGTTTTCGCCCGCGCCGCCGTCCTCGCCGTTTTCCAGGTGGCGGGACAGATCTTTTTCGCGCATGCCGTTGAAGCGGCTGATCTTGGGCGCGTCTTCACGGGGCGGTTCAAACGGCACTTCGATATCCGGCACAATGCCCTTAGCCTGGATGGAGCGGCCGTTCGGCGTGTAATAGAGAGCGATGGTCAGCTTGACGGCGGTGCCGTCGCCGAGGGGGATGACGTTCTGCACCGAACCCTTGCCGAAGGTCTGCTCGCCCATGATCACGGCGCGGTTATGATCCTGCAGCGCGCCGGCCACTATTTCCGAAGCTGAGGCCGTGCCGGAGTTGACCAGCACCACCACCGGGCAGGTGACGTCCGTGTCGGAGGATTTGGCGTCATAGCTTTCCAGCACCTGGTTGTTCCGGCCGCGCATGCTGACCACGACGCCATTTTTCAGAAACACGTCGGAAACGGACACCGACTGTTTGAGCAGGCCGCCGGGGTTGTTGCGCAGGTCAAGCACAATGCCCTTGATGGCCGCTTTTTTGGCGCTGTCGTGCAGCGCTTCCATAAGTTCCTGAGTGGTGCGGTCGCTGAAGCGCGTCAGGCGTACCCACAGGTACCCTTCTTCATCCAGAAAGCGCGATTTGACGCTGATGAGCGGGATGGCGGCGCGTACGATCTTTACTTCCCTGGGGGCCTTGGCCGCCTTGGACAGGATAAGCAGTTCCACTTCCGTGCCCTTGGCTCCGCGGATTTTCGAGACCGCCTCCTGGGTGCTCATATCCTGCGTGGGCTGGCCGTCAACGGCCAGGATGACGTCCCCCGCCTTCAGTCCGGCCTTGTACGCAGGGGTGTCCTCAATGGGGGACACCACAATCAGTTGGTTGTTTTCCGTGGAGATTTCGATGCCGATGCCGAAGAACTCGCCCGAAGTGGTCTCCTGCATCTCCTTGTAGTCTTTTTTGTTCAAAAAGGTGGAGTGCGGGTCAAGATTCTGGAGCATGCCCTTGATGGCGCCGTCCATCAGTTCTTCGTTGGTCACTTCGTGCACGTAGCCGCCGCGGACCAGATCAAAAGCCTTGGTGAACCGCTTCATGTATTCGAACTTGCCCTCGGGAGGCGCGGCGTCACCGGCCGCCCTTGCCGCCCCGGCGGGAGAAGCGGACACAAGACAGACAGTCAGGAAGGCGGCTGTCACACATAGCCGGGCAAGGTGGCGCGAAGTTTCGGCAAAAAGCGGAAAAGCCGCGGTGCGGGCACGCCGGGGAGCGCGCGTATTCGCGGCACTGGCGGGAAGGGCCGCAGGAATGGCGCGCGGCACGGCGGCGGTTTTTTCAACAAAAAAAGACATGGTTCCTCCCATGGTTCCGGATAGCGTCGTATGTGCGCTTTGGTGCGTCTTCCGGAGCGTTGGCATCCGAATATCCTGTATTCACGGCCTTTCAGCGCGCAGCGGCGCGCGCGAGCCACTCTTCAGGGTTAATGGCTTTTTGCTTAAAACGCAATTCAAAATACAATCCCGGCCCTTTGAGGGCGGGATAAAAGCCGGCGTTCCCGATGCGCTGCTGCCGGGAGACATCCTCCCCCACCTGCAGCGGGCTGTTGCCGAGGAAGGCATACAGAGAGTAATAGTCATCGCCGTGTTGCAGGATAAGCACCGTGCCGAACCCGCGCAGCACGTCGTTATGCACCACCTTGCCCCCGGCCACGGCGCTGACGGGCGCGTTTTCTCCCGTGGCAATGCCCAGTCCGCGTGACGCGGGGGTCGCCGCCGGATCATAGCGCAGGCGCACCGTGCCCTTTACAGGCCAGGGCAGTTCGCCCTGCTGCCGTTCAATTTTTCCCTCAAGCTGCTCGGCTATCTGGAAGTTGAGGCTTTCCACCAGTTTGAGTATGGAGGCCAGCTCCTCCTCGGTGCTCTCCTTTTGCTTGCGTAAGGCGGTCAACCGCTGGCCATAGGAAAGGCGGGCCTGGAGAAGGCGGGTTTTTTCCGCGTTCACCGAGCTCAGGCGGCTCTGCGTCTCTTCGGCTATTTTTTCTCTTCGGCCCATCATTTGGGCCAGTTCCGACTCCTGGACGTCCAGTTTTGCCCGGTAGTCTTCAAGGGCGACGTACAGTTCCCGGGACCATGTGTATTCCCGGTCGGTCTCCGCCCAGTCGGTCATATCGCGGCTGCCCACGCTTTCGCGCTTGCCGGCTATTTCCCACAACAGGCGCAGGGCTTCGGCCTGGGCTTCCTCGGTGCGTTTCTGTTCCGCCAGCAGGGCTTCGTATTCTTCGCGCACCGTGTCCCCGGCCTTGAAAAGCTGGACAAGCCTGTTCTGGTGCTGTTCAATGCCTGCTTCCAGTTCGAGTATGCGGGCCTCGGCCTCGGCCAGCCCGGCGTTGAGTTCGCGCTCTTCTTCCGTAAGGCGCTGCAGGCCGGATCTGCGCTCCTGCGCTTTTTTCTGTTCCCTGGCCAGGTTTTTTTCAAGAGTGTCCAGGCGTTGCGCGGCCGTTGCCGGACCGGGGCCGGACAGGCATGCGCCCGCCAGAAACGCGGGAAGCAGCAGAAGCACCAGCCGTCTCCAGCCTGCAAGCGGGCGGAAAAAAGCCCCCCCCGCGCGGGCCGGGCGCATTGTCCGCCGCCGGGGCGGCAGAAGCGGAAAACGGTCAGTCAACGGCATATTCAAGGAAAACACCCAGGGGACAGGCCGCGCAGAGCGGCCGCGTTTTTTTGCAATATTCCTTGCCGGTGCGCACGATGAGGGCGTGGAATTCATTGAACAGGGGAACATCTTGCGGCAGGACGTCCATAAAGAAGGCGCGCAGTTCGTGATACTCCACGTCGCCAGGCAGCAGCCCGTGGCGGCTGACCATGCGCCGCGTATAGGCATCCACCACGAAAGAAGGACGGCCAAGGGCGTAAAGCAAAATACAGTCCGCCGTTTCCGGGCCGATACCGCGCACGGAAAGCAGCTTCGCTCGCAGCGTATCCGTGGGCAGGTGGCGGAGAAAGTCCAGTTGCGGGCCGCCTGCCGGGTCATCCCAACCGGGATGGGTGGCGAACCAGGCCAGCAAAGCGCCCAGCCGCGCGGCTTTCAGGCGGAAGAACCCGGAAGGCCGCAGGGCCTCTTCCAGAAGGGGCCGCGGCATTGCCGCAAGGCTCCGGGGCGTGAGCCCGCCCTGTTGCTTAAGGGCGGCAATGGCTTTTTCTACATTGCGCCAGGCGGTGTTTTGGGTAAGCACTGCCCCGACGGCCACTTCAAACGGGGTATCGCCGGGCCACCACGCGCTCGGGCCGAAGTGGTCCAGCATGGCCCGGAACAGGCCCGTCAGAGTCCCCGCGCGGCTCATAACAGCTTGAATACAAGGGCGGCCCACTCGCCGCGCAGGAACTTGCGGGGCGTGCCGAGGCCGAGTTCCATGTATACGTCCGCCACGCCGTCGGCCTGGATGTCCAGCATGCCGGAAAGCACCAGCGCGCTCGGGGCGCCGCCCTGCGGTTCCCGCAGCCTGTCCACGATCTGCCCGGCCATGTCCTTAAGCGGCACGGCCAGGATGTTGGCCATGATCAGGGAGTATTTGTGGCGTGTGGCGTCGACGCTGCCCACGTCAAGGGCGAACTGCTCTTCGGACAGGCCGTTCAGTGCCCGGTTTTCCAGGGCGTTGTCCACGGCGGTCCGGTCAATGTCCAGGCCGAGGCCGGTCAGGCCGAGCTTGGCCGCGGCAATGCCCAGGATGCCGGAGCCCGTGCCCAGATCCAGAAAGCGGTCGCCCGGGCGGACCACCGCATGTGAAACCAGATCGGACAGGGCGTCAAGGCAGAGCGAGGTCGTGGCGTGGTGCCCGGTGCCGAACGCCATTTTGGGCTCGATAAAGATGGGAATGCGCGAGGTGCGCGCTTTTTCCTCTTCCATCCAGGGGGCCAGCACCAGAAAGTGGCTGCCGCCTTCCACCGGGGTGAAAAATTCTTTCCAGGCCTCGGCCCAGTTTTGCTCCCGCACGGCTGTCGCCGTTACCGACGCCCCGGGCAGTTTTTCCGCCAGGGTGTGGGTCAGTTCGGCCACAAAACCGGGGTGTCCGGAATGGACGATGCACTGCATTTCGCCTGTGGGCAGGCTTCTTTCTTCCCATCCGTGGGGAACGTGCAGGGCAAGCAGGGCCAGGAGCAGATCGGCGTCGGGTTCGCCGTGGTCGGGGGGCAGCATTATTTCAAGGCGGGTAAGCTCGGGCATGCGCGCTCCTCAGGGGACAAAACGACATAACGGCACCAAGCGCGCATCGCAAGGGGCCGATAAAGAAACCGGTGCAAAGGAGCGTTCGCCGCGCCCCTTCGCACCGTAAAAGAGAAAAACCGGTCTATTCCGCCGCTGTGGCGCAGCCGCCGGAGCAGCCGGAGCAGCCGCCCCCGCCGCCCAGGGGCACTTCGGAGTCCACGGAAAAGCCCATGTACGTGAAGTCGATTTTGATGGACTTGGCCGCTGCCAGCAGTTCATTATTGATGCAGAAGGAATACCCCTTATCATCAAAGACCTGGTCGGCGTCCGTGGGGTCGTCAAGGGCAAGGGCCAGGCGGGGACCGCTGCAGCCGCCGGGGGCCAGATATACACGGATAGGGGTTCTTTCCTTGCCGTCAAAATAAGCGTCCAGTTCTTTGCCGGCGCTTTCTGTAAGTTCGAACATGCGTATCTCCAAAGAGTAGCTTTAGGATCACATCAGCGTGATGCACCCTTTCCTCAGTTAAGGGCGAGGGCAGGGTTTGTCAACGAAATTATAAAGCTGTTTCTGGCGGGCTTCAGACAAGCGGCAGAGGGCGGGAATTGCAAACGCGCGCCGACTGCGATACGGTAGCAACATCACGGAGGTACCATGTCCATTTCCTCACCCGATCCGCGTATGCCCGATGCCCCCATGCCCAAGGAACTGCTCTCGGACATGGCCATGAAAGACGTCCTCGCCTCCCTTGCCTCCGCGTTGCTGGGGCGGCACGGGCAGGCTGAAAACCTGGCGCTCATAGGCATACAGCGCCGTGGCGTGCATCTGGCGGCGCGTCTTGCCGCCCTGATGGAGTCCGCGCTCGGCAAACCCGTGCCCATGGGTTCCCTCGACATCACTTTGTACCGCGATGACTGGACTTCCAAACGGGTCAAGGCCGTCATCGGTGAGACGCGCATTCCCTTTGCCGTGGAGGGCAGAACTCTCGTTCTGGTCGACGACGTGCTCTTTACGGGCCGCACCGTGCGCGCCGCTCTGGAGGCCCTGGCCGATTTCGGCCGTCCCAGTAACGTGGAACTTCTGGTTCTGGTGGACCGGGGGCACCGCGAACTGCCCATCCACGCCGACTATGCGGGCCTCACCGTACAGACGGCGCGTGGCGACCGCGTGGATGTGCTGGTCAAGGAGCTGGACGGCAGGGACGGGGCGGAGCTTGTTCCGGGGGCCTGACCTTTCGGCGCGGCGCCTTCCCCCTTCCGCGTGCGATCCGGTCAGGGGGTATTGCCGCGTGCGCCGCTTTCTGTGATTTTTGAAATTTTGCAATCACTCAAACTCTGTGGAGAATATCTGTATGACGCAGCGCACCCTTTGCCTTATCAAGCCGGACGCCACCGGGCGCAATCTCTCCGGCGCCATTCTGGACATGATTCAAAAAGCGGGCCTGAAGCTGGTGGCCCTGAAAATGCTGCGTCTTACCAAGGCCGAGGCCGAAGGGTTTTACGCCGTTCACCGTGAACGGCCTTTTTTCGCTGACCTGACCGCCTATATGGCTTCCGGCCCTCTTGTGGCAGCCGTGCTGGAGGGCGAGGACGCCATTGCGCGCTACAGGACGCTGATGGGTGCCACCAACCCGGCCAACGCCGATCCGGGCACCATTCGCAAGCTGCATGCCCTGAGTGTGGAAGCCAACTCCGTGCACGGCTCGGATGCGCCGGAAACCGCCGCTGTGGAAATTGCCTATTTCTTCGGAACACTGGAACTTGTAGGATGAGCGCACAACCCCTGAAGGGCGCAAAAAAGCCCGGCAAAACCACGGCTGCGGCGAAGACGCCGGCCTCTCCCGCAAAGGCGGCCGGAACCCGGTCCCCGGGCAAGGGCGCGCCGTCCGCAACAACGGGTGTCGTCCCGGTAGGGCTCATCGGGTGCGGGAATATGGGCGGCGCTTTGGCCGGCGGCATTCTTGTCCGCCCCGCGCTGCGCGAGGGCTACCCCGTATATGCCTATGACCCCAATCCCGCCAGCATGGCCGCCATGCGCGCGTTGGGCGCGCAGAGCTGCGCTTCCGCCCGCGAACTCGCCGCAAAGACTTCCCTGATTCTGCTCGCGGTCAAACCCGGCCAAGTGGCGGAAATTCTGCAAGATATAGCTCCGGCGATTGCGGCCAGGCCGGGGACGCTGGTTGTGTCTATCGCCGCCGGGGTCACCCTGGCGCAACTCTCCGCCGCTGTCGGGGGCTCCTGCCCGGTGGTGCGCGTAATGCCCAACACGCTGGCCCTGGCCGGGGAAGGGCTGTTCGGGCTTTGCTTTGAGCCTGAAACCCTGTCCGCGGCCCAGGCCGAGGCGGTGCGGCGGCTCTTCTCAGGCCTTGGCCGGGTGGTGGAGCTTGCGGAGGACAAGATAAACGCCTTTACCGCCCTGTCCGGGTGCGGTCCCGCGTACGTGTTCTATTTTGCGGAGGCGCTGGTGGAGGCCGGGGTGAGTATGGGCCTTGCCAGGCAGGATTCGCTGGAGATCGCCCTCTCCCTTCTGCGCGGCAGCGCGAGTCTGGCGGCGCAATCGGGAAAAAGCCCGGCGGAGCTGCGCGAGCAGGTTTCCTCTCCCGGCGGCATGACCATAAAAGGGTTGAATTACCTGGACAGGAACGCTGTACGCGGGCACGTGGTGGATGCGGTGCTGGCGGCCTGGGCCAGGGGCTTTGCCATGGAAGCCGGAAACAAATAGAGCAACTTCAAAATTGATTTACTCTATTGTCCCAACTGGCGTTTGCAGTAGGCGGCCAGCTTCGCGGCTTCGGCAAAGGCCGGATCGAGAGACTGGGCCGCTTCCGCGCACTTGAGGGCGTTCGCCCACTTCTCCATGTCCACGTAGAGCCGTCCCAGGTTGAAGTGCAGATTGGGTTCTTTGGGTTCAAGCTCAAGAGCCTTGTGGAAACTCTGCTCCGCCTCCGGAAATACTTTCATTCTGCGCAGGAGAATGCCCAGTCTGTTGAAGAGATTGGCGGAATCGGGCGTGATGGCGGCGGCGCGGTTCAGAAACTGCAGGGCGTCCGAGTACAGCCCCGCCTGAATAAAGGCTTCCCCGGCCTCGACAGCCAGATCGGAATCGGAGTCGAATTCCCGGAGCAGGAGGTTGAAGGTGGCGCGGGCTTCGTCGTGAGTCCCCGCCGTCAGTTCTTCGCGTCCTTTTTCCAGCATGGCCCGCTTGCGCTCCTCCATTTTCAGCATGGCGTCGCGCATGCCTTCCGTCGCGT
Organism: Desulfovibrio sp.; assembly: GCA_031556355.1. Taxonomy (GTDB): domain Bacteria; phylum Desulfobacterota; class Desulfovibrionia; order Desulfovibrionales; family Desulfovibrionaceae; genus Frigididesulfovibrio. The sequence continues at coordinate 100,379 of JAVBTB010000007.1, read as the reverse complement.
TTTCCTCCAGCACGGACAGCAACTGGTCCAGCGCCTCGGACAACGCTTTTTCCTGGCCGGGAACATAGGTGATCGCCAGGGGAAAAATGCGGGTGATCTCCTTGTTGGAGCGCAATAGCGCGGCGCCGTCGCCAAGGAGGCGGACGAACTCCTCCTGCTCGGCGCGCATCATGGGCGCGCGGTACAGCGCTCCGGACGCGGCACGCATGCTTTTCACAGCGGAAATGAAGTTGCCCTGCTTGATATCGGTAGGCACCCTGCTCAGGGCGCGGCGAATGTTCGAGATGTCCTGGGACATGAAATCCTTCCTGTGACGGGGCTACATCCTGCCCGTTATACGAGTACCTGAACGAGTTCGAGATAACGGCTCAAGGCAGCGGCAAATTCGGCCTGCCCCGGGTCAAAAGCTATGCCTACGACAAGGCGGCTGCCCGTGCTTTCAACATTGCGCACGACCGCCGCGCAGGTGACGGGGGCGCCGTCGGCGCTGAACACGGTCTGCAGAATGACCCGGTCCTTGGCGGCAAGCGTGCGCATAAAGGATTGGCCGGTCAGCTCAATGGATATCCTGCATCCCCCCATGCTGAGATCGCTGACAACGCCCACCACCCCGCCAAGTTTGGAATTGATGAACAGCGGCAAAGCGCAGGCCGTGCGCACGTGGCGGCGGGTTTCCAGCACGCTCAGCCGATCCGGGTAGGTGGTAAACAGCACAAGCGCGGGTTTGACCGAGTGGCTGATGACTTCCGTGGTAAAGGTATGCACCGCGCCGGCTTGCAAAAAGCGCACTTCCACCATGGCCTGGGGGATAAGCGAACTCAGGACTCCCGGCACCGAAGGCAGCTTGAGCATGAGAAATTCAAAGTGCAGAAGCCCCAGAAATTCCCCCTGCAACGGCTTGACCCGTTTGCCCAGGGGATTGATCCGGACATACACGCGCATGTTCAGTTCCATATCCAGCTTGGGCATGGTTTCCTGATGCCGTTTGGGCGATATGTCCTGAGTTTCGAAAAACGCGTTCATGGAAATCCTCCACTCGGGCGCGTGCCGGGGAACCTGTATAAAAGGGTCGCGTCCGGGGCGGTCGCATACACCCGCGATGCGCGGCGCACATATATACAGCTATACCACTATATTTCTATATACAGATACAGGAAAAGACATGTGCCACAGTGCGATTCTTTTTGCAAGAGAACCTTTCGGCGCGCGCATCCGGCGTTACTATAAGTATGCCGAATTGAGGAGAAAAGTCGAGGGAAAATGCATTACTTTTCATGGGTTCCGGTAGTATTTTTCCGGTTTTTCCGCCTGCCGCGAAAAGGAGCCGAAACGGCGCGGCCTGTCTTGAGGACAATGCCCGCAACGCTTTTACCGGTGTTCAGGGTAGCCCTGGCAACAGCTTTTCCTGTTTTTACCGTGGTGCCGGCTACCGCTTCCCCTGTCGCCACGGCGGCGTCCGCGACGGTTTTGCCTGTCTGGGCCACCGTCTGTCCGGTTTTGGCCGCCACATCCACAACCGCCTGGCCGGTTTTGAGGGTCGCCCCGGCGAGGTTCTGGCCGGTTCGCAATGCGGCCTCCGCTACCTGCCCGGTTTTCAGGGCGGCTGTGGCCACCGCTCCGCCGGCCTGCTTTACCGCGCTCCCCGTCGCCTGCCCGGCATGAAGGATGACCCCGCCCGTGTTCTGTACCGCCCCCAACGTGGCGGAGGCTACCTTGCCCGCGCCGTTGGTGATATTGCCGCCCACGCGCAGCGCGCCTTCCGCAATATTCTGGCCGGCCTGCACCGTTTTATGATGGGCCGCCCTGCCGAGGCCCCACAGGCATTCGCCAAGGCCCTTCGTAAACTGAGCGATAAGCGTCTCGGACATTTCAAACAAAATGCCCCCGGCTTCCTTGTAGACATTCACCCGGCGGGGCTGTTCCTTGTCCTCCAGCGTGTAGGCAAAAGCGTTCCGGGTGACGATGCCGGCCCGCAGCGCCAGAAAGCAGTTGGCGGCGCCGTCGATGGCCGAGGCGGTAAATTTTTGCAGGGCCGTACCCACAAAGGGGACGCCGCCGGTCATGGTGGCCGGGGCCATGGCGTGAAAGGCCTCGCCGAAGCCCACGGTTATTTCCGTGGAGATATCCAGCTCTTCAAAGGAAAGGGCCAGAAAAGTGGAAGTGGCCACCGCCCAGTACAGCGAGGTCACCTCCGCAGGGTGCGGGCGCTGGTTGTAAATACCGGAAATGCGCCATACCAGACGGCACAGGGAAATGAACACGATAAGCGCGTCAATGCGGCCGTTTTGGGCCAGCGCCGTGGCCAGAAAAATCCGCTCCGCCGTGCTGCGTATTTCCTCATCGGATTTTTTGCGCAGTACGGCAAGACACTGCTCCATATAGTCCGGCGCGGACGGGTCGAGGTTCGCGTCCCGCAGCAGCGGGTTTGCGCGCATGCGCAGGGCCAGTTCGCGGGCAAAGCGCTGCCGTTGTTCCGGGGTGGGGTTTGCGGCAAAGCGCAGGTGCTGCTGCCGTCCGAACACGCCGCGCCAGAACCACAGGACGGCCACGGCTTCCAGCACGAGCAGCCCGGCGAATACATAGGGAGAACTGCCGGGGTATAAGGAAGCGGCAATGCCGGCCAGCCCCTGGTTGATGAACAGCAGGATGACGAGAACCAGAGCCCCCAGGCCGATAGCCGTGTAACGCAGGATTCGCGCCATATACACTCCCTGGGAATTTTCCCGAGGTTAGAGACATACCGGTGCGTCTGCCCGGTGCCGCATCTTCAGGACTGCGCCGGGCGTCGGCAAGGGCGGCGTTCCGCCGGGGGGCTGCCGCATTCCGGCAACACGAACCCCTGCGGGATGCTTGTGTGTTCTTAGTATACCGACATATTCAGGAAACCGGAAGTGCCGTCCGCGGGCTCTCGCGGCGGGCTGGCCGGTTGCATGGGGGTCGCGCTGTGATGGCTGTGGGACAGGGAGGTTGCCGAACCTTCCGTTTCCGGAGGGCGCGGCCGACGAAGCGGATGCGGCAACCGCAAATAGCCTTTGGGCAGGGACCGCTCTGATGCGAGGCGGGCATTTTGCTGCCGCCGGAGTCCGGCGTGCGCCTGTTACCGGGGCAGTTCCACCTCCAGCACCAGCAGCATCTTGCGCACGTTGCCGGTGTTGGCGAAGGAACGAATAAAGGAATTCCAGCCGCTTTCGCTGCTGATGTCGCGGCGGTTGGCTTTTCCCGCCTTGCCTGTGGTCTGGTACAGCCAGGCCTCGCCGGAAGGGGCCACATGGACAAGCCCCACGTGGTAGTGCTGCATCTGGTAGCCCTTGCGGGTAACATCCTTGCTGAAGCTCAAAAGATACAGGTACCCCGGCCGCAGCCGGGAGAGGAGTTCGGCCTTGGTCCGGGGGGCATGCAGATCAAAGCCGCGCGGGGAAAAACCCGTGGCCTTGGCGGGCTCAAGCGTTGCGTCTCCGGGCAGGAGCAGGGCGCTCGGAAAGCCTTCTGCGATGTTCAGCAGCAGATCCCAGCCGAAATCCCAATCCTCCCCGTGGGGAGAATCAGGCCCGCTGTCGTCCAGCCGGTCGCGCACGGCCCGTTCCAGAGGGATGTTCGTCCGCAGGAGCAACCGGCTGGCTTCCAGCACCAGGCCGCTGCAATTCAATCCGGGAGTTCGCAGTACGGTCTGCGGGGCGGCAAACAGCGTATACTGCCCGGCGTCGTTTATCGCCCCGTCTTCCCGGTAGGGCAGATTGAGAAACGCGGACAGGATGCGGTCCGGCGGGCTTGCGGCGGATACGCCGGGCGGGAACAATCCCGCCGGTACGGGAACGGCCGTGTCCACCGTCGCCGGGCGCTGACCGGACTGCGGCACTGCGGCTTGCGGCGGTGCGCCCGCAGGAGGGGCGTCCATGGCGCAGGCCGCGCCGCAGAGCAGCAGACTTGCGCCCACCGCTATGAGGAGCCTGGTGAGGGGGGCTTTGCATCGTGACGGGTGTTGCCGCATGTTCCTCTCCACATATTGCATGTAGCACTGTTTTGTAGAGGGAAAATGCCGAATCCGCAAGCGGTGGCGTTTCAGGCCGGAGCGGGAAGCTATGCCCCCCGGGCGGGGATGCGGGCGTCAGCTATTGCTGCATAAAATGGACTGGCGAGAACAGGATGACAGGTGAGGTAGTCTCGAATTGATCTGACAATCGCCCCTTGGAAGAAGAGGGGAACTTTGTTTTGATGGAAGTGTAAGCGTCTCATCAAACCGCCCCTTTACGGGGCGGTTTGATGTACCTGTATCCGTGCAGGAGTGCAGGGTTGTGCATTGTCCTTGACGGCTTGACTCAGTTTTCCGCTTAAGCGACTATATTGTAGCTTACCAGCTTTTCGCCTGGCTCGGCGCATATGGAGCAATACTTGGGACGGGCCCGCAATTCAATATTGCCGCATTCCGGGCAGCGGTAGATCTTCGCGTATTTTTGCTTGTCAAACTTGTCAATGTTTTTCAGCAGATCAGCATATATGTTCGCATGGACCTCTTCCCCCAGCCTGGCGAGAATAAAGATCAGGCGCGCATCAACCCTCTGCTCCCCCTCGGCAATGTTGATAAAATCGGTATACATGCTCGTGTATTCCCAGGTCTCTCCGTCTATGGCCGCTTGCAGATTCTCGCTGGTTGTGCCGACCGTAATTTTTCCGGCTTTCGGCATTGTGACTTGCCCCAGACGTTGCGCAATGAGGAATTCCTCTTCCGCATGCCGGAATTCGGCTTCAGCAATCGCCCGGAAAATCGCGGCGATTTCTTTGCGGCCCTCCTTTTCGGCCGCATCAGCAAAAGCGCGATATTTCGTGCCAGCGTCTGTTTCACCCGCCACAGCGTACATAAGGCTTTTTAACGTTTCAGGATAGGAAGCAATCGCTCCGGGCCGAGCGGCTGCTGCAGCCGCTATTGGAGATGCCAACCCGACAATGGCGCTGCCAGCCGCAATGCCACCCACCAAACCCAACATGCGTCGTCTGTTGAAAGTACCCATGGGATCCTCCCGTGCTTGATGTTGCGCCATCAGCTTTATAGTTCCTGTAGCTGCACTCCTGCCGGCTAAGGGGGGAGGGAAAAGTCTAAAATACGAGCGAGGTTGGTACGGAAGGCTGGCGGAACATTTTGCCGTGCAGGGAGATTTTAGACTTCACCCGCGAACGACATTGCTGTCGGCTAGAGGGGGTAAGGAAAAGTCCAAAATACGAGCGAGACTGGTATGGAAGACTGGCAGGATCGCTTGCCGCACAAGGATATTTTAGACTTCACCTTGTATAAAATACATAGCGCACGTGAAGCAGGCTGTCAAGCGCGGACGCCAAAGGAAGCCCCAAAACCCTTGCTTATCAAGAATTTTGGAGCTTCCTGTGTTCATCTTGGAACGTAAGATTGGTAGCCGGGGAGAGATTCGAACTCTCAAGTCCGTTGGACGGCGCATTTTGAGTGCGCTGCGTATACCATTTCGCCACCCGGCCGGGCGGGGCAGAAAAAAGCCTGCTGTAATTGTGCCGTTACATCCCGCAGGGATGTCCGCAACGGCGCTTATGTGCCACAGCTCGGCCGGAATGGCAAGGGCCGGGCGGCGCGTTGTTTCCAAGATGCCAGTTTGACGTGCTGCCTGGGGGGCTCCGCAGGCGTGCGTTACGGCTGCTTGTCCGGCTCGGCGGCGTGGGCGGTGCGCGGTTCCACCTGCTGTACAAAGGCGGTACCGTTCCAGGCGAAGAAAATGCGGTTGTCCGGAAGAATATCCACCAGCCCGTCGCTGTTCCAGAACAGGGGCTTGGCCTCCAGCCGGTCGTTTTCAAGGCACAGGCGGTACGAAGGGCTGACGCCGGGAGGCAGGGCACGGCCCGGGGCAAAAAAATCGGCCGGCGGCGGCTCCGCCGGTCCGGCATCCGGCACAATGCCTCCGTGGGCGTCGTAGCGCCAGAGTTCCGAGGCGCAGGCGTCGCCGGTTTTTGCGCCCAGCATGGCGACACCGCCGGAAGGAGCGCGGAACAGGCGCAAAATCACCTCTCCCCCGACCTGGCTCATCGCCGACATGACCAGGATGTCGGGCGCTTTGTGCAGGATAACCCAATTGCTGATATACCCGCGATCGAGCAGACGCTCCTTGTCTTCTTCCCCCACCGGCTCCAGCGTGTTGTCGAAAATGGAGGTGGGAAGCTGGCGGAAGATTTCTTCCGCGCGGATGCGCGCGGTATCCTTTGCATATGCGGGGAGGGCCGCGGCCAGGAGCAGCACGCAGGCCACAAGCCGGGCCGGAATCCGGCCCAGTCTACGGACAGGGGCGGCAGGACGGACAAAGGGCATACGAGGCTCCGCAACAGGGATTGCAGTACCGGCATGCGCCGGTAGCGGCGCGGACGAATCATCGTCCGACAACGGCATCATATACTGCAATGCCGTAAAAGTCATGAGTATTATGCGGGCGGAGAACCTATATGCCGCACCGGAAGGCGCGCAGGGGACACGCGCTGTTTGCGGATATTTGGCCCTTTGCTTTTTTTGCGTTGGGGAGTATTTTCCCTCCTTCCTGAATCACTCTTATGCGTTTTCCGGCGACTGCCGGAACCGGTGAACGGCCGGGAGGATATATGGCGCTGCCGTTGGGGTCTCTTATCAATGCGGGCGTGGTGGTGGGCGGAGCCTCCCTTGGCGCGCTGCTCGGCAACCGCCTGCCTGAACGGGTGCGGACGATCGTTTTTCAGGGGCTCGGGCTGTGCACGTTGGCCATCGGCATGCAAATGGCCTTCAAAACCACCAACCCTTTGTATGTGGTGGGCAGCATTTTGCTGGGAGCCATCTTCGGGGAGCTTATGTGCCTTGAGGACGGCATCACCCGGGGCGGCGAAGCCTTGAAACGCGTCCTGCGCTCGGGCAATGCCCGGTTTGTGGAAGGCTTCGTTTCCGCCACCCTGCTGTTCTGCATCGGTTCCATGGCTATTGTCGGGCCGTTGAAGGAAGGTCTTACCGGAGACATGACCATTGTGCTTACCAAGGCTTCCCTGGACTTTTTCGCGGCCATGGCCTTCGGGGCGGTCTTCGGCTCGGGTGTGGCGTTTGCGGCCTTGCCCCTTGTCATCTACCAGGGGAGTCTTACCCTGTTTGCGGAATATCTGCGCCCGTATCTCTCGGATCTCATCCAGGCGGAACTGGAAGCGACCGGGGGCATCATGATTCTGGGCATAGGCATAAACCTTTTGGAAATAAAGAAGATACGGCTTTCGAACCTGCTTCCCGCCCTGGTGGTGGTCGTAGTGCTGTGCGCCGTTGTCTCCCGTCTTTAGCAGTGGATACCCATGGCGAAGAAAACAGCAATACAGAAGAAAAGCGCGCCCGCGCCGGTTTCCGGCAATGGGTGCGGCGGCAAGCCGCATATACATATCGAAGGCGCGCGCCAGCACAACCTGAAGAACATTTCCCTGGACATCCCCCGGGACGAACTGGTGGTCATCTGCGGTCCGTCGGGGTCCGGCAAGTCTACCCTGGCCTTTGATCTCGTCTACGCCGAAGGGCAGCGCCGCTATGTGGAGTCCCTGTCGGCCTACGCCCGCCAGTTTTTGCCCCAGATGGACAAACCGGCCGTGGACAAAATAGAGGGGCTTTCTCCGGCCATTTCCCTGGAACAGCAGACCGCCTCGCGTAACCCCCGTTCCACGGTGGGCACGGTGACCGAGGTCTACGACTTTTTGCGGGTGTTCTTCGCCCGCCTGGGGCGCATGCACTGCCCCAAGTGCGGCAAGCCCATTGAAAGCCGGTCCACGGACGAGATCATTGCCGATATTCTGGCCCTTGGCGACGGCACGCGCTGTATCCTTATGGCTCCTCTGGTGCTGCTGCAGAAGGGCACGCACCAGGACCGCTTCAAGAAACTGAAGGCCGAGGGCTTTGCCCGGGTGCGCGTCAACGGGGAGATGTATACCCTTGAGGACGTGCCCGCGCTCGACAAAAACAAGAAGCACAGCATTGACCTGGTAGTCGATCGCCTGGCCCTGCGCGACGGCATCCGCGGGCGGCTGGCGGACTCCGTGGAACTGGCCCTGAAGTACGGCGAAGGTTCCCTTACCCTGCTGATTCCCGGTTCGGGCGGCACACCGGATCAGAACATAGCCATCAGCACCCTTTCGGCCTGCCCGGACTGCAAGATCAGCCTGCCCGGCCTTTCTCCGCAGCTTTTTTCCTTCAACAGCCCGCAGGGCGCCTGCCCGCGTTGCCTGGGGCTCGGCAGCGTGGAATATTTTGAACCGGCCCTGGTGGCGCCCAACCGGGGGCTTTCGCTGAACGGCGGCGCGCTGCTGCCCTGGAAGAACCCCCGGGTGTTCGAACGCTACAAGCGGGAGATGGAGGCGCTGGGCGATCGTTTCGGCGTTACCATGGACACCCCCCTTGCTGCGTATTCGGAGCACGCCCTTGCCGCCCTGTTCCACGGCGAGGAAGAGCCGGGCGTGGCCCGGGGCGAGTCGGAAAGTTCTTTGCGCCGCAACTGGCTGGGCGGCTCTGTGGAAATGCGCGGGAAAAAGGGGCGGGAGGCTGGCGCGGGTCTTTGGCCGGGGGTGGTGGCCATTCTGGAAAAGGGCATGCAGTACGGCGACGCCTGGCGGGACGAACTGTCCCGCTACCGCCAGAACATGCCCTGCCCGCAGTGCGACGGCGCGCGTCTGAACCCCACGGCCCAGGCTGTCCGGGTGGATGACCTCTCCATTGTGGATTTCTGCAACCTTTCCATTGAACGCGCACTGGGCTGGATGGCCTCACGCGTCTTTACGGGCCGCCATACCCTGGTCGCCGAACCGCTGCTCAAGGAACTGACCCACCGGCTGCAGTTCATGGTCCGCGTGGGGTTGGAATACCTTTCCCTGGGGCGGAACATGGCCACTCTTTCCGGCGGCGAAGCCCAGCGCATCCGTCTTGCGTCACAGCTCGGCTCCGGTCTGGTGGGGGTGACCTACGTGCTGGACGAGCCTTCCATCGGGCTGCACCCGCGTGACAACGAGCGCCTGCTGTCCACCCTGCGCAGCCTGCAACGGCGCGGTAATTCCGTGCTGGTGGTGGAGCACGACGAAGCGACCATCCGCGAGGCCGACACGGTCATCGAGCTTGGCCCCGGCTCCGGCGAACAGGGGGGCGAACTTGTGTTCCAGGGGAATGTGCCGCAGCTTCTGGCGGCAGAAGATTCCCTCACCGCCAAATATCTGCGCGGCGATCTGGGCATTCCCGTGCCCTCTGTCAGGCGCAAGGGACAGGGCGAACTGGTGCTGCATACCATCACCACCAACAATCTGCGCGGTGTGGACTGCCGTATCCCCCTTGGGGTGCTTACCTGCGTGACCGGGGTCTCCGGATCGGGCAAAAGTTCGCTGGTGGTGGACACGCTCTACAAACACCTGGCCCTTGCCCAGGGCATCAAGGTGGAGAACCCCGGTACCATCGGGGGCATTTCAGGGGCGGAGAGCATCGAGCGCGTCGTGGCTATCGACCAGACCCCCATCGGGCGCACCCCGCGTTCCAACCCGGCCACCTACACCAAGGTGTTCGACGAGATCCGCACTATTTTCGCCCAGACTCCGGACGCCAAGAAGCGCGGCTATACGCCGAGCCGCTTCAGCTTCAACGTGCGCGGGGGACGGTGCGAGGCGTGCAGCGGCGACGGGCAGATTCGGGTGGAAATGCATTTTTTGCCCGACGTATTCGTGCAGTGCGACGTCTGCAAGGGGCGGCGATATAACTACGAAACCCTTGAAGTGCGCTACAAGGGGCTGAACATTGCGGAAGTGCTGGACCTGACCGTGCAGCAGGCCGGCAAGTTTTTTGAAAACTACCCGGCCCTTGAACGCAAGCTCTCCGTATTGCAGGAGGTCGGGCTGGAGTATCTGCGGCTGGGGCAACCCGCCACCACGCTGTCCGGCGGCGAAGCGCAGCGCATCAAAATTTCGCGGGAACTCGGCAAACGCAGTCTGCCCGGCACGCTCTACATACTGGACGAGCCCACCACCGGCCTGCACATGCACGAGGTGGGCAAACTGATCACCGTACTGCACCAGTTGGTGGAGCGCGGCGCGACGGTTGTGGTCATCGAACACAACACCGATATGATCCTCTGTTCCGATTATGTTCTTGATCTGGGACCGGGTGGAGGTGAAAACGGAGGGCGCATCGTGTCTGTGGGGACTCCTGAGGAAATTATGCGCGATCCGCAATCTGTTACAGGTACGTTTCTACATAAAGAGCGTATAAAATGACTTGCATACCGAGTTGCTGGTAAAGGCGTACTCCGTATTTTTTTATTGCGGGCAGGTGGGTGCAGGGCCTGTTCCCCCCTTGTCTAATATGGATGGGCCTGTATTTGAGCATTGTGAACCCGGCAAAACGGTTTGCAGCAAAGATTGTATACAAAAAGTCTTTTTTATATCCGCATCATCGCATTATATCTATTATTTTTTGCCTAAAGTTGCTTGTTTTTGTATGGCGCGGCTGGCCCGTATCTCCATTTTGCTTGCATCCTAGCGCACTTCCGGGGTATGTTACCTCCGCTTCGTACTCATCTCTCTCACCTGACTCAGGAGAACTACATGGGTCGTTTTCAGAATTTCGATGAAATATATAGCGCATTATACGTAGATTTCGACAATATTTACACTCGCCTTTCAGAGCAGGATCCCGCTTTAGCCCGCACGTTCGCCACCAATCCCCAGCGCTGGATGCGCTGGCTGGAGGGGCATGCTCTGCGCATGATCTACGGCGACGGGGTGCGCCGCAGGATCCTCAAACGGTGCTGCTATCTGAACCCGCACCGGTACCATGAATTCCGGCCGTTTTTCATCCGCACAGCCTTCCAGGTGGTGGACTGCCCGCCCCTGACCAGCCACGGCAAGACCAGCGCCGACATCCACCTGGTCATGGACTGCATGGACGCTTTGGCCCATGCCACCCGGTTTGATGAAATCATCATTCTTTCAGGCGATGCGGATTTTACCCCGCTGCTCCTGCGCATTCAGGAACACGCGCGCAGAAGCCTGGTGCTGTCCGTGGGCTATACCTCGCCCGCCTATGTGGCGGCCTGTTCCTGGCGTATCCGTGAAGACTGGTTTATTGCCCAGGCCCTGGAAGAGCCGCGTGCCGACGAGATGGAAGGGCAGGGCGAACGCTACGCCGAAGGCAAGGGGCACGACGCGCGTGAAGCCAGAAGCAATGGGGAAGAAAAATCCGATGCCCGTCACGCTTCCAGCGGCAATGTTGCGGAGCGCGCGGGAACGGAAGCGCCTGCGCGCGCGGCCAAGGGCGGAGGTCTCAATTTGCCTGTGTCCAAGCGCGTGCGCCTGGTGGAATCCATCAAGCAGCTGGTGGCGGAATCAAGCGTGCCCGTGCCTCTGCCTTCGGTCGCCCAGGTGCTGCAAAGCGAATACGAATCTCCGCCCGACTGGTTCGGGGCGGGAACGTTGCGTGATCTGCTCGATGTGCTGGACCTCACTCCCCTGGAATTTTCTCATGCCGGCCAGGGCTATGTATATGATCCGGAACGCCACGACCGCCCCGAGGAGAGCGGCCTGCGCGACGATTTCCGCCAGCGGATGCCGGAACTCTATGAATTCGCCCTCAAGGTGCACCGTCTCATAGACGTGCCCCTGCTCAAACCGGAGCACTATACCAGTCTGCTGTCTTTTCTGGTGGAAGATGTGAACGCGCACGGATTCCTGCGGGCGGAAACCATCCGCCAGTTGGAAGACCGTTGTGAGGACGAGGGCCTGCCCATCACGGGAGCGCAAATCGCATTTGTGCTGGACGCGGTCATTCGTGGCGGCCAGCCCCTTGCCGCTTCCGGAGGTGAAAAGATGCGCGTGGATCTGAAAAAAGTGCGCCGGGCCTTTTTGTCCCGTATAACGGAACTGTGCAAGCTGTCGCAGCTTGCGTTGAACCCTGCGGAGCAGAAGATGCTTGAGGACTGGCTGCACGCTGTGTAGCGTGCGCGCCTGTACTTGCGGCTGCGAGGAACACAGGACACCGGCCGGCATTGCTTTGAGGGCGGCCTGCGTTACGGCGGGCCGCCTGTTTTTTATGGAGCGATGCCCGTTGGGCAGGGCATCAGGGGGGAAATGATTATTTCAGCATTGTCTATATCAATAAAACTATAAGTGCCTGCAAATAAATATGCGCTCGCGAAAATAAACTGTTTTGTATGCTTTTTCTCTATGTAACCATGTGAATATTTAGAAAGTAAAAAATTTTAAACAAATTTCTTGCCAAAATATGCAATTATCGCTACTGTCCAAACCATCTGTTTCATTACTTGCAAAACAGGAGGAAAGGCAATGAAACGTATTGTAACTCTGTCGCTGGCCCTGGCTTTTGTGCTGGGCGCCGTCGGCGCTGCCCAGGCTCTCGATATGAAAGCCCGCGGCAATTTTGAATTCGCTTTCGGCCGCGCCAGCGCGGATGGCTACCTGGAGCGGTCCGCCGCCATGGGTCGCCGTCCCGGCGACAGCATGCAGGGCGACCCCTGGCATGCCCGTCAGCGTACCCGGGTGCAAATTGACTTTATTGCATCCGAACAGCTCAAAGGCGTGCTCATGTTTGAAATCGGCGACCTGAACTGGGGCCGTAACGGGGCCGGCGGCGCTTCCGGCGGCGCTCTTGACGCCGACGGCGTGAACATCAAGACCAAGCGCGCATATCTTGATTTCATGATTCCGCAGACCGACGTCGCGGTGCGCATGGGCATTCAGGGCCTGGCCCTGCCCTCGGCCACGGGCTTCAACAACCCCATTTTCAATGCTGACGTGGGCGCCATCGTGGTGTCCGCTCCCATCAACGACATGTTCGGCATTACCGCTTTCTGGGCGCGTCCTTTTGACGCCTATGGCAATGACCCCGGCAACAACAGCTATGACGACGAAGTGGATATGTTCGGCCTGCTCCTGCCCGTCAAGGGCGAAGGCTGGGCCTTCACTCCCTGGGGCGTCTACGCCAAGGTTGGTTCCGCTTCCGGCATCTACAACTACCTGTATGGCGACGGTACGCACACCAACACCGTCACCTCTGAGAACGAGAACGCCGATGCCTGGTGGCTCGGCGCCGCTTTTGAACTGAAAATGTTCGATCCCCTGACCTTCGGCGTGGACGTGGCCTATGGCCGCCTCGGCAAAAATGATGTCACCGGCCTCATCCTGGCTGACGGCACCCCGGCTACTGCCGCCAATAACGGCAACATCGGCACCAAGGGCTGGTTTGTGGACGCCGCTCTGAACTACAAGCTGGACTGGGCCACCCCCGGCATCTTCGGCTGGTACTCCACGGGCGACGACTATGACGACGTGGTTGACAAGGGCTGGATGGGCCGCATCGCCACCCCCGGCGGCGACATGGGCTTCAAGCCCACCTCCTTCGGCTTTGCCGGCAGCAACGGCCGCGGCACCGACGACGTGGTTTCCCAGGTCGGCACCGGTACGTGGGGCGTGGGCGCGCAACTGGCCGACATCTCCTTTGTGGACAAACTGAGCCACACTGTGCGTGTTGCCTACTATCAGGGCACCAACGACCATGAACTCGTCGAAAACGGCGTGGTAATTCCCACCAAGTTCGACGACATCTACCTGACCGACAAGGACAATGCCTGGGAAGTGAACATCGACCACAAGTACGACATTTACGAGAACCTGACCGTGTTCCTGGAAATGGGCTACATCCGCCTGGATCTGGACAAGAACACCTGGCGCGACGGCAAGGGCCTGAGCAAGGACGCCCGCCAGTCCGACATGTGGAAGTCCCAGCTTCTGTTCCAGTATCGCTTCTAATCGTCTCAGTCTTTCAAGTCTCATTTGCCCGACGGGAGCCTTGCGGCTCCCGTTTTTTTTTGCGTTATGGAGAGACACATGGCGAAGGTAAAAATTCCGCCATGTGTCGTTTTTCTGGTGGACGCTCCAGGGCCGGAGTGCCGGCGGCCGGAGCACTTCTTCTTTTGAGACGTATATGCCTACTTTACGCTCTGTTTTACATATTTAAAACGAGTAATTTAATATAGATTTATTTTATATTGTATTTTTATTCCTGTTTTTCCGAAAAGAGTATTGCCTCACTCTTGTAGGCTGTGTATCAATTTTTAAACTTTTTAATAAATACATATTAAAAAGTTTAGTTTTCTTTACTGTTTCATACTTGCAAAAGGAGGAAAGAAGATGAAACGTATTATGGTGTTGTCGCTGGCCCTGGCTTTTGTGCTGGGCGCTGTCGGCGCTGCCCAGGCTCTTGAAATGAAAGCCCGCGGCAATTTTGAGTTTGCTTTCGGCCATGCCAGCGCCGACGGCTATGCGGAACGGGCGAGAGCCATGGGCCGTCAGCCCGGCGACAGCATGCAGGGCGATTCCTGGATTGCCCGCCAGCGCACCCGCGTGCAGATCGACTTTATTGCGTCCGAGCAGCTCAAGGGCGTGCTCTTTTTTGAAATCGGCGACCTGAACTGGGGCCGCAACGGTTCCGGCGGCTTTGCGGGCGGCGCCCTCGACGCCGACGGCGTAAACATCAAGACCAAGCGCGCGTATATCGACTTTCTGGTTCCGCAGACCGATGTTGCCGTGCGTATGGGCATTCAGGGCGTCGCTCTGCCTTCCGCCACCGGCATGGGCAACCCTCTTCTCAATGTCGACGTGGCCGCCGTTTCGGTTACCGCTCCCATCAACGACATGTTCGGCGTCACCGCTTTCTGGGCGCGCCCCTTTGACGCATACGGCACTGACCCCGGTAATAACAGCTATGATGACGAAGTGGACATGTTCGGGCTGATTCTGCCCGTCAAAGGCGAAGGCTGGGCCTTCACTCCCTGGGGCATATACGCCAACGTGGGGTCCGCTTCCGGTCTCTACAACTACATGTATGGGGATGGGACGCACGCCAACACGGTGACCTCTGAAAACGAGCACGCCGCCGCCTGGTGGGCCGGCGCCGCATTTGAGCTGAAGATGCTTGATCCGCTGACCTTCGGCGTGGATGTGGCCTATGGCCGCATTAACAAAGATGACCTTACGGGTCTTTCCCTGCCCGGTGCCAGCGCCCCCTTCTCCATTACAAGCGCGAATGACGGGAATGTGGGCTCCAGGGGCTGGTTTGTGGACGCCGCTCTGAACTATAAGCTGGATTGGGCCACGCCCGGCCTTTTCGGCTGGTGGTCTTCCGGGGACGACTACGATGATCTGACGGATAAAGGCTGGCTGGGCCGCATTCCTACCCTGGGGGGTGATGTGGGCTTCAAGCCTACCTCTTTCGGTTTTGCGGGCAGCAACGGGCGCGGCACCGACGACGTGGTTTCCCAGGTCGGCGCGGGCACCTGGGGCGTGGGCGCGCAACTGGCGGACGTCTCTTTTGTGGACAAGTTGAGCCACACGCTGCGTGTTGCTTACTATCAGGGCACCAACGACCATGAAATCGTGAAGAACGGCGTTTCGCTTCCCACCAGATTTGACGACATGTACCTGACCGACAAGGACAGCGCCTGGGAAGTAAATTTCGACCACAAGTACGATATTTACGAAAACCTGACCACGTACCTGGAGCTGGGCTATATCCGCCTGGATCTGGACAAGGACACCTGGCGTGACGGCAAAGGCCTGAGCAAGGATGCCCGCGAATCCGATATGTGGAAGGCCCAGCTTATGTTCAATTACCGCTTTTAAGCGCCGCAGGTGCAAACGCTCATTTGCCGACGGGAGCCGCAAGGCTCCCGTTTGTTTGCCGCGCATACCAAGCATCGTTTAAAAAATACAGTTACGGGTTTGCGCGGTAAAATTTTTTTAACAAAAAGTATTGCCATATATCAAGATAGGGCGTAAGAGGTATGCATTGTTTCATACTTGTAGAAAGGAGGAAAGGTAATGAAACGTATTACTACTCTTATGCTTGCTGCGGCTCTTTGCTTCAGCGGTGTGAGCGCGGCCAGCGCCATTGACCTGAAAGCCACCGGCGTGTGGGATTTCGCGGGCGGCTGGACAGAGAACGTCGGCTTTCCTGACAGCGGGCACGGGTTTTCGTCCCAGAACGACCAGGACAGCTGGAGCGCCCGGCAGCGTTTGCGCACTCAAGTCAACTTCATTGCTTCGGAACAGCTTCAGGGCGTGCTGGCTTTTGAAATTGGCACCCTGGACTGGGGTAGCAACAACAGCTGGAGCAACGGACGTACCGGTACCCGTTCCGGCGGCGCTCTTGACGCCGACGGCGTGAACGTGGAAACCCGCCGCGCCTACATCGACTGGCTGGTACCCAACTCCGACATCTCCGTGCGTATGGGTATCCAGAACCTTGCACTGCCCGGCGCGGCCGGCATGGGCAACCCCATCATTTCTGACGATGTGGCCGGCATTGTGGTCTCCACGCCGTTTAACGACTTCATCGGCGCCACGGCCTTCTGGGCCCGCCCCTTTGACAACCACGGCAACGACAACCCCGGCAGCGGTGACCGCTGGGACGAAGCCGACGTGTTCGGCCTGCTTGTGCCCGTCACCGGCGAAGGCTGGAGCGTTACTCCCTACGGCATGTATGCCAGCGTCGGGAATGCCTCCGGCTTTTACACCAGCGCCTTTGATGCTCCCATGCTCGGCGGCGGCAGCAGACCCAGAGCGGATGGTTATTGGGGCGGCGTGGCTGTGAAGATCGACATCCTCGATCCGTTGACTTTCGGCCTGGACGCCATGTACGGCTACCTTGAGCCTGTCAGCACCGGCCTGGCCGGTTGGGACAAGGCGGGCACCCGGGGCTGGTTCATTGATGCCGCCCTGAACTACAAGCTGGATTGGGCGACCCCCGGTATCTTCGGCTGGTACGGCTCGGGCGATGACGATAATGCTTGGGAAGACAGCAAGATGGGCCGTCTGCCCGTGCTCGGCACCTCTGACGGCGACGGCTTCTACCCGACCTCCTTCGGCTTCCCCGGCGGCGCCGGGCCCACGAAGGACGGCCAGGTGGCCTGGACCGGTACCGGTACCTGGGGCGTGGGCGTGCAACTGGCTGACATGAGCTTCATTGAGAACCTCAGCCACACCCTGCGCGTTGCTTACTATCAGGGCACCAACGACAAGGAAAACGCCCAGAACTGGTCCGGCCGCAGCCCTGCCTATTCGGACGAGATGTATCTGACCACCAAAGACCACGTGATCGAAGTGAACTTCGACCACAAGTACCAGATTTACGAAAACCTGGCTGCTTACCTGGAACTTGGTTACCTGCACCTGAAGACCGACTCCGATCTGTGGGGCAACCCCAACTTCGACGACAACGACGATGCTTGGAAGGCTCAACTGCTCTTCAAGTACAGCTTCTAAGGCATACTTAGCCTCCATAAAAAAACGGGAACCGCAAGGTTCCCGATTTTTTATGGCAAATACAGTTGCTGCATCAGAACGTATGCATCCGTTCTGACTTTTTTGCCTTGACGCTGCAATGAGAATTCAGTACCTTGTTTATTGATTTTGATTTTCAATTTTACTTGCAGCAGCATAAGGAGAAGGTATGAAGTTAGCGAGAATGGGCGTTCTTTCGGCAATTCTGGCCCTGAGCCTGGCCGGGCAGGCTCAGGCTGTGGACGTCAAGGCTTCGGGAAGCTGGGATTTCACCATGGGGTGGGCCGACAACACCACCTTTTACGATCATCGCAACGGCAACGGTCCGGCGCCGGACGACACCTTCGGCGCGGCTCAGCGTATTCGGACGCAGGTGAATTTTATCGCTTCCGAACAGTTGCAGGGTGTAATGATGTTCGAAATAGGGGATCTTCGCTGGGGCAGCAACGACACTGACGGTCGTTCCGGCGGCGCTCTTGATGCCGACGGCGTGAATGTGGAGACCAAGCGCGCATATCTCGACTGGATCATTCCCGGCACCGAGGTCACCGTGCGCATGGGCATTCAGGGGCTTTCCCTGCCCATGGCCACCGGCTATTGCAGCCCGGTGTTCAGCGCCGACGTGGCAGGCGCCGTGGTGAGCACGCCTGTGCATGAAAACGTGGCCCTTACAGCTTTCTGGCTGCGGCCTTTTGACGCTTACGGCACGGATCCGGGCGGCAGACATTATGACGACGAAATGGACATGTTCGGCCTGATTTTGCCTGTTTCGGGCGAAGGCTGGGGCGTAACGCCCTGGGGTATGTACGCCAATGTCGGCTCGGCCTCGGGCTTCTATGACTATGCCATGCAGAACGATCCCGCCGAATTCACCGTGGGCGGCAACGAGAACAAGAGCGCCGACGCCTGGTGGGGAGGCGTGGGGATTGAGCTTTCCATGTTTGATCCGCTGACCTTTGCGGTGGACGCCATGTACGGCCACCTGGAAAAGAAGAGCCTGAATTTCGTTGACGCAGTGACACCGGCCACCGGCAGCATGGATTTCGGCACCTCCGGCTGGTTTGTGGTTGCGGCTCTTAACTACAAGCTGGACTGGGCCACCCCCGGTCTGTTCGGCTGGTACGCCACGGGTGACGACAAGGGCGATGTGCAAGACGGCAAGTACGGGCGTATGCCTGTGGTGGGTACCGATGACGGCTTCGGCCCCACCACCTTCGGCTTTCCCGGCAGCGCGAGCATCGGCACGGATTCCCTCATCGGCCTGACTGGCGTGGGCACCTGGGGCATTGGCGTGCAATTGGCTGACATAAGCTTTATCGAGAATCTGAATCATACCCTGCGCTTTGCCTATTACCAGGGCACCAACGACCATGAGATCGTCCGCGACGGTCTGGCCTGGTATCCGTCCGGTGGGGAGGCCATATACATGACGGACAAGGACCGCGCCTATGAAGTGAACTTTGACCATTCCTGGAATATGTACGAAAACCTGACCGTATTCCTGGAAACCGGCTACATCAAGCTGGATCTCGATAAAGGCACCTGGGGGGATGCTCATAACACCGATGACGCCTGGAAGGCACAGGTTTCCTTCCAGTACAACTTCTGACGGGCGTTGCCGAAAACCGGCATGCCGACTCCGGTGCGTGACCGGCGCACGCGCGGGCCACGCACCGGACGGTTGCTTTTTTGCACGGCCGCTTTGCCTCTTTCCGGCATGCATGCCGCCGTTACATCTTTTCAGAGCGAACGCGGGTGAGAAGGCCTCCTGTGCATATCCTCCGCTTTTGCCCTGTTTTTCTCTATACCTCTTGCAGGGTTGTCCGCCATAGAGTACACCCTTCCCATGATTACGTATCCCGAATTTTCTCCGGAGGCCTTTTCCATCGGCCCATTGAGCGTGCGCTGGTACGGGCTGACATATTTTTTCGGCTTTCTTTCCGCCTGGGCGCTTGGCCGTTACCGGGTGCGGAAGAGCGGCGCCCTTCTTACTGCTGCCCAGTTTGAGGATATTCTCATTTGGGGGTGCTTCGGGGTGATTCTCGGGGCGCGGTTCGGATACGTGCTATTTTACCAGCCTGGCTGGTTCGTTTCCCATCCCCTGGAAATATTCCGGATATGGGAGGGAGGCATGTCCTTTCACGGCGGGCTGCTGGGCGTCCTCGTTGCCCAGTGGCTCACGGGCAGAAAATACGGCAAGACGTTTTTCGAGGTTATGGACTTTATGGCCCCGCTGGTGCCGCCTGGCCTTTTTTTCGGGCGTCTCGGCAACTTCATCAACGGCGAGCTTTGGGGCAGAGTCACGGATGTGCCGTGGGGCATGGTTTTTCCCGGAGCGGGGCCGTTGCCCCGGCATCCGTCGCAACTGTACGAAGCCGCCCTGGAAGGTGTGCTGCTCTTTGCACTGCTGTGGGTGTATTCCGCGAAGCCTCGCCCGCGCATGGCCGTGAGCGGGGTGTTTGCACTGGGGTACGGGGTTTTCCGCATGACGGTGGAGTTCTTCCGCCAGCCCGATGCACACCTTGGCTATCTCGCCTTTGGCTTTGTGACCATGGGCATGGTGCTCTGCCTGCCGCTTATCGCTCTGGGTATATTTTTGCTCGCGCGGGCGTATCAAAGGCGGGCATGAGAAGGGAATGCGAGGGCACTGCAAAAAAATGCTTGCAACCCCATACAACTCGGGATATAGCCTTTCTTCGCGCCGAGGTGGTGGAACTGGTAGACACGCTATCTTGAGGGGGTAGTGCCCTAGTGGTGTGCGGGTTCGAGTCCCGCCCTCGGCACCATAGAAGAATCTCAGAAAGTCCCCCGCAAGGCCTTAACGGTCATGCGGGACTTCTCTTTTGGGCTCTACGCCAAAAAGAGGGGCACTGGACACGAGGGAACCTTTTTGCCGAGCCGGAACCTGCATACGAGGTTCCGGCTCGGCTGTTTGAGCGGGCTGTTTTTACGTATTGGCGGCATTTTGCTCCCGCGGCTGCACTATGCTCCCCGCTGCTCGCTCGAGACTTTCGCCTTTTGTAAAATACCCTTGCGCTCCAGCATGTCCAAAAAATCACACAACAGCTCAAAGGTCAGTTCTTCACCCTGGTTTTTCGGGTAGAAGAGCACGCCGTCCAGATCGATGGCAGGAAGACTCTGTGCGTTGGTGCGGGCCAGGTGACAGGCGCCGAAGTTTGAAATGCCGCTGACCGCAAGCTGTTTTGCGGCAATGGCTTCGTCCAGGGCCTTTTCTTCGCGCAGGCAGCGATCTTTGTCCGCGTCGAGAATACATATGGTGGGTTGATGATGGGACATGGAAACTCCGTATTTGTGTTTTTTATATCATGAGGGGAAAATTTTTTCAGAAACGTCGTTTTTACGACATTTCTGATCGTTTTGCTGGGGCAAGGTATCCTTACAGGCAGGCAGTGTCGCCTTGAAACTGCCCCTCGTGAATAAATGGACGATACGTCCCTCGGCATGTGGGGCATATCGCCGAGGTCGGTACCGCTGCCCGTATTTCACGCAGTGGCGGCAGTGAACTCAAAACTATGGAGAGATACCATGGCAGAATGCAAAAAAAAGATTAAAAACGTCATTTTCATCATGTTGGACACCCTCCAGTTCAACTATCTCGGCTGTTACGGCAACAAGGTTGTGAAAACTCCCAACCTTGACCGCTTTGCCCGCAACGGCGTTCTGTTTGAAAACGCCTACAGCGAAGGATTGCCCACCGTGCCGGTGCGTCGCGCCCTGGCCACGGGCCGCTTCACGCTGCCTTACGGCGGCTGGCAGCCCCTGAAGCATGATGACACCACCCTGGCCGACATTATGTGGGGCCGCATGCTCCAGACCGCTCTGATTTACGACACGCCTCCCATGCGCCTGCCCAAGTTCGGGTACTCGCGCGGCTTTGACTATGTCAAGTTCTGCCGGGGCCACGAACTGGACCACACCACCTACAAAAACGTACCGGCCGACCCGGCCCTGAAGCCGGAAAACTTCACTTCGCCTTCGCAACTCTACAAGAACGGCAAGGACGGCGAGTTCATCGACGACGCCAGCAAGGCCCTCTATGAAGAAATAGACTGCTTCCTGCGCCTGCGCAAGGACTGGCGGAGCGATGACGACAACTACATCAGCGTGGTGACCTCCGAGGCCGACCGCTGGCTGCGCGAAATTCGCGACAAAAAGATGCCCTTCTTCATGTGGCTGGACTCCTTTGATCCGCACGAGCCCTGGGACGCCCCCTCCATGTTCAAGGGCGAGCCCTGCCCCTACAATCCGGACTACAAGGGCAATCCCATGCTGCTGGCGCTGTGGACCCCGGTGGAAGGCCGTATCTCCGATGAAGAATGCGAGCACGTCCGCGCTCTGTACATGGAAACCGTGGAACTGGTGGACAAGCGGATCGGCATGCTGATGGACTCTCTTCGTGATCAGGGCCTGTGGGACGAGACCATGGTCATCATCACCTCCGACCACGGCCAGCCCATGGGCAAGGCCGAACACGGCCACGGCCTTATGCGCAAGTGCCGCCCCTGGCCTTATGAAGAACTGGGCCACGTGCCCCTGCTCATGCACATCCCCGGCGTGGAAGGCGGCAAGCGGATCAAGGCGTTTGTGCAGAACGCCGACATTCCCGCCACCATTCTGGATGCCATGGATCTGCTGGGCGAAGACAAAAAGGTGGACGGCGGTTACGGCTTCCCCGTGTACACCTCGGAAGACATGCACGGCAAGAGCCTGCTGCCCCTGGCCCGCGGCGAAGCGGACAAGATCCGCGACTTCGCCATCTCCGGCTACTTCGGCATGTCCTGGTCCATTATCACCCACGACTATTCGTTCATCCACTGGCTGAGCAACGATGTGGACAACCTGAACCAGACCCAGTACGTGGCGCTCAGCGAAGACGTCATGAAGGACGAAATGTGGACCTGCACCGTGGGCGCCAAAGTGGAAGTGCCTGCGGACGACGAACTCTACGACCGGAAGAAGGATCCCTCCCAGCTTAACAACATTATCAAGGAAAACCCCGCCAAGGCGGAAGAATTGCTGCAAACGCTCAAGCTCTTCATCGGTGAGCTCAGGACCAGCTAGATTTTTCGGCGTCTCCCGGAGCCGGCAACGACCGGCTCCGGGGCAAGGAGATCAGGCATGAACGAGAAAAAAGACCCCATTTCCATACGGGTGCTGGATCCTGACCCGGAAAGGGGCGCAGTCACAGCGGATACCCTGCGCCGTCTGGCCCGCGAGCAGTCACTGCAAGCGGAAATATGGTCCGTGGGCTGTTTTTTGGAGATCGCCCGCTGGGGGTTGACCGGACAAACCCCCGCCCTGTTGGTGGACGGCCACACGATCTGCTCCGGGGGGCCCATTTCCGACGGCATGCTGCAGCGGCTCGTGCAAGGGCTGCTCAAAATGCAGGCCGGAACCGGCGGTGGGCGGTAGAGTCCCTTTTTTCATCTGTTCTGGCCGGTCTACGTCCGGCCAGGAACATATCCCTGATTCCAGGAGGCTTTTCGATGTTTACCCCGCTTACCACAGCTAATTACAAGGAAACGATTGCCGCGACGCAGAACGGCGCGCTCATCTGCTTCAAAAAACTCTGCCCGCATTGCAAAAATATGGAGAAGGTTCTGGAGAAACTCGCGGGCAAGCAGCCCGGCCTGACCCTGCTGCAGTTGGACAGCGAAGATGAACCCGAAGCCTTCAAGGATCTGGGCGGAGAACGAGCACCCACGATCCTGCTCATCAGGGGCGGTAAAGTCGCCGCGGTGAAAGCCGGGCTGATGAACCCGCGCGAAATGGAGACCTGGTACCTGTCGACCGCGAAATAACCGCCTCCACGCGCCGGTCGTACGGGCCGGGATTACCTAAGGAGCCAAGTATGAAGCCAGTGAAGAAGTTTGAAATAGTCATTCTCGGCGGCGGTATGGCCGGGATGACAGCGGCTATTTACGCTGCCAGGGCGAATCGCGGATGCGTCATCCTGGAAAGCGCGATTACCGGAGGATTGGCCAATTCCACCTACACCGTGGAAAACTTTCCCTCGTACATCGAAGTGCACGGCATGGATCTCATGCAGAAGGTGCGCGACCAGGTGGACGCCCTGGGGGTTGAAGTGGAGGAACTGTGTGAAGTTGTTTCCATAGACCTGCATGCCCAGCCCAAGATTATCGAAACGGAGGAAGCTATTTACGAGGCAGGGACCGTCATCATGGCTACCGGGCGCAAGCCCATACCTCTGGACGTGCCCACGGAAAGCGCCCAAGTGCACCACTGCGCCATTTGCGACGGCGCTCCTTACAAAGGAAAACGCGTTCTGGTGGTGGGGGGCGGCAACAGCGCCTTTGATGAAAGCCTGTACCTGATGCAGCTCGGCGTCGCGCATCTGACTCTCATCGAAATCATGGACCGCTTTTTTGCCGCCAAGGCCACCCAGGATACCCTGCTCAACCACCCGAATGTACAGGCGCATACCCGTACCAAGGTGGCGGACCTGGTAGTGGAAGGCGATACCCTGAAGGCCGCGATTCTGGAAAACCTGGACACAGGGGCTCGGACGACCCTGGAAGTGGACGGTATTTTCGTTTTCCTCGGGCAGTCCCCCAACTGTGATCTTTTCCGGGGTGTGCTCGATCTGGACAAGGACGGCTATGTGAAAGCCGGTGTGGACATGAGCACCAACGTGCCCGGCGTCTTTTCCGCCGGGGACATTAACGTCAAAGCCTTCAGGCAGCTTACCACCGCCGCCGCGGACGGCACCATTGCCGCCCTTATGGCGGACAGATATCTGCGCAGCTTGTAATCCGGGCATTCCACAGACGCATGACGGACCACACGGCCTGAAGCCGAAACGCGCTCACCCGGCCGGCATGCGGAAAATCGAATGACGCATTATTGCTTTATCCTCCTGTTTCTTTGTTTTTGTACGCTTGCAGCACTGTTTTTGAAACAGATGTATTGTGTCGCAGCATTTTGGAGTTTTTTAATACGGTATCCCACATACACAAAAGAGGAATCGCCCATGAAACGAGTATTTTCCACCATCCGGCAGGGGGGCATCATAGTCCTGCTCCTGCTGCTCGGGTGTGCTTTCACCGCGGTCGCGGCGGAGGCTCCTGAGGCCCCCGCCACTGAAGAAGCCCCGGCGCCCGCGGCCAAGCCCAAAGGCCCGAGCAAACTGCTGGGCGCGCCTGTGAATATCAACATTGCCGGGGGGGGCATTTTGCCCGAAGGCAAGCTGCTGACGGCGCTGAACTGGTCGCTGCGGGACCGTACCACACGGATTCGCGGTTCCAATGTGGACAACCCCAATACTCCGGACATGTACACCCAGGTCTGGCTGATGAAGATCCGCTACGGCCTGTACGACTGGCTGGAAATAAACACCGTGGTGCCGTACTCCAATAACAAGCGCGACGGCATGCATCCCAAGCATATCGAAGGCATCGGCGACATGCCCGTGGGCTTCAGCGCGGCCATTCTCAGCGAGCGCAGGGGCGACCCTCTGTGGGTGACCTTCAGCGGCGGTTTGCTGCTGCCCACCGGGCAGGGAACCGACAACAACCCTCCCGGCAACGACGCCTGGGGCGGCCGCGCGGCGCTGAGCTTTACCAAGATGTTCACCCCCAACATTAAGGGGGACATGGACCTGGTAACGCAAGGCCCCTTTGAACGCGGCAATCAGGAAGTGAAAAGAGGCCAGGAGTATCAGTGGAACATGCAACTGCGGTATCTGTTCGAGCAGGTTCCCTTTGACATCGGCCTGGAAAGCAGCTGGACCAAGGTGGAATCCGGCGACCGAAAGCTGCCCGCCGGCAATACCATCAACACCCAGAGCGGCACCACCGAGTGGGTGGTCGGCCCCTCTGTGAACGTCGCCATAGAACCTCTCGGCATGTGGGCGGGCTTCGGCACCTTCTTCCCGGTGCAGCAGGATGCCAAGGGATCCACCAAGATGGAAAACGTTCGCTGGGAGTTCAAGATCGCCAAGATTTGGTAATCTCCGCGACGTAAACCGCGGGCGCAGATGAGCGGCGGGGTGTTCTTTCCGGCATGCACCTCCATGCCGGAAAGAACAGCCTTGCCGCCATACCCGCAAAGGAGTGCACCTGGTGAGTATACAACTAAGAAACTGGGCCATCGTCCTGCTCCTGCCCCTGGCCTGTCTGGGCCTCCTGCACAACACCTTTACCATGGACATAAAGGTGTTGCTGTTTCTGGGAATGACGCTGTTCGTCATTCTGATATGGGCCTTTGAGGTCCTGCCCTCGGTTCAGGCCGCGATTCTGCTGCCTCTGCTGTACATTGTTACGGATATTGCCCCGGCTCAGGCCGTGTTTGCCCCCTGGCAGACTTTTCTGCCCTGGGTGTGCGTGGCCGGCTTGGTGTTCGGCGATATTCTCGGGCGTACCGGTCTTTCCAAGCGTATTGCCCTTTCGTGTGTCCGTCTTATGGGCGGATCATTCACCGCCCTGGTGCTGGGGCTGATGCTCGGCGGCATTATCCTGGCCCTGCTGGTGCCTGCCATTCTGGCGCGTGTGGTCATCTTCTACGCAATCACCGTGGGCTTTGTGGAAGCGCTCGACCTGCCGAAAGGCTCCCGTATGTCATCCGCCGTTCTTATGGCCGGCTTCTGCGCTTCCACCTCTCCCAGCGTTATGTACATGACGGCGAGCGAGGTGAATCTGCTTGGCATCAATGTGATTAATGCCAAGGAAATTATCATAGACTGGCAAGGGTTTTTCCTTCATATGCACCTGTCAGCCTTGTTTACTGCCTCATCAGCGTGGTGCTCATTCATCTGGTCAAGGGCAAGGAGCGGCTGCCGGATAAGGCCGTGGTTACCAAGATGGTCCGGGAACGTCTGGAAGAAATGGGAGCCACCAGTATTGCCGAATGGAAGACTTTGGCGCTGTTGGTCTTCGGCGTGTCCATGTTTGTTGTGCTGGGGCCTGTGGGCGGCCCGTGGATGTTTGTCCTCGCCGGCTGTCTGGCCTTTTTTCCCGGTTTTTCCCTCATTGGGGAAAAGCAATTGCGCGGCCTTAACTTTGGTTTTGTGTTCTTTGCAACGGGCTGTATGGCCATTGGCACCGCCGCCGGGCATCTGGGCCTGCCCAAGATGATCGGCATGCACATGGCAGGGCTGCTGCAAGGGCAATCGCCGCTTATAAGCGTTCTGCTCTCCTATGGGGCAGGCGTTGGACTAAATTTTTTGCTCACTCCTCTTGCGGCCACAAGCAGCATGGGCGGCCCCTTGGCTGCCGTGGCGCAAGAGCTCGGTATGAATCCCGCCCCGTTCATCTACTCCTTTCTCTACGGGCTTGAGCAGTACATACTGCCCTATGAATACTTGCTGTTTTTGTACTTCTTCATGGATGGCCGGATGACCCTGAGACATGTCGTCCCGATGCTGAGTATCCGTATGGTGACGACACTGGTGCTCCTCACGGTTCTGGCGTACCCTTATTGGAGAATGCTGGGAATCTTATGACAGAACCCTTGAGGCAAGGCCCGCCCTTGCGGGCCTTGCCACTGCACCAGCAGTGGGAGGAAACGCCATGACTGCCGTCCCGTTGGCCCCCATTGTTCTCACCAATCTGAACACGCCCTGGGAACAAGTATTGCATCTCGGAAGACCAGTGCGGTTCAGACCCCGACAGTTGATCGCTTTTTCCCATGACGACGAGAACTCTGGCTTCTATTATGTCCGGAAAGGCCGGATCCGCCTTTCCTACGTCTCTGTGCGCGGGCAGGAGAAGGTGCTGTTTTACGTCGGCAAGGGTACCCTGTTTCACGACATACCCGTGCTTGTTGAGTCTGACTATATTTTCACCTGCATGGAGCCGACCTTTGCGGTCTATTTCCGTAAAAAGCTCATTTCTGCCGTGTTCGCGCGCGAATACCCCGAAATCATGCTCAACTGGGTGGAATCCACCGCGCACAAAAGCAGGAACTTGTTCATGCAACTGTGCGGATCGGGCCTGTTCGACTGCTTCACCAACGTCTGCCGCGCGCTCTGCAGCATGGTGCTGCACAACAACGAACAGGGCCGGGTCATCCCCCAGTTGACCCGGCAGGAACTTGCCGCTCTGCTGGGCATACACCGTTGTTCCCTGCACAAATCCCTGGCCAGGCTATACGATGAAGGCATCATTGGCGGCTACAGCCGCAAAGAATTAGTGGTGCACGACGTGGAACGCTTGCAGGGGTATGCGCAGATCTAGGATGCCTTGCATTCCCTCCTGCTGCCGTGCCGCTGTTTTCCAGTGGCCGGTATATGGGGTGTTGCCTTTTTGAGGGGAAGCAGACCGGTGCCGCAGCGAGCTATTCCCGGGCTGCCATTCTCTTTTGGGTATGCCGGGTGGGTAAGGCTGTCAGGGGGTCTTCCGGCCAGGGGTGTTTGGGGTAGCGGCCGCGCAGATCTGCCCGCACCGCCGCGTAGCCGGTTTTCCAGAATCCGCCGAGATCCCGCGTGATCTGCACCGGCCGTCCGGCCGGGGAAAGCAGATGGATGACCGCGGGCACGCGCCCGCCGCCCACGGCGGGGGTCGTCCCCAGACCGAAGAGTTCCTGCAGCTTGACGGCCAGCACCGGCCCGGGCAGTTCTCCGCGCGTGGTGCCGCCCTCTTTCGCCGTTCTTTCCATTTCCTCCGCCGCGTTGCCGTAGTCCAGCCTGATCTGTGAACCGGAAGGGACCGCGATCCGTTCCGGGGCCAGTTCATCGAGGCGGCGGGAGAGGTTCCAGGGAAGCAGGGCGCGTAGCGCTTCGCCCAGCAGAGCCGGAGAAATCCGGCTGAGTCTGTCTATATCCCCAAGATACGGGCCGAGCCAGTCCGGCAGGAAAGCTGTGAGGGCGGCATCGGACAGGTCCGGCCAGTCCGTGTCGGGCTGGCTTTTGCCGGGTTTGTCCTCTTCGGCGGATGCACCGCTTTGCGTCTCCGGCGATACGCCCCATTCCTGCGGAGCGGAAGCGGCCTTGCGCCGTTCCAGCAGTTCCAGCCCGCGCGCGAAACGCACCCGCTGCCGCCAGTCCGTCAGTTCCGGCGTCCAGGGCAGACAGGCGGCACCTATCTTCTGCAGGGCGTCCAGCAATACTTCTCTGACCCGATCCGCAGGCGGGTCGGCCAGGGGAGCCTCGGACAGGACCAGGGCATCCAGACGGCGCTGCACACGCGCGCTGACCGCCTGACGGTCCGCATCCCAGCCCACGGCGCCTTCCCGGACAATCCGGTGCGCGAACAGGCGCTCCAGGTCGTCCATATGCAGGGGGGCGGCCAGATGGATACGCGCATCGGCGTTGCCGGTCCCGCCCAGATCCAGGGCGGCGAGGGCCAGGCAGGCATGGGCGGCAAGCGGATCGCCGGAGGCGAGAGCGGCCCCGCGTCCGTTGGCCATCAGGTAGCTTGCGGGCGCGCGGCGCAAGGCCACGCGCTCGGGCCAGGCCAAAGCCAGCAGGATGCCCGCCGGGGAGGCTGTGGAAGCGGATTCCTGTTCGGCGCGCGCGATATCCACGCCCGCCCGCAGGGCGATACGCCGCATCTGTTCGCGCAGGCGGAACAGCAGGCCGTTTTCCTGCCGGGAGGCATTTCCCCCGCGCTCTCGGGGGCCGTCCAGCAGAAGGGCCAGCCGGGGCCTTACATCCGCTCCGGCCTGCAGGGCGGGGCCGTCTCCGCTACGCAGGGGGTCGCGCTCGCTCAAAAGGGCGGCCAGAGCGCAGGCGGTCGCCCCCAGGCCCTGGTGTGCGCCCTCAAGAACCATATGCGCAAGGCGGGGGTGCAGGGGCAGCCCGGCCATGGCCCGGCCGCGCGGCGTGGCGCGCCCGCCGGCATCCAGGGCTTCAAGGGCGCGCAGGAGCGTCCCGGCCCGCTGCCAGGCAAGTCCGGGAGGGGCGTCCAGAAAAGGCAGGCCTGTCG
Source organism: Desulfovibrio sp. (assembly GCA_031556355.1). Taxonomy (GTDB): domain Bacteria; phylum Desulfobacterota; class Desulfovibrionia; order Desulfovibrionales; family Desulfovibrionaceae; genus Frigididesulfovibrio. The sequence continues at coordinate 71,145 of JAVBTB010000007.1, read as the reverse complement.
GAGGGGCCTCCGTGACGGGCACGCCCCAGACGGCAAGCTCAAGACAGAGGGAGGCCAGGTCGCTGTCCAGAATATCCGGGCGGGCATGGGGCTGCAGGGTGGCGGTTTCATGCTCCGGCCAGAGGCGCAGGCAAAGGCCGGCTTCCGTCCGCCCCGCGCGGCCGCAACGCTGGTCCGCCGAGGCGAGCGAGACGCGCTCCGTGACCAGGCGGTTCATGCCGAGGGAAGGGGCGATGCGCTGGCGGCGGACGAGGCCCGTGTCGATGACGATCCGCACGCCTTCAATTGTCAGGCTGGATTCGGCTATATTGGTGGCGAGCACGATCTTGCGTTCGCCGGGAACGGGGGGAGCCACCGCCGCATCTTGCGCGGCGGAAGAGAGATCGCCGTACAGAGGCAGCACGGTGGCGCCGCGCGGCAAGTCCGCCGTCGCAAGGCGCATTGCCGTGCGGCGGATTTCCGCCGCGCCGGGCAGAAAGACCAGCATGCTGCCGCTTTCTTCGCGCAACGCCTGATGGATGGCGGCCACGGCCTGTTCCTCGCAGGGAAGGTTCGGTCGGGCGGGGGGCAGATAGCGGACGGACACCGGAAATCCGCGTCCTTCCACGGCGAGGCGGGGACAGGGATCGAGCAGGCGGGCCAGGGGCGCGCTATCCAGGGTGGCGGACATGACCACCAGGCGCAGGTCGGGGCGCAGGGCCTCCTGGCATTCCAGGCTGAGGGCCAGCCCGAGATCGGCATGGAGGGAGCGCTCGTGGAATTCGTCAAAAATGAGGCAGCCGATGCCCGCAAGGTTGGGGTCGGCCTGGATCAGGCGGGTCAGGATGCCTTCCGTCACCACAAGAATGCGGGTCTGCCCGCTCTCGCGCCCGTCCAGGGCGGTTCTGTAGCCCACGGTTCGCCCGGTCTCCTCGCCGAGCAGGCGGGCCATGTGCCTGGCAGCTGCACGGGCCGCCAGGCGGCGCGGCTCGAGCATGACGATTTTCTGCCCGGCCAGCCAAGGCGCGCTGATAAGGGCCAGGGGCACGCGGGTGGTTTTCCCCGCGCCGGGGGCGGCCTCGATAATCAGGCGCGGGGTGTCGCCCAGCAGGCTTGCGGCCTGCGGCAGGACGGCGGCGATGGGCAGAGCGGGAAAGGTTGTGGGCATGGCGGTACAGGCAAAAGGATGCACCCGCCGGCCCAAGGAAGAAAGGCGAGAGTCTTTTCCTTGGGCCGGCAGAAAAAATGTTAGCCCCGAGTCTCTCCATAAGGGATATAGATCCTTGTCGAGGGGGGCCGGGGCGGAGCCCCGATTTTTCCAAACATCTCACAACAACGGCCGGAACCCGCCTGTGCAGGTTCCGGCCGTTGTTGTACCGTACATCGGGTTGTGCGCAAACCCTCTTTTTTTCGGAAAATTACTTTTCCTGGACGGAGATGTCCCCCTGGCGGGTGATGATCACGTCACGGAGAGGCACATGCACGCCGCTTTCCTGCTGCGCAACGCGGCAGGCTCCCAGAAGGCCCCGGCAGCAGGGCACTTCCATGCGGACCACGGTGCAGCTTTTGGGTTTTGCCGTGCGGAAGATTGCGGTCAGCCGCCCGGCAAGTTCGTCGTTGTCCTCAAACTTGGGACAGCCGATGAGCATCACAGCGCCGGACCGGAGTTCGGCATGGAACGCCGCTGAGGCAAAGGCCGTGCAGTCCGCGGCTACCAGCAGATCCGCTCCCTTCAGGAAGGGCGCGTCCGGGGACATGAGGCGTATTTTGAGGGGCCAGTGACTATTACCGGCAGACGATGCCGCCGCGAGCCCGCCTCCGTGCGTCATGCCGAAGGGGCTCTGGGCGCCTGCTCCTGCTCTGGTCAGGACAGCCGCCTGCGAACCGGGGCAGCCGCACCCGGAAACGGCGCGGGGAGCGAACTCCTGCGGGGCGGAACCGCCGCAGGCGCAGCCTCCGCCGCCATGGTGCGGGCCGTGGCCGCCGTGCCCGTGTTCGCCATGATGCTTGTGATGGTGTCCGTGATGCCCGTGGGCGTCTTTGCCGTGGTGCAGGCTGCGTCCCTGGCGGGCCAGGTGGGCTTCCACCGCCTCTTCGTCATAGGCGTCGGCCTCGCGCTGCACGATGGTGAGGGCGCCCGTGGGGCAGCCCGAAAGGCAGGCCCCGAGACCGTCGCAGTACATGTCCGCGATGACCTTGGCTTTGCCGTTCACAATGGCGATGGCTCCCTCGGCGCAGTCCAGAATGCACTGTCCGCAGCCGGTGCAGAGCTCTTCATCAATTTCCACTATATTGCGTGTATGCTTGCTCATTGCTCTTGTCCGGTATCCACGGGGACGGGTGTTCCGTCCCCATGGATACACATTGCTATATAATCAAGGATGTTCGTTGAGTCTGTCATTATCCCAGGATCGCTTTGAGATCCTCGTCGGGAGTAGTAATAGGCTTGATTGCGAAATTGTCCACCAGCACCTGCAGCACGTTCGGCGTCACAAAGGCGGGCAGGCTGGGTCCGAGGCGGATGTTCTTCACGCCGAGGGCGAACAGGCTGAGGAGGATGGCCACAGCCTTTTGCTCGTACCAGGAGAGCACGAGGGAAAGGGGCAGGTCGTTCACGCCGCAGCCGAAGGCGTCGGCCAGGGCCAGGGCGATTTTGACGGCGGAATAGGCGTCGTTGCACTGACCCACGTCCAGCAGGCGGGGAATGCCACCGATGTCGCCAAGCTGCTTGTCAAAGAAGCGGAACTTGCCGCAGGCCAAGGTGAGGATGACGGTATCCTTGGGCGCTTTTTCCACGAATTCGGTGTAGTAGTTGCGGCCGGGTTTGGCGCCGTCGCAGCCGCCCACCAGGAAGAAGTGGCGGATGGCCTTGGACTTTACGCCGTCAATCACGGCTCCGGCAACGCCCAGTACCGCGTCGCGGGCAAAGCCGGTGAGCACGCGGGTGGGAGCGGCCTTGGCGGCGTCTTCCGCCGTAAAGCCGGGCAGGGCCAGAGCGCGGGCGATGACCTTGTCGAACTTGCCGTTTTCCACATGGGTCACGCCGGGCCAGCCCACGAGACCGGTGGTGAAGACGTTCTCCGCATACGAGGAGGCGGGCCGCTGGATGCAGTTGGTGGTGAAGAGAATCGCGCCGGGGAAATTGGGGAATTCCTTGGTCTGGTTCTGCCAGGCGGTGCCGAAGTGGCCCGCCAGATGGGAGAACTTCTTCAGGCCGGGATAGCCGTGGGCGGGCAGCATTTCGCCGTGGGTATAGATGTTGATGCCCTTACCTTCGGTCTGCACCAGCAGGTCGTACAGATCCTTCAGGTCGTGGCCGGAAATCAGGATGCACTTGCCGGGCACGGGGGCCAGGGATACTTCCGTGGGTTTGGGGCTGCCATACGTGCCGGTGTTGCCCGCATCCAGCAGTTCCATGGCGCGCAGGTTGGCGTGTCCGCAGTCGAGCACGGCCCCGACCCAGGCGCCGAGGTCGCGGTCCTTGCCGTCAAAACCGGCGGCGAGGCCTTCGTATACCTTACGGTACAGTTCCGGATCTTCCTTGCCCAGAATGGCGGCATGGTCGGCATAGGCGGCCACGCCCTTGAGTCCGTAAAGCAGAATCTGCTGCAGGGAGTTGACGTCGGCATTGGCGTTCATCTGGGCGATGCCGACGAGGTTGGCCTGGGACTGCAACCCGTCGGAGGAGGGGGCGGGAACAAAGGCCGCCGGGCCGGAAGCGTGTTTGGAGCCGATGCGGATCGCCAGGGCGTCGCGTGCGGCCACCACCCGGCGCAGGGTCTGTTCCAGCACGGGGGTGTCGAAGTTCACGTTGGTAAGGGTGGAGAACAGGGCGGATACGGCAAGGCGGTCCGTTTTCGGATCGACAACGCCTTTGGCGCGGGCTTCCAGGGCGACCACCGCCAAACCGCGCAGGGCGTAGACGATAAGATCCTGTACAACGGCGGTTTCAGGCTGTTTGCCGCAGACCCCTTGCGTCGTGCAGCCGGTTCCTTTGGCGGTTTGTTCACATTGGTTACAGAACATGGCGTGCTCCTTGTGTGGTTGTTGCCGAAAAACGGCAGTGTTTCCTTATCGTGTGGCGGGCCGCACGGGTGCGGCTTTCTGTTCTTGTGAAGACACTGTATGCACGGCGGGCACAATCCGCTGTGACGAAGGTCACGGAGAGAAAAAATTTTTCCGCGGAAAAATTTTTTCTCCCAAATTAGAGCAGTTAACTTTCAAATTATACATAAATCGTTTCGCAAACCGCATCCTCATAATTCAGCGAAATCATAAGATATGAACGACACGCTTCGCGGGCATCCGCTACGCGTATGCCGAGCAATTTCAAAGTGAAATTGCTCTAAGAAATAACAGGCGGAACCCAACCGCGCGGATACTACTGCACGTGGTCCAGTCCGCGTCTTTTTACGGCCGGCAAGGCTCTGCAAGCCGTAGAGGCATTTTCCTCCGCAAAGCGCAGAGGGAACCTCCGGATACGGGAGAACCTGTGCGGTCCCAACGGACAGGCGAACGCCGGTACCTCATGGATACCACTATTTACAACTATGTATAGTATAATCTATTTATAGAGGGTACAGCACCATACACTATGCTGGAGTAGGCCACAGGCAGCAGCCGAAGGGTAGAGACAGGAAGAAGGAGAGGGCAGAGTCTTTTCAGGCCGTCACGTGTGCAACGGGAAGACGGGGGCGTGATATGTTCGCCGCCGCCCCCATCCGCCCCGGTGCGCCGGGCTTTCAGCCGCGCTGCTTCGTAAAAGAGGCGAGGAAGGGCAGCACCTTGCGCTGGGAGGCGATGGTGTAGCGCGCGGCATCGGAAAACTTGCCCACCTTGACGGTAAAGGCCTCCGGCGGCAGAGCGGCAAACATGTCGTCGTCGGTGGTGTCGTCGCCGATAGCCATGATAAAGTCGTACCCGTTATTTTCCAGCAGCCGTTTGACCTCCATTCCTTTATTGTATTCCGAGGGCTTGATTTCGATGATTTTGTCGCCGCGCATGATCTGTAAACCGAGCCGGGCGCAGGGCGTAATCAAAGCGTTGACGAGTTGCCTGGCCCTGAGTTCGGCCAGCCAGTGGTCCACCCGCCTGTAATGCCAGACCACGGCCGTTTTCTTGATCTCGATTTTGGAACCGGGAGTCTTGTTCTTGATCTGTTCCAGTATGGCGAGAATATCATCGTTCCAGGTAGGCTCCGGCATCTGCCCGTACCAGACTCCGTTTTCCCTGGAAAAGACCCCGTGTTCCGCGGAAAGCCCGACAGGGAGAGCTCCGAGCCACGTTTCCAGGGTCTGCCGGTCCCTGCCGCTGCAAATGACCACCTTGTTGCGGGGATCGGCGGCCAGGGTGCCCAGCAGGTCGCAGAGAGCCGGTGTGGGGGACGCCAACTCCGGGGCTTTGGCAAAAGGCACCAGGGTGCCGTCGTAGTCCAGCATGAGCAGGCGTTTTTCCGCATCGGCATACGCCGCCAGGATCTCCCGCAGGTTGTCCTTCTCCAGCAGTTTTGTGGCAAGCTCGTCGTTGCGCTGTTTCACCTCCTGCAACTCGGTCAGAAAGTCGTCGGCCCAGCGCGTTACCGTGTGATGAGCGATGGAGGCCTGCATTTTCCGCAACGCGGTCATTTGCTCCTCTTCCGGCATGGTCAGGGCGGTGAGGATGGCCTCTTCCATCTGCTTGACGTCCGTGGGATTGACGATGAGGGCCTCGGAAAGCTCGTTCGCGGCTCCGGCCATTTCACTCAAGATCAGCACGCCGGGGCAGTCCCGTTGGGCCGCGAGGAACTCCTTGGCCACCAGGTTCATGCCGTCGCGCAGCGGCGTGACCAGGGCGATGTCGGCTATGTGGTACATGGCGCTCAGTTCGTCGAAGCCGAAAGAACGGTAGAAATAGTGCACCGGAATCCAGCCCACGGAGGCGTATGCGCCGTTGATGGCGCCGATCTTCTTGTCGATCTTGGTCTTCAGGTCCGCATACATGTCCACCGTGTCACGGGAGGGCACCACCACCATGAGCAGGGTGACCTTGCCCCGGTATTCCGGATTGTTTTCCAGGAACAGGGCGAAACTTTCCAGGCGGAGCAGAATGCCCTTGGTATAGTCCAGGCGGTCCACGGAGAGGATTACCTTGGTGTCTCCCGCGATCTGCTGTAACTCTTCGGCGAAGGCGCGGGTCCGGGGCTGGGTGATGGCATTGTGGTACAATTCATAATTGATGCCCATGGGAAAGGCGTCTATGCGGGCTACGCGGCTGTCAAGCTGCACCTCGTCCACGCGGCATTCCAGGCTGAGCACCCGATACAGGGCGCTGATAAAATAGCGCATGTAGTCATGGATGTGAAAGCCGATGAGATCCGCGCCCAAAAGCCCGTGCAGGATATCCGCCCGCTCGGGCAGACAGCGGAACATTTCGTAGGCGGGAAAAGGAATGTGGTGGAAATAGCCGATGGCCGCATCGGGCACGCGTTCCCTGATCATGGCGGGCAGGAGCATGAGGTGGTAGTCGTGTATCCATACGACGTCCCCGGGCTCAATGATCTTGAGGGCCTCTTCGCAGAAGAGCTCGTTGACTTCTCTGTAGGCTTTCCAGTAGTTTTTATCGCAGATGATGTAGCTGAAGAAATAATGGCAGAGCGGCCAGATGGTGCTGTTGCTGTAGCCCTCATAGTAGTCCTGAATATGCTCGGGGCTGAGAAAGACGGGGTGGAGCAGTTGTTTTTTCAGGCGGGTTCTGATTGCGCGCTGTTTTTCCTCATCCTCCACATGCAGCCCGGCCCATCCCAGCCAGTGCTTTTCCGCCTTGGTCTGCAGAGAGTCAAGGCCGGTTGCCAACCCTCCTCCGCTGCGTGTAATCTTCAGTTTACCGCCTTTGGTCGCTGCTGTGACGGGAAGTCGGTTGGAGATGATAACGTATTTCATATGTGCTCCCGGTTACCCGGCGAAACCCCGGAAGGTGCGGCACGGCTCCGTGCGACGGATCCTGAAGAGTCGGCGGATGGGCTGTTCCGGCGTACCTTGCGGCGTACCCGGGGGTGACGGCAGTCGGGCCTGTGCCCCGGCATGGTCAGAGATTGCAGGCCGGCCGGACGCCGGAACGACTGCGGGGGCGGCCTTTGTGCCGGGAAGACGGGCCGTCTGGTACAGCCTCTGAACAGAATGGCGGCGGTTGCGCCGCTGCTCCGGAACGGCCCGGCAATGCCGGACGGGTATTTCGGAGAGAAACGATATAGTAAATTTAAGCACAGTATCCCTGGAAGCGCAACCCTGCAAAATCCGGCAGCGCATTGATGGGCAAATGGCCGGAACGGCATTGCCGGGCAGGGCGCTAGGCCGGCGGCATGAGCCTGTATGGTGGACGAACCTATGAGCGACAATCTGGATTACGGCGTCATCGGCAACTGCAAAAGCGCGGCCCTGGTCTCCAAATGCGGCAGCATCGAATGGCTGTGCTTTCCTGACTTTGACAGCCCGGCCATCTTTTGCGGCCTGCTGGACAAAGAGGCGGGAGGGAGGTTCGGCTTTATCCTGCCCGAAGGGTGTGTGTGTTCGCAGGTGTATTTGCCGGACACCAACATTTTGCGCACACGTTTTTCCAGCGGGGAGGATTCCTTTGAGGTTGTGGATTTTATGCCGCGTTACAGGATTTCCAGCTCCGACTACTATATGCCGCCGGAGATCTACAGGCTGCTGCGTCCGGTAAGCGGCTCGCCGCGGCTGCGCGTCGACTACAGCCCCAAGCTGAACTATGCGCAGGACGAACCGGTGCATGTGAAGTTTTCGGGCTTTTTGCGCACCGCCTCGGCAAAGAACAGCAGCGACAACGTGTATCTCTACTCCAGTCTCAATATGGACGATATTCTGGAGGGGCGCGAGATAACGCTCGAACGGGACGAGTTTCTCCTCTTTTCTTACCACCAGAAGCTCATTCCCATTGATCTCGACCGGGTGAACCTGGAGCTGGAGCGTACCAAAGTATACTGGATGAACTGGGCCAACCGTTCCCTTAAATTCGAGCAATACGGCGGCCTTGTCGCGCGCAGCCTCCTGGTGCTGAAGCTCATGACCTTTGAGAGGACCGGGGCCATTCTGGCCGCCCTGACCACCAGCATACCTGAAACCATCGGTGAGGAGCGCAACTGGGATTACCGCTACTGCTGGCTGCGCGACGCCTCCATGTCCATCACCACCCTTTTGCGCATGGGGCACCAGCACGCGGCCCAGCGTTTTCTCGGCTTCATCAAAAGCATTATCCGTTCCAAGTACGATACCTTCCAGATTATGTACGGCATCCGGGGCGAACGCCTGCTGACCGAGCGGGAACTCGGACACCTTGCGGGCTACGGAAACTCCAAACCGGTGCGCATCGGCAACGCGGCGTACGACCAGAAGCAGAACGACGCCCTCGGGTATCTTTTGGACGTGATAAGCACCTACTACCACTACTTTTCCGGCCCCCTCGACGATATCGAAGAGATGTGGGAAATCGTGAAAAAGGTGGCGAAAATCGTTGTGACCGACTGGCGCAACCCGGATCAGAGCATCTGGGAGTTCCGTCAGAAGCGGGAGCACTTCGTCTTTTCCAAGGTGATGTGCTGGGTGGCCCTGGACCGGGCCGCGTGTATCGCCTCCTATCTTGGCCGCTTTGCCTATGAAAAACGCATCAGGCGGCATGCGGAGGAAATACGCGAAGACGTGTTCGCCAGGGGCTGGAACGAGAAAATTCAGAGCTTTTCCCAGTTTTACGGCAGCGACGATGTGGACGCCTCACTGCTGCTTATGGAGCAGTATGGATTCATAGCCGCCGATGACGAGCGCTACGTCAAGACCGTGGACCGCATCGCGCAGGAGCTGTTCCACAAGGGCCTCATGTACCGCTACAAAAACCGGGACGATTTCGGCGATCCCGGGTCGGCGTTCACCATCTGTACTTTCTGGCTGGTGCGGGCGCTTCATGTGACGGGCAGGAAAGAAGAGGCGGTGACCCTGTTCAACGAACTGATCACCTGCTGCAATCACGTGGGCCTGTTCAGCGAAGATCTGGATTTCGAGACCAGACGGCAGCTCGGCAACTTCCCGCAGGCGTACTCGCACCTTGCGCTGATCGACGTGGTGGAGCTGATTACCAAAAAGCGGTTCTGGTCAAAGTTTATTCAGGCGTAGGGCAAATTCTTTTTGAAGTTGTCCAAGAGTTCGCATTGCCTCCGGCGGCCAAAGGGACTGAGTCCCTTTGGAAACCCCAATTTGTGGCTGCGTAGTCCCCACTGGTTGGCGAAGCTGACGGATACTTTCAAAAGCAAGTTGCTACAGGAGGAAAGGGGAATATCAGGGAGCAGCTCATCTACTTTCCCCCGAATACGCGGGTGCAGGGGAGCGTTCTCCCCTGCCGGGTGTGGGCGGAGCCCACATCTGACAAAGATGGCTTCGACAACTCTACCCAATCTCGCGCGTGGTGCGAAACTCGATCTTGGTATAGCGCTCTTGGGCGGATTCGAGCTTCCAGGGGTTGGGGGCCAGGTAGGCGAGGGCGCCTTCGGCGTCCAGGGCCAGATCCTGGTTGTAGTAGTCCTTGAATTCGGCAAGCTGCACCTTGTCCTCCGAGGCGATCCAGCGGGCGGTGCTGACGTTGACGTTTTCGTAGCCCGCGTCCACGGAGTACTCTTCGGACAGGCGCGAGATAATTACGTCAAACTGAAGCATGCCGACGGCCCCGAGGATATAGTCGTTGTTGACCAGAGGGCGGAAAAGCTGCACCGCGCCTTCCTCCGCGAGCTGCTCCAGGCCCTTCTGGAGCTGTTTCGCTTTCAGGGGGTTGCGCAGGCGCACCCGGCGGAACAGTTCCGGGGCGAAGCTTGGGATGCCGATGAACTTGAGGGGCTCTTTTTCGGTGAAGGTATCGCCTATCTTGATGGTGCCGTGGTTGGGAATGCCGATGATGTCCCCGGCGTAGGCCTCTTCCACCCCGGTCCTGTCCTGGGCCATGAAGATGGTGGCGTTGGCGATGGATACGTCCTTGCCGGTACGGTGGTGGCGCAGCTTCATGCCGCGGGTGAAGCAGCCGGAGCAGATGCGCATGAAGGCGATGCGGTCGCGGTGGGCCTTGTCCATGTTGGCCTGGATTTTAAAGACCACTCCGGAGAACTCAGGCTCGTCCGGCTCGACCATGCGGGTGGCCGCGGGCCGGGGACGCGGGCCGGGAGCCAGGGCCACAAAGGTGTCGAGCAGCTCCCGCACCCCGAAGTTGTTGACGGCGCTGCCGAAAAAGACCGGGGTCTGCTCGCCTTTCAGGTAGCGTTCCACGCTGAAGGGAGTCCCGGCCTCGCGCAACAGCTCCATATCCGCCCGCAGGGCTTCGGCCTGGTCCCCAAGATAGGTATCCAGGCGCGGGTCATCCAGGCTTTTGATAACAACTTGCGCTTCCTGGGCCTTGCCGCCGTGGGTGGGCGAAAACAGCCGCAGTTCTCCCCCGCGTATGTCGTAGGTGCCCTTGAAGGAGGAGCCCATGCCCACGGGCCAGGTCAGAGGCGCGCATTCGATGCCGAGGTGATCCTCGATGTCGGCCATCACGTCGAGGGGGGGCAGACCTTCCCGGTCCAGCTTGTTGATGAAGGTCATGATCGGGGTGGCCCGCATGCGGCACACGTCCATCAGCTTTTTGGTCTGGGCTTCCACGCCCTTGGCGGAGTCGATGACCAGCAGGGCGGAGTCCACGGCGGTAAGCACGCGGTACGTGTCTTCGGAAAAGTCCTGGTGGCCGGGGGTGTCCAGCAGGTTGACCTCGTAGTCATTGTAGCGGAACTTCATGACCGAGGTGGTCACGGAAATGCCGCGTTCCTTCTCCATGGCCATCCAGTCCGAGGTGGCGTGGCGCGACGCCTTGCGGGCCTTGACCGAACCGGCAAGCTGAATGGCCCCGCCGAAAAGCAGCAGCTTTTCGGTAAGCGTCGTTTTACCGGCGTCCGGGTGGCTGACAATGCCGAAGGTGCGGCGGCGGGCGATTTCCTGCCTAAGGGTTTCAATACTCGATGACATGGGAGACCTTTAGTGCATGCATGCGGGCTTGTCCAGAAAGAAGCGCGCGGCGGGGGCGAAGCAACGCTTGTTCGCGGGGAGGGCGCGGGACAGTCCTCTATTTATCGACGTACAGGTAGCGCTTGATTTTTTGGGTGGGAGTTTTTTCAAAGGGTTCGGTCTGTTCGATGATTCGGTGGATGCGCGCAAAGCTGGAAACCTGGCCGTTGACCTGGTTGCGGATGTCTTCCAGCAGGGCGGCGCGTTTTTCCTCGGCTTCCTTGTCGGAAAGCCCGGCCATGAGCTCGTCCAGCTTGGAGGAATCCAGGTGCACCCTGGCCGTGAGCCGGCGCGCGCTTTCATACACCAGCACTTCCAGCACATAGGGCGAGGCGAAGAAGAACGATTCCACCTCTTCGGGGTAGATATTCTCGCCGCTCGGCCCGATGACCACGTTTTTGGAGCGTCCTTTGATAAAAACGTAGCCGTCTTTGTCAATGGAGCCAAGATCGCCCGTGCGCAGCCAGCCGTCTTCCGTAAAGACCTCCTGGGTCACTTCCGGTAGTTTGAAGTAGCCGCGCATGATGTTGGGGCCTTTGGCCAGGATTTCTCCCTCGCCGCTCAGGGGGTTGACGTTGTCCAGCCTGAGGGAAATACCGGCCAGGGCCTTGCCCGTGCTGTAGGGGCGGGTGTGCTCCGGGGCGGTGCCGGAAAGGATGGGCGAGCACTCGGTCAGGCCGTAACCGATGGCAAAGGGGAATCTGGCCTCGCGCAAAAAGCGCTCGGCATCGGCGGCCAGGGGCGCTCCCCCGAGGGCCATAATGCGCAACGCTCCCCCGAAGGTGGCGAGCAGCTTTTTGCCCGCCGCCCGGTTCATCATCCTGCGCAGAAAAGGAATGCCGTACAAAAAGCGGGAAAGAGCGTTGCCGGTGAGTTTGGGCAGCACATTGGTCTTGAATATTTTTTCCATCACCAGCGGCACGGCCAGCATCCCGGTGGGTTTTACCTCCGCCAGGGCGGGCAGGAGCACCCGGCCGGTGGGGGGCTTGTCGAGGTAGAAGATATGGGAGCCTCCGGAGATGGGCAGCACCAGCCCGAGGGTGCATTCAAAGGTGTGGGGCAGGGGCAGGATGGAGAGCAGGCGGTCCTGATCGTGCAGCACGACGATGCTGCGCACGGCCAGGGCGTTGGTCACGATATTCCGGTGGGTGAGCATGACCCCTTTGGAATGTCCGGTCGTACCCGAGGTGTAGATGATGACGGCAAGATCGTCTTCGCCCGGTTCGGCGGGTACCTGATGGGCCAGGCGCAGGGCTTTTTCCTTCCACCTGCGGAATTCGCGCAGGCCCGCGGCCTTGAGGTCGCGCAGGGTGTCGCGGGTCATGCCCTGACCCATGGGAGTGAAGGTTTCCAGGTTGACGAACAGGGGATACGGGTCAAAGGAGGCGTCCGCCACTTTGGGGAACAGCTTTTCGGAAACAAAAACCGCCTTGGCTTCGGCGTGGCGGATGATGTGGGCAATGGCGTCGCTGTGGAACTCGGTGAGTACCGGCACGGCCACCGCGCCCATGCCGGTGACGGCAAAATAGGCCACCGCCCAGTGGGGGCAGTTTTCGGAAAGAATGACCACGGCGTCGCCGAAGCCGATGCCCTGCTCGCCAAGCCAGTGCTGCAGGGTCTGCACGGATTCGTGCAGTTCCCTGTATGTCATGGGGACATCCCCGATATTGGAGAGGGCGGGCCGGTCGGCAAAGCGGGCCGCGCTGTTTTCCAGCACGGCGCGCAGGGTGAACAGTGGTGGGGTATCGTCAGTCATCAGAATCTCAATGTACACACATCATAAAAAGGTACAGCACTTTGCAAACCGGAAGCTTGCCGGGAGAGCCCGGCTGCGGAACGCGGTGCCGTACAGCGGTATTACGATGCAATTTCGCTTTGGAGGACAAACGGGGAACCGGGGCGCATCAAGCCCGCCGTTCCCGCCGTCCATATGGTATGGGCCGGGCCGTAAAAAACGTTGTTCCACGGGACATATGCCGGTCAGGGGGCCTCAAGGCCGCTGACGGTTTCCCTGAAGTTTTGCAGCGCCTGCTCAAGGGCATCCAAATGTGTGAACAGGGAGCTGAAGTCTCCGCTTTTGGCGGCAAGCTCCAACTGCTCGGCGGCCTTTGCCACAGGGGTTATGGCAAGGTTTCCCGCGGACCCTTTAAGGGAATGGGCAATCTCACGCACTGCGGTGGCATCGCCCGCCATGACGGCGGCGGCGAGTTTTTCCTGCAGGGCGGGTGCCTCGGCAGCGACCTGGAGCAGGAGCTTCGCATACAGCCTTTTGTTGCCGGCGACGCGGGGCAGGCCGGCGGCAATATCAATGCCTGGCAGAGAAGAAGGAAATTCAGACACAGTATGCTCCTGTACAAAATATACGCCTACATGGATACATCCCTGCGCGGGACGTTCCCGGTTGCAGGGGAGAAGTACATCTACTCTCCGCAATGTACCCCAACAGTGCTATCTTCCGCAAGAGCCGCAATCCTCTGATTTTTACGGCTTTTTTCGACGCGGCGGTGCGTTCGGAAAACCCCCGGAACGATTTTTCCGGGGCGCCGCAAAGCACATAATACGTTGCTGCGCAAAGTGCAAACTCGCAGGTGCATATGCGGGTTCCGGAAGAGAAATGCGCACGATTGCACCAAAAGGCAACCCGTTGCCATCCTTATTTGACGTCGATCGCATTTGCGGATAGGCTTTTCAACGAAATTTCAGGCCGTTGCGAAAGCCGCGGCAAGACCCTTTACACACAAGCAGCGCATGAGGACGAGGCCTTTTCTCAAATGGGCGGGCGGCAAGTTCCGCCTTCTTGACGCGATTTTGCGGGAACTGCCGGAGGGGACGCGCCTGGTGGAGCCGTTTGCCGGTTCCGCCGCCGTGTATCTGAATGCGCCGTTCGCGCGCGCCCTGGTCTGCGACGCGAATGCGGATCTCATCGCCCTCTACGCCTCTCTCCAGCAGGAGGGGGAAGCATTTATCGGGTTCTGCCGTTCCTTCTTCACGGCGGAGAACAATACCCGGGACCGTTACTACGAGCTGCGCGAGCGGTACAACCATGCGCAGGACGCGCGGCTGCGCGGCGCGCTGTTCCTGTACCTGAACCGGCACGCCTTCAACGGGCTGGTGCGCTATAATTCCCGGGGCGGCTTCAATACGCCTTTCGGAAGCTACAAAAAACCGTACTTTCCCCAGGCGGAACTGCGGGCCTTTTACCGGAAGGCACAAAGCATGGACACGGAATTCGCCGCCAGGGACTTTCGCCAAGTGTTTGCGGAACTGCGCCCCGGCGACGTCGTGTATTGCGACCCGCCCTATGTGCCGCTTTCTTCCACGGCGAATTTTACCGCGTACGCCGGGATCTCGTTCGGAGAAGCCGACCAGCAGGAACTGGCCCGGCTGGCCGCCGGGGCGTGGGGGCGGGGCATTCCCGTCATCCTGAGCAACCACGATACCGAAGGCGCGCGGACGCTGTATCCTGAAGCGAGACTGGAGTATTTCGCGGTGCAGCGCTTCATCAGCTGCAACGGCAGCCGCCGGGAGGCCGCTCCGGAATTGCTGGCCGTGTACCGGTGATACAGGCCTTGGATTTTGCCCGCACTGGTAACCATTCCATGCAGGCGCCGGGCGGTCCCGGCGGCAAGCCCGTTTGCGGCGGGGTATAGAGCAAATTCACAATGAAATTGGACAAGGATCGAATTGCCTCCGGCGGCCAAATGGACTGAGTTCCTTTGGAATCCCGCAGTTATGGCTGCCATTGCAGGAGTAATTTCAAAATTAAACTGCTCTAAAACGCAAAGCCCCCGCATGTTCCGATACAGAACATGCGGGGGCTTTGCCCTGTGCGGTTGAGAGCGTTACACCTTGGCGGCGGTTTTCAGATCCGCGGTGGCGTCGGTTTTTTCCCAGGAGAATTCCGGCAGCTCGCGGCCGAAGTGGCCGTAGCACGAGCTTTTGCCGAAGATGGGCCGGGTGAGATCCAGGCGCTTGATGATGTGGTAGGGGCGCAGGTCAAACACCTGGTTGACGGCGCGGGTAAGCACCTCGTCGGGAATGTGCCCGGTGCCGAGGGAGGAGCAGAGCACGGAAACGGGCTTGGCTACGCCGATGCAGTAGGCGATCTGCACTTCGCACTTGGGGGCGAGGCCCGAGGCGACCACGTTTTTGGCGATGTAGCGGGCCATGTAGGCAGCGGAGCGGTCCACCTTGGAGGCGTCCTTGCCGGAGAAAGCGCCCCCCCCGTGGTGGCCCATGCCGCCGTAGGTATCCTGAATGATTTTGCGCCCGGTAAGGCCGCAGTCGCCCATGGGGCCGCCGATGACGAAACGGCCGGTGGTGTTGATGAATATTTCGCAGTTGTCCTTGCTGAACAGGGCGGCGGGCAGGGTGGGCACGATGACCTCGCGGGTCACGTCGGCGATGATCTGTTCCTGGCTGATTTCCGGCGCGTGCTGGGTGGACACCACCACGTTGTTGATGCGCGCGGGCTTGCCGTCAATATACTCGAAGGACACCTGGGTCTTGCCGTCGGGCCTGAGGTAGGGCAGCACCCCTTGCTTGCGCACGGCGGTGAGCTTTTCGGACAACTGGTGCGCCCAGTAGATGGGGGCGGGCATCAGGGTGGGGGTTTCATCGCAGGCAAAGCCGAACATCATGCCCTGGTCGCCCGCGCCCTGGTCTTCGTTCACGCTGCGGTCGACGCCCTGGGCGATGTCGGGCGACTGCTTGTCGATGGAGGAAATGACCGCGCAGGTCTGCCAATCAAAGCCCATGTCCGAGCTGTTGTACCCGATATTTTTGATGGTGGTGCGCACGATCTCCGGCAGGTCGGCATAGGCCTTGGTGGTGATTTCCCCGGCAATAAAGGCCATGCCCGTGGTGACCATGGTTTCGCAGGCCACGCGCGAGGCGGGGTCGTTTGTGAGCAGCGCGTCGAGAACCGCATCGGAAATCTGGTCCGCAACCTTGTCGGGATGCCCTTCGGTGACGGATTCGGATGTAAAGTAGTACTTGCCTTTGGAGGGGATCATGAACGCTCCTGTCAGTAAATTAAATGAGTAGGTTATCGATAAGTCGCGCACGGCCGAGGAATACGGCCGCAGCCGCCAGGGTGGGGGCGGTGAGGCGCTCCACCGGGGCCAGAGTTTCCGGATGCACAAAAGAGAGATAATCCACGCGGCCTTGGGGAAGGTTCTTCTGCCAGTATTCCCGGATGGCGGCTTCGAGGGCCGCGGCGTTTGCCGTGCCGGAACGGGCAAGCGTTGCCGCAAGAGCGAGCCCCTTTTGCAGGTGCGGGGCCGCGCGCCTCTCCTCGGCGGTGAGGTAGGCGTTGCGCGAGCTTAAGGCCAGGCCGTCGGCCTCGCGCACGATGGGTACACCCCGTATATCCACGGGGATGGCGAGATCGCGCACCATGCGGCGTATAACGGCAAGCTGCTGCCAGTCCTTTTGCCCGAAAAAGGCCGTGGTGGGCTGGGCCAGCATGAAGAGCTTGGCCACTACGGTGCAGACTCCGCGAAAGTGAATGGGCCGGGTACGGCCGCAGAGAGGCGCGGACAGTTCCGGCACCTCCACCCATGTGGCGTGGTCGGCGTGGTACATGGCGTCCGCCGCCGGGGTGAACAGAATATCCGCGCCGTGCGAGGCGGCGATGGCGGCATCCCGTTCAGCATCGCGGGGATAGGCGGAGAGGTCTTCCGCCGGGCCGAACTGGGCCGGGTTGACAAAGAGCGAGACCACCAGCTTGTCGGCGACTTTGCGGCCTTCGGCCATAAGGCTTTCATGCCCGGCATGGAAAAAGCCCATGGTGGGCACAAGTGCGACGGAAAGCCCGGACGCTCGCCAGGCAAGGCAACGCCTTTGCAGTTCTTCCGGACTGGTGACTGTTTTCATATCAATAAATCCGCATATAGTTTTTTATGCACTGTACCCGCTGGAGGGAACTTTGTCCAGCGTTCCCTTTTTCATTCGGCCGGTCGGCGGAATACGCTGTCCACACTCAAGATTGTATGATGGGCGATCACAACGGGGCGCTCCCCCGCATACCGTCTGAGCCCCTCGACCGCCGGCCGGGCAGATGCTATACAGACACCACCAAGGAAGTCCCCATGCCCGAATTTCTTACGTCCGCGCCCCTTTTTATCCTCGAATCCGAACCCGTTCCCCTGTACCTGCTGGGTCTCGGAATACCGGCAGGAACCGCTGCCATGGATCCTGATGCGCCGTCCCATTCCGGCGGTCCGGGCGCGGGACGTCTGTTCACCGAGGCGGCAAGCACCTTGCTGCGGGGGGCGCACGTGCTTATCGGCGGCAAGGCGCAGCTCGCGGCCCTTGCAGAGCACCCGGCGGAAAAGCTGGCCGTGGGGGCGGATATGGAAGGGCTTTTTGCCGCCATTGCCGCCAACCGGGCCGCAGGCAAGGTGCAGGTGGTTCTGTGCAGCGGCGATCCGTTGTACTTCGGCCTGGGGGCGCGGCTGGTGGAACGCTTCGGCCCGTCCGGGCTGCGCATTCTGCCGGGGGTAAGTTCCTTGCAGGCCGCGTGCGCGTTGCTGGGGCAGATCTGGGAGCATGTACGCTCCGTCTCCCTGCACGGACGAGGAAGCTGGCTGCCTTTGGCGCACGCCCTGCTTGCGGGCGGGCCGGTATTTTTGCTGACGGACGCGGCGAGTGGTCCCCGGCGCGTGGCCCGTTTTGCCGCTGAACGGGGGTACGGGCACTGCCGCCTGCATGTGCTGGAAAACCTCTTTCTGGATCCGCAGACGGGCCTGCCCCAGGCGGAACGCGCCAGCAGCCTGACTGTGGAAGAAGCCCTGCAGCGGCCGGAAGACGCCTCCGCCGTGCAGCGGGTGATACTGCTCCTGCCCGGCGAAGCCACAGTGCCCCATGAGGGGAGGGCGACAGACGCCTCTTTTTCTGAAGACATTACCGGCCCGCACTGCCGGGGCATGTTCGGGCTGCCGGACGAGGGCTTCCTCCGGGAAAACAACCTGCTCACCAAGTCCCCGGTGCGGGCCGCCGGGCTGGCCGCTCTGGGCATTGCCCCGGAACAGGTGGTGTGGGATCTGGGGGCGGGCAGCGGAGCCGTGGGCATTGAGGCCTGCCGCCTGGCCCACCGGGGGCTGGTGGTGGCGGTGGAGAAAAATCCGTCGCGGGCCGCTCATATCCGCGAGAACAGACGGCGTTTCGGCGCGGCCAACCTGGTGGTTGTGGAAACCGCCCTGCCGGACTGTCTGCGTCCGGGAACAGGGCGGGTGCAGGTTTCCTCTGCCCCGGCCGCCGCAGACATGCCCCTGCACTCCCTGCATGACGGGGAGGAGGGCTGCTTTCCCCCTTCCGTGCCCTTACCCAGGCCGCACCGGATTTTTCTGGGCGGAGGCCTGGGGGGCGGAACAGGCGTTGCTTCAGGTGCACCATCAGGCTCTATGCCGGATACGCCCGGCGAAGACGCCGCCCTGGAGACCCTGCGCCTGGCTTACGGCCTTTTGCTGCCGCAGGGGCGTCTGGTGGCGCACTGCGTGTTGCTTTCGACTCTGGAACGGACGCGCGCGGCCCTTGCCGCCCTTGGAGCGACGGTGAGCGTCACCTGCCTGCAGGCCGCGGAATCCTCCCCCCTTGGCGGCGATGTGCGCCTTGTGGGCATGAACCCCGTATTTCTGATCAGGGCTGACAAACCATGAACGATACTCCGCACTCTTTCGCCCAGGGGGCTTCCGGCAACAGCGCTTTCCGGACGGGCATGGTCTGGTTCATCGGGGCCGGGCCCGGCGATCCGGAACTGATCACCCTGAAAGGGCACCGCCTGATCTGCGAGGCGGATCTGGTGCTGTACGCCGGTTCCCTTGTGCCCGCCGAAGTGGTGGCCTGCGCCCGGAAGGAGGCGCGAGTTGTGGACTCCGCCTCCCTCACCCTGGAGCAGACCCACGCTCTGATGCGCGAGACGGCCTTGGCCGGAGGCCTGGTGGCCCGCGTGCACACCGGCGATCCCTCTCTCTATGGAGCAGCCCGTGAACAGATAGCGCTGCTGGAAGCGGACGGCATTCCCTGCGCCGTGGTGCCGGGAGTCAGTGCCGCCTTTGCCGCCGTCGCCGCGGCAAAGCTCAGCCTGACCGTACCGGAAACCGTGCAGTCTTTCGCCGTCACGCGCCTGAACGGGCGCACCCCGGTTCCGGAAGGACAGAGCGTGCGGGAATACGCGCGCCACGGCGGCAGCCTTGCCGTCTACCTGTCCGCCCGCGACCCGGAAGTGCTGGCCGAAGAGCTGCGCGCCGGGGGCGTTGCCGAAGATACGCCCGTTCTCCTCGCCCACCGGGTGGGCTGGCCCGATCAGCGCCTTGCACAGGCCACCCTCGCCACCCTGGCGGAAACCGCCCGCCGTGAAAATTTCACCCGGCAGACCGTGTTTCTGGTTCTGCCGGGTGAAAGAAATCCCGAAAGCGCGCCGTCCCGGCTGTATGCCGCGGACTTCAGCCATGGCTTCAGGCCGTGAAGAAAGAGAGCGATTTACTTTTGGAAGTACCCCTCAGCTTCGTCACACGATGAGAGCTATGCAGTGACAAATTGGGGTTTCCAAAGAGACTCAGTCCCTTTGGCCGCCGGAGGCAATGTGATCTCTTGGGCAACTTCAAAATTACTCTACTCCCGGCTCTCAGCCTTCCTTGCCGCATCCGAAGTTGAGGGCTCGGCCCTTGCTCCGGCAGGCGTCGATGCAGTCCCCGCAGTTGGTGCAGCGCAGTGATTGTGCCTGCCCCGGCACGCGGGGATTCAGGCCCAGGGAGCAGGATTTGAGGCAGGCGCGGTCGGAAGCCGCACAGGTACAGGATTTACGCGTGAAGCGCACTTGAAAGCGTTTGGGAAAGACCAGCCCCGCCAGAGAAATAAGGACCGACTGCGGGCAGACATACGCGCACCAGAAACGCTTGTTGGTGAACCGCTCGGCGGCGAGTATTGCAATCATCAGAAGGATCGCGCCCCAGAAGACGTCCCGGTACAGCACCGCGTGTTGCATGATCCGGGAATACCAGCCGGGCATGGAGAGTTGGTTGAGCACGGGCACCGGCACAAAAAGGATCACGCCCAGAAGTCCTAGTCCTACGAGGGCCGCTTTGCCGGCAAACGTCCGTACCGTGACCGGCAGGGGCTGTTTGGTGTCCCGCCCCGCGTTGGCTTTACCGCTGTGGACGAGTTCGGATAACAGCCCGAAAGGGCAGCTCCAGGCGCAGAATACCGGCCCCATGAGCACGGCCAGCAGCAGGGCCAGCCCCGCGCCCACGAGCATGGCCTGGGTGGCGGACAGGGTGCCGGCGGCTACCTGGAGCGAGGCCAGGGGATCCGAGAGCGGTAGCCCGGCAAAATTGAAGGACAGGAAGTTGCCGACAAGGTGGTTGATTTCAAGGCGGTTCAGCACCGGTATGGCGATAAAGGCCAGGGCAACGCCGATCTGTACGCTGCGCCGCCAGAAGCGGATGGAACTCATAGGCCGCCCTTCCCGTCTTTCTGCCCGTTTGCGGGAATGTCCCGCGTCGGCGTTACTGTAATGGCGGCTATGGGGCACACGTATTCGCACACGCCGCAGCCCACGCATGCCGCGGTAACGGTCGGGATATAGCCGCCTTCAAGCACGATGGCCGTGCCCTTCATGGGGCAGCGTTCGAAGCAGGTCCAGCACATCACGGCGCTTTGCTCCTGGTAATCCACGCATTTTTTCATGTCCAGGTAAGCCATGCCCATGCCGGAGCGTTCCATGGGCACGTCGCGCAGGGCGCCGGTAGGGCAGATGGCGCTGCACTTCATGCACAGAAAGCAGGGGCTTTTGCGTTGGAATACCTTGGGGGTCTCTCCCCCAAAGAGGAAATGATCCGGGGTCAGCTCAATGCAGGCAAAGTTGCAGACCTCGGCGCACTGGCCGCAGGAGACGCAACGCGCTTTCAGATCTTTTTCGGAAACGACGCCGGGGGGACGCAAAAAGGGGGACATGGTTTTTGTGGCCTCAAAGATACGGGGTAGCGGGGGAAAAAAGCCGGAGAATATGTGGTCGCAGGCAGGAACGCCTATTCCATCGGCTCCTGCTCATCCTCTACTGTAAGCGACGTGACGTAACAGGTCAGGACGCCGTTAATGGCGTAAACCTTGCCGAGCACAAACTCAAGCTCCTCCTGGGGAGCTTCGGCCACCGACACAATGTAGCAGTTCTGGTGGATGCCGTACGTGGTCATTTCCGGCATTGCCGCCACCTCGGCTTCCACAGCGGCGCAGTTTTTCGTGTGGGTGTGCACGAGAAAACCTAATATAGCCATGATGCATCCTTTGTTAAGTGTTCCGGGGAGGCACAGATGCCTCCCCGGGCTCGTGAGTCTGTGTGTTGTTTGGGATCAGGCCTGTTTGTACACCTTGGTCGCGCAGATTTTGTATTCCGGCTCTTTGGAGGTGTCGTCCACGGCGTCGTGGAACAGGCGGTTCACCAGCAGGTTCTTGTCAAAGAAGGGGCAGAAGACCAGCCCCGGCATGCAGGTGTCGGTGACGCGCGCGGGGAAGGTCATTTTGTCGCGCCGGGTTTCCAGCACTACCTGGTCCCCGTTGTTGATGCCAAGGGCCTTGGCATCCTGCGGGTTCACTTCCACGAACGCCGAAGGATAGGCCTTGCGCAGTTCCGGCACTTTGCCCGTCATGGTGGCGGTATGCCAGTGGTCGATGACCCGCCCCGTGGTCAGCACGAAGGGGTAGTCCTTGTCCGCCGGTTCAAAGGGCGGCTGGTACGGACGCAGGAAGATGGTCGCCTTGCCGGTGGGGGATCCGTAGAAAAAGATCTTGTCCGGGTGATCGAGGGGCACCAGAGGGTCTTCGCCGCGCACGTAGCGCAGATCCGTGCCCGGATGATCCTCGGAGGGGCAGGGCCACTTGATGCCCGATTCCTTCTTCAGTCGCGCCCGGGTGATGCCGTAGAAGTTGTAGGGGCCGCCCTTGCTCAGGGTGCGCCACTCCTCCCAGATGTCGGCGGCGTTCTTGTACGGGATGAGCTTGGGATCCACGCCGACCTTTTTGGCGAAGTCCATCAGCACCTGCACCACCGGGCGGGCGTTGCCCATGGGCTCGACGGCCTGCTCGGTGAGGGCGTAGCGGCGCTCGGTGCAGCCGTATACGCCTTCGGTCTCGCACCAGAACGCGGCCGGGAAGACCACATCGGCGTACTTGAGGGTTTCCGCATCCATGAAGCATTCAGTTTGGGCCACAAAGGCGGTTTCCAGGCCCTTGGTGAACTTGTTCAGGTTGGGCAGGGTATGGGCGGGGTTGGTGCAGTGAATGAACACCGCCTTGACGTCGCCCTTGGCCATGGCTCCGAACAGGGCCACGGTGTGCAGGCCGATTTTGTCATGGATGGTGCCCCTGGGCACGCCCCAGAAGTCTTCCATTTCATTGCGGTGCTTTTCGTTGCCGATAACCCGCCCGGCGGGCAGCAGGTGCGCCAGCGAGCCGGTGTCGCGCACGCCGCCGCAGGCGTTGGGCTGTCCTGTCAGGGACAGAGGCGACGCGCCGGGACGGCCGATCTGGCCGGTGATCAGGTGCAGGTTGTGGATCAGGTTGTTGGCCCACACGCCCTTGGAGCGCTGGTTGATGCCCATGCACCAGAGGGACAGGGTGGCGGGAGACTCCGCGAACATCTTGGCGACCTTGACCACCATGTCGGCGGGAACTCCCGTGATTTCCTGCACTTTTTCCGGGGTATACTCGGCCACAAAGGCTTTGTAGTCCTCATAGGTGCAGGGTTCGCCCTTGGCGTCCTTGAAGACGGTGTAGCGGTCGACGAAGCGGGGGTTGTCCAGCTCTTCCTTGATGATGACGTTGGCCATGCCGTTCAACAGGGCCAGGTCGGTGCCGGCGGTGAAGGTGACGTGGATGTCAGCGATACGGGAAGTGTTGGTGCGGCGCGGGTCCGCCACGATGATCTTGACGTCGGGCGAGTTCTGTTTGCGTCTGGCGATACGGCGGAAGAGCACCGGGTGCGCTTCCGAGGTGTTGGAGCCGATGATGAAGAAACAGCTCGCGTTGTCGATGTCGTTATACGTGCCCATGGGCTCGTCTTTGCCGAAAGTGCTGATATAGCCGGCCACGGCGGAAGCCATGCACAGGCGCGGGTTGCCGTCCACGTTGTTGCTGCGCAGGCCCGCTTTCCATATCTTGTTGGCAAGGTAGGATTCTTCGGTCAGGGCCTGGCCGGAACCGTAGTAGGCGACGGAGCCCGGGCCGTTTTCCTTGAGGGCTGTGCGGAACCGGGCGGACGCGAATTCCAGGGCCTCGTCCCAGCTTACCTTCTCAAAGGGGCTGGATTTGCCGTTTCTGCGGATCATGGGCTCGGTGATGCGATCCTGGGCGTAAATAACCGGGATGAGCATGGCGCCCTTAAGGCAGAGCAAACCCTGGTTGTGGTTGTTGGGGTCGCCCTTGATGGCCACGGCCTTGCCGTCCTTGACGCCGACAAGTACGCCACACCCTGTGCCGCAGTAGCGACATACGCCTTTAACCCATTTATCCGCCGTATCTTTGGTCGCAGCCGCAAGGCAGGGACCGCCGATGGCGGAAAGCGCTATGGCGGCGGCTGTGCCTTTCAAAAACTCTCGCCTTGAAAGTGTCATGTGAAAACTCCTTATACGTCTGTGGGAAGATGCCGATGCGCCTTCATTCCCGAAACGATCACTCTAAAGTTGTCTTTGAGGTGGGGATTTTGTTCTCGTACGCCATACCGTGCTGGGGGTTCTGGTGGTGCGGGTGGCAGCTGTTGCAGTCCAGATTTTCCCCGTACTTGGAGATCATGACCTTGATGGCGGGGTCGTGGCAGCGAGAGCAGATGACCATGGGATCGGGCTTGACCATAAAGGGGATGGAGCCCTTGCCGTCAGGTTCACCGTGGCAGACAACACATTTGACCAGCATGACGCCGTGTTTGGAATCTGTCCAGTCCTTGGCGACCATGGCGGTCGTTTTGGTGTGGCAGGTAATGCAGTCGGCATATTGGTCCGGCACCTTCAGGTGGGCGCCTTCACAGCGCACCTTGGGGAAGGCCAGGTTGATGTACATGAAAAATGCTCCGATAAGGACAAGTAACGCCACAAGGGCGATAAGCATATTTTTTTTGCTGAGGATCATTAGCGCAACGCCTCCCTCTTCTGAATTCGTTCGGCAAATTTTTTGTTCACGTCGAGTCTGCGGTCAAATTCCGGCAGATGCGCCATGTTGACGTGGCACCCGGCGCAGTTGCTTTTGGCCTGCCCGTTTTTGCCGAGGTACGCGTCATGCGCCAGCTTGCCGAGTTCCGAGATCTGCTTTTCTCCCTTGGCGTCCTTGTACAGGTCGGCGTGGCATTTCAGACAGTTGTCGTCGTCAATGAAGCGCCGCGCAACAGGTTGCAGCATGACGCGGTTCAGGCTGTCGGGCGCGTACACCACATGGATATACAGATCTTTGAGACCGGAATAGGTTTTTACGGCCAGATAGTCGGGGCCGAACCCCGCCGGGATGTGGCACTGGCTGCATGCAATGGGACGCCCCTCCGCATCTTTGGCATGGGGAGAATACCGAAGCTCTTCTTCGTATATATTCATTTCATGGCAGGCGGACGAGCAGAATGACATGGTAGAGGTGGCGTGCAGGGCATAGCCCGTGACGCCGCAAAAGACCACAAGAACGCCAAAGAGAATGGCGGGAGTGCGGTATGGTTTTCGTGTTTCAGCCATAAATCCACCTATTGTTCAGTAACTACCGTCAGCGGTCCATGCGAAAAAGCTACGACTTTTGCCGCACCAACGCAGGGGGGGGGGCGGCATGCCGGCGTATGCTGTTATTTAAGAGGAAGCCGCTACGGTAAGGGGACACAAATGAGCACCCTCCGTAACAAGGAACGGTTGTGCATCGGCCTACAGTCGATCTTATGCGTAAAGGTCGGGCCGACTGCCTCCTGTGGATCCTGCGGTCCGTTAGCCGCCATGCGCAAAGCATGTGGCAGCAGGCCAAAATGTGGACAACAACGTAAAGGGGTATACCGTAATCCCGGCAAAGGGCCGTTTGTCCCATATGCCGGAGCGTAACAGCGATGCCGCTCTCCTGCTCAATCCCCCGAGCAATGCAGCACACTGGAAACCACCAAAGTAGTTAAGGATACACTGCAAAACGGTGAGCAACATCTATCTTCTATAGTTTATGCCACTCAATCATCCTTTTGAGATATTATCAACCCTATTCATGGTTGGGAATTAGAATATTTTAATTTGGGAATAAGAAAAATATATAAACCTATAGTTGGGCATCTGAAAAAAGCGACGCACACATTTCGGAAACGGGCCTACGGCATTTTTTCCCTGATAACTTTGCGCATAAAAGGCTTGAGATCGCGTATGCCGTTGCCTTCCCTAAGGCTTTGCAAGGCTCCCGCGGCGTCGGTGACTTCATTGCTGCCCAGGGCGAAGGTGCCGAGCAGGCAGTCGGCAAGGGGGGTACTGTGCCCGAAAATGAAGGCCCGGGCCCTGGGCGCAATATGGGGGAGATAGTGGTGCAGGGTTTTGTTGGAAAAAACGGCGCTGGTGATGATGACGACGTCGCAGCCGGGCAGAAGGTCCGGGGCTGCTTCGGGCGGGTGCGTTCCGGGAAGGGAGCGCAGCTCGAAGATTACCTGCTCGTGCCCGGCAAGACCTATACGGCTCACAAAAGGGCGCAGATCGCCCACCAGGCCCAGCCGCGTTATATGGCCGAGGTCTCTGTGCCATGTGCCCGGATCGTCTTTGCCGGTATGCACCAGCAGGGCATTGATGGCGGCAAGGGCAATGACCGTCCGCAAGGGGTCGTTTTCCGCATAGCGAGGCACAATTTCCGCAAGCGGCCGTCCGAGCAGGCCCGCTTCCACGCGGGCGACGCCCTGCCGTTCGGCGGCTTCCCAGGCCTCTCGCGGCACAAAGGCAAGGCCTGTGCCCCCGGAGGTGCGCAACCCGAGGCATTTGGCATTGATCGCGCAGTCCAGAACCGTACGCGTGCCGCAACGTTCCAGGCCGGCGCGCATCAGAGCGTCATAGATAGTGCCCGGCGCGCCGGTTTTCGCCTGCACCGATTCGCGCGGGAACTGCTCCGGAGAATGCGCCGCAAGCTGCCGGGCAGAAGGAGAGAGAGAGGAAGCATCAGGAGATTTTAACATAACACCCGGTAAAAATAGGATATCTCAAAGAGGAGTTTTTTCATCCGTGTTCCGGACGACGCCAGCGTCATTGCGGCGTTTTCTCCAAAAGAGAAGAGGGAGCGCTCCCCTGGCAGCCCCGGCAGCGTTCCCCGTCTTTTTGCGGGTAGCCTTCCCCGCAATCCGGGCACGGGGTGACCGGCCCTCTTTTCATTTTTTCCAAAAATTTGCCCGCAATACGGATGGGCCTGGTCGTGCAGACGCCGGTCCCGGCTTTCTCGATTTCCCGGCGCAACTGCGCGTCGTCCTGTTCGGCCTTGGTCTTCGTCTTCATGAACCAGGCGCGCAGTTCGGGCCAGGCCGCAAGTTTGCCGGGATCCAGGTGCACGCGCACGCCGACGCCGGTATACTTGTCGTACATGCACAGCGCGAATTTGCCGAGGTCGACGACCTTCATCCAGTTGTTGCCCGTACTGCACGGGGTGAGCAACTGTACGGCATCGGGCAGGCAGTTGGAGCACTCCACCACCACTTCAAACAGGGTGCCCTGCGGCATGGCGGCTTTGGCTTCTTCCACCATATAGCCGCCCACAAGCAGACCGGGGGCGGGATAGCCGTGAAAAGACCGGGCCAGTTCCACAAATTCCGCAAAGGTATAGCGACCGACGTTCATTATGTACTCTGCATATTAAGAAGGATTATGGAGTAGACACTCCGCAGGCATGGCCGTTTATTCCGCCCGCCGTATTCCGGCAGGCGCCCGCCCCGTTTGCAGCAGGGCCTTTCGTGCAGCAAGGCACGCGCGGAGCGGTCAATGGCGGCTACAGTGGGGATTCTACCACGGCATGGAGATACCGCCCTCATACCCTCGTCTGCAAAAAAAGACAACAGCGTTACAGTACGGCGCGTGCCCGATGCCGTTTCTCTTGTGCCGGAGGACGCAGAAAGACAAGGGACGGGTGGCGGCCTGGCCTGCGGGAAGGGATTATTGCGTCAGGTCGCGCTTCGGGTCGCGCACGGGCGTCTCTATGCCCGCGATGCCCAGCAGGGTGTGGAAAAGATGGCTGTGCGTCACCGGCTGTTCCGTTTTTTCCCGCAGGCGGGCGATGATATCCGGATGGCGCTGTTTGTAGCTGTCCGAGAACCAGAAGAACAGCGGCACGTGGCGCTGTTCCGGGGCGTCGTTGGCGCCGTGGACAAAGCGCCCCTCCTCGCCCAGCGATTCCCCGTGGTCGGAGACATAGATCAGCACGCTGTTCTTCGAGCGAATGGCGTCGATAAAGCGCGCGGTGATGTGGTCCGTATACAGGACGGTGTTGTCATAGCTGTTGACCAGCGCGGGGATGTCGTCGCCGATGTTCGGGCGTTTGTAGTTGTCGGGCTGGAAGCGGGCGAAGTCCTCGCTGTAGCCTTCGCGGTACGGAAAATGGCTGCCGTAAGGCGATACGATGTGCAGCTCCAGCGGTCCCTTGTCCCAGTTCTGCCGGAAAATTTCGAGCAGGTTGGCGTCGGGCCTGCTGGCGAAAAAGCGCTTGGCTCCTTCGGTGAGCACGGTGGCGGAAAAGTCGCTGCGGTTGGGCTTGGTGTTGGCGTTATAGGTGGCGACCGCAAAGTTGTGTTTCTGGAACAGCTTGACGAAGGAACCGCACGTGATGGGCTTTTTGTAGCCCCCGTTGTCGGTGAAGATGCCGATGATCGATTCGCGCGTCCAGGCGGCATAGGACTGCACGCGCCGGAAGTTGACCAGATCCTCTTTGGCGAGCAGCGGCGTGGTGTCGCGGCTGTAGCCATTGATGGCCAGATGGTCCGCGCGCAACGATTCGCCCACGATCAAGACTACGACCAGCGGCTCTTTTTCGTCCCGCGAGGAGGGGGAGGCGGCGGGATCTTTCAGGGCGCGCAACTCCTCGACTTTTTCCCTGTCCTCAAAAAGGAAGTCCACCGAGTACTTGATGGGATCGCTGACGTAATCCATGCTCCAGCGGCTTGCGGAGCGCATGTACCTGCTGGCGTTGCCCGTAAACATGCGCCCCTGGGCAAAGAGCAGGTGGACCAGAAACAGGCCGGCCAGAAAGATATTCCAGGGAGAAAAGAAGCGCCTGCTCCAGCGCACGAACAGGGTGTAGGCGACAACCGCGGCAAGCCCGGCCGCGACCAGGGACGGCGTGAGCATGCCCACGGTTTCTTCAACGGTGGTTTCCATGACGGCCCCGATAAAGCTGGGGCCGGGCTCCACATTATAGGTAGCGGTAATGTGGGTGAAGGAGAACAGGAGCAGGGCGACGAAAGGGGCGAGCACCAGCCCCGCGCGCCTGAGAATATGCAGGATGAAGACGCCCAGCGCCAGCCCGCAGGCGGAGAGCAGAAACCCCACAACCCATTCGCCGCCTTGCAGGTGGTACAGCAGCGGGTTGAACAGATAGGCGATACCAAGGGACGGCAGCAATAACAGGCATGCGTATGTGGCTTGCTGCGCGAGAGTCTGCAAGTGTATCCGCAGAGGACCAAGTTGCAGTGTTGTGTGAGGGTGTGGAGATGAAACGGGCGTTTGCGGCATACGTACTTTCACTGCAAGGCATATATCGATTTGTTGTCAGGGAATATGCCGAAGTCCCGTTGCTGTCAAATGTATTTGTCCTTTTCAGGAGGACGCTGTAGCATGGCCGCGGTGCCGGAGGAGCGGGCTGTGCGCCGCGTCTTTTGGGGGAAGCCGCCTTTGCGGCGTCCCGGAGGCATGGTCGCAGAGGA
The DNA here is from genome assembly GCA_031556355.1 of Desulfovibrio sp. Classification (GTDB taxonomy): domain Bacteria; phylum Desulfobacterota; class Desulfovibrionia; order Desulfovibrionales; family Desulfovibrionaceae; genus Frigididesulfovibrio. The sequence goes on along the minus strand of JAVBTB010000007.1, from coordinate 42,216 downwards.
CAGCATGTATGCAAGAGCATATGCGGAGGCAACGGGGATGGGCAGGGAAATTGAGCGCAAGTTTCTGGTGGTCGGCGGCGCCTGGCGGGATCTGGCAGAGGGCGTGCTCTACCGCCAGGGGTATCTGAACAGCGCGAAGGAACGTACCGTCCGCGTCCGCACCGCGGGGAACAGGGCCTTTTTGACCGTCAAGGGCATCACCACGGGTGCTGCCCGCATGGAGTATGAATATGAGATTCCCTTTGCTGACGGCGAAGAACTGCTGCGTGAGCTCGCCGAAAAACCCCTGATCGAAAAGAAGCGTTACACCATTCCCCTGCAAGGGCTGGTGTGGGAAGTGGATGAGTTTCTGGGGGAAAACCTGGGGCTCATCGTGGCGGAAGTGGAACTTGCCGAAGAAGGCCAGACCATCGACGCGCCTGCCTGGGTCGGCAGGGAAGTGACCGGCGATCCGCGTTACTTCAACTCTCACCTGGTCGCATACCCCTTTTCCGCGTGGGGACGGGAGCCTGCCGGGCAATTCTGACGCTTTCCGCCTACCGCCGCGAAGCCAGTTGCGCCTCCACCCAGTCGGGCACGACCCGGGTTGCCGGGCCGTACTTGCCGGCATGGAATATGGAGGCTCCTTGCGACGGCTCCAGGTTCAGCTCGACGGTGTAGGCCCCCCGCGACTGGGCCTTACGGGCAAAACCCGCCGCCGGGAACACGTTGCCGGAAGTGCCTATGGATACAAAGGTATGGCAGCGGCGCAGGGCTTTTTCTATCTCCGGCAGATACAGCGGCATTTCTTCAAACCAGACCACGTGCGGGCGCAACGTACCGGAGCCCCCGCAGTCTTTGCAGGCGTCTGTGGAGCCAAGATCCCCTTTCCAGGGCAGTACCGCGTCACAGGCCGTGCAGCGCGCCTTCAGCAGTTCCCCGTGCATGTGGAGCAGCGCTTTGCTGCCCGCCCGTTCGTGCAGGTCATCGATATTCTGGGTGACGATCAGAACCGGCTCAGGCCATGCCGCTTCAAGCCGGGCCAGGGCCAGGTGCGCATTGTTGGGGACGACAGTGCCGTTGGTCAGTTCCCGCCGCCGCGTGTTGTAAAAGGCGAACACCCGCTCAGGGTCGCGGGCGAACCCGCCCGGGGTGGCGACATCCTCGATGCGCACCTTGGACCAGATGCCGTCCGCATCGCGAAAGGTGGCAAGCCCGCTCTCCCGGCTAATGCCCGCCCCGGTTAAAATCACTATCATGCCGAGCCTCCTGGGGAGTGCGCCGCACAACCTGCTTTGGGCTTGTCCATAAATAAGCGTTTCGTGGCCGATTACTTCGTCAAAGCCCTTTTTTTCCTCCTGTCGAGTACGGTAAGAGTACACTCCCTTCGTAAAAAAAGGTTTTTCCTCGTCCTCGGCTCACGCTCCACTTATTTATGGACAAGCCCTTCGTCAGTTCCCGGATATCGTCCGGGTTATTTGAAATTATAATGCGGGGCGGCTTGCGGTTTTTCTCCCGGACTGTAAACATGGCGGTTCTGTGCCCAGTGATCGTCTTGGCATATTTCAGTGCTTCAAGCCAGACTATTTTACGACACTGCCCGGTACAGGCATCAGACGTCCATTTTATGCTTCAAGGAGAGTCGCGTGCGGACCATCGGGAAAAAGATCAATCTGCTGCTGGGTACGCTGCTGCTTGTGGTGGCCGCGGTCATCATTGCCTTCAATGCCTATTTTTTTCATGCGGGCATGAAGAACCAACTGGTCAATGAACGGCTTCCGTCCATGTCGGCGGACATTCTGGCAAAGATTGACAGAACGATTATGGAACCGAGCCGGGGGCTCGCGTTGGCGGTGCGCAGCCCGTTGCTCCAGGACTGGATTCGCGCGGGAGAGCCCAATGAAGGGCACCTGGACTCCATCTACCGCCTGCTGGAAGGCATCATAACGACGTACCGGACTATCGGGGCCAACTTCGTCTCCGCGCAGACCGGGCAGTATACGGACATTTCGCAGGGTAAACGCGACGACAGTTACCGTGTTTCCGCCAAGGACGCCTGGTATACGGATTTCCGCGACAGCGGCGTGGCGGTGAACATCGTGGTGTACGTGGGCGACCCGACCTGGGGCACCAAGGCCTTTATCAACCGCCGGGTGGAGTCGGACGGCAAATTCGCCGGCCTGCTCTCCGCCTCCATCGATATCGAGAAATTTGCCGACGAACTCAGCAGGACCGCCATAGGCAAGCAGGGCCGCACCTTCATGGTGGACGGTAAAGGCATCGTCCGTCTTGCCCATGACAAGGGATCGCTGAACAAGCCCCTGGCCGGTCTGTTTCCCGCCTATGCCCCTGTCTGGGGCAGCATCCAGGAAGGTGACGCCTTCAGCTTCAGCTTCGCGGACGGGAGCGATACGCGCTACGTGTTTATACGCAAGATCCCTGTCCTGAACTGGTACCTGTGCACCGAGGCCAGCGGAAACGAATTCATGGGGGACGTGCGGGATTCCATCGGCATGAGCATCGGTATTTCCTTGCTGCTGGCTGTGGCCGGGAGCATTCTCGGTATATTCTTCGTACGCGGCATCGTGCTGCCCTTGAAAAAAACGGCGGCCTTCGCCACGGCGGTGAGCAGGGGCGAGCTGGACACCAGGCTGGAAGTCGAAGACCGGAAGGACGAAATAGGTACGCTGGCCCAGGCCCTCAGGGACATGGTTGCCTCCCTGAAGCAGAAGATTTCCCTGGCGGAAGAACAGGGAAAGAACATCCAGGCGCAGATGCGGCTCACGGAACAGGCCATGCGCGAGAGTGAAGCCCAGAAGGACAAAATTGCCGCCATGTTTGCGGCAACGCGGGTCGTGGCCGAAGAAGCGGGGGGGATCTCCGTGGATCTTTCCCACGCGGCCGCCCGGCTGGGCGACGCCAATATGGGAGTGACCAGGGGCGCGGAAGCACAGTACGTCAACGTGCGCGACACCAGCGACGCTGTCAGCTCCATGGTCGGCATGTTCACCGATATTATGCACGGTGCGGACAACGCGGCCAAAAGCGTGGAGGCCGCGCGCGGCAAAGCCCAGGAAGGCGCGAAAAGCGTTGACGATGTCATTGCCGCCAACAGAAAGGTCAGCGACACCGCCGCGGAAATGCAGCAGTCCATGCTGGCCCTGGATCAACAGGCCGAGGGCATAAGCCGCATCCTGAGCACCATCACCGACATAGCGGATCAAACCAACCTGCTGGCCCTCAACGCGGCCATAGAGGCGGCCAGAGCCGGGGATGCGGGGCGGGGGTTCGCCGTGGTGGCCGACGAGGTGCGCAAGCTCGCGGAAAAAACCATGCTGGCCACCAAGGACGTTGCGACGGCTATTGGCAGCGTGCAAGGTTCGGCCAAGGAGAACATGCGCGTCATGGACGACACGTATGCCGCCGTCCATGAAGCCACCCGGCTGGCCGGAGGCTCCGGAGAAGCCCTGCGCAGCATCGTGGCCCTTTCGGATGAGAACGCGGCGCAGGTCGGCCGCATCGCGGAATCCGTATCCGGTCTGGTAAAGTACAGCAACAGCATCACCACGGCCCTGGAAAAGCTGAACCTTTTTGCCCGTGATACCCGGCAGGGCATGGAGGATTCCTCGGGCATCATAGCGGATCTGATCCGCCTTTCCACAAAGCTCGACGCTGTCATTATGGCATTGCAGGAAAAGACCTCCGGGCACGCGCGCACATAACATCCGCAGCACGTCCGCCCTTCCCCGCAGAGACGGGAGCGGCATGCGAAACGCGCATAGGGAAAGAGTCCGCAATGCTGCTTTTTCCCCTGATATTTTCTTTCCATGGCGTTTGTGACGTTTCTTCTGCAGTCAGGCAAAAGAGCGGCGGCATTTTTTACAGCTTTCTTTTGCTTTTCCTCTGCGGCTCTGCTAGCGTGTCCGGATGCCGCCAACCTCCCGTATAACCGCTACCGCCCCTACCGGGCCGTCCCTTCCTCCAGCCCCTCTCGGCAAGGACTCTGCCTGCGTGCGCGGAGGAACAGGGGGTGTGACCTCGCGCGAAATCTGGGCGCTTACCTGGCCCCAGGCCCTGATGATGTTCTTCCAGTTCCTCGTGGGCTTTACCGACGTGGTGGTGGCGGGGCGCATCAACGCGCAGGTGCAGGGTGCGCTCGGCCTTATTACCCAGTGCCAGTTCTTTCTGCTGGTGCTCGGCATCGCCATGGTCAACGGCGGGGTGGCCGCCATGAGCCAGGCTCTGGGCGCCAGGCTGCCTTTGCGGGCCGAACGGTACGTGGGACTTATTTTCAAGCTGGCGGCCGGGCTGTGCGTCCTGACGCTCGTTCTCGGCATCCTGTTCCGCAGGGAAATGCTCGTGCTGCTGGGCGTGCCGGAGGAAATCTTTCCCCTCACCCTTGATCTGTGGGTGCTGTTTCTGGGCATCATGCCCTCAAGCTACCTGAGCATGACCACGGTGGCGATTTTCCGGGCGCGCAAGAACGTGTGGATTCCGCTTATGTCCGGCATCGTGGTCTGCGTGCTGAATGCCGTGGGCGACTTCGGCCTCGGCCTCGGCTGGTTCGGTCTGCCCAACCTCGGCGGGCGCGGCCTGGTGTGGTCGTCCATTGCCTCCGTCACCGCGGGCGCGCTTTTTAACCTGATCGTCCTCTTGCGCAGCGGGCTTATCTCGCGGCGCAGTTTCGCCTCCTGGCGCTGGGAACGGCGGGCCATGCCGTACATCCTCAAGGTGGCCCTGCCCGCGGGCGGCAGCCAGATCTTGTGGAACCTCGGCTACATGGTGCTTTTTCTCATCACCAATACCCTGCCCCAGAACAGTGTCGTCGCCCTTGCCGGGTTGACTGCGGGCCTGCGCATCGAAGCCATTCTGTTCCTGCCCGGCTTCGCCTTTAACATGACCGCCTCGGTGCTGGTAGGACACTGCCTCGGAGCGGGCAACCCCTCGGAGGCCAAACGGGTGGGATTGCGCGTGGTGGTCGGGGGGGCCTGCATCATGAGTCTGGTGGCGGCCTGCATGTTTCCGTTCCTGAACGAAATCACCGGCTTTGTGGCCCCCGACCCGCAAGTGCAGGGGATTGCCACAAGCTATATGATGTTTAATCTCTTTGCCACGCCCTTCACCGTCGCCAGCATGATTCTGGGCGGGGTGTTTTCGGGAGCCGGCGCGACCATCTACAGCATGGTCGTGTTCAGTTGTTCCACCTGGCTGGTGCGTCTGCCCCTGGCCTGGTACATGGGCCATATCATGTGGCAGAGCGCCTCCGGCATTTTTCTGGCCATGCTGGTTTCACAAATAGTGCAAGCCACGGCTTCCCTGTACGTCCTGCTCCGGCGCGACTGGTACCGCTTCGCTTCCACGGCGAAGCGCTTTAAGCGAGAACACTCATGAACAGCGGCTTCTCTCCCATTTCCCTTTCCGGAATGGAACAATATCTGGCTCTTCTGGCGCAGAACCACTCCAAGGCCTCGGACTACAGCTTTGCCAACATCTGGGGCTGGGCTCCCCATTACGGCCTGGAATGGCGCTTTGACGGCACCCTTTGCTGGATACGCCAGCGCAGGCCCGAACCCTGCTACTGGGCTCCGGTGGGCTCCTGGGATGCAGTGCAGGACTGGCTGGCCTGCCCGGAGCTGATGCCCGGCTCCACCATCATCCGTGTACCGGATCCGCTCTGCGCCATCTGGAGCCAGGCACTGGGAGACAGGATTGTTCTGGATGAGGCCAGAGGGCAGTGGGATTATCTGTATCTTTCCTCGGAACTTGCGTCCTTGCCAGGTAATCGCTTTCATAAGAAAAAGAACCTGCTCAAGCAGTTCGAGAAAAGCTACAACTACGAATACCGGTCGCTCTCCGTCAACTGCGTGGAAACAGTGCTGAACATGCAGACGGAGTGGTGCCGCTGGCGCGACTGCGAATCGTCCGATGCCCTTCTGGCGGAGAACGATGCTGTCGCCCGCGTCCTCGCCCACTGGAACGATATTCCCGGCCTGTGCGGGGGCATCATCCGCATCGACGGCGTGCCGGTCGCCTATACCCTCGCCGAACCTCTGGATTCCGAAACCCTGATCATCCACTTCGAAAAAGCCGCCAGCGGCATCAAAGGCGCTTACCAGGCCATCAACAACATGTTCTGCAACGACGTGGGCGTAAACTACACCTACATCAACCGCGAACAGGATCTGGACGACGAAGGCTTGCGTCAGGCCAAGATGAGTTACAACCCGGTGGACTTCTCCAAAAAATGCGCCGTGCACGTGCGGTAACGTGCGCTCGTCGCGTTGCGTTACGCTATACGAGGGAAGAGGAATGCCTCCGGCGGGCAAAGGGGTGACCCCTTTGCCCGCCGGAGGCATGCTTTTCTTTTTCCTCCCCGCCTTGTTACGACGCGGCCAGCTCTTCCATGACCGCGGTCAGGTTGCGGGCGGCTTCGGCGAGGTCGCGCACGCCGCGTGAGGATTCTTCCATGTACTGGGCCGATTCCGCGGCGATGCTGCTGACCGTTTCGGTGGAGCGGGTGATCTCTTCGCTGGCGGCGGACTGTTCTTCGGAGGCTGTGGCGATGGAGCGTACCTGGTCGGCGCTGGATTCCACGACTTTGACGATGGAGTGCAGGGAATCGCCGGCTTTGAGGGCGAGGCTGGTGCTGCGTTCCACGGCCTGGGAGGCCCGATCCATTTCCTTGATATTTTCGTTTGTGCCGGCTTGGATGGCCTGTACGGCTTCGCCAACCTCGCGGGTGGCGGTCATGGTTTTTTCGGCCAGTTTACGCACCTCGTCGGCAACGACGGCAAAACCGCGTCCGGCGTCCCCGGCCCGGGCGGCTTCAATGGCGGCATTGAGGGCGAGCTGGTTGGTCTGGTCGGCGATGTCGGAAATGACCGTCATGATCTGCCCGATGCCCTGGGCCTTGGCGCCAAGGCCGTCGAGACCTTCCTTCAGCCGTCTGGCCTGGGTGTTTACCTCTTCAATGGCGCTGACCACGGAGCGCACCATTTCCGCGCCTTCTTCGGCCATTTGACGGGCGGTTTCGGCGCTTTTCGAGGCGCCGGCGGCGCTTCTGGCCACTTCGATTACGGTGGCGTTCATTTCTTCCATGGCGGTAGCGGTTTCCGTAGTACGCTCACGCTGTATGTCGGCGCCGTGGGCGGCCTTGCCGATGCGCTTTTCCAGCGCGTCCGAAGTGGCGTTGATGACGCTTACGATGCCGCGCAGGTTTTCAGCGGCGTGCAGCAACCCTTCCTTGCGGGCGCTGTCGGCGCGGGCTCTGGCCTCGTTGGCTTCACGGATGGCCGCCTCGGCCCGCTCCGTCTGGGTCAGGGCTTCTTCGGTGCGCTGTTCGGCCGTGCGCAGGGTGGTGCGCAGGTTATTCACCATGGTGCGCAGGGCGTCGGCCAGAACGCCGACTTCATCCTTGCTTTGGTAGGCAAGGGTTTCGTCCAGTTTTCCGGAAGCCACGGAATGGGCAAAGTTCACGGTCAGGCCGAGATTGCGGGCCATCAGGCTGATCGTGACGACCGCCGCGGCAACGACCGCGGCCATGGTCCCCAGGGCCAGCCCGGCGATGAAGTTGCGCAGGGTGTAAATGGGGGCCAGGATATCGTCGACCGTGCTGGCGCCCGCCACCAGGATGCCGGTTGCGGTGTCGCGTTTGTAAAAAGCGATGCGCAGTTTGCCGTCGCGCATGAACTCGACGCTGCCTGTGCCCGTTGCCGCGCGCAAAGAGGCAAAACCGGCCTCGGTCAGCCCTTTGTTCTGCATAACCAGGCTTGTGTCCGGGTGAGAGAGAACGTTGCCTTCCCGGTCAAGAAGCAGCAGGTAGCCGTGGTCGCCGATGACCCGGCCCTTGGTGTACCGGTCGGCGAATACAGACATGGACACGCGGCCTACCAGAGTTCCCACGGGTGTTGATTTACCTTCCATCGTGACCGGAACCGCCAGGGAGACAAGCGTATTATACCGGCCTTCATAGAGGCGCGTGCTGACCTCCGTGCGGGAAACGGCAGCCTCTCCCCGCAACGCCTTCTGGATGAATTCTTCGCCGCCGAGCTGACGGTTCATCATATCCGGGTGTCCGGCCGCGATGACGGTTCCGCGCTCGTCCGTGACGTAGGCTTCCTGATAGATGGAGTAGGCGTCGGCAAATACCTGCAACGCCTTGCTGGCGGCCTGTACCTCGGCTGCTGTACGGCCCTCCGGGGAGCCGAAGAGTTCCTGCACGGCGGCGGTTGCCTGGGTTGACTGCATGTCGAGAGCCGCGTCCGTGAACACCGCACTGAGGATGCTGTACACAGAAGCGGCGTGTGCGGCAATTTCCGCGTGGGTGGCTTTTTCAAGAGCCGCCTTTGACTGCATGTAGGCAACGGCGCCTACGAGGCAAAATCCGACCAGTAAGAGGGAAACGAGGGGGATGAGAAGTTTTGCGCGTAGCGACATGATATGCCCGCTTTGTAAAATGTTGTGAACGGCAAGCTTTTTTTACATGAATCTGAAACCAGTTTGTTTGGGTACCAGTATAGCCGCGCGTGCAAAACAGACAAGGTGTTAGAGTAGGGATGTGGACAGCGTTATCTATAATATGGCGGTTTTTAATGTCTTATTATATTGTACTGATTTACTTATAATTGCAGTTGTGACCACATATCCTGTAATGCTTGGAATACAAAAGCGTTTCTGCGCTCTGCCGCTCATCTGGATGGGCCGGAGAGGCCGCCGGTACCCTCCAGACCCGTGCTTCGGGCGCCAAAGCGAGTCCCCGGCATGTTCGGAGGGGGAGAGCCCCTTTCGTTTCCCGCTGAAAAGGCTGCTTGCCTGCCGCGGCATTCAGGGGTATTTTCCGCAAACGCATTTTGTCGTATACGGTCGCTGGATGCGCTGTCCGCCTGCTCGGAGCGGAGCTTGCAGCAGAAGTTTCGCCGCGCCCGCCGCCAGGTGGGAGTGGGCGGCATGCCTTGGCAGAAATATTTTTCGGAGGCTTGTATGGGGAAATATCTGGTTACCGGCGTTGCCGGGTTTATCGGTTCTGCTGTCGCAAACGCCTTGCTGCGCAAAGGACACGAGGTTGTCGGCCTTGACAACCTGACTACCGGCAGGCTTGAGAACGTGCCCGCCGGGGTCACCTTTTTCAAAGGGGACTGCCAGGACGCCAGTCTGTATGCCGGAACGTTGCCGCAGATTCCCTATGATGCCATTCTGCACATAGCGGGGCAGAGCAGCGGAGAAATCAGCTTTGACGATCCGGTGTACGATCTGCGCACCAATACGGAATCCACCCTGCTGCTTCTGCGTTTTGCCCTGGCGGTGGGATGTTCCCGCTTTCTCTACGCCGGCACCATGTCCGTGTACGGCGTCCAGCCCAACGAGCCGGTGCTTGAAACCGCGCCCACGGCGCCGGAGTCCTTCTACGGCGTCGGCAAGCTGGCCAGCGAGCACTACCTGCGCCTCTACGAACAGTATGGCATCCGCTCCACGGTGCTGCGCCTGTTCAACGTGTATGGTGAAGGTCAGAACATGGAGAACCTGCGCCAGGGCATGGTCAGCATCTTTCTGGCCATGATGGTGAACGACGGACACATCCACGTGAAAGGCAACCCCAACCGTTACCGCGATTTCGTGCATGTCGACGATGTGGTGGAGGCCTTTATGCTGAGTCTTGCGAACCCGTCGTCGGCCGGCAGGATCATCAACGTCGGCGGCAGCGGGCGAGTCACCGTGGGGGAACTGGTGGAAAAGCTTTGTTCCCTTTCGCCGACGCCCGTTACGGTGGAGTATTCCGGCTGCACCGCCGGGGACATCCACGGCATCTATGCGGATGTCAACAACGCGGCGCGCTACCTCGGCTACGAGCCGTCCGTTTCTCTGGAGGAAGGCCTGAAGCGCATGTATGCCTGGTATACGGGGGTACGACGCTGATGCGCCCCCTGGGTCGGCCTGCCGCGTTGTTCAGCGCTTTTTCCCGCATTACTGGCAGGGCCTTTGCAAACAACGTGCTTTTGTCCTGTCCCACCCTTTCCAAAGCGCCCAACTACGGCAATGTGCTGCGCCGTTTTCTTGTCGGCGCGCCGCACGCGCCCCTGACCAAAACGGCCCTGCTCAGGCTCTGCGGCCGCTACTGCCTGACCAACGGACTGCATCTGTGCTTTTTGCTGCTCGCCCGTCTGTATATAGCCGTGCTCAGGTGGAAGCTGCCCGCCGCGCTCACCCCGGAAGGCCTCTCCCGCCCGGAAAAGCCGCTGGCCATCATCGACACTTTCGCCGTCCTGCCCCGGATTGCCTCGGACAGAGCCTTTGCCGATCTGTACCTGCCCGGCCTGCGCGAAGAGGCGGACCGCTCCGGACGCGCCTGCGTGGCCCTGTACCGTCTGTACGGCAGCAGGAATCCCCTGGTGCTCTGGCGGGCCTTTACCGCCCTTGCCAAAACGGACGGCGTCACGGAAGTGCACCTTTTTTCCGGTGCGGACTGGCTGCGTCTGGTAAAGCACCTGCTGGTCTACCCCATCGCCCTGCACCGGCTTGCCCGCTCCCTTACTCACTATGCCCAGGATACGCCGGAAGCCTATATCCGCGAGGCCCTCATCCATACCGCGGGGCAGTGCATCCTGCTTGGAGAGGCGCGCAGGCTGGCCGCTTTCCGGCTGGGGTTGTGGCTGGCGGCGTACCCCGGACCGCACACTGCCGGGCGGGTGCAGGCAAACCGCAAGGGGGAAGACACCGCCGGGACAGAAGGACCGGTGATCTTTTCCTGGTATGAAAACCAGACCCTGAACAAGGCGCTGCAGCGGGGCCTTGCCGAGGCGGAGGCAAAAACCGGACGCCATGTGTCCGTGATCGGCGCGCAGCTTTTCATCTGGCCGGACACCTTGCTGAACAACCATCCCGATGATGGCGAGGCCGCCCTCGGCCTTGTTCCGGACAAGGTGCTGGTGAACGGCCCCTTCTTTCTTCCTGAAGCCTCGGCCCAGACCTACGCCGTAGGACCGGCCCTGCGTTACGGCGATTTGTTTTCCCGCATGGAGGCCGCCCCGGCGGCTACGGCAGCGCCCGCGGCCCTGTCCGAAAAGCCCCTGCTGGTCCTGCTCTCCTACCACCCGGACGAAACCAGGCGGGTGCTGGAGCTGGTGCTGCCCCTTGCCCTCAGCGGGCAGGAACTGGTCTATAAATTTCACCCCGCAACCCGGCCTGAGGCGTTTGCTCCCTGGCTTCCCTCCGACCCGCAACTGGCCGAAGGCTCCCTTGCCTCCTGCCTGCAAAATGCCGGGGCCGTGCTGGGGTCGGGCTCCGGTTCCCTCGCGGAAGCGGCGGCCCTCGGCGTGCCCGTGCTGAACGTGGAAGACCCGGCCAAGGTCCACGGCCTCGGCCTGAAGTACCTGCCCGAGTTCGGCGAGCACGAACTGTGGGCCGATGTCACCAACCACTACGAAGTCACCTCCGCCCTCGCCCGTTTGCGGGAATTCCGCACCCGCCCGGAATACCCGGCGCGTCTCGAAGCCTTCCGGAATCTGCTCTTCACCCGCCCCACGCCCGAGCGCATCCGGGAAGCCTTCGGGCTGGAATAAAAAAGTAAAGAAAAGCATGCCTCCGGCGGGCAAAGGGGTGACCCCTTTGCAATCCCATCAGGGGTTCATGGGGCGAAGGGTGGCTTGCTTTGTTCTGCGTGGGCGTTGTTCTCGATAGAGGGCAGGATGTTGTGCCGCAAAGTCTAAAAAGCTCAGGAACCGGAAACGGATCTCAAATCGACGCATCAGGTTGCGTTTGATTCAAGATCCGTTTCCGGTTCCTGAGCTTTTTGAGCATCAGGGCGGAACCTCTGTCTGGCAACCGGGAGCAACACCGTAGCACTACAGAACAGTCCGCCACACCGCCCCACAAAGACCCAATGAGGGTCAAGGGGGGGCACCCCCCTTGCGGGGTGCGGGGCAGAGCCCCGCTCTCTAAAAGATGGCTTCACCAGCCAGGTCTTTCTTTGCCGGGCTATACCGGGGGATTGAGTTCCTCGAGGGACTTGCCGCTGGGGTTTTCTCCCAGCAGGAGGAGCAGGGGAATGGGCAGTACCAGGAGCAGGCCTGCCGTGATAAAGACGCCGGGCTTGCCGTAATTGACGGCAAGCCAGAACAGCAGCGGCTGCAGGGCAGCCATGGCGAGCCGTCCGATGCCGTTGAAGAGGCCTGTGGCGGTGTTGCGGATGCAGGTCGGGTAGGACTCCGGCGCGTAGGAGAAAAGCACGAAAGACGTGCCGAGCTGTCCGCAGGTGAGCAGCACGCCAAGGCTTACAATGAGCCAGAAGATATCGGGCACAAGGCCGATGGTGAAGGATGCGCCGCTTACTATGGCCAGGAAAAGGAGGAGGGCGTTTTTTCTGCCCAGGGAATCCGTGACCAGAGAGGCAAGATAGCACCCCAACGGTGCGGCGCAGGTAATGTAGGCCATGGCGTTCAGGGCGGCGTCCATGCCGAAGGGCTGCTCCAGCACCTTGGTGGGCCAGACCACCAGAATGAAGATGCCGGGGGTTATCGTGGAGAATGCCAGCGTCAGTACGAGCGTGCGCCGCCGGTACTGTTTGTGGAAGAAAAGCGCCAGACCCTGCAGAAACGAAGGGCTTCCGGACGCTGCGGCTTCCGCCCGGCCGAGGTCAATGGCGTAGCCGGTGAGTTCCCGCAAGGCATCTTCGGCTTTTTGCCGGTACCCTTTATACAGCAGCCAGCGGGGGGATTCCTTGAGGAAAATGTAGCCCAGGCAGAAGGGAACCAGGCCGATGCCGCCGAAATAGAAGATATAACGCCATGCCTCGGGTGCGACCGGGATGGTGATATCGCAGAGAAAAGCGGCTACGGGCGCGGCGGTAAACCCCACAGCGGCGACAAGGCACTGCCATTTGCCGCGGCTTTCGGCCGGGGTTATTTCCGCTATATACGCGTGAGACGCGATCATCAGGGAAAACACGCCGAATCCGGTGAGGGCCCGGGCGATGATAAAGAGCACGGGATCGCTGGCCAGCCCGGAAGCGACGCTGGAAAGGGAGTAGGTGGCAATGGCGGCCAGAATCATCGGGCGTCTGCCCAGACAGTCGGAGAGGACTCCGGTAATGAAGGCGCCGCAGGTCATGCCGATAAAATACCAGAAGGCGATGGTGGCGAGCATCTGGCTGCTTGCCGCCTCGCCGAGGTCCAGGCTGCGGGCGAGGCTGGGCACCAGAAAGTTGAAGCTCCAGTTGGTAAGCTGCTGGAAAAAATAGGCCAGCATCAGGATGAGATAATGCATGCGGTGCGGCTCGGAGACCGGGATGCCGTCCACATAGTTGTTCTCTATCCGTTGCGGTTCCCCGCCGGTCATGCCGTCGAACTCCATACCGGTTTCCTTATTTCCTTACGCCGTATCTTCTTCATGGCTGGCAAGATACTCTTGCATGGACTGCCCCATTTCTTTCAGCCGGGTTTCCATGGCGGCCCAGAGGTGGAGCACTTGTGCCGTCTTGGCGGGCAGGACATTGTCCCGGCCGAGATTTTCCAGAATGAGGCACGATTCGAACAGTTCCGCCTTGGTGAAATACCGGGTCAGTCCCTTGAGCGCGTGCGCGCCGGCAGTGAGGCCGGCGTTGTCCCCGTGCCGGACGGCGGTGAGAATATCCTGGGAGAGGCGGGGCGCATCGCGCAGGAACATATGGATGCTCTTGCAGACGAACTCCCCATCCTCGCCGAAAGACTGGCGCATGATGTCCACATCCAGCACTGCCGGGGTATAGGCGGAGGATGAGAACGCGGTGAGCCCCGCGTCGGAATGGGCCTGATCCGGGGTTCCGCTGGAGGGGACTTTGGCGGGCTTTTGCTCCTGGACCGGCGGACAGGGGGGCCCGGCGGAGCCGGCGAGGCCGAACGTGTCGGCCGCTTCCGCAATGGCCTCGGCAAGGTTCTCCGGCAGAATGGGTTTGGACACATAGCCGTCCATGCCCATTTGCAGGTATTTTTCCTTATCGCCCTTCATGGCGTGGGCTGTCATGGCAATGATGGGGATATGCCGCGGCGGGGAGGACATGTTTTCGGCTTCGCGGATCTGCCTGGTCGCCTGCATGCCGTCGAGCACGGGCATCTGGATATCCATGAGGATGAGGTCGAAAGAGCCGGACTGCAGGGCCAGAATCGCCTGCTGGCCGTTGGTGACCACATGCACCGAATGTCCGAGGGCGGTCAGCATGCGGGTGGCGACCATCTGGTTCATTTCCATATCTTCGGCGAGCAGAATGCGCAGGCGGGGGGTACAGGGCTGTCCGGCGCTTTCCGCCGGCGTGTCCTGCATGTGCTGTATGCCGACACTCTCCCACATGCCCAGGGCGAAGCTGACGGCCCGGAGCAGTTCTTCGGGCCGCACGGGCTTGGTCAGGGTGGTTTTGAACAGTACGGCGGTATCTTCGCTCTGAATGGAGCCGCCGGAGGACAGCAGGATGACCGGCATGCCCCGCAGGGCGGGAGAGGCCTGTATTTCCCTGCCCAGAGCGATGCCGTCCTTGTCGGGCATTTGCAGATCGCTCAGGACAATGTCAAAGGGTGCTGCGCCGTCTTTGGCCGCAGTCAGAAGGTCTATGGCGCTGTCCACACCGGCGCATTGCCAAAAGTCCATGCCCCAGGCCGCGGCCTGCTCCGCAAGGATGAGGCGGTTGGTGGCGTTGTCGTCAACTATCAGCATCCGTTTGCCGGCGAGCGCCTGCACGGAAACCACCGGCTTGGGCGCTCCCTGGTCGGACACCTGGGGCAGGGTGAGGTCAAACCAGAAAGTGCTGCCTTTGCCGTAGGCGCTTTCCAGCTTGAGCTGCGAGCCCATCAACCCGGCAAGCCGCGAAGAAATGGCAAGCCCCAGACCCGTGCCGCCGTACTTGCGGGTGGTGGACGTGTCGGCCTGTTCAAAGGCTTCGAAAATATGTTCCTGCTGGTGCTCCGGAATGCCGATGCCGCTGTCGGAAACGCTGATGCGCAGGGTGGTGTCTTCGCCGGCGCTGTGCAGATGGCTGACCCTGACGGTGACTTCGCCGTGCGCGGTGAATTTGATGGCGTTGCTGACCAAGTTGAGCAGAATCTGGCGAATGCGCGTAAAGTCGCCTATCAGGTAGTCGGGAACTTGGGGCGACACGTGGATGATAAGCTCCAGCCCCTTCTGGTAGGCAATGGGGGCAAGACCTTTGACGGCGTTGAACACGGTGTCGCGCAGGCTGAAAGGCAGCAGCTCAAGCTGTACCTTGCCCGACTCTATCTTTGAGAAGTCGAGTATATCGTTCAGTACGGCCAGCAGGCTGTCGCCGGCCGTCTTGATGGTGGCCGCCATGGAGGCCTGATCGGTGGTGAGCTTCGAGCGCAGGAGCAAATCCGCCATGCCGATGACCCCGTTCAGGGGGGTGCGTATTTCGTGGCTGATGTTGGCCAGAAAGTCGCTTTTGGCACGGCTGGCGGCTTCCGCATTTTCCTTGGAGTCGCGCAGGGCGGCTTCCATTTGTTTGCGCTGGGAAATGTCCATCACCAGCCCGCCGATGCCTTCCAGAGCGTCAGCCGCGTTCAGGATGGGGAAGATAAAGGTGGAAAAGACGCGGATCGAATTATCACTCCACATGGGCAGTTCCACTTCCAGTTCCCTGCCCGTGCGGGTCTCCATAACCATTTTTTCGCATTGTTCCACTTGGGCGCGGATCTCCGGGGGGGCGAACCCGCGGTCGTCCTTGCCGACAAGTTCGTCCGGCGACTGCACCTTGAAAAGCGAGCGGAACCGTTTGTTCACCAGCACGAATTCATGCCGGGTATTCTTGAGGTATACGCCTGCGTCCGTATTATCCATAAAGGCCTGGAGCTCGCGCTGGTGTTTGAGCACATCCTGGGTGCGTTGCGCAACGCGGGTTTCAAGCTCTTCCGTCAGCGTGCGCAAAGCCCGGGCGGCCTTGTCGCGTTCCTTGACGCGGCGGTGCATGCTGCGCCCCACAACCACAAAAATCAGCACGCCGAGCAGCCAGAGCAGCCCGTGCACCAGAGCGAAAAGCCGGACGTCTTCCCGGGCCTTCTTCCACAGAGGTTCCATAGGCACGGCCAGACTGATGAACCCCTGCGGGGCCGCGCCGTTTGCGGCGGCGGCGGGGGCATCGGCATGGCAGGAAGCGCAACTCTGTCCCTTGGGCAGTGGCCGGAGCACGCGCAGGTGGGGTTCTTTGTTCAGGTTGGCCACTTCCCGCACTTCTCCCCTGCTGGAGGAACCCACGTGGGCCATGCTCTCCGCTTCCCATGCATCCGGCCTGCCGGGGCCGGAAATGCGGGGCGAGATAATGCGGCCCTGGATGCCTTTGCCGCGTTCGCTCATGGCGTGTACGGGGAGAAGGGCGTGCAGATGCGGTGTTGCGCGCGGGTCTACGTCCTGGCCCACTTTGGGGGTTGGCTGTGAAGAGAGAGGGGGGGCGCTGCTGAAAACGTGCGGAGGCGGCGTTTTATACTGCGAGCGGAGCGAAAAGTCTGTTTCAAACACAAGATCCGCCAGAGTGGCGGCTGTATTCCGGGCGCTCTGGTAGGCGTAGGTGAGGGAAAACCAGAAAAAAAGGCCGATGATCAGCGTCCAGAACACCACCAGCAGGGATGCGTAGGCGGAAAGCCAGAACGCGTCGTGCGCCTCGGCTTTCCGAACCGCTTCCGCCGTACCGGAAGAAGGTGTTTGAGGCGCTGTGGCGGCATCGGCACTCATAGGCTCCCTCGCTGGAAGGCTGGCTGAAAGGTGTAGCCCTGTCAAACAGTGAAAGAATAGTATATTTGGTGCTTCTTCACAAATGCTTTAGTCGTGCGTTGCATCATATGCTGACATCGTAAAAGTATTGAGGCGGTTATTATGCATTATGCGAGTGCCCACGTCGCTATTCGCCGTCTTCCCGCGCATCGGTGAGGGCCGTCAAATCATATACGGATGATTCCACAATATCCGCATCCACCAGGGCGCCGGGGGACACGCCCGGACCGCTGATATAGGTGATGCCGTCGCTTTCCGGGGCCTGGAACCAAGCGCGGCCCACATGCAACCCCGGCCATTCCCCATGGGGGGCATCCACCAGTACGGAAAGGCGCTGTCCTACATGGGAGCTAAGGATTTCTTCACTTATTTCGCCCTGCATGTCCATTATTGTGTCGCGCCGCCACTGTTTTTCCCTGTCGGGCACCTGGTGTTCCATTGCCGCCGCCGGCGTGCCCTCTTCCGCCTGGTAGGCGAAGACGCCGAGATGATGAAAGCGCGTCTCGCGCACAAAGTCAGCCAGCGTTGCAAAGTCCTGTTCCGTCTCCCCGGGAAAGCCGGTGATGATGCTGGTGCGCAGGGCGGCGTCCGGAAAGACGGCGCGGATGTTGTCTACAACTCTGCGCGGATCGCCGGCAAACGGGCGGCCCATGCGTTCGAGAACCCCTTTTGCCGCATGCTGCAAGGGTATATCGAAATAGGGGACAAAGGGAGAGCCGGCATCTTTCAGAAACAGCAGCAGGTCGCGGGTCAGCCCGGCGGGGTACAGGTACATAAGGCGCAGCCGGGCCAGGCCGGGCAGGGGCAAAAGGGCTTCAAGCAGGCCGCGCAGGCCGGGATTTGCCGCGTCCTTCGGGCCGCCGCCGCGGGCAGAACGCAGATCGCGGCCGTAGGCGGTGACGTCCTGGGCCACCAGTACCAGCTCTTTGACGCCCTGTTCCAGCAGAAGGCGCGCTTCTTCCCGCAGCATACCGGCGGGCGTGCTGCGCAGTTTGCCGCGAATGGCGGGAATGGTGCAGAAAGAGCAGGCGTGGCGGCAGCCTTCGCTGATCTTGAGCCATGCGTAAGAGGGGCCTGTGGACAGCAACCGGCCTGCGGGCGGCAGGACGGCGGAAGAGGGGGGGAGCGCGGAGGCGGCAGGCGCGGCCTTGCTGCCCCACTCGGCTTTTACCCGGGCCAGGGCGGCAAGAATATGCCCGGGCCAGCGCTCCAGTTCCCGGTTGTCGAGCAGCAGGTCCACTTCCGGCAGATCCGGGGCCAGCACTTTTTTGCCATAGCGGCCCACCAGACATCCCGCCACCACAACGAGGGGGCGCTCCAGGCCCGCCGGGCGGGAGGCTTTGCGGCTCTTGCCGCCGGGGCGGGGGGCGTTCTCATCCAGGGCCTGCACCCTGTGCAGGACGTCCATGATGGAGCGCACGGATTCCTCCACCGCCGGAGCGATAAAGCCGCAGGTGTTGATAAAGACGCAGTCCGCATCTTCAGGGCGGTCAACCAGCCGTATGGGGCCGAGACTGCCGAGGGTGCGCTCGGTGTCCACCCTGTTTTTGGGGCAGCCGAGGCTGATGGAATGGATACGCAGCATAGAACTCCTGTTTGTAAGTCGTGCGGAGGGCCGCGCCTGACGCGTCCTGACCGCCGTCCCCTGCCGCACTAGGCGGGGCCATCTGTATTCGTTATGTTGCCGACAGGGGGCTCATGGTGTAGTATTTTGTGCTACCCGCGACCGGGCAGCGAGTATTTTCCGCATTCGGTTGCACTACCCGTTGCCGGAGCTTCCCGCAAGTTTTTTGCAACGGTTGCGGGACAGCCTGCACAGAGGCGAAGGGGGCTTCATGCCGCTACAGAGTTTACGGGATTACGATTCTCCGGGAGCCAAGCGTTTTTTGATCGGCCTGGTGGGGCACGGGCCTGCCTTGGGGGCCATTGTGCGCATTCTGGAGCGCGAAGATTTCGTGGCCGCTTTTCCCAGGGTAAAGGTTGCCGGATGGGCGCCCATGCCGGAGGAGAGAGCCCTGCAGGACATTGTCATTCCCGCCGTGCTGCAGAACCAGCCGCTGTACGAGGACGTGCAGAGCATGTTCGCGGCCCGGCCGGGCATCGAACTGGTCCTTGAACTCAGCGCTGACGGCAGGCACATGCCCTCGTTGCGGGCGAACGCCCCGGAGTACACCACCCTTGCCGCTTCGGGGGCCATTCTGCGCTTCTGCCTGGCGGCGGAAGACGGCAAGCTGGCCATCGGCGGGGGCGAAAGCCTGCGCAAGGCCCAGAGCCTGTTCGCCCTGCTGGTGGACCAGATGGATGACGATATCCTCATCATGGACCGCAAGGGGGTCATCCTGGACATGAACCGCCACGCCGCGGAAAGCCGCGGTATGGCACGCAGCGCCGTTATCGGCAGGCACTGCCGCGAACTTGACGCCTCCATCCCCTGCTGTGACGAGGACGACGCCTGTCCCTTTGACGAGGCGCGGGAAACCGGCAAGAAAGCCGAGCGCGTCTTTACCCAGGTGATGGAAAACGGCAAGGTGCGCTACCTGCATACCCTGTGTTTTCCCCTGGCCGATCCCTTCGGCTCGCCGTCGCAGTTCCTCTACATGCGCCGTGACGTGACGGAAAAGCAGTACCTGGAGCAGCGCTTGCAGCAGACGGAAAAAATGGCCGCCATCGGTGAGCTTTCCACCTATATGGCCCATGAAATCCGCAATCCCCTGTTTTCCATCGGGGGGTTTGCCAATGCCTTGCTGCGCAACCCTTCGCTAGATGAAAACGCCCGGGAGAAAGCCCGTATCATTTTCGACGAATCGCGCCGCCTGGATATCATCCTGACCAGCATTCTTAATTTCGCCCGGCCCACGGAACAGGAAATGGGCACCTTCAATCCGGAGCAGGTGGCCCGCCAGACCATGGATCTGATGACCATCGGCAGCGAGGAGCGCGGCATCCACAGCCGCATTGTTGTTGCTCCGCACCTGCCCATGGTGCAGGGCAACGCGGAAAACTTGAAACAGTGCCTCATCAATCTGGTCAAGAATTCCATGGAGGCCATGCCCGACGGCGGGACCGTGACCATGCGCCTTACGCGCAGCGACGGGCACGTGGAGATAAGCGTCGAGGACACCGGGGTGGGCATTGCCCCGGAGATGCACGATCAGATTTTCAGCCCCTTTTTCAGCACCAAGCACGGGGGGGCCGGGCTGGGCCTTGCCATGACCCGTAAAGTTATTGAAGAAATGGGCGGCAGGGTGTACCTGACCAGCCAGAAAGGCCAGGGGACCAAGGTGACCCTGCTGCTGCCCGCCGCTCTTGCGGTCGATTACATGGATGACCACATTGACGCGTAATTTCTCCGCTGCCGGAGACTCTCTTGGCGTGCGCCTTTTGCCGCGCGTCCGGGAACGGTTCTTTGCGGCGGAGGTACGCGCTTTTTTTGCACGCTGATACGCGAACCCGCGGAGCCCGCATGAAGACGGATACCATTGTCCTTGCCACACACAACAAAGGCAAGATCGCCGAACTTGCCTCCCTGCTTGCCCCCTTCGGCCTGACTGTGCAGGGCCTGGAGGCCTTCCCGCATGTCCCCGACGTGGAGGAGACCGGCACGACCTTTGCGGAAAACGCCTTGCTCAAGGCCTGCACGGTGAGCAGACTGACCGGCCTTGTGGCCGTTGCCGACGATTCGGGCATTGAGGTGGATGCTCTCGGGGGCGCGCCGGGCGTATATTCCGCCCGCTACAGCCTGCTGGAAGAGGGACCGGTTTTGGAGTTTCCCCCGGCCATGCCCGTCGATCTGCGTAATACCATGAAGCTGCTTGCCGCTCTGCGGGAAACGCCGGACGAAAAACGCGGCGGGCGGTTCCGCTGCTGCATGGCCGCCTGCACGCCAGACGGCGACCGCCTGCTTGCCGAAGCGTCCTGGGAGGGTGTTATCGCCCGCGAAAAGGCGGGGGAAAACGGATTCGGCTACGACCCCATTTTTTATGATCCAGAAAAGGGCCGCACCGCCGCGCAGATGAGCCGGGAGGAAAAAAACAGCCGCAGCCACCGGGCCAAGGCCGTGCGGGCGTTGCTGGAGAAATGGCCCGCCTTCTGGCGGACGTGGCGGGAAGGAAAATAGCGGCCGGGCGCGCGGCGCGCGTGAGATTGCTGCAAAAGCTTGTTTGTCGAAGCCGCCAGAACAAGATGTGGGCTCTGCCCATACCCGGCAGGGGGCTGAATCCCCTGCACCCCCCATTACCGGGGAATCCAAGTTTCGTGAATGGAGGGCTGACCGAGGAAGAGGCTGGAGTTGCCATTGCGGGAATCCAAGTTTCGTGAGGGTCGCCTATAATCGAGGGGGCTGGGGAGAATCCTTCCCCCAGGTGGGGTGGGACGACAGCCCCAACGTTTCGGGAAGCACCAAAGGCCTACCCGTTGCCGAAGGAACGGATGAATTCCTCGCACTTCTCCGGGACAAGGGGCTCTGAGAAGAAGTACCCCTGAAACGTGCTGAAGTTGAGCTCCAGCAGGATTTCGAGCTGTTCTTCCGACTCCACGTGTTCCGCTGACGTATGTATGCCGAGTTCGGAGCAAAGCTCCTGGATGGTGCCGAGCACCTCCTGGGAGCTTTTGTTGTTGGCGATGTCACGAATAAGGAACCGATCGATCTGCACTTCGGAAAGAGGCAGCCGCTTCAGATGCGATATGGCCCTGTAGCCCCTGCCGAAGTCGTCCACCCCGAGGTGCGCGCCGGTGTCATGGAGGGCCTGCAGCATGGGCAGGTACCGGGCGTCCGGGTCAAGGGCGAGGGATTCGGGCACTTCCAGCAGAATGGCGTCGGCAGGCAGATTGAAACTCGAGAACAGAGACTGCAGAAGCGCGGGGAAAGTCTTGTCGCGTAGTTGCCCTTCGGAAACATTGACGGCAATGGAGGTGAACAGGTTGTTTTCCCTCCATTTTTTTTGCTGCTCAAAGGCCAGACGCAGAATGCAGGCGTCCAGCCGGCCGGACTGCCCCGTGTCCTCCGCTATGGCCAGTACCAGAGGAGCCGGAATCACGCCGTAGTCCGGGTGGTCCCAGCGCACCAGCCCTTCCATGCAGAGGACGGTTTTTTTGACCAGATCGACGCGGGGCTGGTAATGCAGGAGAATCCGCCCGTCGTTGTTATGCAGCACGGTATGCATCTCGTTGGCCAGGGAACGGGCCAGCGCCCCCGCGCTGTCTTCCCGGTCAATACAGCGTTTGCCGGCGGGGCCGCGCGTATTGCCGAGGGCTATTTCCACCAGGCTGTCAAAGGTCTTCCGGCGGATTCGCAATTTGTCCTTGTCGGCCATGATCACAAAAGGCAGGTACACGGCGGTGGAAAGCCCCAGGTTGAAAAGCTGTAGACATACGCCCCGCCACGAATTGGTGGCGAGAAAAGCATTGATGATGGGTGGGGTTGTCCAGTCCACCTGGAATACGGGCGGCGGCACCAGACCACTGGCGACCGCCAGATAGGTGGTGGAGAGCAGCAGCAGGGGCACGAAGAGAAAGGGGATGAAAAACGTCGGGTTGAAGACGATGGGCAGGCCGAAAATAACCAGCTCGTTGATATTGAAGATGCCGGGAACCAGCGACAGCGCGGCTATGCGCCTGCTACCGCTGTCCTTGCCGCGCAGGAAGATGGCCAGCAACAGGCCCAGGGTCGCACCGGAGCCGCCCATATAGATGTAGACGTCGAAAAGATACTTGGTCAGCACATGCGCGGGTGCTTCCGGGCTGTTCGCGACCAGGTTGGCGGCGGCCGCCCCTTGAGCGAAGATGTCGTGGGTAAGCGGATCAAGCAGGTCCGGCCCGTGGATGCCGAAAAACCAACTGAGTTGCACCATCAGCGTGTAGAGCGCACCGAGACCGAAGTTGTTCTGCGCGTCGTGAAAAGGCGCGCGCAGGGCGTCGTACAGGGCTTGGTGGATGCTGTCGATGCCGATCCAGTCCAGGCTCTGGCGCAGTCCGATAAACAGGATCAGGGTGCAGAGCGCCGGCACAAGGGTATCAAAAATCTGGGGCAGGAGGGGATCCGCGTCTTCGGAATAAAAACGCAGGCGTAGCGCCTTGACGTTGCACAGCCGCAGAAACACGCGGCAGGCCAGAAAGGTGACGATGAACGTGCCGAAAAGGCCGCGCAATCCCGCCCACTGAAGGACGAGCCCCTGTTCGGTCACCTGGGGGGTCATCATGATGAACAGGCAGGAAAACGCGGTGAGCATCCCGATGGAGGGCATGATCGGCTGGCCGGGGTGTTCCTGGTTGTACCGGGCCATAAAGCTGTCGCTCAGGGTAAAACAGACGGCCAGGGCCATAATTTGAATGGTGGCGTTGAACAGCACCTCTCCCGGATGCTTCCAGCCCGGCCCGAAGAGGGAGGTCATGAAGTCCTGGTAAATCTGTAGGGGAAAGTTGTTGATCAGAATGGCTCCGGCTGCCGCCAGCAGCAGCGGCATGAGCAGCATTACTCCCCGGCGCAGGGCCCGGATCGACGGGCCGTTGGAAAGGGCGCTCCACAGCGGATGATCTTCCCGGGGGAGCTGGGCTGAGGGCGCCTTCCCGGAAGAAAGAGGCCGCGGAGAGAATGGGTGTGTGTTCATGGCCGGGACTGCATGGTTACCGGGAAGGAAAATTTGCGGAACAACACGGCATCTGCTCGGTGTTTGGTGTGTGCGCGAGGTGCGCCGTACCGTCCCGCACCGCGTTACGTGAAACAAGGTACGTGCATAGGGTAAGGCGGATTCTCTTTTATCTGCGCTGTACCATTATATCTATTATAATTCGCTCCGGCGAAGGGACGCGTTTTTTGCGCCGGATATGCGGCGGAAGCTGCGGTATGCGCTCTTGCAAAGGAAGGCGGGCGCGTGTACAGAATTTGAAGTTCATGGAAACGGATACACGCCGGGAAGGAGACTCCTCATGCTGACCGCCCTCATCTTGTATATGGTTTTCGGCGCCATCGCCGGAGTGCTTGCCGGGCTGCTCGGCGTGGGCGGGGGGCTGGTCATTGTGCCCATGATCAACTATGCCCTGATGCTACAGAACATTGAAGGCCCTTATACCCACCACGTCGCCCTCGGCACCTCCCTGGCCAGCATCATGTTCACGTCCATTTCGAGCTTCCTGACCCATCACCGGAACAGGGCCGTCATCTGGGATATCGTGAAGCAGGTCACTCCCGGCATCCTTGTCGGCACTTTTGTGGGCAGCAAGATTGCCTCCAACATGCCCATTACGGTGCTCAAGGGTTTTTTCGTCGTATTTCTGCTCTACGTGGGCACCCAGATGCTCCTGAACATCAAGCCCAAGGCCTCGCGCGAGATCCCCGGTCTTCTCGGCAACTCGGCCGCGGGCGGGGGCATCGGCTTTGTGTCCAGCCTGGTGGGCATCGGCGGGGGAACCCTGTCCGTGCCCTACATGACCTGGTGCAACGTGCCCATGCACAAGGCCATCGGCACGTCGGCCGCAATCGGTTTTCCTATTGCCGTTGCGGGCGCGCTGGGTTATGTTGTCAGCGGATTCAGTAAAGCGGATGTTGTGCATTTTATGGTGGATGGGGCACAGGTAGCGCACCTGCCGTACTCCTTGGGGTTTGTGTATCTGCCCGCTCTCTTGGGTATTGCCGCCGTCAGCGTGTGCACGGCTCCGTACGGCGCCCGCCTCGCCCACAGGCTGCCTGTGGCGAAGCTGAAAAAATATTTCGCCTGTCTGCTGTTCATCATGGCGGCGCAAATGGCCTATGGCCTCCTGATGCGGTAGCGCGGCGTCCGAGTAACCCGCCCGTAGGCAATGTCTGCCGGGCACAGAGCCAGGGAGCGGAATTATCACCATGCCTGCCCACCTCCTCGACCCGACGCCGCTCATTGCTTCCGCAAGCGGCATTCCCGGTCCCGTCGGCCTGCTTGCTTTTCTTCTGTTCGTCACCTTTGCGCTCCACATTCTGCTGGTCAACGCCCTGGTGGGCGTGGCCTGCATTACCTTTGTCTCCCGGCTGCGGGGCGGCTTTGCCTTTGGCGGGGCGGCCGGCGCTTCCGGCGCATCCGAATGGGACGCCGACCTTGATGTGCAAAGCTCGCTCCTGCCCAAGGGGGTGGCGCTGGCGATCAACTTCGCCATACCTCCCTTTTTGATTCTGCAGGGACTCTACGGATCGTTCATCTACTCCAGTTCCATTCTCATGGGGGTCTGGTGGCTGGGCGTGTTGCCGGTGGTCATGCTGGCCTATTATGGGCTGTATCTGAACATGGCCCCGCGCGGCCTTTCCGTAAAAGCCCGCACCCTGGCCCTGGGAATTTCCCTGGCCCTGCTGCTCTTCAACGCCTTTCTGCTGGTCAACAACGTAACTCTGATGCAGAACCCGCAGGCTTGGGCCGCCTATGCCGGAGAATCCGGCGGCACCTTTCTGAACCTCGCCGATCCCCAGCTTGTGCCCCGCTACCTGCATATGCTGCTGGCCTGTCCCGCCGTGGGAGGGCTGTGCCTGGCCGTGCCCGCGGAGATCAAACTGCGCGCCCTGGCCAGGGTGAACGCCCCCCTGGTGCTCCAGGAGCACCAGCACGCCCGCCTGCGTTCCTCGCTGTCCTGGTTCTTTCACGCCACCCTGTTGCAATTGCCTGTGGGGGGCTGGTTTCTGCTGTCCTTGCCCAGGCCGCAGCAGGCGCTGTTTATGGGAAGCCACGGAGTGGGCACGGCTCTTTTTCTGGCCGCCCTTGTCCTGACCGGCTTTGCCCTGCTTGCGGCAAAGCGGAGGCAGGCCGTGCGGGCCGCCCTGGGCTGCCTTGGCGCGGCGTTGTGCATGGTGGGCATGCGCACCCTGCTGCGCACTTCGCTTATTGAGCCTTTCTACTCGCCGCAACTGCGTCTTGTGGAAGTGGGGCCTTTGCTGCTGTTCGGGGGCAGCGCGGTTTGTTCCGCGTTGCTTGTCTGGCAGTTGGTGCGCATCTACCGTAAGCCCGACCTTCTTGCCGCGCGGGCCGTTCCCGTGGGAGTGAGCGAAGAGGCCCCCGTTCTTGCGGGCGTTCCCGGGCCTGTCCCGGCTGATGCTGCCGCGTTTCTTGCCGCTCAGGCTGCGGATGGGGAGGCCGACATGACTCTGAACGAACTTGCCCTCTCCCCCCTTGCCGATACTTTGGAAACGGAGGACGCCGACGGCGGAGCAGGGGAGGGTGACCCTCGCAACGGACAGAACGCGGACGGCGCGAAGGCGATCACCCCTGACTCCGGCCCTGCCGATCGCAAGGAGGACAAGTGATGATCGCTTCCCTCGCCAACTATCCGGTGTGGCAGGTATCCGGCGTCAACGGCGGCCTGCTGATCGCCCTTATCGCCGTTATCCACGTCTTTGTGTCCCAGTTCGCCGTGGGCGGCGGCTTCTTTCTGGTTATGGCGGAACGCAAAGGCCACCGCGAAGGCTCGGCCCGCATCCTGAAGTGGGTGCACCGCCATACCCGTTTCTTTCTGCTGCTGACCATGGTGTTCGGCGGTATGACCGGGGTGGGCATCTGGCTGATCATCGCGTTGGTCAGTCCGGAGGGCACCCAGTTTCTGGTGCATGAGTTTCTGTACGCCTGGGCGACAGAGTGGGTCTTTTTTCTGGGTGAAATCATCGCCCTTTTGCTCTATGCCGCCAGCTTCGCCCGCTGCCGCGACGGGCACATGGCCCCCAAAGATCATATGCTGCTCGGCTGGGCGTATTGCCTGTTCGCCTTTCTTTCCCTGTTCATCATCAACGGCGTCATTTCCTTTATGCTCACGCCGGGGAACCACTCCTTCGGCGAGGGCCAGTTCTGGGCGGCTTTTTTCAACCCCGGCTTCTGGCCCGGCCTGGTCTTCCGAAGCGGGCTCTCCCTGGTGCTGGCCGGGCTGTTCGGCCTGGTGACGGCCACGGCCATACGGCACGAGCCCACGCGCACGGAAATGGTCCGCTTCTGCGCCAAATGGGTGTGCCTGCCCTTTGTGCTGATGGTGGCCGGGGGCGCCTGGAGCGCCGCCTCGCTGCCGGATGAGGTGCGCGCCTTCATGATGCGCCGGACGGCGGACATACGGCCTGTTGTGCGGTCGTTCATTGACGCCGCGCCGGTGCTCTTTCTGGCGGGTATGCTTTTGTTCATCCGCCTGCCCAAGAAGGCTTACCTGCCCTGCGTGCTGGTCATGCTGGCTCTTGGCCTGGCGGTGGTGGGGTCGTATGAATGGGTGCGGGAAACCGCCCGCCGCCCGTGGCTCATTTACGGGCACATGTATTCCAACGGTATTACCGCTGCGGAGGGCGCCCGCATGAACAAGCTTGGCGTGCTGGCCGTCTCCGGCTGGGCCGGGCTGAAGGCCGGTACGATCCCTATGGCGGAGGGCGCCGCTTCGGCGAATACCGTGGGGCTGGCAAGCGCGGCGCATGCGGCGGTTCCTGCCGGGGAATCCGCGGGCGCTCCCGCAGAGGCAAACGCCGCGCCGCCTCCGTTGCCCGACGCCGCATCGCTCACCGGGGCCCAGCGCAGCGCCTTCGGCAAGTTCCTTTTTTCGCAGCAGTGTTCAGGCTGCCACGGCATCGCCTCGCCCAAGCTCGACATTGTGCCGCGCGTCGCGGGCCGGGGCGTGCGGGGCATTGATGCCCTGCTCGCGGCACAAGGAAGCATCAGCCCGTACATGCCGCCCTTTTTCGGCACCGTAGCGGAGCGCGCCGCGCTTGCGGAATGGTTGAACACCCTCGGGGAAACAGGAGGCCGCCATGAATAATTCGTCCCCGGGGCTTCTCAGGCGTCTGTACGGCCTGTGGCTGTGCGTCGTGCTGCTCTGCGGCGCGGGTCTGATCTGGGCGGTCTGCCTTCTGGCCCCGGCCCCGGAAGAGCGTCCTACGGCTCCTTCCGGCAGTGCGCAAAGCGGTGCCCCCGCCGGTATGGCGGAAGCAAAGGCGCCTGCGGCACAGGCCCCCATCCCTCCGGCGGTCGTGCCGTCCTTTGACGCGGATTCGGCGCAGTACGTCCTGACCGCCTTCAGCCTGCAAGGCATGCAGCACGTTACCGACGCCGGTTCCTTTGATCTGCTGCTGCCCGGCAACGTCCTGACCGCTCAGCTCATCAGGCGCGGCCCCACCCCGGAACCGGTCATGAAAGGCGTCACCCTGCGCTACACCCTTGACCCGCAAACGGCCATGGCCGCCGGGGCGGAAGGATTGCGCAAGGGGGAACTGCACCCGCAGCCCGATACCTTTTCCTATGCGTCGCTCCCCATTCCCGTGCTGCCGTATTCCGCTTCGGCTCCCGTCTCGTTCAATCCCTATCCCCTGGTGACGGTGGAAGCCGTGAACGCCAAGGGGGAAGTGCTGGCGACTACGAACGCCGTGCTGCCTGTCTCCACGGAAATGGGCTGCCTGAACTGCCACACCGGCTCCTGGAAGACCGCGGGCGTTGCGGGCATCAGCGAGGCCACGGCCGGGCAGATTCTGGCCGTGCACGACCGCCGCAACCGCACCACGCTGGTGGAGCAGGCCGCCGGCGGTAAAAAGGTAAACTGTCTCTCCTGCCACGGGAGCGTCCCGGAACGGCTGAACCTTTCCACCGCCATACACGGCTTTCACGCGTCCATGGGGCTGGTAGGGCAGGAAGGCTGCGCCTCCTGCCACCCGGCTGCGGAAAGCGGGCACACCCGCTTTTCCCGCGATATCCATGCCCTGTGGCAGTTGGAATGCACGCGCTGCCACGGCGGCATGGAACAGCACGCCGCTTCCCTGCTGCTGGCGGAAAAGGCCAAGGGAAAACGCGCGGCCGCCTCGCGCCTGCAATCGCTCGGGCAGGGGAATGCGGCTCCCGCATCCCCTGCGGGGCAGGACTCCGGCCCGTCCGCCGCACAGGCCGGTTCCAGCGCGCCAAGGGAAACAGCCGCCGCGGGCGCCGTGATGACGCCCGCAGGATTCGTCGTTCCGCGCACCCCCTGGGTGAATCTGCCCCAATGCGCGGGCTGCCACGACTTTCAGGCCAAACCGGCGGCGGATACCGCCTCGGCCGTCAACAAGTGGACCAAGGACGCCTCGGAACTCTTTTCCCAGAGCGTGGAAAATACCGGCAAGCTGCGCTGCCCGAGTTGCCACGGCTCGCCGCACGCCGTGTACCCGGCGACCAGCCCGCTGGGGGACGAGCGGGACAACCTGCAACCCTTGCAGTACCAGCAGGCTGCCGCGCCGCTGGGAGCGGGCGGCAAGTGCGGCGCATGCCATATGCAGCCCATGGACTATTCCGTGCACCACGATCTGGTGGAGTGACCGGCGGTGGGAATTTTCCGCGACCCGCGCCTCTGCTTTCTGCTCTCTTTTCTCATGGGGGCGCTGGTCTGGAAGGCGGGGGCGCTTGCTCTTGGCCTCTATCTTTGCGGCCTCGGTCTGTTGTTGTGCGCCGGACAGGCCGGGGGCGGCACGCTCCTGCGGCGGCTTCCACTTGGCTCCCTGCGCCGGACCCTGTACTTCGCCCTGTTCTGGGCGCTTATGAAATTTCTTCTGGACGCCGCCCCATCGCTGTGGGAACTCGCAACCTCAGGCATGTCCGGTCTGCATGGCGTTTCGGAAGACGCGGGCCGCGCCGCCGCCGGGCTTGTTCCCACAACAGGGGGCGCACCGGATGTGCAGGTCGCGGGCCTTGCGCAGGCGGGGCGTGACGCCGGGCTGCTGTTTCTTCGTCTGGCCACGCTTATGGGGGTGGGTCTTGCCCTGACCGGCCTGACTTCTCCGTACAGCCTCGGCCTGGCCCTTGCCTGGTGCCTGGGTTGGGTTCCGGCCCGCCTGGGCGGGAGGAATGTCTGGAAATGCGCCCTTGCGCTGGCCCTTATGGCCCAGTACCTGCCCGCTGTGCACCATATTTTGGGGCAGGTCCGCCTGGCCGCCCGCTCAAGAGGGTTGCCGGATGCCGGTATTGCTTATTGGCGCATGGCGTTTGCGCATATATTCCGGCTGTTGTCCCTGCGGCCCTGGGCGCAGGCTGTGGCGGTCGTTTCCCGGGGGCTGGACGCCCCGGAGCGGTGGCGCTTCAGTGAGCCTTTGCATCCGGGCCGTTGCGCGGCGGCTTTGGGTTTGGCCGTTCTGCTGGCGGGAGCGGCGCTGTTTCCTCTGGACGGGCCGTGGGTATGACGGATATAGCAGAAACGGTGGCTGTGTGGAAAAAAGAAGTCAACCCCTCGCCGGTAATGTTTTTTGCCGGGGCAGGTGCTGAGGAGTGTTGGATGGACGTTTCCCGGTGACAAGAACTGCGGAAAGACTGCTCTGCGCCCGGGCATGACCTGACTTTTCGCGCTGTGGGGCAGGTTGTCTCAAGAATATCCTTAACGGCGTGATTGTTGCGGATCCCGCTGTTGCAGGGATCGCGCGGCAACAGGACTCACAGCGTCAGTCTCGTACTTCAGGTGCGGGACTTTTCTTTTTAGCGCAAATCAATTTTGAAGTTGTCCACCGGTGCCGGACAAAAAATGGGGTTTCCAAAGGGATTCAATCCCTTTGGCCGCCGGAGGCAATGTAACTCTTGGGCAACTTCAAACAAGCAGGAGCAACGCCATGCGGGTCGCAGGAATCGATATCGGCTCTGTTGCCGCCAAATGCCTGATACTGGAGGCCGGGAGCGGCGCTGTGCCCGGCCGGGCTGTACCGCCCACCGGGTGGAATTCCCGCGAGGCAGGAGAAACGGCTCTGGCGCGGGCCTGCGCAGAGGCGGGGATCGCCCCGGAGGCACTGTCGGCGGTGGTGGGTACCGGTTACGGGCGGGTCTCCCTGCCGTTCGCCACCAAAACGGTGACGGAAATCTCCTGCCATGCGCGCGGAGCTGCCCATCTTTTCCCCGCCACAGGGATCATTCTGGAGTTCGGGGGACAGGACAGCAAGGTCATCAGCCTGGACCCCGCGGCCTCCGGCGGTCGGTCGGGGAACCTGGTCCGGGATTTTATCATGAACGACAAGTGCGCTGCCGGAACCGGGCGGCGGGAGATCCCGGCGGCACTCCCGCGTTCTTCCGGTAGCTTTCCGGGGTGAGGCATGGCATACTCCGCGCAAACAAGAGCGGGAGAAGGCATGAGAATTTACATCGCAGCATCGTGGAAGCACCAGCACGCCGTTGAAATGCTTACGGAACGGCTGGAGGATGCCGGGCACGAAATCCTTTCCTGGATGCGTGAGGGCAGGCCGGAAGAAGCCTTTTTGTCGCGGCTGGAACTGACCCACTTTATCAATTCCGATGAAGGCAGGCGGGTCTTTGATTTTTGCGCTTCTTCCGCCACCGGGGCGGATCTGGTCATCTACCTCGGCCCTTCCGGGTGCGACGCCTGGGCCGAAGTAGGCGCGGCCTACGGCCGGGGAGTGCCCATTCTCGGGCTTCTTGCCAAGTCGGAAGACGTGGGACTGATGCGGCACATGATCCACTCGTGGCACAGCTCTGTTACCGGGCTGCTTGACGAAGTACGGCGCCAGGACGCTGCCCGCCGCTAATATTGCAGGCGGTCTTTTCTCTGCGGCGGACGCGCCCATGCTGCAAAGCCCTGTCGGATGTTTTCCGGCGGGGCTTTGTTTGTTGCAAAAAAAAATGTTTCACAGAGGCGTTTTTTTTCGAATACGTTTTGACGCATTTATTTGTTTGTGATATAGTTGTTTCTATATGCAAGGTTCTTCATGAAAAAAACCTTGAGGCCCTGTCCGGAATACGATCGGGCAGGTACAATAGTGGACTTGAAAATAGGAAAAGGACTTGCGCCGCTTCCATTATTGAGATATATTCCTAATAATGGAAGGGTAATCCCACTGTTATTCATACACCAGGAGGCCTTCATGTCCAAAAAACCGTCCCATCTTACCACTGCATTCGGCGCACCCATTGGCGAGGACAATACTTCCCTTACCCTTGGCCCTGGCGGTCCCGTGTTGATGCAGGATGTCGTCCTGCTGGAGAAACTGGCCCACTTCGGGCGTGAGCGCATTCCTGAGCGGGTGGTGCACGCGAAAGGAGCGGGCGCGTTCGGCTGGTTTGAGGTCACGGCTGATGTCACCAAGTACACCTGCGCGGACTTTCTCAGTAAACCGGGCCTGCGTACGGAAATGTTCGCACGTTTCTCCACTGTGGCCGGGGA
The DNA here is from genome assembly GCA_031556355.1 of Desulfovibrio sp. Taxonomy (GTDB): domain Bacteria; phylum Desulfobacterota; class Desulfovibrionia; order Desulfovibrionales; family Desulfovibrionaceae; genus Frigididesulfovibrio. The sequence continues at coordinate 10,404 of JAVBTB010000007.1, read as the reverse complement.
GCGCGGCGCTGCTGACGCCGACCGCGACCCGCGCGGCTTTGCGCTCAAATTTTACACCCGCGACGGCAATTACGACCTCGTCGGCAACAATACCCCGGTGTTTTTTATCCGGGATCCCATGAAATTTCCGGATTTTATCCACTCGCAAAAACGCCTCACCAACAATAACCTGCGCTGCCCCAACGCTCAGTGGGATTTCTGGTCCCTGACCCCCGAATGCCTGCACCAGGTGGTCATTCTCTTTTCCGATCGCGGCATTCCGGCCAACTTCCGGCACATGAACGGATACGGCAGCCATACCTACATGTGGTACAACGAGAAAAAGGAATACTTCTGGGTGAAGTACCACTTCAAGACAGACCAGGGGAACAAGGCCCTCTTCCGGGAGGACGCCCAGGTCATGGCCGGCAAGGATCCGGATCACGCCACCCGCGATCTGTACGAAGCCATTGCCCGCAAGGAATACCCCGCCTGGACGCTGGAAGTGCAGATCATGACGCCGGAACAGGCGGCCAAGTTCCCGTACGATCCCTTTGACGTCACCAAGGTATGGCCGCACAAGCTGGTGCCGCCCATGACCATCGGCAGAATGGTGCTGGACCGGGCGCCGGACAACTACTTCCAGGACGTGGAGCAGTCCGCGTTTAACCCCAGCAGCTTTGTGCCGGGTATCGGGCCCTCCCCCGACAAGATGTTGCAGGGGCGTCTCTTCTCGTACCACGACACCCACCTGCATCGGCTTGGCTCCAACTACCACCTCATCCCCGTCAACCAGGCCAAGAACGCCCGCGTGGACAACTACCAGCGTGACGGCTTCCATTTCCGCATAGAACATGGCGGAGCCGGCCCCAACTACTGGCCCAACAGCATGGGCGGCCCCGCCCCTACCGGGCGGCATGAGCCCGAAGTGGTGTACGAAGGCGCCACCGGGCGCTTTGTGCAGCCCGTTACCGCCGTGGACTACGAACAGCCGGCGGCCCTGTACAACAAGGTGATGAACGACGAGCAGCGGGAACGCTTTCTCGGCAACGTGGCCGCCGGCATGAACGGCGCCATGGACCGCATCCGCCTGCGCTCCGTGGTCATGTTCTGGAAGATGGACGCGGCCTTCGGCGAAAAGCTGGCCAAGGCCGTGAACGTGGATCCCCAGAGAGCGGAAGCCCTCTCCAAGGTTTCCTTCGCGGAACTGGTCGAAGCCACGGCTGAATAAAAAAACTCCTGCCGGTTTTTCCTTGGGAAAAAACCGGTACAAGAAACAAGAAAGACCTCGGGACTTCCCGGGGTCTTTCGCTTTTTTCGCCGGAGTCCGGCGGCGCGGACGCTGCCGCGTTACAGCTTGTTTTCCAGAAGGTTCTGGATGGCCTTGGCGCGGGGTTCGATCTGATCTGTAAAGCCGTTGACGCCGGGCTCGAAATTGCGCGTCAGGATTCCCTCTTCGAATTTTATGCCGTCGGGATAGTTCCCCCCTCCGGGGCGGTCACCGGGTCATGGGTAATTACGATCTTTTTCAGCGTGGCCTTGAGGGCGCTTTTGCCCATGTCGTCGATCGCAACCTTCAAGTCTTTGCCAGGCAGTTTGAGGTTGAGCCTAATTTCCGGCTGAAAACGTGTCGCAGACACCGGGGTTGCCGGAATCAAAGCCGCGCTTGAACCAGGTGTAGCGCTGCTTTGACGTGCCGTGCGTGAAGCTGTCCGGAACCACCCGGCCGGACTGCTGCTTTTGCAGGCGGTCGTCGCCGATGGCCTCCGCCGTCCTGAGGGCGTTTTCCAGATCGCCGGGGTCAAGAATATTCTTCTGCTGCATGGCGTGTCCCCACACGCCCGCAAAGCAGTCCGCCTGCAACTCCATCAGGACCGAAAGCTGGTTGGCCTCCTTGGGAGACGAGCCTTTTTGCACTTGCCGCACCTTCTGCTCAATGCCCAGCAGATGCTGCACGTGATGCCCCACCTCGTGCGCCAGCACGTAGCCCTGGGCAAAGTCGCCCCCGCCGCCGAGCTTCGTCTTCATATCCTGGTAAAAGGAGAGATCAATATAGACGCTTTCGTCCGCCGGGCAGTAAAACGGCCCCATGGCGGACTGGCCGTAGCCGCAGGTGGTCTGCGTGGCCCCGGAATAGAGCACCAGCTTGGGCGGTTTGTAGGTCTTGCCCATCTGCCGGAAGAGGGGCTGCCAGGTGTCTTCCGTCAGTTTGAGGGCCACGGAGCTGAAGCGCGCCATCTCTTCCTCCTTGGGAGAAGGTTTGTAGGGCGCGCTCGGCCCGGAAGGAGCGCCCGGACCGCCGGTCAGCAGAGGCGTCAGATCAACGCCGTAGTACCCGGCCACCAGGACGACAAACAGCAGGATAAGGCCGGATTTGCCGCGGATGGGAAGGCCGCCGAGGCGGCCGGAGGACTGGCCGCGGCGGTCTTCAACGTTGCTGCTTTCCTCTCGGTTTTGCCAGCGCATGATCGGCTCCTGGGAACAGGGTGAAGGTTATCGGAAATGAGGGGGAAGCTGCCTTGGCCCGCGTTATTCAGGAAACACCGCCAATAGATCCTCCACGGTGTCGCGGCGGCGGATCAGCCGGGCGGAACCGTCGGACTGCACCAGCACCTCGGCGGGGCGGAAACGCTGGTTATAGGAGGAGCTCATGGCATGGCCGTAAGCCCCGGCGTCCAGAATGCCCAGGATGTCGCCTTCATGCAGTTCCGGCAGCAGGCGGTCTTTTGCCAGCACGTCGCCGGTTTCGCAGATGTTGCCCACAACGGTCTGCACCATTTCCTGCCGGGCGCCGGACTCGGCGGGGTAGACCTCCACATCGTGGAAAGAATCGTACATCATGGGCCTGGCCAGCACGGAAAACCCGAGATCCGTCCCTGCATAGCGCACCGGGCCGTTGTTCTTGACCGCATGGACCGTGCCCAGCAAAATGGAACATTCCGCCGCCACGTAGCGCCCCGGTTCGATGAAAAAGCGCCCGTCATAGCCGGTTTCCGCGACCCAGCCTTGCAGCAGCGAGGTAAGCCGGGCGCCGGTATCGCACACGTCCAGCCGGGCCTCGCCCTCGTACTTATGGTAGGGAATGCCGAAGCCCCCGCCAAAGTCGATAAGGCGGATGCCGGGGAACGCGCGGGCCGTTTCCAGCAGCCAGGCGGCGGCTTCCAGAAAGGGACCGGCGTCCATGAACAGCGAGCCCACGTGCTGGTTCAGCCCCACAAGGGTGAGCTTGCGGCGGGCGAGAAGGGCGCGCATGGCGTCGAAATCTTCCGGGGTCACCCCGAACTTGGTGTTCTTGCCGGCGGTAACCACCTTGCTGTGGTGCCCCGCGCCGATGCCGGGATTCACGCGCACCATGACGCTGCCGCCGGGGTTTACCCGGCCGAAGGCATCAAGCTGGGAAAGAGAGTCCACGCTTACGTGCGAGGACTCCCTGGCGGCGAGGGCGAGTTCCTCTTCCGACACGTTGTTGCACACGTAACAGATGGCATCCTTGGAAAAACCGGCCCGGTGCAGCATGGCAAGCTCGCCGGGGCTCATGGCGTCGGCGTGCAGCCCTTCTTCGCGGACGATGCGCAGCAAATGGGGGTTGCCGTTGGCCTTGGTGGAATAGCAGGCCGTGAACCCAGGCAGGGCAACCAGATTGTTCATCTCCCGGCAGCGGGTGCGCAGGATGGTTTCGTTATAGACGTAGAGGGGGCTGCCGAACTGCCGGACCAGTTCTCCGGGACGTAGATTGCCGAAAAAGTGCAGCTCCGAGCTGTAGCGAGACCGAGATGCGGGCATTGTTCCTCAGCAGTGCGTTGTAGCGTGAAAAATAAAAACATTAAGAATGTCAAGCGGCTGCTCCGTACGGGGCAAGGGCGGTATACCGCATGCAGGCTTTTCTTTTTGCATGTTTCCAGGGGAACTGGCAAGGGCAAACAGAAGACGCGCCGCGCGGCAATTGTGGGAAGCCGACTTTTGTGCTAGGCATGCTCTTTCCGGCAGAAAGGGACATATCACGTCCCCCGGACCCTGTTTCCGGATTTTTGCACGCGTGGCGTGGGGTGCAACACCGCATGGTCACGAGACGCCGTTTCCGGGCCTTTGCCCGGCAACGGAGCGGCTGCCAGCAGCCGCTCCCGACGGCGGCACCACCAGCGCCGCGCCCGGCAGACTCGGGCCGCGCACAACCGGGCTTTGCCCCTCAGGAGAAAACCCCATGGCGGCCAAAAAAGGCGATACCCTGTTCGTTCATTATACCGGCACCCTGGAAGACGGCACGGAATTCGACAGCTCCACCGACCGTGAACCCCTGGAATTCGTTCTGGGCGAAGGAATGCTCATTCCCGGCTTTGAAGCCGCCGTCACCGGCCGTGCAGAAGGGGAAAAGGTCTCCGTCTCCCTGCCGCCGGAAGAAGCCTACGGCGAGCATAATGACGAAATGGTGCTGGTTGTTCCCCGTTCCGAAGTGCCGGCCCACATTACCCCGGAAGTGGGCATGGAACTTCAGCTTTCTATGGAAGGCGGCGATGTGGACGTGGTCATTTCCCGGGTCACCGACGAGGAAGTCGAACTGGACGGCAACCACCCCCTTGCGGGCAAGACCCTGAAATTCGACATCGAAATCGTGAAAGTCCAGGCGAAATAACCCCCTTTCGCACGGGAACGCGGATAATGGCGCCGCCGGAGCGTGCGGCGGAGAACCCCTCCCGTCCGTGGGCCGGGGTGGACGTACCAACCGCGCATGCACGCTTCTTTTTCCCGCAATGATTGTGTCCTGCCCGGAAGCTATAGTAGGGCAGACGCCGAGTGCCCCGCCGGCGCGCAACGCCCGGCGGGCATTCCGGCCAGGGAGGAAACAGATATGGAAACGCTCAAGCCTTACGCCCACCTGGACATCGACTGGAACCTCACCCCGGAACACGCGGTGACCATGTATCTGGAATGGGGCAACAATGACTGGCACGCGGAATACCCCCCGGTGCGTTCCAAGGACGACGTCTCCCGCTATTTTGTGGTGGATACCTGGGAAAAGGAGCCGGTGGTGCGGCTGGTGGAGCGCAACTCGGAAAAGGCCGTGGATCTCGTGAGTGTGCCGTTGCCCGAGTTTTTGCTGCCCGGCCTGCGCGCGGTCAACGGCAACCTCAAGGGCATATTCGCCCCTACGCCGGAGATAAAGGACTGGCTCAAGAAGGAAATGACGTAAGGCCGCCCGGAGCGATGCTCCGGCGGCTTTACGCCCAGAGGCAGGCGGCTTTTCGCGGACGAAATGTGTTGAGAAACAGCCCCGGGCGAGGGCTGAGCCTAAAAAATAATTTTCTCCGGTGGCCGCCGTTCCGGGACGATAACGTGAGGAACGGTCTCTTCGTTCCAGGCCTTGCTGACGTAAAGGGAGCAGAAGCACGAGCCGAATTCCGCCACGTCGGCCGCCCGGTATTCGCAGGGACAGATGATGTCCTTGTCGTTCTCGTAGCTGCCGTTGGCCAGCCTGCAGGGACAGGCCATGTAGCCGAAAGCGGCCTTGGTGACGAGGAGTTGCTCCAGCAGTTCAAGACACAGCTTCGTATTGGCGTTGAAGAAAAAACCTTTGGGTTCCTGAATGGCCCGCAGGCGCTCGTAGAGCTTTTCCGCCTGTTCCCTGGCGGAGGCCGGGGGTGTTTCGGACGGAGCGCTCATAGATCCAGCGCCTTGCGTACGTCGTCTTCGTTAAAGCCCACCAGAACGCAGCATCCGTCATCCACGACGATGGTCGGAAACGATATGCGCGGGTTATGCTTGCGCACTGCGGCAATGGTGTTTGCGCGTTCTTCCCCGTCCAGCTTGTCCACGTATACGCAGTCAAACGGAATGTGCTGCTCTTCAAAAAATTCGCGGGCGTGGCGGCAATGCACGCAGGTGGAGAGGCCGTAGAGCAGAACGGAATGGTTGGTCGCCATGAAAGCCTCCTGGATGCCGGGGCGGTGTTTTGCCGAAGAGCTCGCCGGAAACAAGGCTTTGCCCGACCGCGCGTTTCGGAATGTGCACCGGCGCCGGCAGTGTCGCCGGCGCCGGCACGCAACCCGGCACAAGGTTTCCGTATACATGAAAAAAGCCGGGATTGGCAATACGGGCGAAAGTTAGCGGCAAAACAGGGGGCGGGTTCCCATACTCCTTGACAATGAACCCGCGTAATTTCTACAGTGCAGTCAACGGCGGAGGCTGCCGCGCCGTTTCGGGCGGGGCGCGCTTCTTCCACGAGCGCCGTTTCCCGTACAGACGGGAACCGGGTCTGCGCCCTTTGTCCCGCGTCCGCGGGACGCCTTGCGGAAACACCTTCGCAACGGATGCGGCCTGCCGGTGCGAGGCCTTTCTCACATGCCGCTTTGCCTTGAGCTTGTGTTGTCTGGAATTTCTCCCCTGTCCGGCAGGGGATTGCCATTGACACTGTTACGTTAGGGAGCACTGTATGTCGAGCGCCATTCACGCACAAAGAACGTATGCACTGGTCGGCACCGGAGGCTGCGGCAAGACGACACTTGCGGAAATGCTGTTGCTGCACGCAGGCGTCGTCACCCGCCAGGGCAAAATTGAAGACGGCAACACCGCCCTCGATTTTGAGCCGGAAGAAATCAAACGCCGGGGCAGCATCCAGCCCGGGTTTGCCACCTTTGTCAGGGGAGAAGCCCGCCACTTTATGGTGGACATGCCCGGCGACGGCAACTTTGTGGGCGACATCGACATGATGCTGTCCGGCGTGGATGCGGCGGTGTTCGTCATTGACGCCGTTGACGGCGTGCGCCCCCTGACCAAAAAGCAATGGGCCGCGGTGCAGCAGGCCAAGTTGCCCGCCGTGTGCGCCATCACCAAAGTAGACCGTGATCGGGCCGACTTTTCATCCGCCCTGTCCGGGCTGTCCGCCATCCTCGGCATCCGCCCTGTGCTGCTGTACGCTCCCATCGGCGGGCAGGCGGACTTCAAGGGCGTGGTGGACGTGCTCGGCGGCAAGGCCTTTTTCTTCAACGCCGACGGCACCGCCACTCCCGGGGATATCCCGGCCGATATGGCGGACGAGGCGGCCTCCCTGCGCGAGAACGCCGTTGAAAACATCGCGGAATGCGATGACGTTCTGATGGAAAAGTACCTGGAAGAGGGCGCGCTGTCGGACGAGGACATCGGCAAGGGCCTGCGCCTGGGCGTCATCTCCGGCATGCTGGTGCCGGTGGTTGCCGTTTCCGGCCTTGAGAACAAGGGCGCGGCGCAACTGCTGGACGCGGTCGAAGCGCTGTTGCCTTCGGGCCTTGAACACCCGCCTTTTACAGGCCAGGACGGCAAGGAACTTACCCCTGCGGAAACCGGCCCGGCGGCCTGCTTTATCTTCAAAACCGTCACCGATCCTTTTGCCGGGCAGCTTACCGTGGCCCGGGTGCTCACCGGCACCGTCAGCAGCGATACTTCCCTCAAGAACATGACCACCGGCGATGCGGAACGCCTGGGTTCGCCCATCCTGATGAACGGCAAAAACCAGGCCCAGACCAAGGATCCCATGGGGCCCGGCGCCATCGTGGCCTTTGCCAAGCTGAAGAACACCCATACCGGCGACACCCTGTCCGACGACAAGCTCGGATTTGCCATGGCCGCGCCGCAACTGCCGCCCCAGCTTATTTCCTACGCCCTCGCTCCCAAGGAAAAGGGCGAGGAAGACAAGGTGTTCTCCGCGGTGCAGCGCCTGCTGGACGAGGACATCACCCTGAAGCTCAGCCGTGACGAAGAAACCGGCGACATCCTTGTTTCCGGCATGGGGCAGCTGCACATTGAAACCGCCGTGGAACGCGCCAAGCGCCGCTACAAGGTGGAAATTCTGCTGAAGACCCCCAAGGTGCCCTACCGTGAAACCATCCGCGCCAAGGCTCAGGTGCAGGGCCGCCACAAGAAGCAGAGCGGCGGCCGCGGCCAGTTCGGAGACTGCTGGGTGGAATTCGAACCCATGCCGCGCGGTACCGGCTATGTCTTTGAGGACGCCGTCGTGGGCGGGGTCGTGCCGCGCCAGTACATTCCCGCTGTGGACAAGGGTATCCAGGAGGCTTCGGTCCGGGGCTTCCTCGCCGGGTACCCCATGGTGGACTTCAAGGCCAAGCTGTACGACGGCAGCTACCACACCGTGGACTCGTCCGAAATGGCCTTCAAGGTGGCCGGTTCCCTGGCCTTCAAAAAGGCTATGGAGACCTGCAAGCCCATTCTGCTGGAACCCATTGTGACTCTGACCATCTCCATCCCCGACGAGAATATGGGCGACGTTATCGGCGACCTTTCCAGCCGCCGGGGCAAGGTGTCCGGGTCCGACTCCGTCACCGGCATCACGGAAATCAAGGCCCAGGTACCCATGAACGAAGTGCTGCGCTACGCGCCGGATCTGCGTTCCATGACCGGCGGCCAGGGCAGCTTTACCATGGAGTTCTCGCACTACGAGGAATCGCCGCCTCCGGTTACCGAAAAGGTGGTGGCCGAGTATAAAAAGACCAAAGGCGAAGAATAGCGCATACGCCCCGCGCTCTTTACCCCTGTCCGCCGTTTGGCGCGGACTCTGGTAATCGGCGCGGGGCTTTTCATGTTTATGCAAATCGCCCTGATTCCGCTGACGCTCCAGGAAATGGAATGGCATCCGCCTGAGTGCATCACGGTACAGGAGCTCGCCGGAGACCTGCCCGCGCCTCGCCCCTTCCCTTTCCGAGGAGCCCTGTATGTCCGAACCCGTCCGCTGTCCCTGGTGTCTGAAGTCAGAACTTGAAATGCGCTATCACGACGAAGAGTGGGGAGTGCCCCGTTTCGACGACCCTGGCCAGTTTGAGTTCATCACGCTGGAAGCGGCCCAGGCCGGGTTGTCCTGGGTGACTATCCTGAAGAAGCGCGAAGGCTACCGGAATGCCTTTGCCGGGTTTGACCCGGAAAAGGTGGCCCGCTTCACCGAGTCCGATATCGAACGCCTGCTGCAAGACCCCGGCATCGTCCGCAACCGGCTGAAAGTCGCCGCCGCCGTCAGCAACGCCCGCTGCTTTCTGGAAGTGGCCGTCAGGCACGGCTCCTTCAGCAACTATTTCTGGGCCTTTACAGACGGCAAGCCCGTGCGGAACGCCTGGACGGACATACGTCAGATCCCCGCCACCAGCCCCCTTTCCGATACCGCTGCCAAGGAACTGAAACGCCTGGGCTTCAAATTTCTGGGCTCCACCGTGCTGTACGCCCACATGCAGGCCACCGGCATGGTCAACGACCACCTGGTTTCCTGCTTCAGGCACCCCAAGGTGTGAAAGGGGAGAAGGCGGAATGCCCCCCCCGCACGCAAAAACCCCCGCCCTGCGTGCGCCGGGCGGGGGGTCGGGACAGGGACGGTGCCGTCTAGTAGCGAGGCTTGGAGACCTTGAACTCGTCGCGGCGGTTTTTGGCCCACACGGCTTCGCCGGAGCCTTCAACGGCCGGGTGCAGCTTCCCGAAGCTGACCATCTCCATTTGATTGGCGCTCACGCCGAGGTTGAGCAGGAAGTCGTACGCGGCGCGAGCGCGGCGCTCGCCAAGGGCGAGGTTGTACTCTTCGGTGCCGCGTTCGTCGCAGTGGCCTTCAATGGTCACGCGCAGCTGGGGGAACTGCTTCATGACGGCGGCCTTCTGGGTCAGCACGTTTTTGGAATCGGACCGCAAGTCATAGCGGTCATATTCAAAGTAGATGATGCCACTGCTGATCTGCATGGCGGCCTGGCGCTCTTCGCTGGTGTAGCCGGCTTCGCCGCTGCCGCCTCCGCCGGGGGTTTCGGTATCGCTTTTCTTGGCGCAGCCGAAGCCGGCAAGCAACGTCAGGGCAAGGGCCATCAGCAGGCCGGCACGCATAAATTTGTTCATAAAGTCCTCCTACAAGCAGCTTGTCTCATTATAAAAGTGTGTTGTGGAACCTTCCTTCTGCCTTGGGAACACCTGGGAACAGTATCCCACAACGTTCTCCAACGCAGATTAGCTATCTGTATCCTTAAACGGAGTTTTGTCAAGAAGTCTGAGGCCGTAAAAGCATGAAAACAGCAACTTTTGAAGGAAAAATATCAAATTAGCGAAGTATTTTGCGGCAAACAATATTTTTTCTTTTGTGTGTCTTCATGTAACTACGAGACAATATGCCATAAAATATTTTTAACTTTATAAATCGCAATCGTGAAGATATTTTTTTGTACCAATACTGCGAAGATTATAGGGGGAACATATGGTTGCGGCAATTTTGTTTGGCGCCAGATATCGATTTCCCATTTGCAGAGGGAGGCTGAGTGAGATTCAGCCCTTAGCGCAATTTCACTTTGAAATTGCTCGGCAGACGCGTAGCGGATGCCCGCGAAGCGTGTCGTTTATGTCTTATAATTTAGCATAATTATGTGAATAATCTGATGCCGTTTGTGAAACTGCTTATCTGTAATTTCAAAGTTACAC
>JAVBTB010000083.1:0-12102 GCA_031556355.1 Desulfovibrio sp. | reverse complement strand
GCCCAGCGGATGAGGCCGAGGGAGTGTTTGTTGGGGAGCAGGGGGTGGATGGGCATGGCCTGGACGGTGAAACCGAAGTGGCCGGCTTCCTCGGGTTCCACGGTGCCTTTGTAGCGTTGCCAGCCGTCCACGGGGCTCCCTTCCGGCTTCAGGGGGAAGAGGTTGCGCTGGATGAAGGACTGGTCCTGGGCCACGGACCCGGCGTAGGCCGCGACGTGCAGGTACTGCAGGTCGATGCCGGCGGTATAGACCAAGGCTTCCACGGTCAGAGGATCGCCGACGTAGACCACGGTGCCCTTGGCGAGTTTGACGTCCTTGATGGCCACGTCGGACCAATGGGTCATGATGTGCATGCGCCACTCGGAAAGCTCGCGGGCGGGGGCGTACCCGTCGGCGCACAGGGCCGTGTGGCTGCGCATGGCTGGGATATAGGCTTCCTCTGCGTAATCGTGAACCATGCGGTTGGAGTGGTAGCGCGGGCCAAGGTCCACGAGGGCGCGCTTCATTTTCGCCACCCAGTTGCGGGGCATGTCGCTGCGACCGCGATCGTAGAATTCCGGGATGATGTCGTGCTCGAGGATTTTATAGAGCGTCTTGAGTTCCACGAAATCCTGGTAATCGGGATCGGCGTATTCCTCACCCTTGCCGATGGCCCAGCCGAGGCTGTTGTCCGGCTTCCAGGCTTCATCCCACCACCCGTCGAGAGTGCTGAACTGCAGCACGCCGTTGAACATGGCCTTCATGCCGCTGGTGCCGCAGGCTTCCAGGGGACGGCGCGGGTTGTTCAGCCACACGTCGCAGCCGGAAATGAGATGCGCGGCGATTTCCATGTCATAGTCCTCGATAAAGACCATGTTCATACGAAAATCCTCGCCGCGGCACAGGGAGATGATTTCCTTCATAAGCTGCTTGCCGCCGTTGTCCTGCGGGTGGGCTTTTCCGGCAAAGATGAACTGTACCGGATGTTCCCTGTTGCCGACCACGCGCCTCAGGCTTTCCAGATCCTGCATGATCAGGCGCGCCCGCTTGTAGGTGGCGAAACGCCGGGCAAAGCCGATGGTCAGGGCTTCCGGATCGAGGATGTTTTCCACGGCCTGCAGCTCTTTGTGGCGCGCGCCCTGGGCCTGCATCTGGGCGTATACGCGCGCGCGCACGAAGTCCACCAAGCGGGAGCGCAAGCGCTCGTGGGTGCGCCACAGTTCCGTGTCGGGAATGCCGCCGGCCATGCGCCATATGCGGCCGCAGTCGCCTTCCTCGCGCCAGGAAAGGCCGAGGTAGCGGTCGTAAAGCACGCCCATGTCCGGGGCGACCCAAGTCGGGGCATGCACGCCGTTGGTGTTGGAGCCGATGGGCACGTCTTCAATGGGGAACTGACCCCAGATTTTGTGCCACATTTTGCGCGATACCTTGCCGTGCAGTTTGGAGACCCCGTTGTTGAAGCGCGAAAGCCGCAAGGCGAGCACGGTCATGCAGAAATCTTCGCTGTCGTTGTGGGGCTCCTCGCGTCCCAAGGCCATAAAGACCTTGAAGGCCAGGCCCATATCGCGGGCGTAGGCTTCAAAGTATTGCTGCATGAGGGCGGGCGGAAAGCGGTCGTTCCCCGCCGGGACCGGGGTATGGGTGGTGAAGATGCTGCCCGAAGCCGCGACTTCCACGGCCACTTCGAAAGGCAGGCCGTCCTCCCTCATCAGCAGACGTACCCGCTCAAGCACGGCAAAAGCGGAGTGCCCTTCGTTCATGTGCATGACCTGGGGGGTCAGGCCGAGCACCTGCAGGGCCTTGATGCCGCCGATGCCCAGGAGGATTTCCTGCCACAGGCGCATTTCCAGGTTGCCGCCGTAGAGCCGCGCCGTGATGCTTTTGAACTCGGGGGGGTTTTCCTCAATGTTGGTATCCAGCAGATACAGGCTGATGCGCCCCACCTTGGCTTCCCATATCTTGGCGGCAAGGGGCCGATCGCCGATCTTGAGATGCACTTTGGCCGGCTCGCCTGTGGGAGTACGTGCCTCACGCAGGGGCATCTGCTCAAAATCATAGTCGGGGTACCGTTCCTGCTGCCAGCCGTCCGGCGTCATGTACTGGCGAAAATACCCCTGGGCGTAGGCAAGGCCGATGCCCACCAGAGGCACGTTCAGGTCGCTGGCGGATTTGAGATGGTCGCCGGCAAGAATGCCGAGGCCGCCGGAATAAATGGGCAGGCAGAGGCTTACGCCGAACTCCAGGCTGAAATAGGCGATGGCTGGGGAGCCCGGAGGGGTGTCTTCAAATTTATACGGGCTCGGCGCCGCCAGATAATGGCTCAGCGACTCCACCAACTGGGCAAGGCGCCCCCTGTAGACCGGATCTTCGGCCAGAGCGTTGAGCCGGTCCTGCGTGGCGTGGTTCAGCACCCAGACCGGATTTTTGTAACTTGTGGCCCACAGTTGTGGATCTATGTCGGCGAACAGCAGTTCGATGTCGTTGTTCCAGGCAAACCAGTAATTGTGCGCCAGAAACCACAGCGGCTCAAGGGCCGGGGGCAGCTTGGGAATGATGGAAAATATCCGTAACGGCTTCATACGCTCTCCTCAGCGGCTTGCCCTGGGATGCCGCAATACGCGGCGGCACAAGCCGCCACAAAACTTTGACTTGCACCCCATGGTCGCGTAAGTTCACAGGTTCATCCAAAAGGCGCTGTAAAAATCCGCAACAGGGCTCCGTTGCCCGCCGAATGCGGTTTTCATCTCATTTGGGCAGCGGAACGCCGCCGCGCGGACACAGTGCATATCCGTCCGGCCACCCGGCGCATTGCCCTGCAACGCCCCGCAAACCCCGCCACCGGGCGGGGCTGCAAATACACCCTGAACCAATACCCGCTATTGTTCCACAGGAGAGTCCTGGTGACAAGTATTTCTACACCGTCTGTTGGCGTTTGTGTGCTTTTCCTCAACGGCGCGGAAGCCGTTTACGGAAAAGACGGTCTCGCGCCCGCAACCGCCCGCGCGGCGGGCGTCGATCTGCGCGCCTGCCTGCCCGAGGGAGAAAAGGCGGTCATTGCCCCCGGCGAGCGTTTGGCCGTGCCTTCGGGCATTGCTATCGAACCTTTGCAGCCCGGCATTGCGGGGTTTGTCTATTCACGCAGCGGCCTCGGCGCTGTAAAGGGACTGACCGTGGCGCAGGGCGTGGGTCTTATCGACCCCGACTACCGGGGGGAAATTATCGTCTTTTTGCTGAACACCAGCCGGGAGCCCCGCACCGTCGAGCGAGGAGACCGCATTGCGCAACTTGTCTTTCAGGGGTATGTTCAACCGGTATTTCGCCAGGTTACCGCCCTCGGCGGCACGGACAGGGGCGCGGGCGGCTTCGGGCACACCGGTAAAAAGTGACCGGGCGTAGAAGAACAAGAACCCGCAGATTCATCGATTATAATGTATCGGCATCATGCCATGCCGTATACCATACCAGTTGCAGCATATGTGGAGTCAGCCATGAGTAGCCCTACTTTCACCTCCTTGCGTAATGAAGAAGAATCCCTGCTGTTCAAAACCTACGGGCGCTACCCCATTGCCGTCAAAAGCGGCAATGGCAGCCGTTTGTGGGATTTTGACGGCAAGGAATACGTCGACCTGCTGGCCGGCATTGCCGTGACCGCCCTCGGGCACTGCAACGAGGAAATCGCCGAGACCATGGCCGCTCAGGCGCGCAAGCTCATCCATGTCAGCAACCTGTTTTACCAGGAAGAGCAGCTTGCCCTGGCAAAGCGCCTGCTGGCAACCGCCCATTACGGCAAGGTGTTTTTCTGCAATTCCGGAGCCGAGGCCAACGAAGCGGCCATCAAGCTGGCCCGCCGCTATCAGCAGCGGGTCAAAAATACCGATGCGTATGAAGTGATCACTTTTGAGGGCTGTTTTCACGGCAGAACCCTGGCCACCGTCGCCGCCACCGGGCAGGCCCGCTTTCAGGACGGGTTCGCGCCCATGCCCGACGGCTTTACCCAGATTCCCTGGGGGAGCCTGAGCCTGCTGGAAGAGACGATCAGCGAAAAAACAGCGGCCGTGCTGCTGGAAATGGTGCAGGGCGAGGGCGGCATCCGCCCGGTGACCACCGCATTCGTGCAGGGCATAGAGCGGCTCTGCCGGGAAAAGGGCCTGCTGTTCATGGTTGACGAAGTGCAGACCGGGCTCTGCCGTACCGGCAAGTGGTGGGCGTTCCAGCACTTCGGCATACAGCCGGATGTGCTCACAACGGCCAAGTCCCTTGCCAACGGCCTGCCCATGGGAGCCATGATGGGCACCGACGAGGTGGCCAAAGGCTTTGCGACCGGCAGCCACGCCACTACCTTCGGCGCGGGCGCGCTGGTTTCCGCCGTCGCCCTCAAGGTGCTGGAAATCATGGAGCGAGACAAACTTGCCGAACGCGCCGCGACCCTCGGACAATGGGCCATGGACCGCTTTCGCGCCGTCGGGGAAAAATGCCCCGGCGCCATCACGGACGTGCGGGGCATGGGCCTGATGATCGGCATTGAGCTGGCCTTTCCCGGCAAAGAGGTATGGACCACCCTGCTGGAGCAGGGGTTCATTCTCAACCTCACCCAGGAGCGTGTCTTGCGGCTGCTGCCCGCCCTGACCATTGCCAAGGAAGATCTGGAACGCTTTGCCGTGGCCCTGGAAAAAACCCTGGCCGCGCGCTGAGGCGCGGGCAGCCTGCCCTGAAACCTCCCATCCAAGGAGCGCCCCATGCCACAGCAATCCGCCGCCGCAGTCCTACCCGCGGACGGAGCCGTCCGGGAAGCCGCGCGGGCGTCCGCAAGGCCCCGCCTGGAATACCTGGACACCGCCAAGGGGTTTGCGGCGGCGTTCGTCATCATCCTGCATCTGTTCAGCGATCAGACGCTGCTCAGGATACTCGGGCCCTGGCACGTGTGGCAGGCGGTGCCCATCTTTCTTTTTGCCGCGGGTATTACCGGCAGTTTAAGCTGCCGCAAGTACACCGGCATTACCGGCAACAACGGCTGGCGGAAAAACAAGGAGGATCTGGGCCGCTACTACAGCACCCTGCCCGCCAAGGCGCTGGCCCTGTATATTCCCTACGCCGTGCTCACGGTCATCTACTACATGTGGACGGGCGAGCCGCTGGGCATAGAGCTGTTCTTCAACACCATGCTCATGGGCTACCTCGGACCCGGCGGCTATTTCATTCCCCTGATCATCCAGCACCTCGTGTTCTTCCCGCTGGTGCTTTCGATTCGCGGCAAGGTCGGCTCCGATCTGAAATTCCTGGGCATCGCCCTGCTTCTGTCTGTGCTCGCGGAGCTGCCCTTTGCCTTTACCACGGCGGATCAGGCGCGCTTTCTCTACCGCATTTTCTATTTCCGCTATCTCTTCGTCTGCTGCCTGGCCGCGGTACTGGCGGACGGCAACCCCTTTTCCAAGGGCGCCTTCCGTCTGCTGGCCCTTATTGGAGCCCTGTACATAGGGGCAACCTGCTACCTGAGCAATACGGCCGCCACTCCTCCCTACTACTGGAACCTGTGGATACTGCGGGCCGACGACTGGTACTTCCAGCATTACCCGAGCGCCTTTTTCACGGCCTTTTTCGTGCTCGCCCTGCGCGATTACGAGCGGTTCATACCCAAGCTCTCCTGGATAATCGCCCTCGGCAAAAGCTCATACGAGATATTCATCTTCCAGATGTTCTTTTTCATCACCATCGTCATTTCCCTCAAGCGCGCCTGCGGATGGACGGATCTGCCCTTCACCCTCAAGGTGGCCGGGTTCTTCTTCTGCCTGTTCGGAGGCCTCGCCATCACCCGGCTCAAGGCCAAGTGGAAGGCGATACGGCAGAGCTGAACAGGGGATATAAACGGAGAGTATTTGTCGATAGTACGAACGTCCCGGCCTAAGGTGGCCGGGACGTTCGCTTTTTGCAGAACTGCCGGTGGAGAGGGAGGCGGATCAAACGCTCCTTGAACGCTGCGTCATAGCATAAAGACTAAAACGTATAGCCCAGCGTAATGGAGCCGAAATTCTGCCCACGGTCCTGACCGTGGAATTCCTTGGAACGATATACATGGGTGTAGGTCAGGTGCACATCGTATATCCGCATCCCGACGCCGCCCCGCAGTTCGCCCACCAGCGGGAATTTATCCACGCTGGGGCTGTCCTTCCAGGTGTTGCCGTCCAGAAAGGTGTTGTGCGCCACAGCCCGGCCTTCAGCCCCGGCAAAAACATACAGACTCATTCTGTCCATGAAGGAAGCCTCGCTGCCGCGCCGGAAGGCGCGTGCCTGCATCACTTCGTCGCTCTCTGTCGGGGCGTAGATGCCGGAACCCGGCTGGATGATGGACGAGCCGAAGTCCGGCGGCAGGTTCCAGCCCAGGCGCACTTCACTGCCGAGGCAGGCCTGGGTGAAGGGTATCCCGGCGTTGACGCCTGTCCGCGGCAGTACGTCCCAGCCCCAGCCCTGCTCGGAGGCTTCCGCGTTCAGCCGCCAGGTGCGCGCCCAGGACAGCATCACGGCGGGCTCGTCCGAAAGCTGGTGATCCCATCCTTTGGCGGTATCTATGTCGCGGAACCGGTGTACTTCGTTCTGGGCCTGTTCCCCCAACGCACTGGGGCCGATAATCCCGGCGGCCAGTTCCAGGGTATCCAGCCGGTCCCGCTTCTTGGCGTGCAGGGCCAAGAAACCGTACAGATAGCCCGCGTAAGGGCGGTCATCCGGTTGCAGTTCCGCAATCTGGGTATCGCGCGGGGTATAGATCTGCTGTCCCGCCCCCAGAGATATGTTGTACTGCATGGCATTCTGGCTGCCGGGGAACGGCACGTCCCCCAAAAGCCTGCTGATGGCGTCGGGCAGCAGATCATTCTCGGCCAGCGTATGCAGATCCGGGCTGATGTAACGGGCCTGCACGGCGTTGGTGTAGTAGCGGTCCGTGTTGTAAAACAGATCGTTTTCAAAATAGATCAGCAGGGTGGACGCCGGCTTCGCAGGCGGCCCCGCCTCTGTGGACAGGGAGAACGGAGAAAGCGGGGCCGAGGCGCCGCTCTCCGGCCCGGAGCCGGAGGAAACGCGGGTGTCCTGCAGCGGCCGCGCGGCCTTTGTACCCGTCCGGTAGGCCGCAGGCTGCGCCTTCGGCGCCGATACCGCGCGGAGTCCGTGGGAATGCCCGCCTTCCAGCGGGCAAAAAGCCGGAGCTTCCTCCAGGTAAGCTCCGGAAGCCGCATCGCCGTAATCCCCGTCGGTCTGGGGGGCGGGGGAACACGAGGCCGCCGGGGCAACCGGAACGTTTGCCGCGACAACGACCAGAAAGGCAAGGGCAAACAAGGATATTCGGCGCATGGCATCTCCCCGCGTCAAGTCTCCCGGACAATCCGGACTCGGCGGTTACCCCTATATACCATATTTATCGATTTTCGCCAGTAAGGTCGGACGAGAAAGTCCAAGCATGCGCGCCGTGCGCGAGCGGTTGCCGGAGCACAGGGCCAGGGCCTCGCGGATAACCTGCGCGCCCATTGCGTCCATCAGGGTGTCGAAGGCGTTTTCCGTCCCGCCTTTGCCGAGTTCCTGACGCACGTATTCCGCAAGGGCGGAGGCCTTTCCCCCGGCCCCGTCCGCTCCCGCCGCAAAGCCGCCGTTCTCCAGAGCGCGGGAAATGGCTTCCGCAGAAACCCGCCCGCTCCGGTTAAAGATAAGCAGCTTCTGCACGACGTTGCGCAGTTCGCGCACGTTCCCCGGCCAGGGATGGTCCGCCAGACGCTGCATGGCCCCGGGGGTGAACTCCGGCGCGGGCATGTCCATTTCGTGACTCAGGCGGGCGGCAAAATGCCGCACCAGGTGCGGTATGTCCTCCACCCGTTCGCGCAAAGGGGGCAGATGCAGGGTTACCACGTTCAGCCGGTAGTACAGATCGTTGCGGAACCGGCCTTCGTTCACGGCTTCTTCCAGGTCGCGGTTGGTAGCCGCGATGATGCGCACGTCCACATTGATGGGCTCGCGCCCGCCCAGGCGTTCGATTTGTTTTTCCTGCAGCAGCCGCAGCAGCTTTGCCTGGATGCTCATGGGCATATCGCCTATTTCATCCAGAAAAATAGTGCCGCCCCCGGCCTGCTCGATTTTGCCGATGCGCCTGGCCGATGCCCCGGTGAACGCGCCGCGCTCATAGCCGAACAGTTCGCTTTCCAGAAGGGTGTCCGGTATGGCCACACAGTTGACGATGGAAAAGGACTGGGTGTTGCGCAGGCTGTGCTGGTAAAGGGCGCGGGCCACCAGCTCCTTGCCCGTTCCCGATTCGCCGCGCAGCAGCACCAGGGCGTCGGTGGGCGCTACCCGGCCTATGGCCTTGTACATCTGGTGCATGGCCCGGCTGACGCCGATCAGGGCTTCCACGTCCTGCTCCCGCGGCCCTTCTTCGTCGCTGAGCAGCACCCGCCCCCGCATAACGCGGCCCGCCTCCAGCGCCTTGCCGATAAGGCTGAGCACGTCGGGAATCTCAAAGGGCTTGAGGATGTAATCGAACGCGCCGGACTTGGTGGCTTCAATGGCCGCATCTGTAGTGCTGTAAGCGGTCATGATGATGACCGGCAGGCGGGGTTCCTTTTCCCGCAAAAGACGCAGCGTGGTCAGGCCGTCCATGCCGGGCATGCGAACGTCCATGATGACCACGTCGGGCATCTCTTCGGCAGCCATGGCCAGGGCCGCCTCGCCCGAAACCGCCGCGCGAACGGAATACCCTTCCATGGTCAGCAGGTTGTAAAAACTGCTGCGCAACTGGTCGTCGTCGTCCACAAGAAGAATGTTGCCCATGCCGTCTCCCGCCGGTGATGCAAAAAGCCTTTGAGCGCCTGCCCGTCCGCAGGAAAAGAATCAGATACGAAGCCGCCGGAAATCCGGGCAAAAACCGCCTCAGCCGTTAGTTGAAAAACGATTTGACCGCAGAACACCCCTGGCCCCTCACTACCAGTATGGCCGCTCCGGCGGCAAGCCCCCATATAAGGATCCGCAAAAGGCCCGGTCCCCTCGGCGTATCCTTCCCGGCATCCTTTCCGGCCCTGGCCGCCCGCTTCACCCAAAAGCGGCCGGCCCGTATGCGTTCACGGCGGGGGAACAGCCTGTCTCCTGCCCCGGCGCCTGCATCGTGTCCGGAATACTGTTCGCCGGTCTGTTCCGGCTCCGGGACGGAGATGGAAATCCAGACCGGGTTGCCCTCGGCGTCCATAAAAGATTCCTTCGTAGCGCCCGTCTCCGCTCCGGCACCTCCTGTCGCGGTTTCCGGCGTCTTTTCACCGCCGGGTCCGGCAGTCCGCCCCGGCATTCCCGCGGCTTCCCGCAGGGTATCCATGGAGGTTCCGGCATCGCCCGCCAGTTGCAGCAGCCGGGAAAAATCGGCTTCCTCGGCATCCGCCCCGCATTGTCCGGGCTTTTCTTCAGGCACGCCCGGTCCGGTCATAGGCCCTCCACCCGGCTCCATCCACGCTCCGCAAGAGCCTGCATGGCCCGTTCCGGCGTGATGGCGGCAAGACATTCCCCACCGCGCGGGCAAGGCGCGCCGCCGTGCAGGGAACAGGGACGGCAGGGAAGGTCCGTCTCCAGCACCACGTCGTCCTCCCCGGTGGGATAAAACCCCCACTCCCGCGTGGTGGGGCCGAAAAGAGCCAGCACCGGCGTTCCCACCGCTCCGGCCAGATGCATGGGTCCGGAATCACCCGAAACCAGCACCCGGCAGCAGGACAGCAAAGCCGCCGTCTCCCGCAGGGTGGTGGCGTTGGTAAATTCATACGGCGATCCGGGGAACAGGACGTGCCCCTTGCCGACGACCAGCCAGGGAATGCCCGCCGCCTCCAGGCGCTCCACAAACTCCCGCCAGTGCCCTACCGGCCAGGTTTTCAGGCTGTGGGTGGCAAAGGGATGCAACGCCACGGGTCTGACCCCTTCCTTCCACACCCCGGCTATCGTCTCCTCCGCCCGCTTCCGCTCCGCTTCTGCAAGAAACAGGCAGGGGCGCAGCATGCCTGCGGGAGGCGCATCGTCCCCAAGGGCAAGCGCGTAGCGCTGGGCCGTGGACAGGCTCCGCAGTTCCTCGCCGAACCAGGCCCCTTTTGAGGTCAGGAACAGCCGCCGCTGTGCGCTCATTTTCGTATAGCGGGCCACAGGCCCCCGCCAGACGGCCGACAACAGCCGCGAGCGCAGGTTGCCGTGCAGATCCAGCAGGCCGAAGTCCGCATATTCGCCGGACAGACGGCGGCACAGATCCACCAACGGCCTTCCGTTGATCTCGGCGGACGTCACCCCCACGACCTTGTCCACAAAAGGGTGCCCTTCATATACAGGCGCCCATTCTTTGCGGGTGAGCACATGAAAACGCAGTCCGCGCGTTTCTCCCCAGTACCGCAGTACTCCCGTGGTCAAGAGCACGTCGCCGAGGTGCCCGAAACGCACGGCCAGCCAGCGCGACAGCCCGGAAACAAGCCCCCCGGACGGCCCCGAAGGCCGCCCATGGGAATCTGCGCGCAAAGCGCCGGAAGAAGCGCCCGAAGGCCCTGTTCTGTGCGTCATGGAAAAGCCGGTCCGTCCTTTTTGCGCGGAGTATGCCGCAAATATCCCCGTTCGCCAAGGCCCGTACAATACGCTCAACGCGGGACTCGCTGAACCTGCACGGCCCGTGCTCCCCCGGTTGACATCACTATTGAAAAGGAGCAAATTTTCTGACTTACGATACACGAGGCGCGGCACCGGTTTTCCGTTACCCCATATGCGCCCCGGTCACCCATTTGCTCAGCCCGGGAGCTTTTCAATGCACATCCGTTACGAACTTCTGCCGGAATCACAACGCAAGACCCCGCCCGCGGCGGACCAGTCACTGGGGTTCGGCACCCTGCGCACCAATCATATGTTTCTTATGGACTACAGCGACGGCGAATGGCGCGACGCCCGTATCGTACCCTATGGTCCCATCGCCCTCATGCCCGGCGCCATGTGCCTGCACTACGGCCAGACCATTTTTGAGGGCATCAAGGCCTTTCGCCATCCGGACGGGGAAATCTATATCTTTCGCGGCGACAAGAACGCCGAGCGCCTGAACCGCTCCGCCAGCATCATCTGCATGCCTTCCATCGATCCCGCAATACAGATGGAAGCCCTGGAGCGGCTCATCGACACGGAGCGCGCATGGTGCCCTTCCATCCCCGAATCCTCGCTCTATATCCGCCCCTTCATGTTCGCCACCCAGGACGCCCTGGGGGTCAAGCCGAGCAAGAACTATATCTTCTGCATCATGTTGTCCCCCAGCGGCCCCTACTATAGCGGGGGCTTTTCCAACGCCATCCGCCTGCTCATCACCCAAAAGTTCCACCGGGCCGTCTCCGGCGGCACGGGCGCGGGCAAGACCGGCGGCAACTACGCCTCCTCCCTGCGCGCCGCCGAATACGCCCATGAATTCCACGCGGATCAGGTTCTCTACCTTAACGCCGCCAACACCCACATTGAAGAAGTGGGGTCCATGAACCACTACCACGTGCTCAAGGACGGCACCTTCGTCATCCCGGAATTCACCGACACCATCCTGCAGTCCGTCACCTCTCTGACGGTGCTGGAACTCGCCGCTGCCGGCAAAATCAAGGCCCGCCAGGAAAGCCTGCCCCTGGACTCCTTCCTCAAAGACGTGCGCGCCGGCGAGATCATCGAAGCCGGGGGCCTCGGCACCGCGGCCGTGGTCAGCCCCGTCGGCAAATACGTGATGGAAGACGGCACCGAATACACCGTGGGTGACGGCAACATCGGCAAACACTCCCGCGCCCTGTACGAAATGTACTCCTCCATCCAGACCGGCAAAGCCCCCGCCCCGGCCGGCTGGCTGCGAAAAGTGCGCAAGTTTTAGAAAGAAGAATGAATGCCTCCGGCGGGCAGGACGCTGTCCTGCACCTGGCCGGGGGCAGCGGCCCCCTGCACCCGCGTTTTTGGGGTATGGGGCGGCTCAATGGCTTGATTTGTTGAGCGGGGGGGGGGGGGGGGGGGGGGGGGGCCGCGCGGGGCGCACGGCACCCCCCCACACGGCGGACCCCCCCCCCCACCCCGACACCGACGGGCCGGGGGGGGGCCCGGGGCGGCGGCGGGGGGGGCCGCGGCGCC
>JAVBTB010000078.1:0-13623 GCA_031556355.1 Desulfovibrio sp. | reverse complement strand
CATACATACGTGGAGCGCGAGGCAAAGACGAGGAAAAGCCGTTTTTTGCGGAGGGAGTGTACTCTTATCGTACTCGACCGGAGCAAAAAACGGCTTTGACGAAGTATTTGGCCGCGAAACGCGTATGTATGGACAAGCCCTAGGGCACCAGGGGAGCCAGCCGCAACCCCGTCTCCAGAGGCAGCCCGAGCATCAGGTTGGCGTTGGCGATGGCCTGGCCGGAAGCGCCGCGGCACAGGTTGTCGATGGTGGAGACGATGATTAGACGCCCGGTGCGCGGGTCATGGACCAAGGCGATGTCGCAGAACATGGTGCCGCGCACAGAGCGCAGTTCGGGCAGGCTGCCCAATGGCAGCACGCGGACAAAGGGGTGGGGAGCGTAGGCGTTGGCGTACGCCTCATGTAGGGCGCGCGGAGACGCGGCAGGGTCTTTGAGCTTGGTGTAGATGGTAGCCAGAATGCCCCGGTTGACAGGCAGCAGGTGCGTATTGAACGACACGGCAAGGGGAGCCCCGGTGATGCGGCCGAGTTCCTGCTCTATTTCCGGGGTATGCCGGTGTTTGGCCAGGTTATACGCGCGGAAGGTGTCCTGCACTTCGCAGAACAGCGACCCCACGGACGCGCTCCTGCCCGCGCCGGTGGTGCCGGACTTGGCGTCGATGACAATGTCTTCCGCTTCCACCAGCCCCGCCGCCAGGGCGGGGTACAGCCCAAGAATGGAGGCTGTGGGGTAACAGCCGGGGTTGGCGACGAGACGGGCGCGGGCCACGGCCTCGGCATACAGTTCGGGCAGGCCGTAGACGGCTTCGGCCAGGCAGGCCGCCTCCGTATGGGGAGTTTTGTACCACTGCTCATACACGGCACTGTCGCGCAGGCGGTAGTCGGCGGACAGATCCACCACCTTCACTCCGGCGGCCACAAGCTCCGCGCCCATGGTCATGGCCGCGCCGTGGGGAATGGCAAGAAAAACCAGATCGCAGGCGGCGGCGAGATCCGGAACGTCCGGAACGGTCACGGTCAACTCGCCGGAAGCAAAACCCTGCAAGAAGGGATACAGCTCGGCAAGGCGCTGTCCGGCCTCCTTGCGCGACGTGACGCGCACCAGTTGCATGCGCGGGTGCCCTTCCAGCAGACGGGTGAGTTCCATGCCCGTATAGCCGGTCACCCCGACCAGGCCGACACGGATGGAAGAAGAGGACATAGCTGTTCCTTTGCCGCTTTGGCGCGCGGCTATTTTTTGGCCACGTACTTCATGCGCAGTTCGTAGAGCAGCCCTTCCAGCAGGCGGGTTTCTTCCGCATCAAGACCGTTCCTGGTTTTGTCCTGCAGCATGGAGATAAGATCGATGGTGTGTTTTGCCAGGGGAATGTTTTCCGAGCGGGCGCCTGTTGCCGGATCCGGCACCTCGCCGAGCTGTACCAGTGCCGAAGAAGCCAGAGAGAGGACAAAGGTCGAGAACGACACCACGGGCATGGCGGCATCGCCGCCGCGCTCCTTCCCCGCTTCCTTCCCGCCGCAACAGTCATGCCCTCCGGAGCAGCCGCACGCGCTTTGCCCCGCGGATGCGGAGGGTTTTTCCCGATGTTCCGCCATGGTATCCTCCTTGGTGGGCAGTGCCCTGGTATACAACGCCGGGGGGGCCTACAGTAAATTACCTTTGAGATGGTTCACGTGAGTCTGCTCACAAAATGGGGTTTCCAAAGGGGGCATCCCCCACGCGGGGGCCGCTGTCCCTTTGGCTGCCGGAGGCAATGCGAGATCTTGGCAACTTCAAAATTGACTTTCCCTACCGCGCCATTCCGGCGCCCGCTTTGGGCGGCCCCTGTTCATACGCCGTAAAATAGGTGTTCAGGGCATGCTCCAGGTAGTTGCGGCTGCCGAGGTAGCCGCCGCAGGCGGTGAAGGAACCGGCCAGAGCGTAGAGCCCGGCGGCCATGTCAGCGTAGTCCACCCAGCCCATGTGTCCCAGACGGACCATGCGGCTTTTCAGACTGTCCTGCCCGGCGGCCATGATAACGCCGTATTGCTCGGCGGCATGGGCCAGCAGTTTGCCCGAATCCACCCCTTCAGGCAGCAGAATGGAAGTAACGCCCCAGGCGAAGTGCTCTTTGGCGAACAGGGTGAGCCCGAGGGCTTCCACCCCGGCGCGCACCATGGAGGTAAGCGCCCATTGCTTGCGGTACACTGTTTCAAGCCCCACTTCGCGGAACATGCGCAAACTTTCCGCAAGGCCGACGATGAGACTTACCGGCGAGGTAAAATTGGTCTGCCGCTTCTGGGCGTTGGCCCGTTCCTTGGGCAGGTTGAAGTAGAAGTTGCGCACGGGCTGCTGTTCCGCCTTGTCCCAGGCCCGCTCGGAAAGAGCAATCAGGGCGAGGCCCGGCGGCAGCATCAGGCCTTTTTGCGAGCCGGTGAGCAGGCAGTCTATGCCCCAGGCATCCATGGGGCAGGGGGCGATGGACACCCCGGAAATGCCGTCCACCACAAGCAGGACGGGGCGGCCGCGCGTTATGTCGGCCAGGGCTTCCACCGGGTGCTGCACGCCGGTGGAGGTTTCGGAAAGCTGCACCAGCACGCCGCGGATATCCCTGTCCGCATCCAGGGCAGCGGCCACGGAGGCCGGATCTACGCCCTGCCCCCATTCCACGGAGAGAATCACGGGCTCAACGTTGTACGAACGGCAGATCTCGGTCCAGCGCTCGCCGAACTTGCCGCCTTCCACCACCAGCACCTTTTCTCCCGGCGCAAACAGGGAACATACCGCCGCCACCATGGCGCCGGTACCGGAAGCGGCAAGCGGCAGCACCACCTGCTGGGTGCCGAAAATATGGCCCAGTCCCTCCTGCACTTCGCCCATAAGGGTTTTGAACGCAGGCTTTCTATGGTGGATGACGTCATGGGCCATGGCCAGGCGCACCCGTTCGGGCAGAGGGGTGGGGCCGGGAGTGAGCATACGGGGTTTGTTCAGCATGTATATGTCCTTCCGCAAGGAAAAAAGCACAAGGGAAAAGAGACGGACGGCGCCATGCCCGGGTCTTCCCGGGGCAAGCAGGTAAATTACCGTAATGCCGCCCACTGTACAAGGGGAAAGCGCCGCCTGTAGCCGGCGTTACAAAAGCATTCCCTCCCAGCGCCCAAAACCGGCAGGGGGGCGCAGATCGTTCTCCGGATCCGTGTCACGGCCCCTTTCCCCTGAAAAAACTGCAATCCGGAGGCGGTTCCCCCTTGCCCGTCAGAGGGCAGGGACAGCCACCGGTGTGGTGTCCCCGGCGCGACATGCAGAGAGGAACGTCGTTGCCTTGCCTGCGCGCCTTTTTCCCGGCACGCAGAGCCATACCCGCGGCAAGCACGCCCACAAGGCCGAAAGCCACGGCGAGAATGAGCAGGGAATCCGTCACAGCCGCCATCCTGACTGTAAAAAATACAGGCCGAGCCTGGCGCACCCGCCCCGCCGACAGGCGTTCGCGCGGCGCATGGTGAAGAGTATACCCACAGGGACGCGCGGACAAGCCCCTTGTCCCTGCCGTGCGCCGAAAAGCCGGGTAACTGGATTTTTATGGCAGCTTCGGATAGCATGGGGCACTCCACAATGTTTTTACATGCAGGCGCAAAGCAAGGAATATCGCATGCCGACCACACACCTTTCCCTCTACGTCACCCCCGACACGCAAGCCATGGCCGAAGAAGCGGCCGGAATACTTCTCACACAGTATACCGAAGCCATCGGTAAACGCGGGGTGTTCACCATTGCCCTTGCCGGAGGGAAAACTCCCGTGCCCCTGTACCGCTTGCTGGCGAGCGCGGCCTGGGAACAGAAAATAGACTGGTCGAAAACCGTCGTGTACTGGGTGGATGAACGGTGCGTTGCCCCGGAAAGCGAGGAAAGCAACTACCGCATGGCCCGCACGGAACTCCTGAGCCATGTGGCGGCCACCCGCTATTATCGCATGAAGGGCGAGGAACAGCCGGAAAAAGCCGCCCGCTCGTACGAGCGCTTGCTGGGAGACCACTTTTGCCTCATGCCCGGCGAATTTCCCCGCTTCGACTGCATTCTGCTGGGGGTGGGCACGGACGGGCATACGGCCTCGCTGTTCCACGGCGATCCGGCATTGAAGGAGACGGAGCGGCTGGTCATGGACGCCTACCCGTCCGGGGTCGGCACAGCCCGCCTGACCATGACCCTGCCTCTGCTCAACAATGCGCGCTGCTGCATTTTCATGGCCTCGGGCCGGGCAAAGAACCATATTCTTTCCACGGCCCTCAATCTTATGGCGTCCCCCATGCTGCCCGCCCAGATGGTCCGTCCGCACAACGGCAAGCTGTGCTGGGTGATAGACAACAACGCCTACCAGGGTTAAGCGTGTTGCCCTTCTTGCGACTATAAAACGCTTTCGCGCCCTGCCCGCCTGCGGCAGGGCGCCGTGTTATTCTGCCGCCCCGGGAATTCCGGCGGCAAAGGCTGCGCGCATGAAACTGGCGTTTCCCGGTTCCATCAAAGCAATCGTCACGTTCATCGTGCTGCTGGCCTTGTTTCCCGCTCTCGGCCTTATCCTGTATTCGGGGTACGACAGCGGCCGTTCCGCGCGCGATGCCGCGGAAAAAGAGGCAGCCGCCTCGGTGCAGCGCGTCGCCTACCAGCAAAAACTGCTGGTGGAAAGTACACGCATGCTGCTCGACACCCTCGCCCGGCTGCCCGAAGTCACAGAACTGCGCCTCAACGCCTGCGCGGCCCTTTTCAACAATCTGCGGCTCGATTCTCCCATATACGGCGACATCAGGCTGTGCGACCTGGAAGGCAACATCCTGGCTTCGGCCCTGCCGAATGCCCCTCCTCTGTCCCTGGCGGAACGCCTCCAGTTTCTCTCAGCCGTCACAAGCCCCTCCTTCACCGTGCTGCCGTTCATTCCCGGCAATATCAGCCGGGAAACCGGCCTGCCCCTGATCAACTGTCTCTGCCCTGTGCGCAGGGACAATGCCGTCAGCGCCATGCTGCTGCTCTCTTTGCCCGTCAGCGTGCCCTCTACGGAAGCCGCCGGCCCGCACAACCGGCCGAGCGTGCGCGTTCTTCTGCTGGACAAAGACGGCAGGCCCGTACGCCCCACTCCCGCGGCGCCTTCTGCCTCCGCAACGGACGGGCCGCCCGCCGGCCTGGCCGCCACAGCGTTCGTCGAGTCGACGCTGGAGCATATCAGGCGTTCCCCCCTGCGTAACGGCACCCTGCAAGCGGCTCCCGGGCCGCCTGTGATCTTTGCCAAGCTGTTTCTGGACGACCGCCCGGACGCCCCCTACTTTGTCGTCCTGGGCACGCCTTTTACCGGCGAACTGTCCACGCCGATGCGGGAGGTGATGCTGCGCAACATCCTTCTGCTGCTGCTGGCGATGCTCTTTGCAGCCGCCTTCACCTGGCATATATGCCGCAGTTTGCTGCTCGCGCCCATGGGGCGCATTATCAACGTGGCAAGCAAGCTGAAAGAGGGCGAGCTGTCCTCACGCGTCGCGGGCATCCCCATAACGCGCGAACTGGCCCTTCTGGCGGAATCCTTCAACCAGATGGCCGAGGCCCTGGAAACGCGGGGACGGGCGCTGACGCACGCACGCGATCTGGCCAACGCCGCCAGCAAGACCAAAAGCGAATTTCTGGCCAACATGAGCCATGAAATTCGCACGCCCATGAACGCCATCCTCGGCATGACCTATCTTGCCCAGCGTAGCGGCCTTACGGAGCAGCAACAGGGGTACCTCGATAAAATCCATGCGGAGTCCGTCAACCTCCTGGCCGTCATCAACCGCATACTCGATTTCTCAAAAATTGAAGCGGGCAAAATGCTGCTCGAACACCTCACCTTTGATCCGCGCGAGGCCCTGGCTCCTCTTGTGCAGGAAACCCGCGCCGCAGCGACGGCCAAAGGCATCGCGTTCGCCGTGCGGTTCGCGCCCGATCTGCCCCGTGCCGTCACAGGAGACCCCCTGCATCTGGCCCAGGTGCTCGCCACCTTTCTGGGCAACGCCGTCATGTATACCGAAAAAGGCGAAGTGCGCATGGCCTGCGCCCCGCTGCCGGCGGACGGAGGCCACGTTACGCTGGAATTCGTCATTGCCGACACCGGCATCGGCATGTCCGAGGAACAGTTGGCCCGCTTCTCCTCCGGGGACGAAAGCGAACTTCCGGACTTCCCCCTCGGAAGCGCCTCGGGCCTTTCCCTTGCCATCAGCCGCAGGCTCCTTGCGCTCATGCAGGGCTCCCTTTCGATGCAAAGCTCCCCGGGGACAGGCACCACGGTTACCCTGTCCATTCCCTTTGCCCCTGTCCCGGAAGAACAGTCGGCCCTGTTGCAGGAAAGGTCCGGGGAAACCGGCCTGCCGGAAAACGCGGCCCGGCCTTCCTCCGGCGGGGAAGACCAGGCGCACGCCTCCCTCTTCCTGCAGGGTGCGCGCCTTCTGGTGGTGGACGACAACCCCGTCAACAGGCAGATTGCCGATGAAATCCTGACCAGCGCCGGGGCCGTGGTCGTCCTGGCCGAAAACGGCAGGTCAGCCCTTGAGCGGCTCGCCGGACAGCCGGAAGACGAACCCTTCAGCGCAATACTCATGGATTTGCAGATGCCGGTCATGGACGGTTTTGAAACCGCCCGCCGGATAAGAAAGGACGCCCGCTTTGCCGGGCTGCCGATCATCGCCATGACGGCGCACACCCTTGCGGAAGAGTTCCCCGAGTGCCTGGCCGCAGGCATGAACGACTATGCCTCCAAACCCATAGATGTCGCCGTCCTTTTTGCAACACTGCGCAAGTGGGTACGCTGATTGCCCGGCCTCCCACTGTACGTATCAGCTACGTTACGTATATTTTCTCTACATAATAACCAATTTCATCTTGCGCATAAGCGCACAAGATTATACAGTAATCCGGTAGAGCGGAATTCGCGTGACAGTAAGGCCGGAACGTGGACTGCATCACGGCTACAGTTGCGGATGGCAGCCTCGTTTGGAGCTGTGGTTATGCGCGGCCGCTACAGAGTGCTCAATCAATCAGCACAGTGTCCAATGCCTGACGGCGGGTATGCCGCTTTGGCACCGGCAGGGCAACAGCGGGTTCCGGACGGCGCCCCGGGTGGCGGAAGCGGGTAACGCGTATGGCACCTTTGACAGTACGGCAAACGAGATCGCCGGTTTCCGCAAAACTGGCGGCTGTCCTTTTTCCCGGGCAGCTCCTGCAAAAAAACCGCGATTCCTTTCAGGTTCTTTTGCCATGACGCACCTTCTTTCCGGACGCATAAACCGTACGCTCTACTTTTTGGTGTTTCTGGCGTGCATTCCCGCGCTGTTCATCATCTGCCGCATCAGCCTTGAGCGTAACAGCGCGGACAAGGCGGCCATGCAGGCCAGAATAGAGGAACTGGTCCAGGCGCTGAGCGCGAGGCAGATCAGCGTCATTGACAGCACGCGCAAGCTGCTCACCACCCTGGCCCTTGTGGATGTAGTGCGCGGCCTGAACAGCGAGTCCTGCCAGAACCTGCTCTCCGGCCTGCTGGACGAGAATGCGGAACTTTCCAACCTGATCCTGACGGATACGGACGGCCGGGTCATCGCCTCCGGTAAGAGCTTCGGCACGCAGATCAATGCGGAAGCCCTGCCCTGCATACACGACGTGCGGGACAAGCGCGCCTTCACCATCAGCCGCTATATCCGCGATGACACGACCGGCACCCCGAATATCTATTGCCTGTATCCCGTTGTCGCTACGGGGGAGGTACGCGGCGTGCTTATCGCCGCCATAGACATTCCCAAAATCACCCGGGCAGGCCCCATGGATCTTTTGCCCCGTGCCTCTCTGGTAGTGGCCGACGACAGCGGGGAAATCATCTACGCCCACATGCAAGACACTCTCGCCCACACGCGGACTCTTCCGCGGGAAGAAAGCCAGGCCATCCGGCAGTCCTTTGCCGACAGCGACATCCTCCGCGTGCACGAGGATACGCCCGGGGAACGCATCCTGGCGTTTCAACGAGTGCGCGTGCCCGGCAGCAATCAATGGGCGCTGACCTACATCATGAGCATCAAAACCCAGGATGCGTATGCGGCCATAAACGCCGCCTTCCAGCGCCACGGGATCGACCTCGGGATCGCCGTCCTGCTCGGATTTCTGGTAACGTTTCTGGTGTCCCGCTACGCCCTGCAGCGCCCTGTCAACAAACTGGTGCGCGCCGCGGAAATGCTCGGCCGGGGGGACTTCAGAGCCCGCGGCAAAATTCCCTCGGTCCAGGGAGAGCTGGGGGTTCTGGCGTCTTCTTTCGACTCCATGGCAAAAGCCATTGAGCGCACCCACGCGGAACTCATTGAGGCCAAAGGCGCGGCCGTTGCGGCAAACCAGGCGAAAAGCGACTTTCTGGCCAATATGAGCCACGAAATACGCACCCCCATGAATGCCATTATCGGTATGGCCTACCTGCTTCTGAAAACCGACCTCAGTCCCCGCCAGGATGCCTATGCCAGCAAAATATACCTGGCAGGCAACACCCTTCTCGGCATTATCAACGATATTCTCGACTTCTCCAAGATAGAGGCCGGAAAGCTGGATATCGAAAACGCGCCCTTTCAACTGGATGACGTCTTTACCACCGTCACCACCCTGGTGGCCCAGAAAGCGGAAGAAAAGGGACTGGAACTGCTGTTCTCCATCGCTCCGGATGTCCCGCAGGCTCTTGTGGGCGATCCCCTGCGCCTGGGCCAGGTGCTGACAAACATCATTACCAACGCCATCAAGTTTACCGCCCGGGGAGAAGTAATCGTAACCTGCGGCTATACAAGAGACGAGGATCCCCCCGCCGTATCCCGGGAGCGGGAATCTGTCGGCCCCCAGGCACGTCTGCACTTTTCCGTCAAGGATACGGGCATAGGCATAACCAGTGAACAGCAGGCCAGACTCTTCCAGCCATTTACCCAGGCGGACTCTTCCACAACCCGCCAATACGGCGGCACCGGGCTCGGCCTGACCATCACCAAACGGCTCATAGAAATGATGCACGGCGAACTGCGGATTGACAGCAAGCCCGATGAAGGAACTACCGTGCGCTTCTCCATCCCCTTCCAATGCGCGGACACGCAGAGGGATCATGCCGTGCAGGCGCCGCACCTGGCCGGCGTCCGGGTTCTCGTTGTGGACGATAACGAATCCGCCCGGCAGATTCTGAAAGAAGAACTCTCCGGTCTCACCCTCAATGCCGTCGCCGTCAGTTCCGCCACCCAGGCGTACGAGGAACTGCGCCGCGCCGACGGTACCACCCCCTACAAAATTGTTCTGCTGGACTGGCGCATGCCGGACGTCTCCGGGCTGGAAGCGGCCAGGCACATACGGGACATGGGCCTTACGCACCCCCCTTCTCTTACTCTGGTCACGGCGTTCGGCAGGGGAGATCTCCAGATACAGGCCGAAGAGGCGGGTATACGGAATATTCTGTACAAACCCATCAGTCCTTCGCAACTCTTCAATACCGTGCTTGAAGCCCTGCAAAACAGTACGTCCCTACCCCTGTCGAAGCCGCAGATCTCCATGAGGGAAGGCGGGCGGTTCCGCGGCTTTTCCGTTCTCCTGGTCGAGGACAATCTGGTAAACCAGCAGGTCGCCACAGAGATACTGGAAGCCGAAGGCACCACCGTCACCGTGGCCGGCAACGGCCAGGAAGCCCTGACCCTGCTTGAGGAAAACTTTGCCCGCTTCCATATCGTGCTCATGGATCTGCAAATGCCGATCATGGGCGGCTACGAGGCAACGCGCCGGCTGCGGGCCAACCCGCGTTTTGCCGACCTGCCCATTGTCGCCATGACCGCCCACGCCCTCAGCGACGAGCGCGACGCCTGCCTTGCGGCGGGCATGAACGATCACCTGGCCAAACCCATTGAGGTGGACAAGCTCTTTCAGGTGCTGCGGCGCTGGGGGCCGGTGGACCACTCCTCTGTGGAGTCCGCGTCCGGAAAGGCACCCGCCGCGCCATACGGCTCAACAAGCGAAGCCGGCGCCGCTTTTTCCCCCAAAGAAGACGCGGCTGTGCCCGATGAAGCCAATGACGGCTCATCCCTGCCGGAAATTCCGGGCTTTCATACGGCCACGGCGGTGGACAGGCTGGCGGGCAATATCCCGCTGTATATCAAGACCCTGCGCATGTTCCATGAAAACCTGCCCGTGTACCAGCGCGCCTTGGCAGAAGCCTTTGCCAAGGCCGACGGCAAGACCCTGGGGCGGCTCGCCCATACTCTCAAGGGACTTGCCGCGACCGTGGGAGCCACAGGATTTTCCGAGGCCTGCGCCCAGTTGGAACTCCAGATGCATACCTCGCCGCAGATTCCGGACGCTTCTTTTGTGCTTGCCGTGCAGGAGCAGTCGCTCGCGGCCCTGCAAGCCCTCACTGCTTCGAACCTGTTCACCCGGACGCAGGCAGCCACCCCGGCCGCCTCCTCCGCCCCGGCGCAGGATCTCATGCCGCGCCTTCCCGACAGCGAAGAACTGTACTCCTTGACGTCCGCGCTTGCAGGTCTGCTGCACGATAATGAAGCGACCGCTCCGGAGTTCTTTCTCGATAGCAAGTCCGCCTTCGCCTCCTTCCTGGCGCCGGCGGATCTCAAAAAACTGGAACGCCATCTGCGGCGCTTTGAATACGACGAAGCCCTGGAGATTCTTGACAGGTACCATGGCGAATAGTATCCCCGGCTATATATGGTTCCCTCCGCACCTCACTCTGTCCGCCTCTTGCCCAAGGCCTCCCGCACGCCGGAAGGGCCTGCCCGCTCGTCCGGGGCTCCCGGCCCTCTTTCCGGCCACTCCCCGAATACCGCACCCTTTCCCGCCGGGCCCCTTCCTGTCGAGTATGCAAGCGGACAGACCGTAGCCCAGGCCGTATATCTCTCCGGCCTGTTCCGCCCCCCGGCCCTCTGCTCCGCCATAAGCCGCTGCGGACGCTGTCGCATGCGGTTCATCGCCAAAAGCGCACCGCTCCCCGACCCGGTTCCGGAAGACCGCCGTTCCTTTTCCCCCCGGGAACTGGAACAGGGCTGGAGACTGGGCTGCCGCCATTTTCCCGTTGACGGGCTGGTGGTGGAGCTTCCGGAATCCGTCGAGCTGTGGCAAAAACCGCTCCCGCAGGCAGCTTCTCCCTTCGAAAGAGCTCCGGCGCAAGAACTCCGCACGGACGGGGAATTGGCCGTCGACCTCGGCACCACCTCCCTGCAATGGGAGCTCAGGCTCCCGGAGGACGCTTCCGCTCCCCGGCTTGCAGGATACAGCGTCAACCCGCAGATGGGCGCGGGCAGCGAGGTTATTTCCCGCCTTGCCGTTGCCGCCACCCCCGGCGGAGCATCCCGGCTGCGGGAGCTTGCGCGCTCCGCCCTTCTCCGGCTGGTGCAGCAGGGAGAGAACGATTCCGGTGTCCGCGCCGCCCACATCTGCCTGGCGGCCAACCCGGCCATGACCGCCCTGGCCCTCGGCTGGGACACCGCCCCCCTGGCACACGCTCCCTACTCCCTGCCCCGTACAGGCGGCTCATGGGCAACCCTGCCCGACCTGCCGCCGCTGTGGGTTCCCCCGCAGCTTTCGCCTTTTGTCGGCGGGGACATCAGCGCAGGCTACGCCGCCCTGGCCCTGGATCCTGCACAGTCCCCACCCGCCTACCCTTTTCTGCTGGCCGACCTCGGCACCAACGGGGAGTTCCTGCTCGCCCTCGCTCCCCTTGCGCCGGAAACTCCCCCGGCAGTTCCGGGCAGCCCCCCCATCCTTGCCTTGGTCGCCAGCGTCGCCCTAGGCCCCGCCCTTGAAGGCATAGGACTAACCTTCGGCACGGAAGCCCGGGAAGGGGCCGTCACCGGGTTTTCCCTCACCCCCCAAGGGCTCCAGCCGCGCTTCTTCCTGCCCGACGGTGCGGACCTCCCCCGGAATACGGGCATCACCGGCATTACCGGCACCGGCTACCTTTCTTTGCTGCACTGCCTGCAAAAAGCCGGGGCCATGGACAGGGATGGCCACTTTACCCCGGAAAAAAGCCCCCTGCTCCGCCGTTTCCTGACCGGAGCCGCCTCGCCCTGCGCCTGCCCCCGCTGCGCCCCGCAAGACACGCCCGCCGCAGCCCCGCAGACGCCCTCATCCCCTGCGCCGCACCCGCCTCCCCTTCCGGACGAGCCCTTTCTCCCCCTCGGGCATGGCCTGTACCTCACTTCCGGCGATGTGGAAGAAATCCTCAAGGTCAAAGCCGCCTTCAGCCTCGGCCTGGCCCTGCTGTTCCGGGAAGCCGGCATTGCCTCGACGGATCTGGCGGGCGTCTACCTGGCAGGAGCCCTCGGCCGCCATGTGGACAAGGAAGCCCTGGAGAATCTCGGTTTTTTCCCTCCCGGCATGGGCAGCCGCCTTACGGCCGCCGGCAATACCTCCCTCGCCGGAGCGGGCATTTTGCTCAGGCACGAAAAAACCCGCGCCGCCCTCACCAACTGGGCGACGCGGGTACGCGCCGTGGATCTGGCCGCCAACCCCGCCTTTGAACGGGAGTTTCCCGGCCATATGCGCTTTGCATGGTAACGCAAAAGGCGTTACACAAAAACAGCGAGCGACTTCGCAACAGCCCCGCTTCTCCCCGGCAAGCCCCGCGGCCCTTTGCCGCCACGCCTGCCTTGCGCAAAGATATTCCCCCAAACGTTCCCCCCCTCAACCAAGGAGACCGGCATGGAACTGAAACAAGCTTTGCACGAACGCCGCAGCATCCGGAAATTCACCAGCCAGCCCGTGGATCCCGCCCTGCTCGACACCCTGCTCAAGGAGTCTCTGTGGGCCCCGTCCGGCATGAACCGCCAGCCCTGGAAATTCCTTGTCCTGCGCGGACAGTCCTTTGAAAAGCTGGTCCAGTTCTCCGCCGGGCTCGCGGAAAGCATGGAACAGCCCCTTGTAGCCCAGAACTTCAACGAAAAAATGCGCAGTTTCATCATGGGCTACTTCAAAAATCTGGGCGGCGCCGCAACCGCCGTGGTCTGCCTCTCCAAAGCGGCCGACACGTACCTGGCCGATCACGCCAACATGGTCTCGTCAGCGGCGGCCCTCTACAACTTCCTCCTCCTCGCCCACGAAGCCGGCCTCGCTACCTGCTGGATGACCGGCTACGCCAACAAAGAGCAGGAGTTCATGCACTTCCTCGGCATCGAAGGCTACAAACTCGTGGGCGTCACCCCCGTCGGCTACCCCGACCAGAGCCCCCCCGTGCCGCCCCGCAAGCACGAAGATATCGTCTGGAGGGACTGAGTAGGAATGAATGCCTCCGGCGGGCAGGACGCTGTCCTGCACCTGCCAAGGGCTCTGCCCTTGGAACCCGGCAAGGGGGTGACCCCCTTGCATCCCCATTAGAGCATTTCACACTTGAAATGCTCGCAAGGATTTGTCGGCAAATCCTTGCCGCCAAATAGGCGTAGGCGGGCTTTGCCCGCCGTTAAGCGACTATTTGAAGCGTAAACGGCTTTAGAGCCTGTTGACACTAATTGTAAAATTCATTGAACTTCTGTAATGTCTTTTTATGAAACTAACAGAAGAACAATATTCCTTGGTTAAGGATGCTCTTCCGCGCCAGCGCGGAAACGTAAGTATGTCAAACCTTCAAG
>JAVBTB010000073.1:0-59479 GCA_031556355.1 Desulfovibrio sp. | reverse complement strand
GAATCATTCTATCGGAACAAGGTTCGCCATGGGCATTGCGGCGACCGCCGTGTCGCCGGTCGGATGCTCTTGCAGGAACTCGGCCTCACTATATTCGGCTGGAAAGAAAGAGCCTTGCTTCGTCGCTGAAGCAAGGCTCTTCTCGTTCGTAAACGCCGCGCGGGGCTATACGTAGCCTCGCATGGCGGCCAGCGCGTAGCCGACGATGCATGAAGAACCGACGCCGATGAAACCCGGAATGATGAAGCTGTGGTTGATGACGAACTTGCCGATGTGCGTCGTACCGGAGCGGTCGAACTGAATCGCCGCCCGATCGCTCGGGTATGTGGGCAGGATTAGAGTATCCGTATGCCGTCTCTGTCAGGGAATACTGCGAGCGTAACGGCTGAGAAGGGCGCCATAAAACTGAAGCCGCCTTGCGGCGGCTTCAGGGTCAGACCGGGATGCTTAGGGATGGCACTTGGACTTGGCGCATCCGGCAAGTTCCTTTTTCTTTTCCTTGTCGTCGCCGGCGGTCGCCGTGTGGCAGGCAACGCAGGTCTGATGCTTGGTGTCCTTGGTCTTGTGGATGATCTGGTAGTAGGAGTTAACGCTCTTGTCCGCCTTGTCGAGCTTGTCGTGGCAGCCGGCGGTGGCGCAGGGGCGGTAATCTTCCTTACCGTCGACCGGGTGGTGGCAATCCCCACATTTCACGGTCTTATGCGTGCTGTGGTTAAAGGTGACTTCTTTTTTGCCGGTTTTGTTCATCTTGATGCCGTCGGCCGGCGCTTCGGGCTGGGCAGCCAGGGCGGGGAGCACCAGGGCCGCCATCATACAGATGATACCCAAAATAAGCAGTTTCCGCATAACAGTGGTACCTCCTTCACAAGGCATGTTAAAGGGATTCTGGTTCAGACTCCTACCCTTGCGCCGGGTTGCATGTCAAGGGAGAGTCGTTTTATCCGCTTTGCGGGCACGGCGCGCGCGACGCGGACGGCCGTTTCCTATCTCTCACAGAACAGAGGGCCTTGTATCGCGCTTCCCGCTCTTTTTCATATTTTCCCCATATTTTTCCTTATACCCGCGCGGGGTAAGGATGCGCGCGCCCGATTCCCAGGCCAGAGGCGTTTCTCCCCTGCCGGGCACAATGCGGGTCGAGCTGTTGCCGATGATGAGCAGCGTAAACATATCCGCCGCAGTCGGATCAGCCTGGGCCAGCGGGCTGATCTGCACGGACTGTGAAGGGCGGCAGGCGTTTTTGACGATGCCCACCGGGGTGGAAGGCGCCCGGTGCAGGGCCGCGACGGCAAGGGCTTCTTCAAGCTGCCGGGTGCGGCGTTTGGAGCGGGGGTTGTAGAGGACGACCACAAAGTCGCCCGCAAAGGCGCACTCCAGACGTTTTACGATGGTTTCATAAGGAGTGAGCAGGTCGGAAAGGCTGATGCAGGCAAAGTCGTGCATCAACGGCGCACCCAGCAGAGCCGCTGCCGCGCATACAGCGGGAATGCCCGGCACCACGCGCAGGGGCAGGTCGTCCGCGGCAAGGCCGCGCAGTTCCAGCAATTCCAGCACAAGCCCCGCAAGAGCATATACCCCGGGATCGCCGGAGCAGACCAGGGCGGTGCTTTCGCCCGCAAGGGCGGCTTCGATGGCGGCCTCCGCGCGGGCCACCTCGGCGGTCATGCCGGTGGAGATAACACGCCTGCCGTGGAGCAGTTCAGGGGCAATCAGGTCCACGTAGGCACTGTATCCGGCGATAACGCGGCTGTCCCTGATACAGGACAGAGCCTCGGGCGCGAGGAGCGAGGCGTCTCCCGGCCCGAGGCCGATCACGTACAGGGAGGCGGACACGGCTAAAACCTTCCGGCTATCGCCACGGTGCATCCGTCGCCTGTGGTTTTGGGGGCCAGGAGGCGGGCGTTTTCCCCCGCTACGGCAAGAGCTGCCGGTTCACAGACGCCCTGAATGCCGAAGACGGCGGCCGCCTTGGGGGAGGGCGAGGTCACGGGCAGGGTTTTCAGAACGGCGGGCGGGAAAAAGCGGACGGGCAGCCCCAGTTTTGCGGCGGCCGCGTTCAGGCCCGGTTCCTGCCTTTTGGCGTCGACCGAGGCCAGGCAGACCAGTGAGGCCGAAGCCAGGCCGTGCGCATGCAGCACCCGGTGCAGGGTTTCCAGAATACTTTCCGCTGTTGTGCCCCGCTTGCAGCCCACCCCGGCGAACAGCACGGGAGGATGCAGCACAAGGCAGCGGTGCCCCCTGGGATTGTATACGGTTTTGTGGGTGACCAGAATGCAGGGAACGCCGCCATGTACGGCTGCGGACGCGGCTTCGGAGAGGGAAGCGCCGGAGTTCTCCTGCTCATCGGTATCCGAATCAGGGGGCAGGCCGGAGCGGTGCAGGAAGAGCCCTTCCCAGCGGCTCCCCCGCAGTCCGAGGCGGTTCTGTTCGTCGTAGAGTTCCACAGGCCGGCCGGCGACCAACTCGCCGCTGATGCGTTTGATGGCGCCCGGATTGGCGATGGCAAGACCGCGTTCCAGAGCCAGCGCGTCCACTGCGGGAAGGCTCTCCAGATCCGTAGCCGTGGTGATCACCGGGGTGGCCCCCAGAATTTCCGCCACCCGCAGGGTAAAGGCGTTGGCCCCGCCCGCATGGCCTGAAAGCAGGCTGACGACAAAGGCGCCGTTGTGGTCCGCCACCAGCACCGCCGGATCGGTGAGTTTTGATTGCAGCAGAGGCGCGATGGCCCGCACGGCAATACCCGCCGCCGTCAGGAAAATATGCCGGGGATAGACGGAAAAGGTGCCGCGCACCAGTTCCGCCAGATTGGAAAACCACTGTACCGGCGGGGTGGAGACGGAATGGGCGAGCCCATGCAGCACGTCGCAGTCCCGCAGGGATTCTACGGCATGGATGCGCCCCTCCACAAAGGGAGCGAGGCGCAGGGCCGTACGTGCTCCCTGGGGGGTAAGGACGTAGAGCGCGGTACTCAAGGCTTATCCTTCAAAGGTTGCGGCCACGGCCAGAGTGGCCGCGAAGTCCGCGTCGGTATGGGCAAAGGACACCATGGCCGCTTCAAAGGCCGAAGGAGCGAGGAAGATGCCCCCGTTGCGCATGTGCTTGAAATAGCGGGCATAGCGGCCGCTGTCGCCCCGTTTTGCCGAGGCGAAGTCCGTAACCGGGCCGTCGGTGAAAAACACGGTGAACATGCTGGCCAGCCGGTTGATGGTCACGGGAATGCGCTTTTTGGCGAACAGGGCTTCCAGTTCCCTGCAAAAGGCCTCCACCCGCGCTTCCAGGGCCGCGTAGTCGCTTTGCCGCAGCACTGCCAGGGTGGCTATACCCGCAGCCATGGCGAGTGGGTTGCCGGACAGGGTTCCGGCCTGGTAGACCCCGCCGCTGGGGGCGATGTTTCGCATTATTTCCCGCTTGCCGCCGTATGCCCCCACCGGGAGGCCCCCGCCGATGATCTTGCCGAGGGTGGTCAGGTCGGGCCGGATGCCATAGCGCCCCTGGGCTCCCCCGTAAGACACGCGGAAACCGGTAATCACCTCGTCAAAGATAAGCAGGCTTGCGTATTTGTCGCAGAGGTCGCGCAGCCCTTGCAGGAACCCCGGCGCGGGGAGCACCAGTCCCATGTTGCCAGCGGCGGGCTCCACGATGACGGCGGCGATATCCTTGGCGTGGGCCTCAAAAAGGCGTTCGACGGCGGACAGGTCGTTATAGGGGGCGAGCAGGGTGTCCGCCACCACCGCCTCGGGCACCCCGGGCGTGCCCGGGATGGACAGGGTAGCCACCCCGGAACCGGCGGCAGCAAGAAAGGCGTCCCCGTGGCCGTGGTAACAGCCCACAAACTTGATCACCTTGTTGCGCCCGGTATGGCCCCGCGCAAGGCGCAGGGCGCTCATGGTGGCTTCCGTGCCGGAGTTGACCATGCGCACCATTTCCATCCCCGGCATGGCCTCAAGAACGGCCTTGGCAAGCCGTACTTCGTCTTCACAGGGCGCGCCGAAGCTGGTGCCCCGGTCCACGGCGGCATGCACTGCCTTACTGACTGTCGGGTGGGCGTGACCAAGCAGCATAGGCCCCCAGGATTGCACAAAGTCAATGTAGGTGCGCCCGTCCACCGAAGTCACGGTGCAGCCCGAACCCGAGGCAATGAACAGGGGGGCGCAGTCCACCGCGGAACAGGCACGTACCGGGCTGTTCACGCCTCCGGGAATATATTCTTTGGCAAGGGCGAAAAGTGTGTCAGATTGCGTGGGCATGGTTTCCTCTGGCGTTTCAGAAATAGGTCATGGAAGTTTTTTTCATCTCCCGCAGGCTTTCCAGCACCGCGTATTCCCGCAGGGGGGTGGAGGCCTGCAGGGCGGCGATAACGTCCTTGTACTCTTCCGGGTCGCGCCCGTGGATCATGGTGTACAGTTCGTAGGGCCAGTCCGGCGCGGGCGAGGGGCGGTAGTAGCAGTGGGAAATAAGGGGATGCTCGGCGGCCTTTTTGCCGATGGCCTCCGCCTCGTCTTCGCGCACAATCCAGGCCACCATGGCGTTGTGGGAATACCCGGCCTTCTGGTGCTTGATGCTGGCGCCGAAACGGCGGATGGCCCCCTCCTCCTTCATGGAGCGCAGAAGCTCCAGCACCTCGTCCTCGCTGACGCCGACGGACGCGGCGATATCCGCGTAAGGGGTAAGGGAGTCGGGCAGGTTTTTCTGCACGATGCGCAGGACGGCGCGTTCCTGCTCCGTAAAGACGCGGGGGGCGCTCATGGGATACCTCCGGTTACCTGACCGTGAACACTACAATGGCCCACTCCGAGGCCGCGGGGCGATCATCCTTCACCTCCCAGGAACGCAGGTAGGCGAGCAGCAGATCGCCGCTGTGCCGGGCGCGCGCGTAGGTGAGCACCGCTTTGCCCGAGGAGCCGGGCAGGTTTTTCTTGTCGGGGATGAATTTTTGCCCGGTCAGGGCAACCTCGGGGGTTTCGCCCACCGGGAGCCAGGAATAGCCGGTCCCGGCGATGCCCGGCAGCCGCACCTTGAAGCCGGAGCCTTTTTTGACCGCAACATAGCGGATCAGCAGTTCATTGGGCTGGCCCGGGACAAGGTACAAGGTTCTTTTGCGCCAGTCCTCTCCCGCGCGGCGCTGGAAGGTCACGTCAACCGCTGCCGGGGCCTCCTGCACAAGCAGTTTGCCGTCCGAATCCGTACGGAGGACATCCGTTCCGACGAAGCCCTCCGCCGCATTGATGCGCAGCGCGGCGTCCGGGAGGGGCCGGCCCTTTTCATCCAGCACGGTAATGGTGAGCGGGGCATGGGGAGCGGGGAGGGCGGTATCCGCGCCCGCCTTGACGCAGGAGGTTAGGATCAGGGGAAAGGCCAGAAGAATCCAGACGAGTCGTTTCATAACCTGGGCTCCTTGCCGGTCCTTCGCAGGCGCAAGGCCCGCAGCCGGCTTTTGACAAACGCATAGCGTGCCGTGGCGTACCTTGCCGGAGCGCTTTGCGTCCCGCCGCGCGCGCGTGCGCGCTTTTGGGCATATGCGCTCAGGGCACCCGCCAGCACCGGGTACAGCTTCCCATATATCTTGCCGATAATCCAGCCTGCAAGCCATCCGCCGAGCACGTCCGACGGAAAATGCTTGCCGTTATATATGCGTGAATATCCCACCGCTCCGACCAAAGGATACGCCAACGGAGCGGCCTGGGGGATGACGGAAACAATAAAGGCCGCCGCCGCCATGGAGTTGGTGGCGTGCCCGGAGACAAAGGAATGGCTGTCGCTTTTCTTGCCGGAAAAATCGGGCGGGGTGCGGCGCCATTGGCCGTTCCCCTCATAGTAAACGTCCGGCAGGGAATTCAGGGGGCGGGAACGGACAACGGTGTCGCGCAGCAGATTGGCCGTCATGTCCGACGTGCCTGTGCACAGCCCCAGCAGCAGCGCGGGGAGCCAGAGGCGCCGCAGGGGCACCCGGAACTGCATGCAGTACCAGGCGATACCCGCCAGGCCCACCACCGTCCAAAAGGTGAGGCTGCCGGAAAACATGGGCATGGCCGCATCAAAGTATTTGTTGCGCCATTGCTGATTGATGAGCGTGAACAGCGCGGTATCCAATTCGAAAAAGAGATCAGGCATGGTGGCGCGGTTCCTTACGGCTGCATGGGGTTTGGAGCCGGGAACAGCCTGCCGCCCCGGTTGCGACACACGCCGGGGCTGCGCTCCGGAATTCCGCAAGATATATCGTTGCCGCGGAATCCCGGACAACAGCGCACTGTAACAAATTGTAGCGCAAAAACACCACTCCTGCCCACACGGGCTTTTCTATCCACTGCAAAGGGTAGCGGCCGTACTTGCTGTCAGCCTGCTCAAAAGGAACAGGCATATTAGAGCCGTTTAATTTTAAAATTACTCCTGCAAAGGCAGCCATAATTGCGGGATTCCAAAGGGACTCAGTCCCGTTGGCCGCCGGAGGCAATTCGATACTTGTCCAATTTCATTATGAATTTGCTCTAGGCTTAGCCTAGTTCAGTATGTATCTTAGCGGGTTCACCGGCACTCCGCTTACGATGACTTCGTAGTGCAGGTGCGGGCCGGTACTGCGGCCGGTATTGCCCAGCGCCCCGATGACGTCCCCCCGCTGCACATACTGTCCCGGCGTGACCAAGGCTTTTTGCAGGTGCGCATAGCGGGTGACGATGTTGTTGCCGTGGTCGATGAGTATGCATGTGCCGTACGCCCCGTCCGTGCCGGCAAAGGTTACTACCCCTCTGGCCGGCGCCCATACGGGCGTGCCCACGCGGTTGGAAATATCCAGACCCTTATGCAGTGCGCCCCTGCCCGAGAAGGGCGAGCTGCGCCAGCCGAAGCCGGAGGTCATAAACCCTTTCACCGGCCAGATGGAAGGCGTGGACAGGAGGGTGTCTTTGTTGCCCCGCAGGAAGTGAACCAGGGTCTGCTGGTCTATCTCCTCCAGGTGCACGGAAGAGGAAAGATCATCCACCAGGGTATGCAGGTTGCGGGCGAACAGATCGCGATGGCGGGAGAGAAATTCCGGGTTGTTCAGCGCGGCGGCCGTCGGCGCTTCGGGGGAGGGGCTCTCCGCCTCCGTCCGATCCTTGTCGATGTTCATCAGCACGCGAAGCTTGGAGTCGAACTGCTGCACCCTGTCCAGATCTTTTTCCAGCGTTTGCAGCTTGCCTGCGAGGCTGAGCATCTGGCTCTCGTGCGTCTGGATGATTTTTTCCGCTTCCGCAAGCTGGTGTTCCAGGACAAGCGATCTGGCCTGAAACCCCCACAGGTACATGGTGAGGGCGGTCAAACCCGCCAGCAGAAGAAAGATCAGCATGCCGAACCACCCGCGCAGACGCAGATTGCGAAACCCGCCGTCGCGATCTTTGAAAATGACGATGTGGTAGTTCTTAAACACGCATGATCCTTCGGGTGATGCGGCGCGTTCCCGCAACAGAGCGGGATTTTTTCGGACAGAAGAGCGCAACACGCTACTGCGGCCCGGTGTTTTCTGTCAAGACTGCAAGGGGGACAACGGCACGCGCGAATTTCACGCTACGGTAAAAAGCACATTCCGCAGGCAGATGGAGGCGCACCCCGGAGAGAGAGGGTACGAAGACGCGCTCCGTACCCTCAGAGTGAAACGGCAGTCGGACTCAGGAATGCAGGCTACCTGCGTCCGCCGCGATCGTTGTTGCGTCCGCCGCCCCGTCCGTTGCGATCTCCGCGGTCGCCGCGATCGCGCGGGGGCCGGGCGGGTCGGGCGGTTTCTTCCGGATTCCATTCAATACCCTGGGCTTCCTGAAGCACCACCTTGCGCGAGGCGCGGACGCGGTCGCCGTTAATCTCGATGACCTTCACGGTCATTTTGTCGCCCAGCTTCACAACGTCGGCCACGTTTTCCACCCGGTTCAGGTCCAACTGGG
This sequence comes from Desulfovibrio sp., assembly GCA_031556355.1. Lineage (GTDB taxonomy): Bacteria > Desulfobacterota > Desulfovibrionia > Desulfovibrionales > Desulfovibrionaceae > Frigididesulfovibrio. The sequence continues at coordinate 51,572 of JAVBTB010000073.1, read as the reverse complement.
ACACGTGCACCAGGGCTTCGAGGTTGGGGCTCAACTCCACGATGCAGCCGATTTCCAGCACCTTGACGACCTTGGCGTCTTCGTAGTTCTTGCCCAGTTCCGCGTGCTGGTCATAGGCCTGCACCATGGCTTTGGCCTTTTCCATGGCGTCCATGGTGGGCGCGAAAATGGCCACCTTGCCGGAGTCGTCGATATCCACGGACGCGCCGGTTTCAGCGGTAATCGCCTTGATGTTCTTGCCGCCGGGGCCGATGATCAGGCGGATGACGTCGGGGTTGACCTCCACCTCGCAGTGCTGGGGAGCATACTTGGACAGTTCCGCGCGCGGGGCGGGCAGCACCTTGGCCATCTCACCCAGGATGTGCAGCCGGGCCACCTTGGCCTGCTCCAGCGCTCTGGCCATGATTTCCGTGGAAATGCCGGCCACCTTGATGTCCATCTGTACGGCGGTGAGACCGTCGGCGGTGCCGGCAATCTTGAAGTCCATATCGCCGAGGGCGTCTTCATCGCCCAGAATGTCCGTGAGCACGATGAAGTCGTCGCCTTCCTTGATCAGCCCCATGGCAATGCCCGCCACCGGAGCGGAAAGGGGTACGCCCGCGTCCATCAGGGACAGGCAGCCGCCGCACACCGCGGCCATGCTCGAAGAGCCGTTGGATTCCAGCGTTTCGGCCACCACCCGCATGGTGAAGGGGAAGGAGCCGTCCATGGGCAGCACCGGGCGCAGGGCCTTTTCCGCCAGCGCGCCGTGGCCGATTTCCCGGCGCGAGACGCGCACCATCTTCACTTCACCCACGGAGAAGGGGGCGAAGTTGTAGTGCAGCATGAACTTTTTGGTCACGTCGCCTACCAGGGAGTCCATGCGCTGCTCGTCCGTGGAACTGCCGAGGGTGGCCACCACCAGGGATTTGGTTTCACCGCGCGCGAACAGGGCCGAGCCGTGCGCCCGGGGCAGCGCCCCGGTTTCGATCAGGATGGGGCGCACGGTCTTGGTATCGCGTCCGTCAATGCGCACGCCTTCTTCGCGAATGCGCGAGCGCACGATTCTCTTTTCCATGTCGCCCAGCAGATCGCCCACCGCCGCGCGGGCGGCTTCATCTTCGGCAAAGGGTGAGGAAGGATCGGTGACGGCGGCCACGGCCTTTTCCTTCACCGCCTTTTTGGCGTCCTTGCGCAGCATCTTTTCCGGCACCCGCAGGGCCGCCTTCAGGTCGTCCTCCACCGCGCTGCGGAGAAAGTCGGCCAGGCCGCTCCAGTCGGGCAGCTCTTTCAGGGGCTTTTTGGCCTTGCCGCACATCTGCACCAGTTTTTCCTGCGCGTCGATCAGCGGCTGCACCGCGCCGTGCGCCCAAGCCAGGGCTTCGGCCACAACCGGCTCGGGCACGAACTGGGCCTCGCCTTCCACCATGACCACGGCTTCGCGCGTGGCCGCGATGACAAAGTTCAGATCGCTGCCCTTCAACTGCTCAATGGTCGGGTTAAGCACAAATTTGCCGCCGATGCGCCCGATGCGCGCCCCGGCCACCGGTCCCATAAAGGGAATGGAGGACAGGCAGAGGGCCACGGACGCCCCCGTCACCGCCAGCACGTCGGAGTCGTTTTCCTGATCCGCCGAAATGACGTTGGCGATTACCTGCACTTCATCCCGGAAACCCTTGGGGAACAGCGGGCGCATGGGGCGGTCGATAAGGCGCGCAACCAACGTTTCGCGCTCCGAAGGACGCCCGATCTCGCGCCGGAAAAAGCTGCCCGGAATGCGCCCGGCAGCGTACATTTTTTCAGCATACTCCACAGTCAGCGGGAAAAATCCCATGTCCCGCTCCAAAGTCTGGGTGCAGGCCGTGACCATGACCACGGTCTCCCCGCACTGGATCCATATGGCGCCGTCCGCCTGGTTGGCGATGCGGCCCGCTTCAAGGATAATCTCCTTGCCGTCAACTACCGCGCTCACGCGCGTGCTTGGAAAAACACTCATCTTTACCTCTCCTCGAAGGGGATTCCGCGAAAAAAACGCACTTGAGAGAACGTGCCTCCGGCGTGCCGGACGCTGTCCTGCACCTGCCCAGGGCTCTGCCCTGGGATTCCTCCGGCGGCCAAAGGGCTCAAACCAGGGCTGCCAAGCTCATCCGGCCAGTGGCGCTCCCGCGGTACGAAAAATTTATATTCATACTATGCGGGCTGCACTCTGGACTCCCGCAAGGGGCATGATGCCCCTTGACCCCCATTTGGAGGTATGGGCCGCCAGGCGGCTTGGTCTGTTCTGCTGCGGCGTCGCTCCCGGTTCCGAGACGGAGGTTTTACCCTGATGGGTAAAAAGTTCTGGAACCGGCGGCGGATCTCACTGCCGCGCAAATTTTTTCGATCACAGATCCGCTTTGGTTCCTGAGCTTTTTGAACTCAGGGGGGCGAGTTCCTGCGCTTTTTCGAGAGCAAGGCCAGCGCAGAACAAAGCAATCCATCGATCGGCCCCTCCCTAATGGGGATGCAAGGGGGGTCACCCCCTTGCCGGGTGCAGGGCAGAGCCCTGCCCGCCGGAGGCATTATTTCTTCTCAGTGCGTACTTTTCCCGGACCCCCCTTCACTGTCGTTGGTTATGCGGCGCGGTCCGTTGCGCCGCTGTGGCTGTAGGCCGGGCGTAGCGCCCGCGGGCCAGGGCTGTTTGCGTAAACAAAGGGGGGAGCGCGTCGCTCCCCCCGGGAAACATCTGGCAAAGGCTACTTGCGCAAACCGAGCTTATCGATAATTGCCCGGTAGCGTTGCACATCTGTTTTCCTCAGATAGTTGAGCAGGTTGCGGCGGCGTCCGACCAGCTTCAGCAGTCCCTGGCGGGAGTGGAAGTCTTTTTTGTGGTCTTTGAAATGCCCGGTGAGCTGCTGGATACGGGCCGTCAGCAGTGCGATCTGCACTTCGGGCGAGCCGGTATCTCCCTCACGTTTGGCATGGGCGTCAATAACCGCTTTTTTCTGTTCAGCATCCATTACCACAGCGCTATCCTCCGATAGGTTACGCCCGGAATTTCCTTGCGGAAAATCACGGGTTCGGGTTCCATAGCCCCCGCACCAGCTTCCAGACTTCGCACCCGCCGATGACGGCGGTTTCAGCCAGGGCCAGTGGTTCGCCCTCCGCGTCCAGCAGGAGCGCCCGTATGCCGGGCATACAGGGCAGCATTGCCATGCGGGTCTGGTCGTAAGCGAGCTGCGCGCCGTTGCGCACCCTGGCGGATTCTTCGCCGGTAAGGCGGAGTTTGGGCCAGGCGGGCAGGGCCTCAGCTATGCTTGCCACCTTTTGGGCGAAGCCTTCGGGGTCGGCCAGGACGCTTTCGAGAGAATGCGCCTTGTCCAGCCCGAAGGGGTGGCTATACTCCCGGGTGAGTTCCTCCAAGCTTGCGCCGCACCCTAAGCGCATCCCCAAGCTGTGGGCCAGGGAGCGTATGTAGGTGCCGGAACTGCATGTTACCCGGAAGCGAATACGCTCGGGGCCGACCAATTCGGCCTCGCCGCGTGAAATCGTCACGGTCTTTTCCTTGACCGGAACATCCTTGCCTTTGCGGGCCAGGGCATACAGGGGCTTGCCCTCGTGCTTGGCCGCGGAATAGGCGGGAACTTCCTGCGCGTAGGTGCCCGTCAGGGCGGCCATTTCGCGCGCCGCGTCATCCTGGGTGACGCCGGTCACGGGGCGTTCTTCCAGTACTTGCCCTTCGGCGTCCCAGGTATCAGTGACGACGCCCAGGCGTATAACGCCTGAATAGACCTTCTCGCCCTCGTCCATGAGGTGCCCGGAAATCTTTGTGCCTTGCCCCAGCAGAACCAGCAGCACGCCCTCGGCCATGGGGTCGAGGGTACCCGCGTGCCCTATTTTTTTCTGCCCCAGCCCGCGTTTGATTTTGGCGATACAGGAGGCGGAGGTCGGTCCCTTGGGCTTGTGCAGCACCAGCACGCCATGGTACTGGGGGACAGGGGTTCCGGGCTTTGCGGGAGAACCGGCGGGCCCGGAAGGGCCGGGGGAGCAGTCGAACAACGGGACTTCCTTCATGGTAAAGAAGGCCTCTTTACGCGAAAAACAAGGGCGCGTCCAGTGCCCGCCGCAAAAAATCCGAGGGGAAAAAAGGAGAGCCGGCCCTCGCCGGAGCCGCAGGAAAGGAACGGAAAGGGGGTGCGAAGCTCGGGCAAGGGTGCGGACGCCGTCGGCGGGGTTTTTCCAATCATTGGGCCTGCATACGGGGCAGCAGTTCGCGCAGGACCGCATCGGCGGCCTGCTGCGGGGGCAGGGCTATTTCCGTTCCGGAGGCAGCCGCGTGCCCGCCTCCGCCAAAATGAACGGCAACCGTGCGCACGTCCACGTCACCCATGGAGCGCAGGCTGATTTTGCACAGAGAGGGCTCATCCTCGCGCACGAAGAGGCCCACGCGCACCCCTTGCAGGCGGCGCAGCCATGCCGCAAAGCCGTCCAGGGAGGATCTGCCGAGGCCGGATTCCTCCAGGTAGGCCTTAGGGACGATGGCGCAGGCCACCGCGCCGTCGGCGTGCAGGGTCACTTCGCCCAGCAGACGCCCCCACAGGCGCATGCGGGCGAGGCTCCAGACGTTTTCATAGCGGTTGGTAAAGGAGGCTACGTCCAGCCCGCCCGCCACAATGCGCGCGGCCATGGACAGGCAGTCCGCCGAGGTGTTGGAAAAGCTGAAGCCGCCGGTGTCGGCGACCAGGGCGAGGTAGACGGCCAGGGCCAGATCGCCGGTCAGAGGCATGCCGCAGCGTTCCGCCAGAAGGCCGATCATTTCCCCGGTGGCCGAGCGGGTATGGTCCACCCAGTTGAGGGAGGCGAACTCCGGGTTGCCGAGGTGGTGGTCAATATTAATCGAGGCGGTCTTTTCCCAGCCGGGCGCGGGTAACGCCCCCTGGCTGAAAAAGGCGTTCAGGGCCGGGCCGGTGCGTTTGGCGTCGCCGCAGTCCACGACGGCCAGCAGGTCGGGAGCCCAGTCACCCAGTTCCGCGATATCGCGTACCCAGGGGCAGGGCAGGGGCAGCCAGGACAAAAAGCCGGGCAGGCCGCTGAGAAGCAGTATTCTGGCTTCGCTGCCGTGGTGCAGGGCTGTGTGGGCCATGGCGGCGGCGGAACCGATGGCGTCGCCGTCCGGGTTGACGTGCGTGGCCACAAGGACGCGTTTTTTACTTTGCAGCGCGGCGGCGATGGAATCAAGGGATGTGTGCATGGCGTACTCTCTCCGGGGTACACCTAATCATAATTGCCGTTTTTGGCAAACGGAGGGAGGGGGACCGGAGTGCGCGGACGCGGAGGAAAGCGGCGTTGCGGGCAGGCGCCCCTACAGCTACGGCATCTCCTCCCCCTGGATGCTGATCTCGCTGTACACCATTTCTTCCGGGCAGACGGCTTCCAGCATGGACAGACATTTCTGCAGGCGGCTTTCCAGGTGCCGCTTGTTGTTGCTGACCGAGACCAGGGCCAGGGAAAGGCGGCTCATGTCGTCTTCGCTGCCCACTTCGGCGATGCTCACATTGAACTTGTTGCGCACCTTCTGCTTGACGCTGTTGGCCACCCGGCGCTTGTCCTTGAGGGACTCGTTGCCGTGCAGGTAAAATTCCACGCCGAGAATTCCTATGAACATGGGGGCGGACTCCGCTGGTTTGCTTTTTGCACACATTGCCTTATAATAGAAGCCGCTGCAACGTTCCGCCGGAGTGACGGTTCCGGGCCGCAGGGCCGGACCGCGGCGCGCGTTGCCCTGCCCCGGCCGGACTGCACCCGGCGCGGATTGCGGTCCAAAGACCCCTCACCGGGTTTGCGCCCTCTCTTCCCTCCTCGCAGTCCAAGCCGGTTATTTTCATTACCTAAAGGACTTCTTCGATGATCAGGGAACACTGTGGACTTTTCGGCATTTCCCGCCACCCGGAAGCGGCGCGGCTGACCTATTTCGGCCTGTACGCCCAGCAGCACCGGGGGCAGGAGAGCGCCGGCATTGCCGTGTGGAACGGCTCCAAGGTGCGCGAAGTGCGCGCCCTGGGCCTGGTACACGATATTTTCAATGAACAGCACCTGAGCCGCGACCTTACGGGCGACACCGCCATCGGCCATGTGCGGTACGCCAGCGGCGGTCCCGCCTCGCAGCGCGACGTGGAGCCCTTTCTGGTGCGCCGCAACGGGCTTGATCTGGCCATCGCCCACAACGGGGCGGTCACCAACGGGCCGTCACTACGGCGGGAACTGGAGGAACTGGGCGCTATTTTCCATACCCGCACCGACAGCGAACTGTTTGCTCACCTGATCGTGCGCGGCCTGAGCGAAGGTTCTCTGGAAGATGCCATTTTGAAGGCCTGCCGCCGCATTCAAGGCGCGTATTCTCTGGTCATTCTCGCCAACAACAAGCTGATCGGCCTGCGCGACCCATATGGTGTGCGGCCCCTGTCCATCGGGAAGATGGGCGATTCGCCCGTGCTGGCCTCGGAAACCTGCGCTTTCGATTTGCTGGAAGCGGAATACCTGCGCACGGTGAAGCCTGGCGAAATGGTGGTCTTTGACGGCAGCGGGATCGGCGGAATGCAGAGCTATTCCATCCTGCCGGACCTGATCAAGGTGGAAGAGCGCCGCTGCATCTTTGAACTGGTCTACTTCGCCCGGCCGGATTCGTACGTGTTCAGCCAGAACGTCTACACGGCCCGTAAACGCATGGGCATGCAGCTTGCGCTGGAAGGGCCGGTGGACGCCGATCTGGTCATGCCCTTTCCCGATTCCGGGGTTTACTGCGCCGTGGGTTTTGCCCAGCAGGCCGGGCTGCCTTACGAGCACGCCCTGATCCGTAACCACTACGTGGGGCGCACCTTCATCCAGCCCACCCAGGACATGCGCGATTTTGCCGTGCGCGTGAAGCTGAACCCGGTGCGCGAAGTCATCCAGGGCAAGCGCATCGTCATCGTGGACGATTCCATCGTGCGCGGCACGACCATGCGCACCCGGGTGCGCAAGCTGCGCGACCTGGGGGCCACGGAAGTGCACTGCCGCATCAGTTGTCCGCCGGTGACCCACCCCTGTTTCTACGGCGTGGACTTTTCCTCGCGGGGCGAGCTGATTGCCGCTGATCACAGCGTGGAGGAAATCCGCGAGTCCCTCGGCCTGGACAGCCTGCATTACCTTTCCCTGGAAGGCATGCTCTCGGCTGTGCGCGACGTGGGCTACTGCAAGGCCTGTTTCGACGGTGATTACGCCATCAACGTGGACGAAGTGCGGGAGAAATAGCTTTTTTTGCCGACAATCGGGCCTGCGGCGCAAAGAACGGCTGGCTCTCTTGCGTTGTCTTGCCGAACCGGGCATACCCCGGTGAAGCCGTACCGCGCTATCTTGCGCGGGTGCGATCCCGCCAGGAGCAGTGGAAGTCCGCCAAAAGAAACGGCAGAGTACTTGTGAGCGTAGAGGGAAATCCCTTTTTGATTATCGAATAGTTGATGCATGATTATCGTAGATTTATCGGAAAGCATATTTGTAGCACAAGGAATATATCTGGCATGAATGATTGGATAACTCGTGGCAGGGAAGTGCTCGACATAGAAATTGAAGGCTTGCGGAGCGTGCAGGATCGTATGGGCCCGTCCTTTGCGCAGGCCGTGGAGTTGCTGGCAGCCTGCCCGGGCCGGGTGGTCCTTACCGGCATCGGCAAGTCCGGGCTGGTGGGGCGTAAGATGGCGGCCACCTTTTCCTCCACCGGCACTCCGGCTTTTTTTCTCCATCCGGTGGAGGGCGCTCACGGCGATCTGGGATCCATCCGGGAGGGGGATGTGATCATCGCCATCTCCTATTCCGGCAAGACTTACGAACTCAACGCCATCCTGCCTGCCCTGCGCAGTCTGGGCGCGCGCATTATCGCCATTACGGGAGGGGCACATTCTCCCCTGGCCGCGCTTGCCGATGTGACGCTGGACGCCTTTGTGCCACGCGAGGCCTGCCCCATGAACCTCGTGCCCACTACCAGCACCACCGCCACCCTGGCCCTGGGGGATGCCCTGGCCGTATGCCTGATCGACAGAAAAGCCTTTACCGCCAGCGACTTCAAACGCTTTCACCCCGGGGGCACGCTGGGGGAGCGGCTGCGGCTGTCCGTATCGGACATCATGCATACGGAAGGCCTGCCCCTGGTGGGCGGGGGGGCATCCCTGGCCGAGGCGCTGGCCGTTCTGGATCAGGGAGGGCTGGGGGCCGTGGTCGTGGTCGGCGAAGACAGGGAACTGCTGGGCATTCTCACGGACGGCGATGTGCGCCGCGCTGTCTGCAGGGACGGGCTGGATACCGCGGGCTCTGTTTCCGCGCTGATGACCGCAAACCCGCGCCATGCCCTGCCGGGACAGAGCGCGGCGGAACTCATTGAGATCATGGAGCGGAAAATGATTACCGTGCTTCCGGTCGTGAATGACTCCCATCGCCTGGTGGGGCTTGTGCACATGCATGATCTGCTGGGTAAAGGGCAGGTGAAAATTGCAGGATAACACCTTACAAGGCAAACCGGTCAGCGGCAGCCGGGTGACGGTCATCCACCGCCCCCTGCCCGACGAGGCCAATCCTTTCGGCAACGTTCACGGCGGGCACCTGATGCGGCACATGGACGCGGTGGGAGCCATCGCGGCCCTGCGCCATGTGCGCCACCGTCTGGTCACGGCGGCCGTGGAACACATGTCCTTTGTCGCTCCGGTCAAGCCGGGCGAGATCGTGCACTTTCACGCTTCGGTCAACGCGGTGTGGCACAGTTCCATGGAAGTAGGCATCCGGGCCGAGGTGGAAGACCCCTATACCGGCGCCTTCCGCCATGCCTGTACATGCTATCTGAACTTTGTCGGGGTGGACGATGACGGCCGTCCCATTCCCCTGCCGCCGCTCCTTCCCGAAACGGACGAGGATCGCCGCCGCATGGGGGACGGTTTACGGCGCATGGCCCTTGCCCGCATGGAACACAAGCGCGCGGGCCTGTCCCTGAGCGCCCTTGCTCTGGCCATGCTGCCGGGGGAATTTTCGGTGTGCAGGCTGCCCGCCGCCGCGCGGCTGCCGGATCTGTCCCGGCTTCCGGCCGGGGCGTTTTTTTCCCTGACCTGCACGGCGGAAGAACGCTCCCTCGTGCTGCGCCGCGAGGATGCGGATGCTCTTTGGGCGGAGTGTTCTGCTGCCGCGCCCGCTTCCGCATCCGATGCCGCACAAGCCCCGGCGCGGGAGGACGGCTTCGCCTGCCTGGGTGTGCAGGGTCCGCTGCCGTTCAGCGCCGTGGGTATTCTTGCCGCGCTGACCACCCTTTTGGCTTCGGCGCGGATACCTGTGTTCGCCGTTTCAACATACAATACGGACTACCTGCTCATGCGGGCGGAACTGCTGGAAAAGGCCGCGGAGACACTGCGCAGCGCGGGGCACAGCGTTACAGGCACTTAGAGCAAATTCTTTTTGAAGTCGTCCAAGAGTTACATTGCCTCCGGCGGCCAAAGGGGGTGACCCCCTTTGGAAACCCTGATTTGTGACTGCATAGCTCTCATCGTGTGACGAAGCTGACGGATAACTTCAAAAGCAAGTCGCTTTAAAACACCTAACTTCCCCTTCGAGGACGCGATGTTTATGTTCGAGATCGCCATGGCTCTCGTGCTTCTGCTGCTATTCGTCGTCGGTCTGATATTTGCCGTGTACGGTCTGGTCTGTTTTGTGCGCAGGCAGCGGGGCGGAGCGGAAAACTGGCCGCCGGCGGGGGACGTCGCGCCCCTGGTGGAGTATGCGGTGCAGGTAGTCTCCGGCGGGGCGGCAAGCTCCGCATCCCATGCCGCTTCCGGAAGTGATTCCCCGGCGGCGGCCGGCATGCAGGGCGCGGGCGCACCGCAAACGGCGGGAAAGGCCGTCCCCGGCACAGCGCATTCTTCCTCCTGGCGGCCTTCTTTGCCGGGAAACCTGGGACAGGAGGGCATCATGAACAACCTTTTCGTGCGTAGTCTGATCGTCGTCTTTATCACGCTCTGCCTGCTCATTCCCCTGGCTTTTGTGACGGATATTGTGGACGAACGGGCGGGGCTGCAGCAAAGCGCCGTCAGAAACATCGCCCGGCAGTGGGGCGAGGCCCAGACCATCAGCGGTCCGGCCCTGATTATTCCTTACGAAATCTGGCGGATGCAGCAGGAAAGCGTGCTGGACGAAGACGGCAAGACAAAAAATGTGACCCGGCGCGTGGAGTCCATGGAATACAAGGTGGTGCTGCCCTCGCGGGTGTCGTTTGAAGCCACCCTGAACCCCCAGACCCGGCAATACGGCATCTACGACTACGTGGTGTACACCGCCCCGATCCGCATACGGGGCACCTTTCGCCTGCCCGGGGAAGATTTTGACAAAAACCTGGTGCGCATCCACTGGGACAAAGCCTGGTTTGCTCTGGGCGTTACGGATCTGAAGGCCATCACCAAGGTGGAAAACCTGGTCTGGAACGACAAGACCTGCCCGCCCTTCAATCCCGGCAACCAGGCCACGGGTCTGCTGGGGCCGGGTTTTCACACCGTTGCGGGGCTTGACCCGGACATACAGGAGCATGCGTTTTCCCTCACCGTCAACCTGAACGGCAGCGGCGGCCTGCAGTTTACCCCGGTGGGGGAGACCACGGATATCAAGGTCGAGGGCGCCTGGCCCTCACCGCATTTCGGGGGCAGCCTGCTGCCTGCTTCCCGCACCATCAGCAGTTCCTTTTTTTCCGCCCACTGGAGCATCCCCCACTTAAGCCGCACGTACCCCCAGGTGGGGGATCTGCACGGCAGCGACTTTAAGATGGACGCAAGCGGCAACAGCAGCTACAGAAACGATACCGGCACGCTTTCCGCCTTCACGGCCGGGGTGGATCTGTATGAAACGGTGTCTCTGTACAGGCAAGTGCTGCGGGCGGTGAAGTACGGCATCCTGTTCATCGGCCTGACCTATGTGGCCCTGTTCTCCTTCGAGTTGGTGACGAAGGCCCGTCTGCACTTCATGCAGTACGCCCTGGTGGGCGTGGCCATGACCCTGTTCTATCTGGTGCTGCTCTCCCTGGCGGAACATACGAGCTTTATCCGGGCCTTTCTCGCGGCAAGCGGCGCGTCCGTGCTCATGAACGGGCTTTATATAACCGCGGCCATGCGCAGCAAAACCAAGGGGCTGATTATTATTTTCCTGCTCTCAGGCCTTTACGGGGTGCTTTACGCGCTGCTGCGGATGGAAGATTATGCGCTGCTTGTGGGCACGGCCCTGGTGGTTGTGGTTGTGGGCGTGCTCATGTACCTTACCCGACATCTGCCCGTGGGCGGATCTGCCGGCAACGGCGGCGGCAAGCCCTCCCGGGGCGCGCTCCGCGCTTCCGGCGGCGTGGCGGGATAATGCGCTTTTCGCCCTGCAATCCTTCAGCGCGCCTTTGGGCGCAGTAAAGATACGTGTATGTCTGCCAAACCTGTTTCTTCTCCCGGACCGTTTCCGTCCGAGGCGGCGCTGCCCAAGGTGGCGCTGCTCGGCCGCCCGAACGTGGGCAAATCCACGTTGTTCAATCGCCTGATCCGCAGCAACCGGGCCATCACCCATGACCGCCCCGGCGTCACCCGTGACCGCATGGAAGGTTTTGTGCGCAGCCGGGGAGAAGAACCCTTTATTCTTATAGATACGGGCGGCGTCACCCTGGACAGCCATGCCCGGGTGGAGGAGGGGCCGGAAGGCATCCGCGGGTTCGAGGCGGCCATTCTGGAACAGGTCAGGGACGCGGTACAGGAGTCCGTCCTGCTCTGCCTGGTGGTGGACGGACGCGACGGTCTCACGCCTTTTGATCAGCATCTGGCGGAATATCTGCGCAAGCTCGGCAAGCCCCTGCTGCTGGTTGTGAACAAGGTGGACGGGCCGGAAAAGGCGGATTTGCTCATGGCGGAGTTTCACGGCCTGGGGCTGGAAATCCTGCCCTGTTCCGCTGCTCACGGCTACAATGTGCGGCAGCTCGAAGACGAACTGCGCACCCGCCTGTTCGCTTTCGCGGTAGAGGAGGAGGGCGAAGCGGACGCAGAGGAGCTGCTCCTCGACGGCGCTACGAAAAGGATGCGCAAAAAGCTGCGGGCGGCTCATGCCGAGGCCCGCGGCCGGGCCGCTTTTGACGAAGAAGGCCGGGACGCCGAGGAGCCTGGAGACGATACCGGAGAAGCAGGGCGCGAGGCAGGAGACGCAGACCCGGATGCAGCGGACAATGCGGATGACAACACCGCCGCCTGGACGGAAACCGCCCTGTGGACGGCGGCTGACTTTACAGCCAAGATTGCCGCTTTTCGGGGGCCGTCCACGCCTGAAGAGCCCGTGAGCGTTGACGCATTGCTGGATGCATTGAGCCTGGAGGAACTCGCGCTGTTGTTTGAAGCCGACTTGACCGGCGAAGAGCAGCGGCTGACCCGGGCCGCGCTGGGCAGAAAAGGCGTGGAACTGGCGCCGGAAGACACGGAGGCTCCGGACATTGCGGGTACACGCCTGGAAACGGAGGGCGCGGACGAGGCGGACCGGGATGAAGAAGACCCGCTTGCCGACTCCGGCCTTGGCCCTCTGCGCATGGCGTTGCTGGGCCGTCCCAATGCGGGCAAATCCTCGCTGGTCAATACCCTGGTGGGCAGAAGGCGCATGATCGTCAGCGATGTGGCCGGCACCACCCGGGACAGCGTGGACGTGGACGCGGTCGTGGACGGCGAGGCCTGTATCTTTGTGGATACCGCGGGTGTCCGCCGCCGCCCGAAGATTGTTGATACTGTGGAACGCTACAGCGTCAATTCCTCACTCAAAAGCACCACCAAGGCCCATGTGACCCTGCTGGTGCTGGACGTGACCGAAGGGTTTACCCAGCAGGACAAGCGCCTGATCGATCTTTTGCACGAGCGCAAGACGCCCTTCATGGTGCTGGTGAACAAAAGCGATCTGATCGATCCGTCCCGGCGCAAGGAAGTGGAGAAGGAGTACAAGGAGGCGCTCGTGTTTTGCCCCCATGTGCCCCTTTTGTTCGTTTCCGCCAAAAACCGGCACAATTTGCGCAAGATTGTGCCCCTGGCCGGAACCATCCGCCGGGAGTGCGGGGTGCGCGTGCCCACGGGGCAGCTTAACCGGGCCATGACCGCCGTGCTGGACAGGCACCAGCCTCCCCTGGTCAAGCGGGTGCGGGCCAAGTTCTTTTACCTCACCCAGGCGGAAAGCGCGCCCCCGACTTTCGTCTTTTTCGTCAATGACGCGGAGCGTGTGCTGCCGTCGTACGCCAGATACCTGGAGCGCTCTTTACGCAAAATCTTCGGCATCATCCACGCTCCCATGCGGGTGCACTTTCGCTCCTCGCATAAAAAGAAAACCGCTGGGAAATAACAGCCATGGACACTCCCTTCCCTCCACATGCGGACACGCCGGCTTCCCCGGCGACGCCGAAGAACGAGCCTGATGCGCTGGCCTCCACGGGAGGGCAGGGCGACACGGCACAGGCGGGGCAAAAAGCCCTTGCCGGGCAGGCGGTTGCCGCGCCGAGGGTTGTGGTGGTCAGCGAAAGGCGCGACGGCCCCTTGGACGAACGGCAGGACGCGGACAGTCTGGCCCAGGCCTTTGCAGGGAGCAGCGGGGCGGATCGCGAGCGGCTGGCGCGTATCGTAAATCTGCTGCCCTGCTATGTGGCGCTCATTGATGATCAGTACCGCGTCTCTTTTCACAACAAAGCCTTTGAGCAGTTTTTCGGGTGCCCCGACGGCAGGCCCTGCCACAGCCTGTTGCGGGGGCTGGATTCCCCCTGCCGGTTCTGCCCGCCTCTGGAGGTCGCCAACTCGCGCAATACCAGCGTGATGGAGTGGGTGAACCCCAGGACGAAACACGCCTTCAGGGTCTATTCCTATCCTTTTGAGGAGCCGGGGGGGGAGCGGCTGGTGCTGAAAGTGGGCTTCAACGTTACATCCAGCATCCGGGTGCAGCAGGCTCTGGACCTGAGCGAGCAAAGCTATCGCGTTATTACCGACAATCTTTCAATAGGGATTGCGCTCCTGGATCTGGAACTGCATATCAAGGCCGGAAACAGCCGTCTGGCGCAGTGGTTCGGCGACGGGCTCGTGCGGGGCAGGCAGGTCTGCGAAGCGTTGCTGTGCCCCGGATACGAGCCGGAACAAGTGGCCAGCGGCGTCTTTTGCCAGGACTGTCCCTTTATGGCGGCCGTCAAGGACGGCGCCAGCCATGAGAAGGAATTTGCCGTCACCTTTCAGGACGGCAAGGAACGCACGGTGCGTCTGGTAGCCTGCCCGGTGTCGCCGCGCAAGGGTGCGGCGCGAGCGTTAATCATGATGCTGGAAGACATCACCAACCGGTTGCGTGTCAACCAGCAGTTGCAGCGCGCGCGCAAAATCGAGGCCATGGGCACTTTGGCCGGGGGCATCGCCCATGAGATCAACCAGCCCCTTTCCGCCCTGCATCTCTACGCCAGCGGGCTCCAGATGTTGCTGGACAAAGGTGATCTCTCCAGCGGCACCACCCAGGAGCGCCTCACGCTGATCATGCACGAGGCGGAAAAGATCCGCAGCATCATTGCGCATATGCGATCCCTGGTCATGCAGGAGGGGTCGGTGCCGATGGGGCCGGTATCGCTGAGTTCCGTGGTTACCAGTGCCCTTGGCATCATGCGGCATCAACTTACCACCCGGGGAATCAAGGTGCACGTGGGCGTGCCTTCCGCCCTGCCCATGGTGCGCAGCAACGCCGTACAGCTGGAACAGGTGCTGGTGAACCTGCTGGGCAACGCCGTGCACGCGCTGGACAGCGATGCCGCTAGAAAAGAAGGCGCGGGGCCGAAGCCCGGGCCGCTGATCAGCATCAGGGCCGTCGTGCGGGAAGGCGGTGGCCGGGTGCGTGTGGAAGTGGCCGACAACGGACCGGGTCTTGCGAAAGGCAGCGAGCGGATTTTCGATCCCTTCTTCACCACCAAGGAGCGGCATCAGGGCATGGGTCTCGGCCTGTCCATCGTGCACGGTCTGGTGAGCCTGTGGGGGGGCGAAGTGAGCGCGGTGCCGCACCACCCGCAACTGGGGGGCGCGGCCTTCTATGTGGAACTGGACATCGCCGGGGAGCCGGAAAAGGAAACGGCGGAAAACGCGCCGGAGGCCGATTCCGAAGCCGGGGCATAGGGCATACGCCGGAGCGGGAGCTTCCAGATTCCTGCAGCACAGTCATCCTGAAACGCTTATTCAAACAAAATTGTTTTAGCACGAAATGGCAATTGTCATCACTCTTTGCGCACGCCCCGAAACTCGCGAGTCACCTATGCGAAAGAACGGAACTGCCGGGAACGAACGGCGGTCCTTCGTGCGCGGTGCAGGAACGGGAGCGTTTCGGAATATCCGTATGCATGCCCTATTTTGCCAGATATGTTGTTGACAATATGAGGGGTGAGGCGCTCCCTTACGGGTCTCTCAAGGTACAGAGGCGAGATGGGTGTGTTGCAAACGCCATGATGATCCGCGGCGAGGCTGCCCCTGAGCGGGCACGCGCAGCCCCGCTCACCGCGCATGAATACACAGGACACGGGCCGGCAGGGAATGATCGACCCGTTTGAGAGAAGATGGAAATCCATGCCTGAAGGCACCGCTGTTCCTTTGTTTCATCAGCAAAGGCAGAAGGCAGACCGGGAGAGAAGCTCATGCCCGCGGAGGCTGGAAAGAGCGGCATTGGGGATGTTTCTAGAGAAGTGCGAGAAATTCTCTAATAGAAAAGCGGTTCTCCCCAAAAAGCTCTTGAGAACATCTGGTACGGATGTTCCAGAATCCATGATCTTTGCCGGGTAGCGCTGTATCAGCCAAAATTGGAAGCGCGCAACATGCTCCCCTCCAAACAATGCATCCATGCTGTTGGCAATGCTTTGGCAGGTGGTAAGGAAGTTTTTGAGCATACTTTCGCCGTACTGAAACAGTTTTGTTTTTGCGCTGTTTCAGGGAAACTTTCCCATGCTGCCGAGGCCGCTCGCCATAGCCGCGTTGCGCAGAAGAGGCGTGTAAATGACCGCGGCTTTGGCCCATTTGCAACGCAGCCGCAGCGTCATGCGCCGCAGACTTTGGCGGTAGAGGCCAAGCAGGTCGAGGTCGGGCGGGGCAGGGGGAGCGCCGTCGCGTGCCGATGTGCTCGCCGGAATGCCGAGCCCCGCTGTTTCCACTGCCTTGGCCAGGGATGTGGCGCTGTGCAAAGCGTAGCTGATGCCTTCCGCCGAGCTTGGACTGATCAGGCCTGCGGCCTCGCCCACCAGGACAATTCTTCCCTCACCGAGCGCAAAGGGGGCGCCGAGCCCCGGACAAGCCAGAGAACAGCTTTCCGTCCGCACGGGTTCGGCAAAGCCGTTTTTGCCGCAGTATCCTTTGCGGCGCAGGTGTTCCAGCAGCATATCCATGCGCGCGCGGGGCGAAGGGCCCGGTTGCCGGGCCGGGGGCAAAATACTGCCCACAAGCAGGTGGCCGTCCTTGGGGATGGTCCAGGAGTAAAAGTCGCTGACCTGACTGTGGAAGAAAACCCCGAACTCCGCCGGAGCGTCCGCCCGAAACCAGTACTGCACGGCAAAACTGGTGCGCGGGGCAAAGAATGCCGGAAGCAGGCCGGTCGCTCCTGAAGAACGGGAAGGCTCCTTCCCGGCGCCGGGGGGGCTTGTGGGGGCTTGTCCGGCTACAGATTCCTCGTCGCCGTACGGCATAGCGGAGGCGTCGGCCTGCTCCTGCCCGCCGATGCGCATCTGGCCGTGCAGGAGGCTGCGCCGCACGCGGGAGCCTGCCCCGTCCGCCCCCACCACCAGGCGGGCACGGATGACGGAACCGTCATCCAGCACCGCGCGTGCTTCTTCAGCATCCTGTACAAGGCCAACCAGCCTGCGCCCGGTCAGGGGAGTGACGTTGGGACGCGAGGCGGCCAGGGAAAAGAGCCAGCGGTCCAACTCTTCCCGCCGGATATTGACGTAATAGCGCTGATAGAGGGACTCCCGTCCGCTTTGCAGGTCCATGGCCCGTACACCGAAAATTTGGGGGCGGCAGAGCAGGTGTTCCGGCAGGCCCAGCCCCATGCGAAAGAGGCAAGCCTGGGCGTCCGGGGCCAGAAGTCCGCCACAGGGCTTGTCAGGAAAGGGAACGGGCTGCTCCAGCCGCCGCTTGTCCAGCAGGATGACGGAAAAGCGGTCCGGCGTCGTTCGCGCCAGGGTGGCTCCCGCGGGGCCGGCTCCGACGACGAGTATGTCGGTGGTGTAGTGGTGCAACGGAATTCTCGAGAGGGTTGGGGGTGATGCAGTCAGACTCAGGCTCTGTTCCCCCCCGTTAGAGCAGAGTAATTTTGAAGTTGCCCAAGAGTCGAATTGCCTCCGGCGGCCAAAGGGAGTGGCTCCCTTTGGAAACCCCATTTTGTAAGGCAGACTCAAGTGAACCATTTCAAAGTTAGTTTACTATAGCGGCCACCCCGCGCTTCGTGTGGGCTGCCAAGAATCGAGGGGGGTCTGGGGGGGATCATTCCCCCCCGGTGGGGTTTGGGGCGACAGCCCCAATCTTAATAGAGCCTGAAACCAGGAGCGTAACGCTGTGGCGCGCCTGCCCTTCCGAAGCCGGGGCATGGGCAAGCGGGGAAAAAAGTGTCTTATTTGGCAGCCCGGGCGAGAATAAGCTCCACCTCATCCAGAGACAAGCCGGTAGCTTTGGCCAATTGTTGGGGGGTACGCCCTTTTTTGCGTCCGGTGAGGATCAGCTCGCGCAGAAACTGGGGAGAGCGGCTGATGGTTTCCGCCTGTTCCACCAGAGTCTGCAACTCCGCCGTGCGCGCTTCAAGCTGCTCGTTCAGGGCCTGCAATTCACGTTGCCGGGTGGCAAAGCTGTGCATGAGCTCGCGTTCCAGTTCCGCATTGGCCTGCAACTTGTCCAGCAGGGACTCCTGATTGTTGCGCAGCCGGGTGAGCAGGTCTTCCGACCGGCGCAGACGGCTGAAAAAGGCCAGCAGCATGGCAAAAAGCGCCAGTTCCGCAAGGCTGATGATGATAAGAATGGAAAGTTGCATAGGGCGCTGCTTCCAGGCTGTGCCGGCGTTCAGGGGCAGGGGGCTGTCCGCGGTACGGCTCAGATCTTGAGATTCAGAATGTGTCCGGCCCAGGGGTTGTCGTCGGAAGACCGCGCTTCCTGAGCGTCGCCGGCATCCTCGTCCGTTTTGCCGCCGGCCTTGCGTTCGCGCCTGCTCTGCCGCTTGTCGCGCTGAGCCTCCCGCTCGCGCACCCGCTTGCCTTGTTCCGTGGTATCCACCTGCGGCACCAGCGTCTTCTGCTTCTGCAGCGCGCTTTTGGCTAGCTGCTGCGCCACGGACTGCTGCACTTCCGGGTGGTTTTGCGCCACTTCGGCCAGTTTTTCCACATGGCCCATCTGGACTATGGGAAGAGGGATGGCGGTGGGACCGCTCATGGCGCGATTACCTGGAAGTCTTCAAAGTACAGTTCATGAATTTTTTCCGTGGAAACAAGCCCGTTGATGACGCCGATCAGATCCGCCTTGATGACGCCGGACTCCCTGGGATCGAGCAGGAAGGGCACCTCCCTGTTGTGCAGGTAATAATACATGGCGTTGCGCAGGGCAATTTTTTTAAGCTCCATCTCCGCCTTGAGCATGGGATTGTCGAGGGGGACGGCAAACCTGCAGCGCAAAAAGCGCAGTTCGTTCTCCGGGCCGCGCAGGGGCACGATAAAGGGCTCGAAAGAAAAAAGGATCTGGGGACCGGCGGGCGCGGGCTCATGATCGTCCTGCGTGCCGTTGACCACAATGCGCCGCGTTTGGGGCTTTGCGGGTTCGGCGGGCTTGGGAGCGGACGGGCTCGAGAGCAGGAACGGGACGGCCACCCCCCCGGCCACCAGCACAAGGAGGGCCGCGCCAGCGATGAGCAGGCGTTTTTTATTGGACAGCAAAGGGCGTAGCCGGACGAGCAGCCGCTCTTTGAGGGGGGGCTTTTTGTCGGGTGCAGGAGAAACCTTGGCTGTTTGCTCCGGGGGCGGGGCTTCAGGCTTTTTTTCCTCCGCCGGGGGTTCTTCCAGAAACGGGGCGTCGTCAAGGTCGAGCTCTACCTTGACCGAGGGAGGCTTGCCCGTAGCCGCGGGCGCGGCGCCAGGGGTATTTTCTGCGGGGGGAGCGGGAGGATCGTCCTCAGGAACAATAAAAAACATGGAAATACCTTACCGTCCCGCGCTTCCGCCCGCAAGGCGGCGCTCATGGGGCTTTGCACGGGAAACTCCCGGCAGTGCCATGCGCAAGGGCGCCGTCTTGCGGGTGCTGCAAGACATTAACAATACCTAAGGGAAAATCTTGTCGATTTTCTGCTTCATCACTTCAGCGGTAAAGGGTTTGACAATATAGTTGGAGACTTTTGCCTGCACGGCCTCAATAATATTTTCCTGCTGCGCTTCCGCAGTGACCATAAGAAAAGGCATGTCGGCGAATTCTTCACTGGCGCGTACTTTGCGCAGCAGATCTATCCCGGTCATCTGGGGCATGTTCCAGTCGGAAATGACGAAATCTATTTTATCTTTGTTCAGCACTTCCCACGCAGTGGTGCCGTCGTCCGCCTCCACAACGTTGTTGAACCCGAGCTGGCGCAGAATATTTTTGATGATCCGGCGCATGGTGGAAAAATCGTCCACCACAAGTACTCGCATATTGGGATTATAAGGCATGCTCTTCTCCTTTTACAGTGCACACATTTCGCCGTGACGGACGGTAAATTCTCTGCGAAGGCGCGATAAAGCCTGGGAATGCAACTGCGAAACCCGGCCTTCGGTTATACCCATAACTTCCGCTGCCTCACGCATATTAAGTTCGTCGGTATAATACAATGATAATACCAATTTTTCCCGGGGTGTCAATTGGTCAATCAGCGCGGTGACTCTGTCTACCAACTCCTGCGCGGCGGTTTTGGCAAAAGGTTCTTCTTCGCGCGAGTTCTCCGCGGGAGAAAGAGCGTCCTGAATCAGTTCAAGAGACAGGCAAAACTGGTTTTGCAATGCTTCCAGCCCTTCCCGCACTTCTTTTATATCAAATCCCGTTTCCTGCGCCAGTTCTTCTTCCGTGGGGTTGTGCCCGGTGGCGTGTTCCAGCTTGTGGATGGCTTCGTCCAGTGTGCGCACCCGGCGGCGCAGCGAGCGCGGGAACCAGTCCAGGCGGCGCAGTTCGTCGAGCATGGCGCCGCGGATGCGGCTTTCCGCATAGGTGTCGAACTTGATGCCCAGTTGGGGCCGGAATTTGCCGAAGGATTCCATAAGGCCGAGCGTGCCCGCGCTGATCAACTCGCCAAGTTCCACGTTGCGCGGCAACTTCGATTTCATGCGTAGAGCAAGATACTTCACCTTGGGGGCGAAGTGCCGCACTATGCTCTCCTGTTGGGCCGGCGTGCAGTCAGACCAGGCGAGAGAACCCGTGTCGAACCGCTCCCAGTCCTTGGGCGCGCTATTGCCGGAAGAGGAGTCTCTTCCAGAAGAACTTGATGTTTCCATCGAGGGTATTGGGAACATCCCAAGTTTGAATGGTTGACGCAGCCTGCTTGAGGGCGGTTGCCGCGGGGCTGCCCGGATCTTCCACAAAAAACGGCTTCTGGTTGATAACCGCTTTGCGTACGCTCGGGTCACGCGGAATAAACCCTATAAAATCAAGGGCAACACCGCTCAAAAAGTGATCGCAGGCCTTGTACAGGCGGGTGAACACGTCTTTGGCCGCTTTGTGATCGTTGGCAAGATTCACGAGAATGCGAAAATCGTGCACCTCGTGCTTTTGCTGCATGACCTTGATAAGGGCGTAGGCGTCCGTAAGCGAGGTGGGCTCGGGGGTGAGCACCACAATGCGCTCCTGGGCGGCCATGTTGAAATAGAGCACGTTGTCGTTGATGCCCGCCCCCGTGTCCACAATAAGATAGTCCAGAGAGTCTTCAAGATCGTCCATGGCTTCCAGCAGGGTCAGCTTTTGCCCCGCTGAAAGCGAGAGCATTTCACTCACGCCGGAAGACGCGGGCAGAATCCGAAACCCGTAGGGAGTATCCATGAGGACGTCGGAAAGCTGCGCTCCTTCGTTGAACAAATGAAAGAGGTTGCGTTGTGGCGTAAGGCCGAGAACCACATCCACGTTGGCCAGCCCCAGATCCGCGTCCAGCAGCAGCACGCGCTTGCCTTTGGCGGCGAGACAGCAGGCCAGATTGACCGAGATGTTGGTCTTGCCCACCCCGCCTTTGCCGGATGTGACGGTGATGACCAGAGGGAGGTCATTCTTCATAAACGTCTCCAATAGTGTAATAGGCTCCGTCGGTCCTTCCCGTGCATTCCCTGTTGCGGGCCGTTGTCTTTGTCTCTTGTATCATGCTGTAGTCATTTTTACATACACGTTTTCTTTTCATCCGGGAAGTTCCCGTTTGAA
Organism: Desulfovibrio sp.; assembly: GCA_031556355.1. Classification (GTDB taxonomy): domain Bacteria; phylum Desulfobacterota; class Desulfovibrionia; order Desulfovibrionales; family Desulfovibrionaceae; genus Frigididesulfovibrio. The sequence goes on along the minus strand of JAVBTB010000073.1, from coordinate 30,159 downwards.
CAGGAGTCTCCAAAGTATGTTGCTTTGGGCCGGGGCCAGAGAGTTGCCCAGCCCCGGCCCGTAGGAAAGGGCGGAAACAGGCAGTTTTGCGGCAAGCCCTACGTTGACAATCTGCCCGAAGTGTTCGGCTTCGTCCAGCTTTGTCCAGACCAGGCTCCCGGAATGGCCTGTCCTGTAACGTTCGAGCATGGCCCGCAGTTGCAGCCCGCCGTAATGGGGGGGCAGGGCCAGATGCACGGCTATGTCGTCCGCGTTCCGCCGTCTGCCCGGCGCGGGAAACCCGGCATCGGCCAGCAGGGTATGCAGAAAGTGCCCCCTGGCCAGGCCCGGCAGATCCACGAGGATGCGGTCAAAGCCTTCCTTGCGCGCCGCGTGCAACGCGGCCACCAGTTCCATGGTGCTGGAGGCTTCCTTGTAGGCCATGTCGGAAAGTTCGCTGTAGTGGCGCAGCAGCAGTCTGCCGTTGCCGCGCGTGGCGTCGGCGTTCACCAGGCAGACGCGCAGGTCGGGGTCTTCGCCTCGCAGATGCAGGGCCATGCGGATGGCCACCGAGGTCTTGCCCGCCCCGAACGGCCCGGCGACAAACTGGATTTGCTGCGGCCAGCATTCCGTTCCCCACGGGCGCACGGTGACCATCTGCCCGAGGGGCGCAAGTATGGACGCGTCAGCGTCTTTTTGCAGCCGGGTGAAGAGATCCAGCACGGTTTCGTCATCCAGTCCCTCGCGCTGCAAAAATTCAATCGCCAGGCGCTGGCGGGGGGGAAGCTCCCCGAGCTTGAGGGCGGGTTTCATCAGGGTGAGCAGGCAGTGTTTGATCTGCCCCCACTCCTCCTGCCACTGCTGCAGGCCGGTTTGATACATGCCGGGGCCGGCGCCATACGCGCTGTCCAGAACCGGGCCCGAGTAGGCGGATGCCGGAAGGGCGCCGCCGCTGCCGGCGTGGGCCGGTTCACCCGTTGCCCGGGAGCGGCCTGCCTTCGCGGCCGGGCTTTTTGCCCGGGCAGGGAGAGACGCCGCGCGCGCCGCCTGCCCGCCGGCGAAATCCGGCTGTCCACGCTCCAGAGCGGCGGTCATGGTGATCAGGCCGTCTTCTTCCCGGGTTTCAAGAATAATGGCGTCCGGTCCCAGTTCCTCCTTGATTTGCGCGAGAATCTGGGCGGTGCTGCGCGCGCTGAACGTCTTAAGCTGCATTACTCAACCCCCGCGGTCCCTACAGCGCCGAGGCGGATCTCGGCCGGAATCTCAGCCTGGGAAATAACCGGCACCGAAGGCAGAAAGCGCATGACCAACTGGGCGAGGTGCGGCCGCGCCATGGGGGAGACGAGCACCACGGGCTGGCCGTCGGTGTTGACGGCCCGTTCCACGGCCTGGTTAATCTGCTGCATGAGGCGCTGGGCGATGCCCGGGGAAAGGGCGAGGTACACGCCGTTTTCCGTCTGGCGTATGGAGTCCTGCAGGGTCTGCTCCGCCTTGGGATCCAGGGTGATGATGGGGAGCGAGCCCTGGCTGTCGAGGTAGGGCTTGATAATGGTGCGGGCCAGGCGTTCGCGTACGTATTCCGTAAGGGTCTCCGAGTTTTTCACCAGCAGCCCGTGGTCGGCCAGTGTTTCGACAATGGTGAGCAGGTCGCGGATGGAGACGTTTTCGCGCACCAAGTTTTGCAGCACCTTCTGCACCACGCCCAGGGGCAGGATGCCGGGTACCAGTTCCTCCACGGCCTTGGGAGCCGTCTTGGCCAGGTTGTCCAAAAGGCCCTGTACCTCCTGCCGCCCGAGGAAGTCGGCCAGATTGCGGCGGAACACTTCCGTCAGGTGGGTGGCGATGACCGTGGAGGGGTCGACCACGGTATAGCCGGCCAGCATGGTTTCTTCCTTCTGCGCTTCGGGAATCCACAGGGCGGGCAGATTGAAGGCCGGTTCGCGGGTTTCGATGCCCCGGATGTTGTGTTTGGCGTTGCCGGGATCCATGGCCAGGAAGTGGTCGATGAGAATTTCCGCCGAGGCCACTTCGTTGCCCTTGATCAGCAGGCTGTACTGGCCGGGTTTGAGTTGCAGGTTGTCGCGCAGGTGCAGGGAGGGCAGAATCACGCCCATATCCAGGGCGAACTGCCTGCGGATGGAGCGGATGCGCGAGAGCAGATTGCCGTTCTGGTTCTCGTCCACCAGGGGCACAAGGCCGTAACCCACTTCCAGTTCCAGGGTATCCAGGGGGAGCAGGGCCTGCACTTCTTCGGGGGTGTCCAGGCCTCCCTCCTTCTTGCCGGGCGCTGCTCCGGGCACGCCCGTGCCGCCGGGCAGGGCCTTGAGTGCGCCGTCCTTGCCCCTGGCCGGGGCGGCGCCCTGGCTTTCCTTGTCCCGCTTGGTCACGCGGGCCATGACAAAGAGCCCGAGGCCCATCGCCATAAAGGGCAGCATGGGCATGCCGGGAATGATGGAGAAGAGGACCAGCACGCCGGAAACCATGGTCAGGGCGCGGGTGTTGTACGTAAGCTGACCGATAAATTCTTCACCCATCTTGGCTTCCGCCGCCGCGCGCGAAACGATGATGCCCGCCGCCGTGGAAGTGATGATGGAAGGAATGGTCGCCACCAGGCCGTCGCCGATGGTCAGCAGGGTGTAGGAGCGGAAGGCTTCGCTCCAGGCCATGTCCTTTTGCAGCACGCCGATAAGCACGCCGCCGAAGACGTTGATCAGGGTAATGAACATGCCCGCGTTCACGTCCCCCTGCACGAACTTGCCCGCGCCGTCCATGGCGCCGTAAAAGTCGGCTTCGCGGCGGATGTTCTCACGTTTCTTGGTGGCTTCTTCCTCGTTGATGAGGCCCGAATTGAGGTCGGCCTCAATGGCCATCTGCTTGCCGGGCATGGCGTCCAGGGTAAAGCGGGCCGCCACTTCCGCGATGCGGGTGGTGCCCGTGGTGATGACCATCTTGTTCAGGATGAACAGGATCATGAAGATGACCGCGCCGATGACGTAGTTGCCGCCCACCACGAATTCCCCGAAGGCCTGGATGACGTGACCGGCAGCGTCGGTGCCTTCGTCCCCGTGCAGGAGGATCAGGCGGGTCGAGGCCACGTTGAGGGCCAGACGCAGCAGGGTGGTCACCAGCAGCAGGGAGGGGAAGATGGAAAACTCCATGGGGGACAGCATGAACATGGCGGTGACCAGAATCACCAGCGAGAGCGAAATGGACAGGCAGAGCATGAAGTCCAGAATGATGGTGGGCAGGGGGATCAGCATCACCAGCAGAATGGTCACCACGCCGCCCGCCAGCATCAGGTCGCCCTGGCGGGCGAACTTCTGGTAATCGATATTGGGCAGAGCCATTGTCTTTGCAGCCATAATCTTGACGCCTTATTCTGACCGGCACGTCAACACTTCGACGGGAGGCGGGCGGTCATCGCTTGAGAAGAGTTCGTTTCGGGGGGCGGGTTTTCCAGATCTGGGCAAGGATGATGGCCACTGCCTGGAAGAGATCCGCCGGTATCGTATCGCCGACTTCGGTCTGTTTATACAAAGCTCGTGCCAGAGCCTTGTTTTCGCGGATGGGAACGTTATTCTCGCGGGCGATCTCCCGTATTTTCATGGCCACGGCGTCCACGCCCATGGCCACCACCACCGGGGCAGGGGCTTCCATGGCGTCGTAGCGCAGGGCCACGGCAATGTGCGTGGGGTTGGTGATGACCACGTCCGCCTTGGGTACGTTCTGCATCATGCGCCGGCCGGACATTTTCATCATCTGCTGGCGCATCTTGCCCTTGACCCGCTCGTCGCCTTCCTGCTGTTTGCGTTCGTCCTTGACCTCGTCTTTGGTCATCTTGAGGTTGTTCTTGTATTCCCAGCGGCTGTACCACCAGTCAATGACCGCAAGGCCCAGCATGGGCACCAGGGCATAGACCACCACGCGGCTGCCCACGCGCAAAATGTAGGCGGCCACCCCGGCCGCATCCAGGTAGTACAGGGTGCCGAAGGTGGGCATTTCGGCCTTTACCACCATGAGCGGGGCGATGCCTATGCAGATGGCCTGGATCAGGCTTTTGCCCAGGCGGATGAAGGTCTGGGCGGACAGGAACATGCGTTTGAGGCCGCTGATGGGGTTGAACTTGCTCAGCTTGGGCTCAAAGACCTTGGTGGTCCACAGATGCCCCACCTGCAGCCGTATGGAGAGAAACACGCAGAAGGCTACCGCCGCCATGACCGGCAGAATCATCTTGGCGACCTCGGCCATCAGCCAGAGGCCGAGGGCCGAGACGTTGCCTTCGGTAGCCTCGAAGGTGGCGGAGTTGATCATGAAGTAGCGGAAGATGCCCATCATGTCCTTGGCAATGTATCCCATCCAGAACGTGAGGGCCAAAAAGCCGGCCAGTACCGAGACGGTCTTGCCGACTTCCTGCGATTTGGCGACGTTCCCCTCATCGCGCGCTTTGCGTATGCGTTTGGGTGTCGCGTCTTCTGTTTTTGACGGATCCGCCATGCCTTGCTCCCGTTTACCTGGCCAGCCGCATCAGGTGGTCGAACATGGGGCCGAGGTCGATAATAACCTCTTCCATGCGCAAGGAGAGGATGGAAAACAGCATGCCGATAAAAAAGAAGCCCACGGCGATCTTGATGGGAAAGCCCATGGTCAGCAGGTTCATCTGCGGGGCGGCCCGGCCCATGAGAGCGAGGGCCAGCTCCACCATGAACAGGGCGCCCAGCACCGGAGCGGCTATTTTGACGGCCAGGGAGAACATGGTGGCGGACAGTTCGATGACGTCCTGGGTAAGGGCGCCCGAGGGCGTAAACCCGCCGGGCGGAATAAGCACAAAGGAATCGGCCAGGGCCCGCAGCAGGTGCAGGTGCCCGTCCAGCACCAGAAAGACCACCAGAGACACCATATAGAGCAGATGCGAGGTCACGGCGATCTGCGCCCCGGACAGGGGATCGGCCAGGGTGACCATGGTGAAGCCCATCTGAAAGCCCAGGATCTGCCCCCCGGTCTGAATGCCCGCAAAGATAAAGTGCACGCACAGCCCCAGCATGAGGCCGAGCAGGCCCTCGCGCAGCATCAGCACGGCAATGGACAGGCCGTCGGCCGGAAACAGGCTGCCGGGAAAGGAAAGGCCCGGCCAGAGAGCCAGAGTGAGCACCAGGCAGACCGCTCCCTTGACCGAGACCGGGATGGTGTCGCCCCCGTAAAACGGCAGCAGAAACACCACCAGACTCACCCGCATCAGGGTGAGCAGGAAGCTCATGAAGTCTGCCGGATTGAACGCGAAAATATCCATGCGGGGCCATATGCAAAAAGCGTGCTGGGTTGTGTTGTTGTCGAAGCCATCTTGGCGAGATGTGGGCTCCGCCCACACCCGGCAGGGGACAACGGTCCCCTGCACCCGCGTATTGGGTTGGAGAGGTCCATAGGGCGAATCTCTGCTGCGAAAACGCGCGCTGGGCAGACCACGCGCTTTCGCCATGGCAATGACACCCGCCTGGATGCCGCCATCCTGCCCACGGGGCAGAAAGTGACCTACGAATACGGCAAGGGGTTGCTCCCGGAGCGCGTACTGTTGGACGGCAGGCCCGTGGCGGAATACGTCTGGCAGGACATGCTCCGGCTTGTCCGCTACCGCGACTTGCGCACCGGCACGGACTACGACTTCCACTATAAAGGCGGACGCGCGCCCTTGTGGATAACTCTGCGCGGTCCTCTTGCCCGGCAGCTCAACAGCGCATGCGGTGAGCAATGCGGCGTTGCAGACAGCGTAATGTTGCAGGTCTTCTCCGACCAGGTGGACTCCATACGAATGCTTGCCACGCCAAGTGAAAATATTATATCACATATCGAATACGACAGCTTCGGCAACGTGACGGCCAATACCCGGCCCGAACTCGCCCTGCCTCTCGGTTTTGCCTGCGGGCTGAACGATCCCTGTACCGGTTTTGTGCGTTTCGGATTCCGTGACTATGACCCGGAGGTGGGGCGTTTTACGTCCAAAGATCCCCTGGGCGATACCGGCGGCGACCACGACTTGTGGGAATACTGCGTGGATGATCCGGTGAGTATGGTGGATCCGAGTGGGTTGCTTTCAAGAGGGGTGCGAATCATCGGGAAAAGTATTGGTGGAAGAATAGGTGGACTTGGCCTTCCCGATCTTGCCTTCCCAAAGGAGGCAAGCGCTCCAGAAGAGATGTATGATGTTCAACAGGAACTCCAGGAGCTCAGAAGAAAATTTATACCAGACAGATCTGGGAGGGTTCCTATAACAAATCGTGAATGCGAAAGATTTTAATATCTTTTGGAAAGGGAAAAAGAACTTCGACGAAGATTTGGAAAAATATACGATCCTAACGTGTACAAATGAACAATAGAAAAGGCACGCTGCGAGCAATATTTGGCATGTAAATGAGGCTCGTCATGTCAGATGTAGTACTTCTTCTCCTCTTTAAATGCGCCCTGCTGCTCCTGAGCGGCTTCATCTCTTACCATTCGCCCGCGCGCATGTTGCGCAAGCTCTTTTCCAACGTGCCATTTATGGAGGATGGAAAGAGTGTTCCCTCACTGTTTTTATGGTACCTGCTCGATGCCGTTTCCTGGGGCGTCACCGCGCTCCTGTTCTTTGGGATACTCGGAAGTGTGAAGGGGTAATAGCCCTGCGGCAGCCGCAAGGAGGGGGAGCGTCGTGCAAAAGCGCGGCGCTCATTTTTTCATATATCGCCTTCTGGCCTGGTTTGCGTTTTCTCTCGCAATCCATCCCCGCCTGCCTGTGCTTCCCGTAGGGCCGGCGGGCAGAAATATGGGGGAAATCACGGTTCTGGCATTGACGATATGGATATCGCCAGCTATATAATAAGAATGCTCCTCTCATCTTTTAACCGCAATATTTTGCACAACATACTAATGGAGCGCTGTACAATGCCAAGCAACTTTTATCAGCAGTATTTTGAAGCGCAAAAGACTATGTTCGATGAGTGGCAGAACTACATGAAGTCACTATACTCCAAAGGTTTTGGCGCTGCTGAAGGCATGAGTTTTATTCCAGAGGAATACTACAAGAAAATGTCTGAAGCCCCCTATGATTTTTGGAAAAAGGCGAACGAAAGCCAGAAATCGTACTTCGCAGTCTTTGAACTGTGGCAGAAAATGAGTGAAAAGGCGCCTGGAATGGACAGCAAGGCTGCCATGCAGATTTATGAAGACTGGAGCAAACAGTACTTCAGTCTGATCCGGAGCAATTTTCTGCCGCATTTGCCGGAGTATCTCAAGGACTTTACGGAAAAATTCGTGGCCAATATGGAATCGTCCAACAAAATGGCGGGCGAATACCTGAAAGTATGGGCCTCGGCCGAAGAGCCGTTCAAGCAGGCCTTTCAGACCGCCATGGCGGACGGCCCCAAAGGCTATGTGGAGTTTCTGGAAGTCTGGCGCAAGCAGTATGACGAAACTTTCGGCAAGCTGATGAATGCGCCCACCTTCGGCAAGGACATGGAATTCTGGAAGCAGCAGAAAGACAGCTTTGACCGCTTCATCAAATATAACATCGCGGCGGCCAGATTCTACGCGAGTCTTTTCGATATCATGGAAGACGCGACCAGACGGGCTCTTGAGAACTACGTGAAAATGTGCGCCGACGGCACGCAGCCCAAGACCTTTGAGGAGTTCTACAAGTATTGGACGAAGCAGGTTTCGGCGTCGTACGACAAGGTTCTCTTCTCCGATGAGCTCAGCAGGCTCGCAGGCAACATGGTGGACGAGATGTCCCGCTTCAAGATCGCCTACGACAAGCTGTGCGAAAGCTACCTCAAATTCGTTCCCGTGCCCGCGAAATCCGATATGGATGCCCTCTACAAATCCGTGTACGAGCTGAAGAAAGAACTGCGCGCCCTCAAGAAGGAGATGGCTACCGATGGAAAGCACGACAACTAACCAGGAAAACCCCATGACCGCCGCCTTCAAGATGTACGAAAGCGCCGCGGCAAACGCGCTGAAGTATCAGGAAAAGTTCCTCAAGGGCGTGGAGGTGTTCTCGAAGCTCAATTACGACGACATCAACAAGACCCCCAAGGATCTGGTCTTCCAGATAGACAAGGTGCAGCTCTATCACTACAAACCGATAGTCAAGAATCCCAACCGGATTCCCGTCCTCGTCGTCTACGCCCTGATGAACAAGCAGTACATCATGGATATCCAGCAGGATAAAAGCTTTGTGAAAAAGCTGCTGGAACTCGGCCTGGACCTGTACATCATCGACTGGGGCTACCCGACCGCCGAGGACAAGTACCTGACCACCGAGGACTACATTGAGGAATATCTGGGAGCGGCCATCGATTATATACGCAAGGCGCACGATATTCCCCAGATCAACCTGCTGGGCAAATGCCAGGGCGGCACGTTCTGCGCCATCTACGCCTCCATGTATCCGGAAAAGGTCAAAAATCTGGTTACCGTTGCCGCTCCCTTCGAATTCGACATTCAGGACGGCCTGCTCTTCAAGTGGTCGAAATCCATGGATGTCGATCTGCTGGTAGACGCCTACGGGGTGCTGCCGGGAGATTTCCTGAACAACACCTTCATCATGCTCAGCCCGTATAATCTGGCCATAGGCAAGTACATCAACATCGTGAACAGCTTTGACGATCCGAAGGCGCTGGGAGAGTTCCTGCGCATGGAAAAATGGCTGTTCGACTGCCCGGATCAGGCGGGTGAGAACTACCGCACCTGGATGAAGGATCTGTGGCAGGAAAACAAGCTGGTCAAGGGTGAGTTCTACCTGGGCGAAAAGCGGATCGACCTGAAGAACATCACCATGCCCCTGCTCAATATCTACGGGACCAAGGACAACCTTATCCCCGCCTCCTCCTCCATTCCGCTCAACAGGCTGGTCAGCAGCAAGGATCAGGAGTCCGCCTCCTTCCCTGTCGGCCACGCGGGTATTGTGGCCAGCTCCCTCTCGCAGAAAGAGATTGCGCCCAAGATTGCCGACTGGCTGAAAGAGCGCAGCAAGAAATAATCCAGGCTCCCCGCTGTACTCCTTAAAACGTAACCCCCCCGCCTGGCGTGGGGGTTACGTCCGGGTAGCCATAAGACAGGGGGCTTGCCTCTATGAAAAAAATACCCATCATAGGCATAACGACGAGCTTGTTACTTCTGGCTGCGGCCTGTGCCGCTGCCGGGACGTCTTTCGCAGGCTTGCGGAACATGACGGGGTCTGCCATGAACGCGACAACATCTCCCGCCGCATCGGCAAATGCGGCGGTGAAGGAAATCTACTACGCGGGCGGGTGCTTCTGGGGGGTGGAAGAGTATTTTTCCCGCATCCCAGGCGTACTGGACGCCGAGGTGGGCTACGCCAACGGCCATACCGAGAACCCCACCTACGAACAAGTCTGCTCCAAAAACACGGGCTACGCGGAAACAGTGCGCGTGCGCTACGATCCTGAAGCGGTAAGCATCCGCACGCTTACCGAACAGTTCTTTAAAGTTATTGACCCCACCAGCGTCAACAGGCAGGGCAACGATGTGGGCAGCCAGTACCGGACGGGCATCTACTATGTGGATCCCGCTGATCGGTCCGTTGCCGAGGCGGTCATGCGCGAGGTGCAAAAGAACTACAGCCGTCCCTTGGCCGTGGAGCTTACGCCCCTGACCCGCTATTACCGGGCTGAAGAGTACCACCAGGATTACCTGAAAAAGAACCCCAACGGCTACTGCCATATCAATTTCGATAGCCTGAAAGACCTGCCCAAGGCGGCTCCCGCCGCGGAACCGCGCTACGCCAAACCCTCCGACGAGGAACTGCGCCGGAAACTGACGCCGGAGCAATATTCCGTCACCCAGCAGGCCGGAACGGAGCGCGCCTTTACCGGGGAGTACTGGGATCACAAGGCCGCGGGCATCTACGTGGACATAGTTACCGGGGAGCCCCTGTTCTCCTCGGCGGACAAGTACGACTCCGGCTGCGGATGGCCCAGCTTTACCAAGCCCATCACTCCGCCGGCGGTCACCGAACGCTCGGACAACAGCTACGGCATGCGGCGCATCGAAGTGCGCAGCAAGTCCGGGGACTCGCACCTGGGCCACGTCTTTGATGACGGCCCCCGGGACAAGGGCGGGCTTCGCTACTGCATCAACAGCGCCTCCCTGCGCTTCATTCCCTACGAGAATATGGACAAGGAAGGCTACGGCGCATACAAGCCCGCCGTCAAACCGTAAGCCTTGGCCTTCTGAAGTCAGTTAAAAAAGCCTGTTTGTCGAAGCCCTCTTGGGTCAGATGTGGGCTCCGCCCACACCCGGCAGGGGGGCTCCCCTGCACCCGCGTATTTGGGTGAAAAGGGAGTAGGTGCTTCTGCCGTCCGTTGCCGGAATGGGCTTCCCGGCTTGGCCTTCGGCGAATCAGAGTACTGCTTTCCGGCCTCTCCGCCTGCATACGAACACTGTCCGCCTGCAGCCCAAGCTACCTAACACCCACGAGAGGCAAAGACTTTTGCCGCAAAATCAGGTAGTGTCATGCTGTCGTAAGCCGTTTTGCTTCCTCTTTTTCTCTGCCAACGTCCGGCCCAGGCGCGGCCGGGGTCTCAACCCGCGCAGGAGCTTCCATGACCGAGCCTTCCCCTGATTGTACCGCCCAGGAAGATCCCCTTTCCCGCAGGCCGCTCCGTTCACGCGGCACGGCCTGGGCCAGATGGCTGGCGGCGCGGCTGTGCCGCACCCGCGTCACCCCCAACCAGATTTCTTTGGCCAGCATGGGCTTTGCCTTGGCCGGGGCCGCTTTTCTGTTCTTTTCCCCAAACATGGCGGAAAACGCCTTCCTGGTCGCCGCCCCGGCGGCTCTCGCCCCTGCCAAGGCCGGACCGGCATACGCCCTGTTCCTGATCCTGGCTGCCGCATGCGTGCAGCTTCGCCTCCTGTGCAACCTGCTGGACGGCATGGTGGCCGTGGAGGGCGGCAAAAAGACCCCCGACGGCGACCTCTACAACGAACTGCCCGACCGGGCGGCCGATGTGCTTCTTCTTGCGGCCGCGGGCTACGCCGCCGGGCCGGGATGGGTCTGGCTCGGCTGGATCTGCGCCGTACTGGCCGTGTGGACGGCCTATGTGCGGGCCTTCGGGGCCTCCCTGGGCTTCGGGCAGGATTTTTCCGGCATCTTCTCCAAGCCCCGGCGCATGGCCCTGCTAACCGCCGCCTGCCTCTGCGCCGCCTGGGAAGGCCCCGCCCTCGGTTCCCGCCACGCCCTGCGGTTCGGTCTGCTTATCCTCGCCCTCGGCATCGCCTGGACAGTGGCGACGCGCACCCGCAACCTGGCCCGCAGTCTGCGCGCTCGTCCGGGCACCCCCGGCCGGGACAGCCAATGATGCTGGAAGCCGCCGTCCGCTATCTGCTGGTAGGCGCCACTCGTCTGCTTCTGGGCGCGCATCCGGCCTGGGCGGGCTGCGGACCTACCCTGGAGCAGCGCATCTATTTCGCCAACCACAGCAGCCACATGGATGGCATGGCCCTGTTTTCGGCCCTGCCTGCACCCTTGCGCAAAAGAACGGCTATGGTCGCCGCCAAAGATTACTGGGAAGCCACGGCCCTGCGCCGTTTCATCAGTATTCGCTGTCTTGGGGCCGTGTTGTTGGACCGGCACAGCACCGCGCGCGAACCCTTGCTTCCTCTCCAGGACGCCCTGGACCAGGGCCGGTCGCTGATCATCTTCCCCGAAGGAACGCGCAGCCGCCGCCGGCTCCCCGAGCCCTTCAAGCCGGGGCTCTTCCACCTTGCCAGAAAAAACCCGCACGTGGCCCTCATTCCCGTGTACCTCGAAAACCTGCACCGCACCATGCCCAAAGGCAAATACCTGCCCCTGCCCGTGCTCTGTATCCCCCGCTTCGGCGCGCCCCTGTCCCTCCAGCCCGGCGAGACCAAGCAGGCGTTCCTGGACAGAGCCCGCGAAGCCGTGGCGGCTCTGGCGACGCGGTGAGGAGAGGAGAAGAAGAAAGGCATGCCTCCGGCGGCCAAAGGGACTGAGTCCCTTTGGAATCCCCATAAGGTTTTGTTGTTCGGTCGGTGGGGCTGAGGAGGGCTTCCCTTTGTGGTGGCTCCCGGTGTTGTGCTTGGGTGGGCGTTCGGACAGGCTCGGGACAGGATGCCTTGATGAAAGCTTCGCCCCCGACCGTGGAGGAATGACTACCCCGCTGATATGACGGTATGGTGGGGCTGCCGCCTGGAAGCAGGATGTCCCCTGCTGACGCGGAAGTATGGTGGAAGCCGCCGCTCGCCAAAATCACTTTAACCTCAAGAAGTTCCGCTATGCCTGATTCTCTGCTTGTGGCTGTTCTCGGCCTGCTGCTCGTTCTGCTCATCACGGCCTCCATCGTATGCCGGGTGCTGCTGCGCAAGGCGAAAAACGATGCGGCCAAAGCTACCTTGGCCAATGCCTTGGCCCGCACCCAGTCCTGGTGGGTAATGGCGGCGGTGCTCGCCTTGGCCTTTCTGCTGGGCAAGGTCGCCACCCTGCTGCTGTTCGCCGTCCTTTCCTTTGTCTGCCTGCGCGAGTTCATCGGCCTTACCCCGACCCACGAGGCGGATCGCGTTCCGCTTTTCGCGGCGTTTTTCTGCATCCTGCCGGTCCAGTACTGGCTGATGTATATTCAGTGGTACGGCCTGTATTCCATCTTTATCCCGGTGTACGCCTTTCTGCTGCTGCCCTGTCTGGCCGTCTTTTCCGGCTCCACGGAGGACTTTCTGGCCCGCTGCGCCAAAATCCAGTGGGGGGTCATGATCACTGTGTACTGCATCAGCCATGCCCCGGCCATGCTTACCTTGCCCCCTCTTGCGGGCAGCGCTCCGGGGTATGACGCCACGTTGCTGGTGCTGTACCTGCTGCTGGTGGCGCAGCTTTCCGACGTATTCCAATACGTGTGCGGCAAGCTGTGGGGCAAGCGCAAACTGGCGCCTTCCGTCAGCCCTTCCAAAACAGTGGAAGGGCTTGTGGGCGGCTGCGGCTGTGCCGTGCTGGCAGGAATGCTGTTCTCCTTTATTACCCCTTTTGCCGTGTGGCAGGCGGCTCTGCTGAGCCTCGCCATTGTGGCGGGCGGGGCTGCCGGGGGGCTGGTGCTCTCGGCGGTCAAACGCGACCTGGGCGCAAAGGATTGGGGCAACAGCATAGAAGGGCACGGCGGTTTTCTGGACCGCATGGACTCCATCTGCTTTTCCGCACCCTTGTTTTTCCACCTGGTGCGCTATTTTTTCACGGGATAGCCGGCAGATTGTGGAGGGCTCCCGGGGCGGGTGCGAGCCGTAAAAGCGGCCTGCCCCGTGCTGGAATGAAAAACCCCACGCCGGGGCGTGGGGGGGCTCTTCCGGGCCGCTCTCAGGATGCCCCGAAGGGATTTTCCGAGAGCGGCCCGCCGACCGGTCAGCGTGTTTTTTCCATAACAGCGACCGGCTGCTGCAACATCTCCCGCCCGGAGATGTCTCCGGAGCTTGTGAGGCTGTCCGTGTACCCCAGCGCGGTCCTGAGCTTGTCCATATCCAGGGAGTTCTCCCACTTGGCAACCACCAGCGTGGCGACGCCGTTGCCGATGAGATTGGTCAGGGCGCGGGCTTCGGACATGAAGCGGTCGACCCCGAGCAGCACGGCAAGGCCTGCCACAGGCAGGGTGCCCAGTGTCGAGAAGGTGGCGGCCAGCGTGATGAAGCCGCCCCCTGTGACTGCCGCGGCCCCTTTCGAGGTCAGCAGCAACACGCCGAGGATGGTGAGTTCCTCCCCGAGGGACAGATCGATGTTATAGGCCTGGGCCACGAACAGGGCGGCCATGGTGAGGTAGATACAGGTACCGTCGAGGTTGAAGGTATAGCCTGTGGGAATGACAAGCCCTACCACCGGTTTGGAGCACCCGGCCTGCTCAAGCTTGGTCATCATGCGGGGCAGCGCCGACTCCGAGGAGGAAGTGCCGAGCACGATGAAGAACTCTTCCTTGATATACTTGATGTATCTCCAGATGCTTACCTTGCAGGAGAACCACAAGGTAAGACCAAGCACCACAAAGACAAAAAGAATACAGGTAATGTACACGCTGCCCATGAGCAGGGCTAGGTTCTTGAGGGTGCCGACCCCGTACTTGCCGATGGTAAAGCCCATGGCGCCGAAGGCACCCAGAGGAGCCAGCTTCATGATCATGTTGATGACGCCGAACATGCCGTGCGTCAGTTCATCAATGAACCCGATAAACTGTCGCCCTTTGTCGCCCATTTTCGCAAGAGCCACGCCGAGCATGCACGAGAAGAGCAGCACCTGCAGAATTTCACCCGACGCGAAGGCGTCCACCACCGTTTTGGGGATGATGTTCATGATGAAATCGATGGTACTCATCTTGGTGGCCTGCGAGGCATACTTGGAAACCGCGGCCACGTCTTCCTGCGTGACAGTCATGTTCATGCCGGTGCCGGGGCCCAGTTCGCGGGCGACGATCAGGCCGATGACAAGCGCGACTGTGGTCAGCACTTCAAAATAGATAAGAGCCTTCAGGCCTACCCGGCCTACCTTTTTCATATCCCCCATGCGGGCGATGCCCACAACTATAGTGCCGAAGATGATGGGAGCAATGGTCATCTTGATGAGCTTTATAAAGCCGTCACCAAGAGGCTTCATCTGCACCCCTATATCAGGGTAAAAGTACCCCAACGATATCCCCAACGTAATCCCGATCAATACTTGTACATACAGAGTCCTCACACCAACTTTCTTTGTTGCCATAATGCATTTCCCGCCATGAGAATAAGGTGGTAAAAGGCCACGCACATACCATGCGTGGCGGCAAATACGCTACCTCCGTTACCGGCGAATGTTAGCATAAGGGCCTTTTTACTTTCAATATAATTTTTTGAAAGCGCTTACAATTCAGATGGAGTATGCGCTTACATTTTTATATCCAATTGTGTTATAAACATTTTTTTGGGCAACTAAGTAAGAGATAGGTAATAGAGTATTTCATTTAAACTAGTATATTAGTACAATGATAACGCGCTTTGTAAGGCTTTTTGTAGAGGAGTCTTACAGCAGGGGAACGGACAAGATGTATACGTTGCCATGCGGCCGCAAGCTGAAAAAATTGGGGATACAATCGGCTGTCGCTGCAGGCGGGTTCCGAAAAAACAAAAGCCGGGAAGGCCGGTCTGTCCTTTTCGCGTTAGCCGGAGGGGCGTTCAGTAAAGGCGGTATTCCTCGAAGGCGGAATACATACGGCGAGCGGTAAACGAAAATTTGCCGCCGGAGGGGTCTCGGGGGGGCTTGAAATAAGCGGAAGGTTACTTTTGCCGCCAGCGCAAAATTTTACCCTTGATCCGGTAGGGGCCGCCGGGGGTGTCGCCCTCTGCCAGCGCGTTGTCTCGCAGTGCGGCCCATAATTCTTTTTTGCCGCGTTGTTGCATGCCCGCACGAGGGGGAAGGAGGAGCAGGGAGAAGAAATAAAGTGTGGTCAGCCAGCCCCAGGCGGTGCCGATGGTTCCGGCCAGCCCTGCCAGACCGGTGTTTGTCAGCAGTGTGTAAATGAAGGGCAGGGCGAAATCCAGGAGCGGAACAACCACCCCGAACGCTATGGAAAGGCCGATGCTGCGCAGGCGTTTGACGCTGATGAACACAGCGATCAGGGCAATGGGGGCGGAGGTCCAGAAGGGGATGAGCCCGGCGCCTTTATTGTCGACAAGGAATTTTACCGTGAGGGGCTCTCCCTCATGCATGGGGACAAGCTGGGTATAGAGATAGTAGATTAACAGGGTGTAGGCTGCCGAGGTGAGCATGCCGCACAGGGTGGCTCCTGCGAAGGCCAGGCGGGTGGAGCTTCCCTTCCAACTGAAAAAAGCCCAGCCCAGCCAGGCGAGAAAGCCATGTTCCTTAATGTTCATGCGGGTTGACCTCTCTTGCGGTTCTCTTGCGCCCACAGGCCTACCGGCCTGGCCGCCAAACAAAGAAGGCTCTTCTTCCGGACGTCAGCCCCCACCATACTTTCATATCAGCGGGGAGGTCATTCCTCCACGGTCAGGGGCGAAGCCTGTGCCGGGGCATGCAGTTTTGCGTCTGTCTGAACGCCCACCCGCGCACAACACCGGGAGCGGCATCAGGTGGACCCTCTTCGCAACCCCACAACAGAACACAAAGACATAATGCGGGATTCCAAAGGGGCTGAGCCCCTCTGGCAGGTGCAGGGCAGCGCCCTGCCCGCCGGAGGCATGCCTTTATGCTTCATGCCGGAAACTTTTGCATAAAGTCTTTTTCCGCTTCCACGGTGCCGATGAGGATCAGTTCGTCGTCAGCGGTGATGACGGCGCGTGGGTCAGGGGGCACGGCCAGGGCTTCGCCGCTGCGGATGGCGATCACGTTGCAGTCTGTGTCACGCCTCAGGTTGCTGTCAAGCAGGGTTGTGCCCACCAACTCGCGGGGGGCGTTTACGCGGAAGATGTTCAGGCCTTCCGTCAGCATGAAGACGCGCCCGGGGCGCAGCAGGTTGACGATGGCGTTGGCGGTGAGGCTGGCCTGGGACATGACGAGGTTTGCCCCGGCGCTGTACAGGGATGCCACGTTGCGGTCGAGGGTGGAGCGGCTGATGATCTGGATTTCGGGCCGGAGCTTGCGGCAATAGATGGTCAGGTAAATATTGAGGTCGTCGTTGTGGGTAGTGACGACCACTGTCTGGGTTTCCGCAATGCCCGCCTTGCGCAGGATTTCGAAGTCCGCCGCGCTGCCGCGCACGTAGCGGTCGTCCCCGGCGGGGACGCGCGCCGCCTTGATTTCCACAACGCGAAAGGGAATGCCGCGTCCTTCCAGAGTTTCCGCAACGGACTGGCCCACGCGGCCGCCGCCCAGGATGACCACGGGACTCTGGGGTTTGCCTGTTGCGGGGGCCATATGATGAGCGTAGAGCGCGAGCTTGTCGGCGGTTCCGGCAAGGAGAAGGACCGCCCCTTCGTCGATGATGGTCTCGGGCCGGGCGGACATGTACTGGTTGCCCTGCCAGATGCCGGCCACGTTCAGGCCGAAACGTCCGCGCAGGTCGGTTTCCGCAAGGCTTTTGCCCACCAGGGGGCTGTGGTGAGCCGGGGTTTCGGCGATGCACAGGCCTTCAAACCGGCCGATGATATTGGATTCCATGCCGGCATTGAACACGCGCCGGGCAAGGGACTCCCCGAGCATGCGCGAGAAGTGGAAGACGTGGGAGCATCCGGCGAGATGCAGGATATCGTAGGAATCGATATTGTCGATGCTGGCGGCCAGGGGGACGGAGCCTGCGGTTTCGCGCACGGTGGCCGCAATGTTGGTGTTTTTGAGGTCATCATGCAGAGCCAGAACCAGGGAGGCGTTTTCCGCCCGCATTCGGGCGTAGCTGTCCGGAGAATCCAGCTCGCCGAGGACGACCTTGTAGCCCCGGTCGAACAGGGCCAGGGCGCGCGCACTGTCGGACTCCAGAATGGCGTAGGGGATGGCATACTGGCGGAAGCGTTCCACAATGCTCAGGGCCATGTCGTCGGCTCCCACCACTATGGTGTGCCCGGTGGCGCTTTTGGGGAGCTCGCGCGGGGTTATGGCGTTGCTCTGGGCTTCGAGCCAGGGCGAATAGATATAGCGGATGAAGGTGAAGGGCATGACCAGCATGAAGAGCAGTACGCCGGAGAGCAGCACCACTATGCTGAATACCTTGCCGAGATCGCTGGAAAAGGTGATGTCGCCGAACCCCAGGGTGGACATGACCGTAAGGGTCCAGTACAGGCCGGTAATGGCGCTGTGGTGGTGGCCTTCCCTTTCCATGATATAGTGGAAAAGGACGCTGTACACCAGGATGAGACCGAGCACAAACAAAGAGAAGCGGAGCATGAAGCGCAGGTTGCGCTTGTTGCTCTGCTGGGCCACAAAAAAGGCCATCTGGGAAAATATGAACTTCATGCTTCCCCCGGCTATGCCTTATACCGGCCAGATCCGGCCGGCGGCCGCGTCGTCCCAGAAACAGTATTCCATTTTGCTTGACGCTGTGAAAGCATCGGCCATGAGGCGGCGTTCTTCCACGGAGCTTTCCGCGGCCAGACGGTCGGTGAGGGCCACGGCCCTGTCCACCAGAGCGGAATAGTCCGGGCAGGAATAGGTTTCGATCCACTTGGCGTAAGGGTTGCCCGGCACCGCGGTGTTCAGGATGTGTCCCAAGATGGGCCGAATGGAGACAAAGAGGGAAGCGGTAAAGGATTGGGGCATTGGTGTCTTTGCGGGTAAAGGGTTACCGGCCTCAGCGACGAGAGCCTCTTGATTTTGAAATTGCTCATGCCAAGGCAGGCATAATTGCGGGTTTCCAAAGGGAGTCACTCCCTTTGGCCGCCGGAGGCAATTCAATCCTTGTCCAATTTCATCATGAATTCACTCTCAAGGCCTGTCGCAGGCCCTTCAGCGGGGTAGCAGCAGGTACAGCCTGGTGGCGAGCCATTCAAGCACCAGAGTGGGGTTGACGTTATAAATGAGGCTGTCCTGGCATTCGGCCAGAACCTCGTCCAGCATGCGCAGGCGCTGCTCGGGCAGGCGGGCGAAGACGCGCTCCAGGCCTTCCGCCGGTTCTTTGCCGCTTTGCAGGCCGAGGATGCGTGCTCCCAGGGCGTGGCGGCACATGTTGGCCACAGCGTGGGCCAGGGGGGCGTCCACGGCGCCCCGGCTGCCCGTGCGTTCAAACCAGCCTCGTCCTGTTTCCGCAAAGGAACACAGGGCGGCCTCCCAGGGGGCCAACGCATCGCGGGCGGCAAGGTCTTCTTCTGCGGGCCAGGGCAGGGTGAGCACGGTACTGCGCGAGACCAGGGTGGGGAGCAGGCGTTCGCGCTGGGGGGCCAGCATGACGAAGGAGGTTGCCGGGCGCGGTTCCTCAAACGACTTGAGCAGGGCGTTGGCGGCGGCTTCCACAAGGGCCTGGGCTTCGCGGAAAATGACCATGCGGAAGCGGGCCTCACGCGGCGGTTCGCCGAGAACGGCGCGCACGGCGCGAACATCGTCGATTTTGATGCTGGCGGCGAGGCCGTCCAGAAAAAAGCAGTCCCGGTGCAGGTGGGTGACCATGCGGATGCATTCCGGACAGGCCAGGCAGGGCCCGGCGGCGGCATCCGTCGTGGAGTAGACCGGAATGGAGGCGTCCGTCCCCACGGTTGGAACCGCGGCAGACTGCGGGGGGAGCGGCTCTGTGGACGGGGGAGGCTCCATGCCCGGCAAACGCGGCATGAGCGGCAGGGAGGCTTGGGAGGAAGCGGCGGAATCGTCCGCTCCCCGCGCCTGTCCCCGGCAATTCAGCAGCAATGCCCAGTAATGGACCGCAGCGGTCCGCTCGGGGACGGTGCCGCCTTCCAGCAGCAGCACCTGAGGCGGATGCGCGGCCAGACGCAGAAGGAACTCCCGCACGCGGGTGTGGCGGGGACTTTCCATAAACCGGCGTACCGGCAGCAACATGGCCTCAATGGCGGCTTTGTCGGGCAGGGAATCGTCGGAAGAAGCGGCAACCCCGGTATCCGCCACGGACGCGTCGTTATCCGCGGAAGCGGCAGCCGGCTTGCGCGCGGCGCCTTTTTTTGCGGAGGAGGGAGACTTTGCCATACGGGATCACAGGCCGGGGCTGAAGGTTCTGCGGGGCGCGCAGGGCAAACCCCCGCGCGCCGTATGCTGCCGTTACCTGATGATGGTCTGCTCCCTGTCCGGCCCGACCGAGATGATGGAAACCGGCACGTTGGCAAGCTGCTCAAGGCGGGTGATGTAGTCGCGGGCGGCTTTGGGCAGGGCGTCCCAGGAGTCGGCCTGTTCGATGTTTTCGTCCCAGCCGGGCATGGTTTCGTACACCGGCGTGACGTGGGCCATGCCGTTTTCGACCTGGGGGGGGAAGTCGATTTTCTTGCCCTTGTACATGTAGGCGGTACAGATGGAGAGCTCTTTCAGGCCTGAGAGAACGTCGAGCTTGGTCAGGGCTATTTCGGTAATGCCGCACAGGCGCGCGGATTCACGCAGCACCACCATGTCCATCCAGCCGCAGCGGCGGCGGCGGCCGGTGACCGCGCCGAATTCCGCGCCTCTTTCCTGTATGTAGGCGCCAACTTCGTCAAACAGCTCGGTCGGGAAGGGGCCCGAGCCGACCCGGGTAGTGTAGCCCTTGACAATACCTATGATACGGCCGAGGCGGGAAGGCGCAATGCCGCTGCCCGCGGAGGCGTTGCCGGCCACGGTGTTGGACGAGGTGACAAAGGGGTAGGTGCCGTGGTCGATGTCCAGATGCACGCCCTGGGCGCCTTCGAACATAATGACCCCGCCCGCGGCTTCAATGCCGGCCAGTTCCGAGCTGACGTCGGCAAGGTGGGGAACAAGTTTCGCCGCCGCCGGGGCAATGGCCTGCATGACGGCCTCCACGCTGAGGGGGGGCTGTTTGTACAGGCCGGAGAGCAGGGCGTTTTTTTCCGTAAGGGCGGCTTCCACCTTCTGGCGCAGAAGGGGCAGATCCTCCAGATCGCAGGCCCGTACACCCACGCGCCCGGCCCGATCCTCATAGCAGGGACCGATGCCGCGCCCGGTAGTGCCTATTTTGCCTTCGGCCTTGCTTTGTTCGCGGGCCTGATCCAGCAGCTTGTGGTAAGGCATGATCAGGTGCGCCTTGCGCGACACCTTGAGGCGATCGGGTCCGACAACGACGCCCTGCCCGCCCAGGGCCTCCATTTCCGCGCACAGGGCTTCAGGGTCGACCACCACGCCGTTGCCGATGAGGCAGACCTTGCCTTCATGCAGGATGCCGGAAGGGATGAGCTTGAGAATGTATTTCTTGTCTCCCACAATGACCGTATGCCCGGCATTGTTGCCTCCCTGAAAACGGACGACGGCGGCGATATCGGCGGAGAGCAGATCGACGATCTTGCCTTTGCCTTCGTCGCCCCACTGGGCGCCGACAATAACCATGTTCGCCATGAAATTCTCCTTGGTGGTAAGGCCGCGGGCAAACGGCCGGGAAAAAGCGGGCGTTACGCCTTATCGGGAAAGCGCAGCCGGGTGGCCTTATGTTTGGCGGCGTCATCAGTCTTGGCCGGTTCTTCCTCGCTACGCCTCTTGGCAAAAAATACGGGAACGTCCGGCATGTCCGGCTTGTCGGCGGGGGTGGCCGATGTCGCCAGGTGGTAATTGAAGAGCTGGTTTTTCCAGCGTACTGCCTGGATCAGGCAGAGCGCAAGGGCAGCCTCTTCCCACCGTTTCGTGGGTTCAAATTCATTGACCCTCATGGCGTACTCCTGCCAGAGCTGCATGAGTGAGGCTTCATCATAGGCATTCAGTTGCCGCGTTATTTTTTCAAGAACCCGTTGCATACAGGGTATACCTCCGTACGAGCGCGCGACGCGGCCGGGTCGCCGTGGCGGCGGAAAGGCGGCATAGGTTTTGCGCCGGGCGGAAAGCTGCCGTTCTTTTGCTTTCCGCACAAAAAAACCGGATACCTGGGCCGGCCGTTACAGCACCCTGCACAGCAGGGCGTTCCGGAAAAACGCGGGCAACGGACAGGCAGCCGCCAGGAGAGGCCACGCGCCTATTCTCTTGAATTCGGGCACGGACTGACTGGGGAATCATATGCGAAAGCGTGCCGTCCTTCAAATGAAAAAAGAACCCAAAAACGCCTCCGGAGAAGGGAGGCCCTTCTCCGGAGGCGAGGGTATGCGGCTTGAAGGAAGGCTACGCGGAGCGACGGCAGCTAACGCCGCAGCCCTTTCACCTTGCGCGCAAAGGATATGCGGGTGGCGCGGGGAGGAGCCTTGGGGGCGTCTTTGGCAGCGGCGTCCTTGCCGTTCGACTTGCGTGTGTCCACAAGCAGCGGCCCTTCCGGGCAGACCTGATCGCCGTGCAGCAAAGTGGCCAGAGTGATGGAATCCAGCTCTTTTTCCAAACTGGTGGAAACCCTGAGCCAGGCCCTGCGGGTAAGGCAGCCTTCCTTGCGGGGGCAATCGTTGGCTTTTTCGCCGCAACAGACGGAAAGCAGGACGCCTCCTTCCATAAGGCGCACCACTTCGCCCAGGGTAATCGCCTCGGCGGGCCGGGCCAGCCTGTGCCCCCCGGCTGCGCCGCGGATGCTGCTGGTGAGGCCTTTTTGTTTTAACGGTTTGAGGATCTGCTCCACAAACTGTACAGAAACCCCCGTATGGTGGGACAACGTGGCCGCCGACATGGGCAGCGCACTTTTATGCCGCGCAAGTTCCAACAAGATTCTTGCCGCGTAGCGTGATCTGGCAGAAAGTTTCATACTTCCCTCCTAAAGAAAGACTTGGGGGCGTTTCGTGCGTTTGGAAAGGGACGAGAATAGTGGTATGGCCCCCTATCTCGGGAACGATTGCATTACCTTATGGGAAAAAAACATGTCAACCTATAACTGCCCCCGTTTCATGAGGAATCAGCAATAAAAAGTTGCAATGCGCGTTTTTTTGAGTGTGTGCGTAAGGAAAAATATTGAATTACAGTTCAGGCGGAATGTAGCCTTGTACAAGGGCGGCGAGAGTTGCGCTTTTGCCTGAAGCCATTGCGCCGTCTAAAAAGAGCTTGCTCGCAGCGTAGTCGGGAGTGTATCCAGTGCAGAAGAGGAGACAGGGGCATAAGTAAAGTCCGTTCCTGCGGCCTTGATCGACCTATATCACATGTTACGAAAAAAGCCATACTAAATTTGTCCTCTTCGGTTGGGCAAAGAATTCCTTGTCACGCAAGGTATTACTCGATTTGTTGACCGAAATATATAATTGGTTTATATATATTATGCAAATAAACCAATATCATATTTATGGGCAACAATTCTCATTTTTTCCTGGCCAGCCTGGAAAGGATTTCCCAGTGTGTACTAAAAATAGTATTATAAATAAAAAAGAAGCCCTTGAACGAATCGGCGATATTGAAATTTATCGGGAGATAGCCCAATATTTCTCTTTACATTTGCCGGGTTCTATCGCCGCGTTACAAGATGCGCTCCTCAGGGGGAACCTCCCTGAGGCCATGCGCCTTGCCCACTCCTTAAAAGGCAATTGCGCCACCATGGGCGCGGATGCCTTGCGCGAAGTCTGCTACTCCCTTGAAAAGCTTTGCCGGGCGGGAAAAGGTGATGCCGCACAAATTCTGTTCGAGAAAACAGTCCCCGAACTCCTTGCCCTGCAACAAGAACTGCTGGCAATATAGCAGATCCAAGCGCGTGTCCGCTTGCCGTCTGCGCTGGCGTCTTCTGAAAAAAGGCGGCGAATGCCGCTGTTTCCCCCGAAAAAAAGAGCCCTTTGCGGGCGTTTTGTTTTCCGCCTTGGGCACTGGGAATCTCCGCCGCATGACCGCATGGACTTTTTTACTTTTTTTGGATATTCTTTTCAGTTCACAGCAGGATATTCTTCCTGTCTGCCGTATTGTCGGCCGTGTCGGCGTCTTTGGCGCCGGGGTCGCAACCGCTCAAGGATAGGCCATGCCCAGGCAGGAACATATACGTAATTTCAGCATCATAGCCCACATAGACCATGGCAAGTCGACCCTGGCGGACCGCATTCTCGAACTTACGGGTGTGGTCAGCGAACGGGAGCGGCGGGAACAGTATCTTGACCGGATGGATCTGGAACGCGAACGCGGCATCACCATCAAGGCCCAGACCGTGCGCCTGCCCTACACCGCCCGAAACGGCAGGCAGTACATACTGAATCTTATAGACACGCCCGGGCACGTGGACTTCAACTATGAGGTGTCCCGCTCCCTTGCCGCCTGCGAGGGCGCGTTGCTGGTGGTGGACGCCTCCCAGGGCGTCGAGGCGCAGACCCTTGCCAACGTCTACCTGGCGCTTGATCACAACCACGAGATTATCCCCCTGCTGAACAAGGTGGATCTGCCGAGCGCCGATCCCGAGCGGGTAAAGGCGGAGATTGAGGAGGGCATCGGTCTTGACTGTTCGGGAGCCCTCGCCATCAGCGCGAAAACCGGACTCGGGGTGGACGAGGTGCTGGAAGCCATCGTGGAGCGCCTGCCCGCGCCCGAGGGGGATCCGAGCGCGCCGCTGAAGGCGCTTATCTTCGACTCCTGGTACGACTCCTACCAGGGCGTGGTCGTGCTTTTTCGCATCATGGACGGCACCCTCACAAAGGGCGACCGGATACGCCTCTTCTCCACCGGAGTGGACTACGAGGTGATACGCCTCGGGGCCTATTCCCCGGAAGCCGCGGATTTGCCCCGGCTCGCCGCCGGTGAGGTGGGCTTTTTGTGCGCCAACATCAAAACCCTTGGGGACGCGCGGGTGGGCGACACCATCACGCATGCGGACCGCCCGGCTACAGAGGCGGTGCCCGGCTTCAAGGAAGTGCAGGCCATGGTGTTCTGCGGCCTGTACCCCACGGACAGCGCCGATTATGAATCGCTGAAGTACGCGCTTGAAAAGCTGCAACTCAACGACGCGGCTTTCTCCTTTGAGGCCGAAACCTCCCAGGCCCTGGGCTTCGGCTTTCGTTGCGGCTTTCTGGGGCTTTTGCACATGGAGATCATTCAGGAGCGGCTGGAGCGCGAGTTCCAGGTGGAGCTCATCGCCACGGCCCCTTCCGTCATCTATGAGGTGGACACCACAGACGGTAAAAAGCTGCGCATAGACAACCCGGCGAAGCTTCCCGACCCCGGCAAAATAGCCGCCTTCCGCGAACCCTTCGTGCGTATGGAAATCCATGTTCCCAGCGAATATGTTGGCAACGTGCTGCGCCTGTGCGAAGAAAAGCGCGGTCTGCAAAAGGACATGCGCTACCTGACCGCCACCCGGGTGATCATTACGTATGAGCTGCCCTTTGCGGAGATAGTCTACGACTTTTTCGACCGGCTGAAGTCCACCACCAAAGGCTACGCGTCCATGGATTACGAGTTCATTGAGTACCGCGACGCCGACCTCGTCAGGCTGGACATGCTGATCAACGGCGACCCCGTGGACGCGCTGGCAGTCATCGTGCACCGTGACAAGGCGTACCACCACGGACGGGCCGTGGCCCTCCGGCTCAAGCGCACCATACCGCGCCAACTGTTCGAGGTGGTTATCCAGGCGGCCATCGGCAATAAGGTTATCGCCAGGGAACGCAACGGCCCCATGGGCAAGAACGTGACCGCCAAATGCTACGGCGGCGACATTACACGCAAACGCAAGTTACTGGAAAAACAAAAAGAAGGTAAAAAGCGCATGAAGCGCATGGGCAACGTCGAGTTGCCGCAGGAAGCCTTTCTCGCCGCACTGCAGGCAGGAGACGATTCATGACCGATGCCGCCCTGTACCAGACCCCGTTTCAGACCTTTCTGGAATTTGTCAAAATAATCGTCGTCGCCCTGGTGATCGCGTTCGGCATCCGCATTTTCGTCGTGCAGCCGTATATCATCCCTTCGGGCTCCATGCTGGACACCCTGCATATCGGCGACCGACTCTTTGTGACCAAGTTTTCCTACGGCATCCATTTGCCCTTTATTGAAAAGGAGATCGTCTCCCTGGGCGAGCCGGCAATCGGCGACATTATCGTATTCCCCTATCCGAAAGATACGTCTGTGGACTACATCAAGCGGGTGGAAGGAGTTCCCGGCGACGTGCTGGAAATCCGCGACAAGCAGCTGTACCGTAACGGCCAAGCTGTACGCGAGACCTACGCCCTGCACAAGGATCCGTTTATGTCGCCCGGTCCGCGCGATTTTATGGAACCTTTGACCGTGCCCCCGGGCAAGGTGTTCGTCATGGGCGACAACCGAGACTACTCGCAGGATTCGCGGTTCTGGGGCTTTGTGGACAAGGATACCATCCACGGCCGGGCGGCTGTTATCTACTGGTCGAGCACGGACTACGTGAACATCAACTGGGGGCGCATAGGCACCTGGCTGCGCTGAGAAAATGCTTTTTGAAGCTGTCTGGGAGTTCGAATTGCCTCCGGCGGCCAAAGGGGCAGCGGCCCCCGTGTGGGGGGTGACCCCCTTTGGAAACCCCCACGCGGGGGCCGCTGCCCCAATTTGTGACCGCATGGCTCTCATCGTTTGACGAAGCTGCTGGAGGCTCTCAAAAAGCAAATTACTCCAGACGCTGTTTACCGCGCCGTCGTCCGGCGGCGCGACCCGGAGGGAACGTGCCTGTCGTCGCGGCTGTTTTCCTGCTCATTCTTTTCAATCTGTTCGGCATCAGGTCGTACGTCGTCGCTTCCGGGTCCATGGAGAACACGCTCCGGCAAGGGGACATATTTCTGGCCGCGGAAGCCGCGTATACTCTGCGCCTTCCGCTTACCGGAGAAAAGGTGCTTGCAATGGGCGAGCCGGTGTATGGCGATATTATTGTTTTCACCCACCCGCGCATTCGTTCGGACAGCTATGTGAAGCGCGTGGCTGGTCTGCCGGGCGACGTGCTGGAAATGCGCGACAAGCAACTGTACCGCAACGGAATTATAGTGAAAGAGCCCTATGCCCTGCACTCCGACAGGGAGATTCTTGCGACGCGCGACACAATGCCTCCCCTGACGGTGCCGGCGGGCGCGGTGTTCGTCCTCGGAGACAACCGCGACTTTTCAGAAGACTCGCGGTTTTTCGGTTGCGTGGATGTTGCGGACATACAAGGCCGGGTCTTCGGCGTATACTGGCGCGCCCGGACTGGCGTTCCCTCCGGCGCGGGCGGCACCCCGCCCCTGCGGTAGGCTGCCATGCCCTCCGGTATCTTCTCCTTTCTCACCAGAACACTGCTCGGCGCCTATGGGGCCGTATGGCAGGCGGCAAAGCCGGTGCTTCGGCGGCATACTCGTCTGGCAGAAGGCTTTGAGGAACGCCTGGTGCCGGAAGGATGGCCCTGGCGGACTTCGTATGCCGGGGAGGATTCCCCTCTTCCCGCCCCGGAATCTCCCTGTCTCTGGATTCAGGCCGCTTCCGGCGGCGAAGCCTGGCTGGTGCATTCTCTGTCAGGCGCTCTCAGGGAACACCCTGCCTTGGCCGGGCGCTCCCTGACCCTGCTCTGCACCACCTGTACCCGGCAGGGCCTGGATATCCTTACAAAACTTGCTGGAGACATTGCCGCGGATGCACCGGGCAAAGCCGTTGTGCAAACAAATTTGTTTGATGTTCGGTCCGAGCCATCGCCCGAGCCTGAAAAGGCTTCTCCCGCAAGTGGCTGCGCGTACACCCCGAACCCTACCAGGATAACGATTCTTCCCCGCTATATGCCCTTGGACGCCCCTTCGCTCATGGAGCGGGCCATGCACCTTGCCGCTCCCAAGGCCGTGGTGCTGTTGGAAACGGAACTCTGGCCCGGCCTGCTGGCGGCGGCGAAAAAGGCCGCCGTGCCGGTGCTTGTGCTGAACGGCCGCCTGACGGGCAAGAGCCTTTCCAGCTATCAGGTACTGCGTTCCTTCTGGCGTGAGCATGCCCCGGAACGCGTGCTTGCCGTGTCCGAGGAGGATGCGGCGCGTTTTTCCGCGCTGTTCGGAGCGGAACGGGTGGGCCGCATGTCCAATATCAAGTTCGACCGGGTCGCCGCTGACGCCGCTCCCGCTCCGGGCGCAACGCCTGTCCCGGGTGGTTCTGCTTCGTCGTCATTGCCGGCCGGGGATGCGCGTGCCCTCACAGGTATCCCGCCCCAGACGCTGCTGCTCGCCTTGGCCTCGGTGCGGGAAGAAGAAGAAGAGCTGCTCCTGCCCGTCATCCGGAACCTGCACGGCCTCTCCCTTTCAGGCTGTCCGGTGCGCGTTGCCGTGGCCCCGCGCCACATGCACCGTGTTGACTCCTGGCAAAAGCGGCTGGCGGACGCCGGTATAAGCGTTGTCCTGCGTTCGGCGGCAGCGAATCAGACCACTACGGCAAACCCTGAAGAAGGCCGCGTGTGCCCCCCGGCGCGCGAAGCCGGAACCGCTGTCGGGCAGGGAGCAGGGCGGGAGGGAGACGCCGTTCCGCCCGTGTTGCTCTGGGATACTTTCGGGGAACTGCGCCTTCTCTACGCCATGGCCGATGTGGTTTTTGTGGGGGGAAGCCTTGTGGAATCCCTGGGCGGACAGAACTTTCTGGAACCTCCGGCTCAGGGCGCGCCTACGTGCATCGGGCCGCATATCAAGCATTTTCTCTGGGTGGGGCGGGAGTTTTGCGAGGCCGGACTGGCCGGACAGTTCTCCGCTGTGGAGGAACTGGAAGCGGCGCTCAGGGAGAAATTGGCCACACGCCTTGAAGCTCTGCGGAGCGGCGTTTCCCATGATGCGGAGGGCTGGTCCGCAGCGCGCGCGCGCGAAGCTGCGGCGGTCAAAGCTCGTTTTGCCACATGGCTGCAACCGCGTACCGGCGGCGGCGTCAGGGCGGCGGATGCGGTTGTCACTGTGTTGCAGGCCTTGCCCGGCTGGTAGCCGCTGCCTGCCTGCATATCGTCCCCCTCTTCTCTGTAGCTCGCGCCCCTCCCTTTTTCGCAGGGGTTTTCCTCTTTTTACAGGCGCGCCGCCATGGGGCGGAGGTCTTTTTCCCGTGTCCGCATCATGTCGTGTCCGGTACGTTGCTGAAGCAGGATGTTTCCCTTTGCGGAAACAACATCGCCTTTCTTGTTGGCAACAGAGCCAGAGGCTGGATGCCGCTTCCCTCAGCCTTTCCGGCTGCTTTGTCCCCGCATGTTCTGTGCAGTTCCTTACAGCAATTATAGAGAAAGATTCTAGGGGGAATGAATACGTGTTAGGCTTTTGGTAGAAAAAATCTAATATAGCAAAATAATAATATAAAATGCATCTGCCGTGCTTTACCGGCATCCGAGTGCAAGACTCTGGCCGGCATGCGCGCGTGCAATGCGTAGCAGCCGTTGCCTCCGCGTCGCGAGCGGTATATGTTCTTTCCATTCCACGAGAAGGATTCCGCGCATGTTTGAATTTGACGGGCTCGATCATGAAGGGTACTGCATCCGCCCTCCCAGCGAGGGGCGCAGCATCCTGTTCCAGGCTACTCTTGGCTGTTCCCACAACAAATGCACGTTTTGCGAGGCATACAAGTTCAAGTGCTTTGCCATCAAAAAACAGGAAATTTGGGAACGCGACCTGGAGTACGCGGCGGAGTACTGCCGCGCGCAGAAACGGCTGTTCGTCATGGATGGGGACGCGTTGATCATGCCCATGCGCCATTGGGAGTGGCTGCTCGGCAATTTTTCGCGCCGGCTGCCCTGGCTTGAGCGTATAGCCACTTATGCCAACGCCAAAAGCGTGGCCTCGAAGAGCGACGCCGACCTGGCCCGCCTGCGCGAACTCGGCCTCGGCATGATCTACTACGGCGTGGAAAGCGGGCACCCGGAGGTGCTGCGCAACGTACGCAAGGGGTCTTCGTCCGAAGAACTGGTCGTCCAGGCCCGCCGCCTGAAAGCGGCCGGGTTCACCCTGTCCGTCACCGTCATCGTGGGCCTTGCCGGGAAAGAGGGCAGCCTCGCCCATGCCAAGGCCACAGGCGAGGTCTTGAGCGCCATCGATCCGGAATATACCGGGGCGCTGACCCTGCTGATCGCGCCGGATACCCCCCTGCACGAAGAAGCCGCCCGGGG
Source organism: Desulfovibrio sp. (assembly GCA_031556355.1). GTDB lineage: Bacteria > Desulfobacterota > Desulfovibrionia > Desulfovibrionales > Desulfovibrionaceae > Frigididesulfovibrio. The sequence goes on along the minus strand of JAVBTB010000073.1, from coordinate 673 downwards.
CGAATTTGTTCTGCCCGACCAGATGGCCCTCCTGCGGGAACTGGGCGAAATGATCGCCCACACCAACCTTACCGACGGCATGTTCATGGCCAACCACGCCAGCAACTACCTGCCGATCAAGGCCCGCCTGCCCTTTGACAAGGCTGCCACCCTGGAGCGCATCCAGGCCGCTCTTGACGGCAAAATCCAGCTACGCGAGGACTGGATGCGCGGTTTTTAGAGCAAATTCTTTTTGAAGTTGTCCAAGAGTCGCATTGCCTCCGGCGGCCAAAGGGACTGAGTCCCTTTGGAATCCCCAACTTGCGACCGCGTAGCTCTCATCGTTTGACGACGCTGAAGGGGTGCGCCTTCCCGGCATCCTGATGTTTACTCCCCTCTTACATACTGTTATGAGATCCGCCATCGGTTCCTGAGCTTTTTTATTTCTACGGCAAAACACCCCGCTTTCCACCGGGAGCAATGCCGGAGCGCAACATACCAAACCGCCGGACGGCCCATACCCCGAACTCGCGGGTGCAGGGGGCCGCTGCCCCCTGCCGGGAGGTCCGGAGGGCAGAGCCCTCCGGCCGCCGGAGGCATTTTCTTCTCTCATGCATATCAATATACAGAATCTTTCCAAGTCGTTTGGCGGACGGGACCTTGTGGGGGACGGTTCGCGGGAGGTGCAGTCCGG
>JAVBTB010000047.1:0-9785 GCA_031556355.1 Desulfovibrio sp. | reverse complement strand
GATTTTCATTTTCACTTTTTTTCCTCTGCGCGGTTTTTTTTGTGTGGGTTTTCTTTTTTGTGTTTGTTTTGTTGCCCCCCGGGGGGGTGGCGGGCTCTCCCCCCCCCCCGGCGGGGGGCAACAAACCAGGACTGCAAAGGTCACCCGGCCAATAACGCTCCCGCTATGTGAAAAACTTGTCTCAGTGCTATGCGGCCGCACCCTGCACCCGCGATTTCTTAAGGGCCGGACGATGGCTTGTCCCGTCGTACACTGACGGCACCCCCGGTTGCCAGACGGAACCCGCACTCTGCGGGGAAAAAAGCTCAGGGACCGAAGCGGATCTCAAAGCGACGCATTTGGCAGCGTTCGTTTCAAGATCCGCTTCGGTTCCTGAGCTTTTTGGACTATGCGGCACAACATCTTGCATCCCATCGGGAGCAACACCGACGCTCAACAATCCAATCTGCCACGCGCCTCACAAAGACCTTACGGGGGTCAAGGGGCCTGAGGCCCCTTGCGGGAGTCCAGAGGGCAGCGCCCTCTGGCAGGTGCAGGACAGCGTCCTGCCCGCCGGAGGCATTTTCCACACTACGCTTCACCCCACACGGTGCGGGCGCGGGCCAGCTCCTGGCCGGTGCCTTGGCGGTAGAAGCTGTGGATGAGGCTATGAGGCGTGCCGTTTTCGCGGTCGGTTGCGGAGGCGATGATGTCGCCGCGCAGGCCTTCGGCGCGAAAAATGAGATCCAGCTGGCGCAGGGGACCGGCAGAGCCGGAGGAGTAAGCGGCTTCGAGGGCGAAATCCACGTAGCGCACGTTGTTGACGTGCTGGTTCTGGTCGATATCCGCCAGGCGGATCGGAAAGGCAGGACCGGCGTGTCTGGTGGGATCGTCCGGAATGGCGGGAATGCGGATGTCGCCGTCGGCAACGGCGTAGCGGGGATTTTCCGGGCGCAGGTGGGCGATATTCTGGGGGATGCGCTCGATACGGCGCGAAGCGATGCCCAATACTACCCACTGGGTGACGGCGGTTATGATTTCTTCCCCTTTGGCGTCGCACAGGGAGAAATCCCGCCGGAACTGCAATCGTTCTATGGAAACGGGCCAGGTTTCAAGAGATAGCCGTTCTCCGGCCTCGGGAAACCGCTGGAACAGGATGCGCATTTTCGCCAGCACCCAGGCCAGCCCGTCAGCGGCAAGGTGTTCGACGCCGACGCCAAGGGCTGCGGCGTGGTTTCCGGCCGCTTCTTCCATGTAATTGCAAACGGCCTGCGCCCGGACGCGAAAGTCCGTGCCGAGTTCCGTACGGCGTACCGTGAACTGTTCCGTATGTGTGAGCATTGTACCTCCTGCCTGAAAGGGAGCGGATAAAGAGTGCGACTGAGGCGTCCTAAAAAGAAAAGGGACATACCGCCCTTCAGCAGTATGTCCCATAAGCGGCCTTAAGAAAAGGGGCCTTGCCCGGAAAAGGCGAAGCCGTTCCGGTGCAGGGAACTTTTAGAACTCGTACCCCAGTGACAGGGAGTAAATGGTCGTACAGCTGCTTTTAGCCTCGGACTTCAGCACGTGCGTCTCGTCAAAATTGTTGTGGTACTTGCGGCCCTTGGCGTCAATGTAGGCAAAGGCAAGGTCCACCGTCCAGGAATCCCAGTGGAACCCGAGGCCCGCGCTGTAGATGTTCCGGCCGTCGGTGGGGATGAGGTAATCCTCGTAAGTCTCGGTCATGGGCGACTGGTCGTACACGTAGCCCGCGCGCAGGGTCAGCCAGTCCAGCACGTCGTATTCCGCGCCTATGTTGAAGCGCCAGGAATCATCCCAATGTTTCTTGTTGTATGACACCCCCGCAGGATCGGGCAGATGGATGTTCAGTCCGCGGAACTGGCTCCAGTTGGTCCATATGGCTCCGACTTCGAGAGACAGTTCGGGGATGGGCGTCCAGGCGACGCCGCCGGCGACGGAATCGGGCATACGCACTGTGGCATCGGCCCCGCCGTCGTTAAAGGTTCTGTCATAAACAACGTCCGCCATCCCGCCGGCAGAGCGCACCTTGCTCCACTGCACGTCCCCCTTGGCATGAATGCGCACCTGGCTGCGGTAGACAAGGCCTGCCGCCCACTGGTCGTTGAACTGGTAATGGGCGGCAAGGTTGCCGCCGATGCCGAAATCGTCGGCATTCTGGATATTGCTGTCCACCTCAAGAAGCGCCGGATTGCCCAAGGGGGCGATCCTCTTTTTCAGATCCATAGTCACGTACATGATTTCCAGGCCCGCCGCGAGGGAGAGCTTGTCAGTGACGGCCCAGGCGATATTGGGGTTGACCGAGGCTGTGGTCAGAGCCACTTCATAGACGTTGAAGCGGCCCGGCCAGTCGTGAGGGTACTCAAACCCAAGGCCAAAGCGGGAAAATTCGCCCACGCCGAAGGTGAAACTGTCATTGATCTGGTGGGTGTAATAAAGGTTCGGCACAACCCAGGTGGAACTCTTCAAAGAAACCGTGTCGTGCGAGCCGTAAACCGGCATGTCATCGTCAAACTTCATTTTCCCGCTGGGTGTAATGGCACTGGCCCCGCCCTGCAGGTGAATGCCCTTCAGCCTGGTAATCAGGGCCGGGTTATACGCCACGGCAGAGGGATCGGGCTTGCGCGCCACGGCCGAGCCCCCGAGAGCGATGCCGCGCGCGCTGTATTCGTAAAGAGCGAACCCTTCAGCAAATGCCGTTGTTGCCGTTGCCCAAAAACAGACGACGGCAAAAAGCCGCGCGCACAACTTCATCATCCTGATACCCCCTGAAGTGAAAATTTGAAGGCCAAGCACCGCAGTCCGAAAACCACAGGCACCCTTACCGGTGGGAAAGCATTTGCGGGATGGGAATCCGTACAAGATTTTTTACTGTTTTGCAACATAAAATAGGAATATAGTTTACCTTATTTTATTCCATTACAATCACTACAGCATATTCACCGGATCCAGATCCAGGCGGATCCGCAGATGTCCCTTGCCCGCGCTTTTACGGGCTTCGGCATACAGAGCGCGCAAGGGTTGCCAGTCCGTCCCCTTGACCAGGCAATGGAACCGGCGAAGGCCTTTGAGGAACGGCAAAGGAGCAGGGGCCGGGCCGAGCACGGTGACGCCGAGTTCCCTTCCCTTGGCCCGCAACAATGTGCCGAGAGCCGCCACCTCATCCGCGCCCGTCTGCGCATCCATGGGATAGCTGATGCGGATAAGCGCCAGACGCACAAAGGGCGGGTAGCGGCGTTTTTCCCGCAAGGCCAGTTCCCGCGTGAAAAAACCCTCGTAGTCGGCGTTTTTCACAAACTCCCAGCAGTAATGGGAAGGATCGCGGGTCTGGATGATCACGCACCCGCCCTTCTCTCCCCGTCCGGATCGCCCCGCCGACTGCAACAGCAACTGAAAAGTCCGCTCAGCAGCCCTATAGTCGGGCAGATTCAGCCCCAGATCGGCGTCCACGGCCACCGCCAGGGTAACGTCGGGAAAGTGGTGCCCTTTGGACAGCATTTGCGTCCCCACCAGCACGGAGGCTTCCTTGCGGGCAAAGGCGCGCAGTATTTCCTCCATCCGCCCCGGCCTGCGGGTGCTGTCCCGGTCCAGCCGCAGAATGCCGGTCCCCGGCGGCAGGGCCGAGGCCAGGTGCTCTTCCAGCCTTTCCGTACCTTCGCCCATGGGCAGAAAATCCATACCGTTACAGGAAGCGCAAGGGGAAGGGTACGGCACGGAGTAGCCGCAGTAGTGGCAAAGCAGGCGCTCGCGCCCTTTATGATAGGCGAGGCCGATGTCGCAGTGGGGGCACTTGGCCGTGCCGTTGCACGAAAGGCAGTACATAAGCGGCGCGTAGCCGCGGCGGTTCAGCAGAATGACCGCCTGCTCGCCGCGCTCCACCACCTCATGCAGGGCGGTCATGCTTTCTTCCGCCAGCAGATGATCCATGGCCCGGCCTTTGGGCAACTGCACAATACGCACTTCCGGCAGGGTTCCGCCCCCGGCGCGGCAAGTCAGCAGGTGCAGCGGTATTTTCCCCTGCACTGCGGCGTGGTAGCTCTTCACATCCGGCGTAGCGGATCCCAGCAGCAACAGCGCGCCCTCCACCCCGGCCCGGTACCAGGCCACTTCTTTGGCCTGATAGATGAAACCCTCGTCCTGCTTGAACGAGGCATCATGTTCCTCGTCCAGAACAATCAGTCCGATATTCTCCAGCGGAAGCATCAACGCGGAGCGCGTACCCACCACCAGCCGGGGTTCTCCGCCGCCAAGAGACGCCAGTGCCCGGAACGTCGCTTCCTTTGTGGATGGGCTCTGGTAGCCATGAAACAGCACCACGCGCGCCTGCGGCAAGGCCGCCGCCACATCAGCCCGTAACTTCAGGGCAAGGGCCACCTCCGGCGCAAGCAGCAGAACCGAGCGCCCGGCCTCCAGCGTTCTGCGGGCCAGTTCCAGGTATACCGCCGTCTTGCCGCTGCCGGTAATGCCGAACAGCAGATGCGTCTCGGCCGCCCTGCGTTCCAGAACTTCCAGCAGCGGCCCCACCGCCGCCTGCTGTTCCGCCGTGAGCGTAAAGGCGGAGGGGGGGGAAGAAGAGAGCCGGGGGAGGGGAGAGGGAACCTTTTGAAAAAGGTTTCCCTCTCCCCTCCCCCGGACCCCCTCCTCTCTCCCTCCCAAACTTTTTATTTGGGGGGAGGTGTTTGTGTCCTTTGAAGACGAGGGAGCCTGTTCAGATTCCAAAACGAATCCGGAAGGCGCTATGGGAGCGAGAAAGGAGGCCGCATCGTCATACAGGCACACGTCGTCCGCAGGCTGTATACGTACAAGGCCCCGTCCCGCGAGAGTCGCCAGCGTCTGGGCCGCGCCTTTGCCCAGGGCTTCACCCAGCTTGCGGCGGCTGACGGTTCCGTGCTCGAACAGGTACTCAAGAAGGGCCGTCTGTGCCTTTGCGGCGGGACGCACCGGCCAGGGGGGATCGGCGGCAAGCAGACACACTTCGGCATCCAGCGGGTTATGCCCGCTACGGCACACCTCCGCCCTGCCCTCCTGCCAAAGCACGCCAAGGCGGGCGAGTTCGTCTTCCGGAAGTTCCGCCAGCCCTTTGACCTTCAGTTCGCGCGGCTTGCCTTCGCCGAAAAACCGGATCCGCGTCTGCGTGGTGCGCATTCCCGCCGGAAGCAGGCTGCCGAGAATCTGCCCCACAGTGGACGTCTGCCGCAGGGCAAGTTGAGTTGCCAGCGCAAGATAGCGTTCGGTAAGCAGCGGGTGCTTCTCCAGGGGCCAGAGAAGCGGCCTGAGGACAAAACCGCCGCCCGGCCCGGATTCCATAACCGGCCCGGCAGGCAAAAGTTCCAGCAGCACCCCCATCCGCAGCCCTTTGCCCAGGGGAATGATAACCCTCTGTCCCGCGGCGAAGGCCTCTGCGGGCAGGTATTCCGGCAGCAAATAGGTCAGCGAGGCAAAAGGCGGCGAGACCAGGGCGACGGTCGCGCGAAATAAAGACGGGCTAGGGGACATGCACACACGTTCGTGGAAGTTGCAGGGCAAACGGACCGCCACAAACGCAGGTCCGCAAAGGCGTGCCCATGCATAGCACATCCGCCGCCGGGGCTCAATGCGCCTGTCCTGTATACCCGCGCAGGCGACTCCGAAGAGCGCCCGGCGCAGAGGCGTTCCCGAGGTTCTTTACGGCTCTGTTTTTACTGGTAATGCAGGCCGCGGCGGTACATCCGCTCACGGCCCCGGGCATGGCGGCAAAAAATCCCCTGGCAATGGATGAGATCCACGCAGAGCAGGCCCGCTGCGCTCCGGGAACTGCGGGGGATTGTAAGACGTACCTTTCCGGAATACTGTCCCTTTGCCGTCGTTTTCTTCTGGCTGCTGTCCATGGCGTCCGCTCCTTTCACCTCGAGCAGGGCGCTTCCTGCTCAAAAATAAGACCAGAAAACCCTCCGGCAACCGCTTCCCTGCACAGGGGCGCCGCCCTCGGCCGGCACGGCGATGCCCCTCTATACATGCAGACGAAGCAGTGCTACTTTTTTGCGCCGGCTGCCATAAGCATACCCCATGACCGCCGTAATGTCACAGAAAAAAGGAAATTTTATGTCCACACATGTTGACGCCGACGGAAACGTTATGATGGTGGATGTCTCCACCAAAAACGTCACAGAGCGCACAGCCGTGGCCGAAGGGTTCATCCATATGGCTCCGGCGGCGGTACGGGCGGTGCGCGAGAGAACCGCGGCCAAGGGCGACGTGCTTACCGTGGCCCAGCTTGCAGGCATTATGGGCGCCAAGCGCACGGCGGATCTCATTCCCCTGTGCCACCCCCTGCCCCTTGCCAACTGCAAGGTGCTGCTTGAGGTGGAAGACGGAGGCATCCGGGCACTGTGCACCGTAAAGACCACGGGCCGCACCGGCGTGGAAATGGAAGCCCTGACCGGCGCCTCCCTTGCCCTGCTCACGGTGTATGATATGTGCAAGTCTATTGACAAAGGCATGGAGATGACCAATATCCGTCTGTTGCGTAAAACCGGCGGCAAAAGCGGAGAATACGTCCGCCCGTAGCCCTGCCCGTCCGGGATGCCGCAACGGGCCTTCCGGCGGAAAGACCGCCCCGGCCTTAGTTTTGCCGGGCTTCGGCGCCCTTCTCAAAAACAGGCCCGTTCCGATCATGAAGAGAATGCCGGGTAACAGCCGCCCGGCACCGTACAAGGAAGCTGTCATGCCCGATACCGCCTTGCAGGATACCCACGGTAGAATCATCGACTATATGCGCATCTCCGTCACGGACAGGTGCAATTTTCGCTGTGTGTACTGTATGCCCAAGGAAGGCGAGCCCTTCATCCCGCACGCCGAAATTCTCAGCTACGAAGAATTGCTGCGCATTTGCCGCATTACCTCGCAACTGGGCATCAGCCGCTACAAGATCACCGGAGGGGAGCCGCTCTGCCGCAAGGATGTGGTCTCGTTTATCAAAAATTTGAAGTCCCTGCCCGGCGTGCGCAAAGTAACCCTGACCACCAACGGCGCTCTGCTCGGCACGTTTGCGGACAGGCTGGCCGAGGCAGGGGTGGAAACCGTCAACGTCAGTCTCGACTCCCTCACGCAACGGAATTTTAATGCCATAACCCGTAGCGCCGTGCCGGTGAAAGACATCCTCGCCGCCATGGCCAAGGCCAAGGCGCGGGGGTTGCGTATCAAAATCAACGTGGTGCCTCTGGATGACTTCAACCGGGACGATCTCGCCGGCCTTGCCCGGCACGCCGTTGAAAACGGCTATCACATCCGCTTCATCGAGCTTATGCCGGTGGGGCTTGGCCTGGAATACGCCGGTACGGACCAGAGCATCATCCGGCAAATGGCCGAGCGGGAGTTCGGCCCCCTTACCCTTATCAAGGAACGCATGGGCAACGGCCCGGCCATCTGCTACAGCGTTGAAGGAAGTTCCGGCAGCATCGGGTTTATTTCCGCCCTCAGCGACAAGTTCTGCCGCACCTGCAACCGGGTGCGGCTGACCTCTTCCGGTTTCCTCAAGACCTGCCTGCATCATGACGTGGGTATCAATCTCAGGGAACTGCTGCGCGGCGGGGTGGACGATGCGCAGTTGGAGGCGGCAATCCGGGACGCTGTGGCGCAAAAACCAATGGCGCACAACTTTTCACGCCTGCCCGGCATGCAAAAAACCGCCCTGATGCACAGCATAGGCGGGTAAGAAGAACAACCCGGCGGCGTACCGCCGGCAGCAGGAACGAATCATGGGTACAGTCATAGCGGTTTGCATCAGCAAGAAAAAAGGCACCCCCAAAAAACCGGCGGGCCGGGTCCGGCTTATTGAAGACCACGGCATCGAGCACGACGCTCACGCCGGGAACTGGCACCGCCAGGTCAGTCTGCTTTCTCTGGAAAAAATAGAGGACTTCCGCAAACGCGGAGCTATTGCCCCGTTCGGCTGCTTCGGCGAGAACATCATCGTGAAGGGGATAGACTTTGCCACCCTGCCTGTGGGCACACGGCTGTCCTGCGGGCAAACCCTGCTCGAAATCTCCCAGATCGGCAAGGAATGCCACGATCGCTGCCAGATCTACCATACCATGGGCGAATGTATTATGCCCACCCAGGGAGTCTTCGCAAAAGTGCTGCGCGGCGGCGATATAGAGGACGGCGATACCATGAAGCTTCTGGGGCAGCCGGAATAACTCGGCGGACTCAGGCCTGCCCGGTGTTTCACTGCGCACGAACAGAAGCCGGACAACCGGCAAGGGGGACGGATGTATACCTTCGCGGTACTGACTATCAGCGACAAGGGCTTTGCCGGAGAACGCATTGACGAGAGCGGTGCGGAAATAATCCGGATCTTGCAGGATGCGGGCTACACTCTCGCCCACTACGCCGTGTTGCCCGACGAGCAGGAAATGATTGCAACGGCTCTTGCGCATCTGTGCGACAATGAAATTGCAACGCTTGTCCTGACCACGGGCGGCACCGGGTTTTCCCAAAGGGACGTAACCCCCGAGGCTACCCTCTCCGTGGCGGAACGCCTCTGTCCCGGTATTCCCGAGGCCATGCGCGCATACAGCCTGGCCATTACAAAACGGGCCATGCTGACGCGCAGCGTAGCGGGCATTCGCCGCAACTCCCTGATCATCAACCTGCCCGGCAGCAAAAAAGCGGTACGCGAATGCCTGGCATGTCTGGAAGGCGCCCTGGAACACGGGCTGGACATTCTTGCGGGGCAGGCGCGGGAATGCGGCACCGAAGAAGTCCGGCACTGCTGACAGCGCTGACTTCAGGCGGGCGGCGCCCGTCATCACGCAGACACACACAGCATCAAAGCAAGTACGGGACATCCCCCACACAAGCGTACGCAGGAGAACGACCATGCTGCACACGGCGATATCCATTTGCGTCGGGATTGTCGGCGGTTATCTCGGCATGAAGTCGCGCATTCCGGCAGGCACCCTGCTCGGCGCGACGATCGCCGTTATCCTTTACCGGATGCTGCTGAACAGCGACTGGAAGCTGCCGGAGCAGTTCGGCTTCATCCTGCAGGTGATGGTGGGCGTCCTGATTGCGGTCTCCTACGATTCCGCACTGCTCCGCAAGCTGCTCAGCCTGTGGGGGCCCATTCTTATTTCCTGCACGGTGCTCATCTGCGCGGGCCTGGCACTGGCCGTCATCTTCCACAAAATGGGCTGGCTCGATCTGCCTACGGCATACATCGCCACCAGCCCCGGCGCCATGAACGTGCTTGTGACCATGTCCGGCGACTTCAAGGCGGATGTTGCTCTTGTGGCGTCGTTTCACTTCGTGCGTATTTTTATCATCAATTTGACCGCCCCACTGATCTTCAAGCTCCTGTATATGCACGCCCAATGATGCTGCCGGAATGGCGGCCGCTGTTACAGTGCCGGGAAAAACGCCGCCGTCCCTGAAAAAGCATTTGACAACCGCCCCGGCTTTCTATACATCAATTTCTCGCGTTGCAGGCCATACCCGGCCCCGCAATCCGGGCAGTTAGCTCAGCTGGTAGAGCACCGCCTTCACACGGCGGGGGCCACAGGTTCAAGTCCTGTACTGCCCACCAGCAATTTCAAGGGGTTACGATGAATTACATCGTAACCCCTCTTTCTTTCCCAACACCATTCCCAACACCGAACGGCAAAGAAGCTAGCTAATGCCAAGGGCGGAGGCTGGGTGAGGCTGATCGCCAGGCTGAGGCGGCTGGGGTGACCGATCCTGTGTTGGGAGATTTTCCCCACACTTTCCCCACACAAAACAGGGTGCTAATCTGGGTTCTCCCAACACCG
>JAVBTB010000010.1:0-20318 GCA_031556355.1 Desulfovibrio sp. | reverse complement strand
CAGGACGCCGCGGGATCCCGCACCGGACCAGGGTGGCGCCGAACGCCACGAACCGAGGGTCTGCGAGCGCGTGCGATGACCGCAGACTAGGGTCGGCGATCATGACCGGCCCAACGGAGCGACACGGCCATGTGGTCCTGGCCAGCGCAGACAGTGACGCCTACACCTCGTTACGCCGGCGCCCCACGCCCCGGGCGTGCAAACGCCCGCTTCATGCGGGCGTTTGCGTCCGGCCTCCGCCGGGGGAAGAGCACCGACAATCGCTCGCGCTACGCCGCTTCGCCCTTCTGATCGTTACCGCCCATGGTCCTGTTCCAGCCTGTCACGGCGGAGAACACAATGACGGCCAGCAGGGTCCAGGAATAGGGGTTATAGAGCGCGGCCGTAATGGGGGGCGCGCTGATTTTGTACGCCTCGGCCGCAGCAACCACCGCGCCGTACCAGGCGGCCACGGCGATATGCCAGGGCAGCGTGAAGAACAGGCTGCACACGGCGCAGTCCATCAGGTTGGCGCGCCGGGCGGGAGCAAGGTCGAATTTTTTGCCTATGGGCCGTACCAGCGTCGGGCCGACCAGCAGTTCCGCCGGGGCGTTGGCGGAAATCGGAATGGACATGAGCACGGTAATGCCGATGATGAACAGCTCCGCCTGGCGCACCGTCTTGACGATAGCGCTTTCGGCAAAGGCCAGGATGCGACGCATGATGCCGCTTTCCACCAGTATCTGCGTGACGGCCAGGATGAGCACGGCAAAGATGACCGCGCCGACGACGCTCTGGATGCCGTCTTCCACGATGCCGGTGGAGCCGCCCTTCTTTTCCGGAATCGAGAAAATAGCCTGCAGCGCGATGTTGCCGTTGAGAATGCCGAGAACCGCCGCGGCGACGTTGCCGTAGATCAGCGACTCGATGATGTGCCGTCCCATGAGCGCGGCGGTCACCACCACGATGATGGCCAGCAGCATGATCGCGCCCGCCGGATCCATCTGGGCTTGCAGGGTGGGCAGGGGCTGCGGCGTGCCCCCGCCGCCCGCGACGAGAAAGACTATGCCCGCGACCGCCGCCGCGCAGAGGGCAAGCGGCGCTCGCCTTCGCACCACGTCCTTCATGGTGGCGCCCTGCGTGTAGGCGGAAACGATGGTGGTGTCCGAGATGGGCGCGAGGTTGTCGCCAAAGGCCGCGCCGGACAGAATGGCAAGGCCCAGCATGGCCGGGTCTGAGCCCAGGAAATGTCCGGCCGGGAACAGCACCGGGGTCAGGGCGATACAGGTGCCGGTGCTGGTGCCGGTGCCCAGGGAAAAGAGCATGGCGGCGAAAAAGACCAGCAGGGTGAAGACGGCCCCCTGGGCGCCGGTGGCAAGGCCGAACCAGAGCAGGCCTTTTATCAGCCCGCCCGCGACCATAAGCTTGCCGAACACCCCTGCGAACAGCCAGGCCGCAATAATGACGATGCCGGTTTTGTCGCCTATGCCGCGCATGGCGGACAGGCAATATTCCGTTTTATTCCTGGCCAGAAAAAGGCCGACGGCCAGGGCGATCCAGCCGCAGGCCCAAAAGGGTTTGGTCCCGCCGCGCTCGGCGACGGAAAGCCAGACCAACCCTCCCACAAGAACGATCAGGGGCACCAGGCCACCCCAGATGCCGCCGCGCATTTCCAGTTCTTTTTCCACCGATTCCATAATGTCTCCCTCAAGAGCTTCCACACAGTGTAGTAACGCCGGGTAGTCTTCATTCTCAGGATACAGACGAAGACCACTCCCTGTGCTTGGGCTGCCCACGGAGAGCGTGTGTCCGTCTCTGTACCGCGTTGTGGAGCGGCCTGCGCCGCTTTTTCTGTGAACACGCGTATGGCCCAGTGCCCGGCTGCAGTGGATTCCGGGAAGGACGCGCTATTCCGTTCCTTCTTTGGCCAGGCGGACGACGGCGCGGGCCAGCACTTCCGCCGCGTCAACGACGGGTACTTCGCAGGCGTCTTCGAGGATGACGCCCAGTTCGGTGCAGGCCACGACGCACAGTTCCGCTCCGGCTTCCTTCAGGGAGGCAACCGCCGCCCGCAGGCCCTGCCGGACCGTTGGCCCGGTATCCCCCCGTTTTACAGCCTTGATGATCTCAAAAAGCCGCGCTTCGCCGGCAGAGTCGGGATAGAGCGCGGTCACGCCCCGCCGGGCAAAGGGGGCTTCGTACTGCCTTGTGATGCGCACGGCGGGCGAGGCCAGGATGCCCGCGCGCGTGAGCCCCGGCGTCTGCCGGAGGGCCTCTTCGGCCGTAAGCTCGATCATGTGCAGCACGGGTATGGAAACCGCATCGCGCACGTCGTTGTAATAGTAGTGCGCCGTGTTGCAGGGGATGGCCAGAAAGTCCGCGCCCCAGGCTTCAAGGCGCCTGGCCATATCCTGTATGGCCGGGGCGGGGTTTTCTCCCGTACCCTCAATGATGGCCTTGATGCGCGAGGGGACTTTGGGATTGTTGTCCACGATGCAGCGGATGTGATCGATGTCGTCCGCCGCCGGGGTGTTCCTGATGATACGGTGCATCAGGTCAACGGTGGCTTCCGGCCCCATTCCGCCGATGATGCCTGCTATAAGTTCGCGTTTGGCAGCCATGCCGGTATCCTCACATATAGGGTGTGTGGCGGGAGGCGGGGTGCGGACTGTGGAGCGCTGCCCGTATAAGCAGGGGGCGTTCCCACGGATTCCGCAAGCCCCGGAATCTACGGCGGGGTGAAGATTCCGGGGCCTGGCAAAAAGAGGAGCGCGAGAGGTGGCGCTTCTCCGGTTCCCCCCTACCGGAACGCGTCCATGTAGGCATACAGGGCGGGAGAGCCGCCCGTGTGCAGGAACAATACTTTGCTCCCTTTGGGAAAGGCGCCCTTGCGCACCTGGTCGATAAAGCCGGCCATGGCTTTGCCGGAATACACCGGATCCAGCAGGATGCCTTCCGTGCGGGCGAGCAGCTTGACCGCTTCCACCATGGAGTCGGTGGGCAGGGAATAGCCGGGGCCGACGTAGTCGCCGAAGCAGGTCACGGCGGAAGCCGGGATTTCCCGATCCAGGCCGATGCGCTTGGCGGTTTCCAGCACCAGCTTGTGCACCAGGGCTTCCTGGGCTTCCTTGGTGCGGCTGACGTTCATGCCGAGCACCGGAATGTTGGCGCTGGTGCCGTAAATGCCGGCCAGGAATCCGGCGTGCGTGCCGGCGCTGCCGCTGGGCACGACGATGGTGTGGAAATCAAGGCCCATCTGGAAGGCTTGTTCCATGGTTTCCTGGGCGCAGGCCACGTAGCCGGTGGCGCCGATAGCGTTGGAAGCGCCGCCGGGAATGATGTAGGGCTTTTTGCCCTCCGCGCGCAGCTTTGCGGCTACCTTCTCCATTTCCTCCAGCATGGGCGAACCGCCGGGCACCACGGTAATGCTCTTTACCCCCATGAGCTGGAAGAGAAAGTTGTTGCCCGAGGCCTCGGGCTTGTAGCTGCCCTTGACGCGTTCCTCCAGCACCAGGTGGCAGTCCATCCCTTCCTTCACCGCCCAGGAGAGGGTAAGGCGGCAGTGGTTGGACTGCACGGCCCCGCAGGTGATGAGGGTATCCGCGCCGTTGGCGAGAGCGTCGGCGATGCAGAAGTCGAGCTTGCGGGTCTTGTTGCCGCCCGCGCAGCCGGGGAGCAGATCGTCGCGCTTGATGTAAATCTGCACGTTGTTGCCGAGAGCCCTGGAAAAGTTGGGAGCGGCCTCAAGGGGCGTAGGGGTTTGCACATAGCCGCGGCGGGGAAATTTTGCCAGATTCATGACATGTCCTTGTCTGGTAGAGGTTGCAGAAAGGGGTATGTTCGTTTTGTATAAATGTCGACATTTTGAACGACTGTAAAAAGTTCCTTCCGGGCTGTCAATGGCAGGAAACCCGCACGGCACATCACAAACAGGGTTTCATGGGGGCAGGGGAGAGGAAGTCATTGCGGCAGAAGGGGGGAACAGAGGCGGCACAATTTTTTGCCGTTTTGAGCACCCGGCAAAAGAGCGTTACGGATGCTGCATAAAGGCGCTTTCCGCAATTCCTCCAACACCCGGCTTCAGCCCTGGATGCGGCGGAATGCCGAAGGGCCTCGTACCGTTGCGAGGTACGAGGCCCTTCGGCCGCTGGAGAGGGGATTTTCCTTTCTCACCGCCCCTTGGTGGCGCGGGTGGAAATGCGGGTAAACTCGCGCAGACGGTCATCCACCATGCGGTAGAGGGAACCTTTCGGATAGGCGCCGCTTTTGCGCTGCCGGCCCGAGGGCATACCGGTGAGAAGTTCCATGGCTTCCGTAATGTGCCGTACGGCGTAGATATGGAATTTTTGTTCCTCCACGGCGCGGACCACCTCATCATTCAGAAGGAGGTGGGCGATGTTGTCACGGGGCATGATGACCCCCTGCTGTCCGGTGAGGCCGTGGCGCTTGCAGACTTCAAAAAATCCCTCGATCTTGCAGGTTACGCCGCCCACGGCCATGATTTCTCCGGACTGTCCCACCGCGCCGGTAAAGGCGAGGGAGAGGCGCACGGGCACGCCGGAAAGGGCGGAGAGCAGGGCGGCCAGTTCCGCGCCCGAAGCGGAGTCGCCCTCGATGCCCATGTAGTTCTGCTCGAAGCCGAGGCTGCCGGTGAGCACCAGGGGCTTGTCGTGGGCAAAGGAACCCACGAGGTAGCTCTTGAGGATCATCATGGCCTTGGTATGGATGGGGCCGCCGAGCTGGGCGTCGCGCTCAAGGTCGATAATGCCCCCGCTGCCCGCGCCCACGGTACAGGAAATCTGGTGCGGCAGGCCGAATTCAAAATCCCCGAAGGACGAGATGGCCAGACCGTTGGCCTTGCCCACGGCTTTGCCGTCGGTGACCACCTTGATGATGCGGCGGTCGTATTCCTCCATGTAGATTTCTTCCACAAGGTTGGAGCGGAAGTCGCGCGCTTCAAGGGCGCGGCGCAGGACAGCGCCGTCCACCAGGGGCTTGCCGTGCAGGGAGGCAAAGGCGGAGGCCTCCACCATGATTTCGCGGATGCGCGGAAACTTGAGGGAAAGCCGGCGCTGATCCTCGATCAGCAGGGAGCCGAAGTCCACAAGCCCGGCGAGGGCGTCGCGGTCAAAGGGGAGCAGGCCGTCGTCGTCAATGATGCGGCGGATGTGGGTCAGGTAGACGCGGATGCCCGCATTGCCGCGCGGCATGTATTCCGTAAAGTGGGCCTTGATCTTGAAGAGCTTGCTGAAGCGGTCGTCGGCTTCCAGCAGCATTTCGTACAGCTCTTCCAGGCCCACGAGCAGCACCTTGAGCGACAGGGGCACCGGCTCGGGGCGGAGGCCCTTGGCCTTGGTGCCGTCTTCGTCCCCGGCATCTTCGATACGCGAGATGCCGGAGCGCAGGGAGCGGAGCAGGGCTTCCCAGGCATTGCCGTAGCGGAGCATGTCATCCATGTGCAGGACGAGATAGCCCCCGTTGGCCCGGTGGATGGCCCCGGCCTTGATCAGGGTGAAATCGGTGACCAGCGCTCCCATTTCCGCCTCGCGTTCAATGCAGCCCATGAGGTTGGACAGGGTGGGGTGGTCTTCAAAGACGATGGGCGCGCCCATGGCTTTGCCGTTGTCCACAAAGACATTGATGTCGTAACGGCCGGCAAGATCCTCGGGCAGGGCGCTGTCGGGATAGCCCGAAGACGCGGAGCGCTGGGGGGGCGGCGGGTTTTGCGGATCCCGGGGCGGCATGACGGAGTCGAGGTTGTCCAGGGTATCGGCCCTGAGCGCCGCGAAAAACTGGCGCAGCCCGTCACTGTTGCATTGGGGCAGAAACTTTTCCGCCAGGGGATCAAGGGTGGACTTCAGCACGTCGTCCACAATTTCCCGTTCAAGGGAGCGTTCCGCGTCCAGAAAGTTCTGCTCGGCCTTGGCCAGCCGGCGCAGCAGGGCGGCCATGGGTTCCATGAGGCTGTCGCCCTTTTTTTTCAGCGCGTTGCGGTGGGTGTCTTCCAGCCGCTCAAATTCCTGCTCGTTCAGGCGCTTGCCTTCCACCACAGGATACAGGGTCATGCCGCCCGCTTCATCCATGCCGAGGTCAAAGCCCTGGGTGACGGCCATCTTGTTCATACGGGCGAGAAGCTGCTCGCGCTGGGCCTGGAAGGTGTCCATGAGCAACGTGCGCCGCCGGGTATAGGTACTGCGTTCCAGGCGCAGGGAAATTTCTTTCTGGATGCGGGAAAACACCTTGCCGAGGGCGGACTTCAGCCTGCTGCCCTGGCCCGCGGGCAGAGCCAGAAGGATGGGGGCGTCGGTGTTGTCGAAATTGTATACATAGACCAGATCCGGCGGGGTCTTCTGCTTTTTGGCGCGCGGGGCAAGATAGTCGCGCAGCAGATAGCTGCGGCCGAGGTCGGGCTCTCCGGCAAGGTAGATGTTGAATCCCCGGGCGGTAATGTGCAGGCCAAGCTCCAGCGCTTGCAGCACGCGCTGCTGCGGGTTCATGCGCAGTCCGTTCAGGGGGATGTCGGCGCTTGTTTCGTAAGGAATGCGCGCCGGATCGAGGGTGACGCGCAGTTTGGAGGGCGTAAGGGGAGAAATGGGTGTCATGTCGCGTCCGCCTGATAGAGTTCGCGCAGCAGGGCATCCCCCCCGGCGGCTTTGATGTCGGCGGCCAGGCGCAGGCCGAGATCAGCCGCGTCGGCGGGGCTGCCAAAGGTCTTTTTGCGCAGCACGCGCGTGCCGGTTACATCGCTCACAAAGCCTTCCAGCGTCAGGACGGCCGTATCGGAAAGGGGATCGCCGGAGCGCAAGGGAGAGCCGTCCGCGTCGGCAAGGGTGGCATGGGCGGCAATGGGTACCTGGCAGCCGCCTTCCAGACCGGTGAGAAAGCCGCGCTCGGCGGCGACGCAGACCTGCGTTTCCCGGTGGTTTAAAAAGGCCAGCATGCGGTGCAGATCCTGCCGGTCGTTCCGGTATTCGATGCCGAGGGCGCCCTGTCCGGCGGCGGGCAGAAAGGCCGGGGGCGCAAGGGGCGTCATGTGCGGGGCGGAAAGGTTGACCCGCTTGACCCCGGCGGCGGCCATGACAATGGCGTCGAACTGCCCTTCCATGAGCTTGCGCAGCCGGGTATTGACGTTGCCGCGCAGGGAAATGATTTCGAGGTCCGGCCGCAGGGCCAAAAGCTGGGCCTGGCGGCGCAGGCTGCTGGTGCCCACCCGCGCGCCGTTCGGCAGGGCGGCCAGATCCTTGTAATGGACGCTCAAAAGCAGGTCGGCCGGGTCTTCCCGCATCGGCACCACGCCCAGGACCAGCCCTTCGGGCAGCACCATGGGCACGTCCTTCATGGAGTGCACCGCAATGTCGGCCCGGCCGTCCAGCAGGGCTTCCTCGATTTCCTTGACGAAAAGTCCCTTGCCGCCGACCTTGGCCAGGGGCACGTCCAGAATGATGTCGCCCTTGGTCTTGAGCACGAGCAGTTCGACCGTGAGGGAGTGTTCGCGTTCAAGCAGGGAGCGGATGTGCTCCGCCTGCCATAAGGCGAGAGCGCTGCCGCGCGTGGCGATGGTAATGGTGTTCATGCGCGCCTGTGGTTGTGCTGTTGCAATACGAAACGCCGGGTTGCGCGAACACGCCCGCACTGTGGCGCGTTGCTCGGGCGGGTTAGAGTAAATTACCTTTGAGATGGTTCACTTGAGTCTACCTTACAAAATGGGGTTTCCAAAGGGAGTCACTCCCTTTGGCCGCCGGAGGCAATGCGACTCTTAGACAACTTCAAAATTGATTTGCTTTAGCCGCAGGTGGAGCAGTTGCCGCCGGAGCATCCGCCGCAGGCGCTGCCGCTGGATTTTGGGAAGGTAACCGTCTGCCCCACGCGCGAGGGTGCGGGCATATGCAGGCAGGCGCAGGAGAGGAGTTTTTCGGTCTCCGCGTTGCCGCACTCGGGACAGGGCGGGATTTCCTCCCCGAAGACGAGTTCTTCAAACTCCTTCCGGCACTTGGGGCATCTGTATTCGTAGATGGGCATGGCAGTATACCTTTTGTCGTTGATGCCTGTCAGGGCAGGGGCTGCGTCCCGTCCAGGTAGGGAGAAAGGGCGGCGACGTTTTCAAACAGATAATAATCCGTGAGCCCGCAAAGTAAATGGCCGACGGCGATATGGATTTCCTGGATAAGCGGCGTGCGGGGGTCATCCACATTGATGCACAGATCGCACAGGGAAGCCATTTTACCGCCCTTGTTGCCGGTCATCCCGAGGGTGGTCACGGAACGCTCCCGGGCCGCCTCAAGGGCCAGCAGCACGTTGGCGCTGTTGCCCGACGTGGAAAATGCCACCAGCATGTCGCCCGGAGCGCCAAGGGCGAGCACCTGCTTGGAAAATACCCGATCGAAGCCGAAGTCGTTGCCGATGGCCGTCAAAATGGACGTGTCGGTGGTCAGGGCGATGGCGGGCAGGGGCGGGCGGTCCATGATGAAGCGGTTGACAAATTCCGCCGCCAGGTGCTGGCTGTCGGCGGCGCTGCCCCCGTTGCCGCAGAAGAGCAACTTGTTGCCCCGCGCCAACGTGAGGGCCATGCGCAGGGCTATGCCCGCGATATGTTCCGCGTTGGCGGCAAAAAAACGGGTGCGGAGTTCCGCGCCGTCTTTGGCGTGCTCCAAAATGGTACTGACGGCTTTGTCGTTCATGGGTGCTGTGCGCTCCTCGTAGATGCCGGTGGGCTGCGTCCGTGTCGCCCCATTGCCTTACCCGAAACGGCGGCCCAAAGCAATGTCGGGCGGAGCGGGGGGCGAACGGTCGCTACCGGCTGCGCGCGGCCCGCAGGTACGCCTCCCGTAGGGGGCTTCCTTCCAGGCTCTCGGCGTGGTGGAGATAGAGCACTCGTAAATATTCCGCATGCATGGCCGCCGCCCCGGACCGCCGCAGGGCGATCCGGCGTTCCGCTTCGCCCGAGTCGAAAAGCGCTCCCAGACGGCGGGTAAACTCTGCCGCCCGGTGCGAGGCGCGGTGCTTTGCGTCCACTGCGGCAAGGCCGCTCGCCGCCACCCTGCGGAGCAGGGGCTCGTCGGCCAGCAGTTCCGCAACCAGCGGCAACAGCGAGGCGGGGTCGTGCTGGGCATACAGAAACAGATCGCGTTTGTCGGCAAACAGCTCGGTGAGGCCGTGCCCGATGCGCGGAGTGAGCAGACAACCCCCGCAGCCAAGGGCCTCAAACACGCGAAAGTTCAGATCCCCTGCCGCGCATTCATTCAAGAGCAGCCTGGCCTTGGGAAACAGTTCGATAAAGTTCCCGCGCGTCACATGCAGGCCTGAAAATTCCTTTTGCAAGGCCGTAAAAAAGCGGTACCGCTCCGGGGTGCGCTCCTGGTCCACGGTTCCCACGAAAAGCAGATCCCATACAGGCGCAGCGGGGTTTTCCGGAGGCCGGTGCTCGTCGCGGGCATACGCGGGCCACCACCAGACATCCCGCGCGGTGAGGCGCCCTTTGCAGAACTGCGGCACGTGGTCTTTCAGGCTGACCAGGCAGATATCGAACCCTTGGGCATAGAGCGGATACCAGCTGTGCACATGGGTGTCCACCGCATAAAGAACGGTCAGGCAGGGGAAGGCTTCCATCCCGGCCAGCAGGGGCGGGGTGCTGCCGTCGGCGGCCACCACGACGTCAGGAACGCGCCCGCCGGTGTATTCCAGAATATGGTCCCAGGTGCGCACCTCCGCCAGATTGTGCTCACGGTGGAGCACTTCCCACCCCAAAGAGGAAAGGCGGGTGGAAAAAAAGGGCGGGCCCAGCCAGACAAGCAGCCTGTCCGCGGAAGAAGCTGTAGTGGTGCGCGTAAACTGCCGCATAATGTTTCTCGCTGTACAGACGATATGTAGCGTATACTCGCTGCGGGAACGAACGCTACTATTTTTGCTTTATAATGGATCCGATTGTGTTTTGGGGGGTACTACTCTTGTAGTCTCCATCCGTTTGGGCAATACGTGTACTTAAGCTCTGGGGGAACTCTGTGGCAGTACTCTCACAGGGAAAAAATGGCAAGATACTGTTTTCTCGTGCGGGAAGGCCGGGGATGCTCCGGCATGAGAGGCCGCATTCTATGCTGTATGAGGAGGATATTTCATAACAATAGGATCCATTCTTAATTTTATCATGGGATCGCTATTGCCCAAGTGTTATGTTGAGCACTCCGGTCAAGTAGGAAGAGTTTTCGCAAATTTTTTCGGGAGCTGGCCGGTCACTGTTCTTTTTCCTCCCGCCGTGAGTCCGGCGGGAAAGGGGCGCCTATGGGACGGACGCAAGCCCCTGCTCTTCGGGAGCGGAGCACACAGTTGGTGTTGTGCCCGCATGTTGTAACCGGGATTGGCCAGATGCAGGATTCTTTGGAAAAGAAGCTCCTTGAGCAGAACCGCGAACTGATGCGCACCAACGCGCGGCTCCGCCTTGAAAATGCGGAGCGCAACGCGATCGCGCAGGCGCTCAGACGGGCGGAATCGCGCTATCGCGATATTTTTGACAACGCCATTGAAGGTATTTTTCAGTGGACGCCTGACTGGAAATTGATCTCGGCCAACGTTTCCTTCGCCCGCATGCTCGGGTACAACACGGTCAACGCGCTGCGGCGCAGTACGGAAGATACCCCCTTTCACTTCTGTTTCATCCCCGAGGTAGCGGAGCAGCTTGTTGCGGAACTGGAGCGCAGGGGAAGCATCGTGAACTTCGAGTTCCAGGCCGTACGCCAGGATGGTTCCCCTGTATGGGCCAGCATGAATGCGCGGCGGGTGGACGGACCCGGCGGGAAAACCAATTATTACGAAGCCTTTATCGAAAATATCTCCAGCCGCAAGAGTACCGAGGAAAAACTTCTCTATCAGGCTTTTCACGACCCGTTGACCGGCCTTGCCAACCGCACCCTGTTCTACGATCGTCTGCGCTCGGCGCTGCTCCGCTCTTCCCGCCAGCCGAATTATTCCTTTGCTGTGCTGTATCTGGATCTGGACCGTTTTAAAATCGTCAACGACAGCTTCGGTCATACCACAGGCGACGAATTGCTCTGCCACGCGGCTCTGTGCATTCTTTCCTGCGTGCGCGAGGTGGACACCGTGGCCCGTTTCGGGGGTGACGAGTTCGCCGTGCTTGTCGATGATGTGGACAGCAGCGCCATGTCCGCGCGCGTGGCAAAACGCATCCACCAGACCCTTCGCCGTCCTTTTTTCATCGGCGGGCAGGAGATCAGCATCAGCGCAAGCATAGGCATTGTGATACGGGGCGAAACCTACGCAAAACCGGAGGATCTGCTGCGGGACGCCGATACCGCCATGTACCGCGCCAAGGCGCAGCGTAGCGCCTACTTCAAGGTATTCAGCCAGAAAATGCGCGAAGAGACCATGGAGAGCATTTCACTCGAAGCGGACCTGCGCCAGGGGGTGCGCAACGAGGAATTCTTCATGGAATATCAGCCTATTGTCCACCTAAGCGATGGAGATCTGCACGGGTATGAAGCGCTGATTCGCTGGCGCCGCAACGGCACGGTGGTGAGCCCGGCCCAGTTTATTCCGGTGGCCGAAGAAGTAGGGCTGATCAAAGGCATTGGCCTGCTTATGATCGAACGGGTATGCAGGCGTATTGTCTCGTGGACTGAGCGGCACCGCAAAGATTTTATCATGCACCTGAACATCTCCGGCCGGCAGCTGGTTTTCCCCAGCTTTCCGCGCGAGGTGCAGCGCATTCTGGAACGCACGGGCGTGGATCCCCGGTACCTGCGTTTCGAGATCACCGAAAGCGTCTTTCTGGACAACGGCAGCGCCTGCATACTGGGGATCAGGCAGCTTAGGGAACTTGGCATCCGGTTCTGCCTGGATGACTTCGGCACGGGATTTTCCTCCTTGAGTTACCTGCGCCACCTGCCCCTGGACAGCATCAAGGTGGACAGAAGCTTTGTTTCGGAAATCGAAACCGATACGCATTCCGTCGCCATCGTACGCAACCTGATCTGCCTTGGGCAGGATCTCGGCCTTTCCGTGGTGGTGGAAGGCATCGAACGCGCGACGCAGGTTGAAGCCCTCGCCGCCGCCGGCTGTTCTTTGGCCCAGGGGTATTTTTTCCACCGGCCCCTGCCCTCGCACAAGGCGGCGGAACTGCTGCAATAGCGCGCGCCGGACGCCCGCGCGCCTCATGCCTTTGCAATGCCTTGCGCGGGTGAGAAAATTGTCCGCACCGTCATTTTGCCGCTTCGCGCGGCTTTAGTTTTTCCGCGCGGTGAGGTATGTATAGCGGATATCGCATATCCTTCCTGCAGGTTGTCCATATCCTATGATCACCGGTTCTCGACTGTTTGCCCGCCTGCGCGCGGTTCTGCGCGTCATGCTGCTTTGGTTTCTGCTGCCCTTGGCCGCGCTGGTTGCCGTCGGCGGTGTGACTCTCTACCTGCTCTGCCTGTACAAAGCCGAATTTATAGCCTCTGTCGTCGAGGAACGGCTGCGTTCCGCCACTTCCCTGCCCTGGACGGTGCAAGGGCCGGTATTTCCCGTCTTTTCCCCTTCTCCCGGCGTTGTTGTCGAAAATGTACGTCTCGCCGCGGCATCCTTTGAGCAGGAGGAGGCCGGAAAGGAACGGGGCGCGCTTTTTTCCGTCAAATCTCTGCGTATGCATATAGAGATACAGGACGTGTTGCGGGGAAACCTGCGGCTCAGCGAGGTTGTGCTGGACTCCCCCACGCTGCTCCTGGTCTGCGATAAGGACGGCTGCCCCCTCTGGCTGCCTCTGCCGGATGCGGAGAAAGACGCCGCCTCCACGCTCTCCCCGGGGACGGAGGCAGATGGAAGCACAGCCGCTGCAAACGGCACTGCCGGTCCCGGCGCATTCGCAAACGGCACCTCTTTGTCCGACGTATTCGTAAATGAGCCCCTCTTGTCCGGTATTTCCGTAAACGGCACGGAAGCCTTGGGAGCATCAGCAAAAAGCAATGGCGCGGCTTTCGGCAGCGGCACGGTTCTTGAAAACGGCGCAGCGGCGAAGGACGGTTTGCAACCGGGCGGTGCTCCGGCAGACAACGTTGCTTCTCAGGATCGGACGGCGGAAGCTATCGCCTCCATAGCGGAACTGCTGCGCTCCGACACGATGCGGGAGCTTCCCCGCCTGCGCCTGACCAACGGCACCGTGCGCAAGGTCGGCCCCGCGAATGAACTGGAACTGGGATTCACCAACGTTACGGCGGGCATTTCCCCCGGCGAGGAAAAGCCCGTGACGTTCTCCGCCACGTTTGCCCTGCCCCCTGCGGATCTGGAAGTATTCTTCTCCGTTGTACTGGGGCCGGGAGAAGGGCCGGTGCTCCTGCGGGGCGATCTGTCCGGCCAGGTGGGAATGACGCCGCCGCCGCGTCTCCGGACGATCCAGGGCGATTTTTTCTCCCAGTTTTCATGGCAGAAGGACGGGCACGAGCTGCGAATGCCGGACTTTACCTTTGTGGCCGAGGGAGATTCCATCAGCGCCGACCTCACGGCGGATACCCTCGCCGGGACGTGCGAAGGGCCGGTGCAGATCCACAGGCTCAGCCTGCCGCGCTGGTTCGTGTTCGGGCGGGTGTTGCCGCCGGGCTTGCAACAGGCTCTTGATTCCCTTACCGGCGGGTTCTTTTTCAAAGGCAGCACCAAGGGCGTGGGCGCTTTTGATCTCAAGGGGCAGGCCGGAGAACTGGCCGTCAACGGCTATGTGGGCACCCCGGACTTTTCCGCCCCGGTAGTCGAGGTGTTCCTGAACCTTGAAACCGCCAACCTGGACAATATTTTCCCCTTTCTTGCCCCGCCGGGCACCATTATCCCCGATCCGGTCTCTCCCGAGTTTTTGTTCCCCCCCCTTGCTCCCTATCCGGAGGATGAGGCCGAAATCGCCGCCGCCCAAAAGGGAAACGGCCAGAAGGACGAAGACGGCATCACGGTGGGCTACGACGTCAGAATTAAGGTGGCAAAGCCCATAGTACACCAGGTGGCCGGAGGACCGGCCGAGGTTCTGGTGTTCGAGCACCCTTCCGGCGCCACCAGGGTGGCCTTTACCGGCAAGGATCTGCTGAAAGGCTCGGCCTCCGGGTATATCGACATTGAAGACAGGGTCGTGCGCATGCACTACGCGGCTGAAAAAATGCAGCTTGCGCTCCTGCCGGAAAACCAGGGCAGCCCCGTGCGCATCAGCGGCGTTGTGACCGGAACCGGCGACCTTACCATTGCCGTGGACAAAAAGGGTAACTGGGCCGACACCTGGAAGCTGGACGTCAACACGGGCATCGACAACTGCGAACTGATCGAGGGCAAAGTTTCGCAAGGCTGGCGCCTGCATGCCGACAAGGCCAGAATGTCGGGCGGCAGCACCATCTACACGGTCACTTCCAAAGGCGTCCGGATAGACGGGCTGTGGGATCTGGCCGTGCAGGGCGTGCACACGTCGTGGAATCCCAAGGGCAAGGACGCCATCAGCGGACAGTTCCAGGGCACGTTTGAATGGCCGCCCATCAAGGACGGTCCGCCCCTGATGCGTAACGGCAAACCGGTGCGGCAGCGCAAGGGGCTGGAAACCCTCTCGGGCAAGCTGAACGCATCCGGTTCCCTGATTGTGCCCCTGGGCTCCCAGCGGGTGCCCATCAAAGGCAAGGCCCAGACCGATCTGGAATGGCGGGTCTACGCGGACACCATCACGTTTGACAAACTGAGCCTGGACGGGTTGGGCAGCTATCTGGCCGGAAAGCTGACCGTGGACGCCTCGGGCAAAGACGTGGTCATTACCGCGCCGGTCAACTTCAAGGCCGCCCCGCGTACCCTGCTGAAAGAATGGGGGCTTTTGCCCTCGGGCGGAGTGCTGGCCCCGGAGTTGGTCACCGGCGAAGCGCGCGTTGTGGGGAGGCCAAATTCCATCCTGTTCGGCGATCTCAAGCTGCAAGTCGACGGCGCGCCGGTGTCAGGGCAGATTTCCGGAAACTTTGCCCCGCCGGCCAAGGAGGGGCAGAGCGGCAAAGCCCCGGCGGGCAGCGCCGGTAACCACTGGACGTTCTCCCTGGAAGGCGACCGCCTCGACCTGGACAAGTATTTTCCCCCGGCGCCTCCTGCGGAAAAGGCCGCCCCGCGGTCCACGAAACCGTGGGATTTTTCCGCCTTGCAGGACTTCACCATGGACGCAACCGTCACCCTGAAAAGCAGCAAGCTGCACGGCCTGCACAAGCGCAACACCCGCCTTGTAAGCACCTTGCAGAAAGGGCGTTTTTCGGTGCAGAGCACCACGGACGACCTTTACGGCGGCAAGGGAACCCTGGTGGCGCAGGGTACCTTCCTGCCGGAAATGTCCCTGGTGACCCTGCAGCGCGGCCTTGTGGCTATAAAAGGAATGGATCTGGGCAAGGCCCTGTACGATCTGACCAAGCAGCAGTCTTACGGCGGCACGGCGGACTTTATCGTGGATGTAAAAGGATCCATGAAGAGCGACGCGGATATTCCCGCCGCTCTTTCCGGCATCTGGAGCATGGAGATCAGGGAGGGCACCTACCCGGCCTTTGTGGGCGAGGCCTCGGGACTGCGCAATACCTTCAGCAAGGCAAGCGTCAGCGGTATCATGGAAAAAGGCGTGCTCAAGTGGGATAACTTTGACCTGCACGGCATCATGGTGGACATGGACGGCAAGGGCAAGGTGGATCTGGTCAAACGGAATATGGACTTTACCATCAACGTCACCCTGGCCAAGGTGCCTTCCGTGCCGGTGCGCTTCCACGGCGGTTTTGACCAGCCGTCCATGAACGTGAAAGGCGCACAGATGGTGCTGAACACCGCCCAGAATGCCGGGAGCACGGTTCTCGGCATCTTTACCGGGGTGCTGGAACTGCCGGGCCGCGCCTTGCGCGGCGTGGGAGACCTGTTCGGCGGAAAGCCCGCCCCCAAGCCTCCGGTAAAGACTTCCACCCAGAAAGAGCCGGAAAAGTAATGCGCAGGCTTACAGGCAAAGACGTGTTTGTCGAAGCCATCTTGATTTGATGTGGGCTCCGCCCACACCCGGCAGGGGACCGTTGTTCCCTGCACCCGCGTATTTGGGTGAGAAGGATGCGGTTACACGACACACAAAGTCCATGAACTCCTGTAAAAACGATGCCGGACGCGGGTGTCTGACGTATCAGGCTGCGCAGCATGCTGTTTTACTATGCAGGACATGGCGATGGATCGTGCCGCCTTGAAAGACGTACACGTCGGTATAGAAGGAAATATGTTAATATTATTGCTATATTGGCGTTGTAGGCGCTAACTGCTATGTATTTATGCATAACTCAGTATGCTTATTACGGGGGTATGATATGGTGCAGAAGCCTGTTGCAAGAGTGGGTGATACAGGAAGCCACGGCGGAACTATAATCACAGGATCGAATACTATATTCGCAGAAGACAAGCCCGTGGCGCTGGTGGGCGACATTTGCGATTGCCCTGTGCGTGGGCCGAATCCCATTGTGACCGGAGCGCTTAGCGTGTTTGGCAATGACGGGCGGCCTATGGCCCCTGTGGGCTCGCAAACAGCTTGCGGGGCAGTCATTACTTCTGGTGCGCCAACCGTTACCCTGGACGACAGCGTGACCCACTCCTACAGCCCGACGGCACAGACCTATGCCTACAGTGCGGCGGCACAGCCCACGATCTCCAGCGCCCCAGGCTCAGAGAACCGTTTCCAGAATGAGGATGATGTCGATTCGCTGCTCACAGTCTTGGTTAAAAACGCCGACGCCAACATTGACGAAAAGCTCGGTTTCCATATCACGGTCTCAAAAGTCGGCTACCCGGACGGCTTGCTGAATACGATTGACACCCAGGACGTTCCCTATCAACAGGTGTACGAAAAGAAGCTGGAGGCCGGGAATTACCATGTATTCGTGAGGCCCAACCCGCCGGACGGGGAAGAGCTCGGCCCTGTGCCGTATAACAACGGCGGAAAGTTTGAAAAGTCATTCCGCCTTGTCGATGGGATTGACCGGCTTGTGGAATTCTCCGTTACGCGGAAAGAAGCGATTGAGCGTAATATCATGATGACTTTCCTGGTTGAGGGTGTGGAGGGCGGCGCAACCGGCGAAGAGCCGGGTTATGAGTTCTCTTCCTTCAGCTATAATCATGAAGCAAGGGACGCTATACAGACCAATGCCGCGAAATTCAGCCTTGATGCCGACTTGGTAAATGCCATACTGTACATGGAAACAACCCACGGATATTACGATAGGTTTTTTGACTATCTCCCTGCAGGCGTGGGGAATGAGATTCACAAGAGCATTCGCCCCATGAATGTCAATGTTATAGAGTGGTAAAATCTGTTGGATTACATGAACCTGAGTCGATCTGATTTCTATACGAAGCACTGGATGCTATATCAATTTGCTCGCGTGGCCGCTCGCCACCCCGCCGCAAAGGTCGTCCTGGAAAGACCAAAATATAATTACGATGTAAACTTATATGTAGGGTGCTTCCTGTTGCATAGGATATTTGTGCGAGCAAAAGAAAATAATATCGAGACAGTAGCTACTTTATATAATGGTTTGTATAAGAAGCAGGTAAATTCGTATGGATTAAGGGTAAATGAAATACACCGTCAACAACTATGGAATAAATAAAATGGAATCTGCGCTGAAATATGCGAGAAAATTTATCTTGTGTGTATTGTATTTGATAATTCCATTTTTTATCTATATCTCACTGTACAATCAACAGTTATTCAAGAGCCTTGGTGGACTTATAATATTGATAACAGTGATTTCCATGCTTTTTATTGCGAACAAAAATTTTAAAATGAACGCCCTTCATGCCTCAGTTCTTATAGTATGCTCGTTTTTTTATAATATTCTTAGCGATGTGCATATAGATAGCGACTACAGTTTCGGCAGCCTCCTAATGTCATTTTTCAGGCAAAGGTTTGAGGATGAAAACAGTATGGCTGTAGACGAAGTACATGAGCGGGTATTCGCAGCTATTATGTGGATGGCGCTTTGCTACCCCGTCTTTCTTGCCCTGTACTACACGGCGCATAGGGTGATAAAAGCATACACTTCCAAGGCGGTGAAATAAAAATGGCCTGGAAGGCCGGAGAGTTCCCCCTCCGGCCTCCTTATTTACAGGCTGCAACCGCCGTGCGAGTGACCGCAGACGGGACAGGTGAAGTAGCGGCCCACCTGTTGCATGGGGATACCGCATTCGTGGCAATCCACAGAAACTCCTTGTTATTTTCTTTTTGAAACTCCTTTGACTTTTTCCAGGATCCGCAGACCGCCGATATGGGTTTGCTTGCACGTTCGGGCGAGGATGTTCCCCGCCTTTCTTTTTGCTGGAACATATCTTGCAAAATTTCCCCGACAGGAACTTTTTTCTCTCCGAGCCTGGTTTGGCTCCGAAAAAACGCGGCAGCCGCCGGGGGCGGTGCTCTTGCCTCCCGCCGCCGTCAACGTGGCAGCGGGAAGTTCATGGCGTTCATAAAGAAGGCCCTTTTTCGGCCGATAAGCATACTACGGGATCCGGCCCGCCGCGCCGTCCGCGAAGCGGGTGCGCAGTGGACCGCGGGAGAAGCTGCCGCAAAGGGCAGCCGCCCCAGACATTGAACGGGAGACACACCCCTATGAAACGGTATTCCATATTTCCGTCCCTGGGCCTGCTGTTTATGCTGGCCCTGCTTATCCTGCTGGGCGGATGCGCCACCAATATCCCGGTCGCCAAAAATCCGCCCCTCTATGCTCAGGAAAAGCTGCGGGCCGTCGACCACTGGGATAATATTGCCGATTCCGTCGCCACCCGGGTGCAAAAATCCCTGCTGGACCGGAACGATCTGATCAGCAAACCGCTGTACGTGCGCCCGCCCAACGACCGGCCCTTTATTATGGCCTTCTACAATTTGCTGCGCACCCGCCTTGTTTCCAAGGGCATGCAGGTTTCGGAACAGTGCGAGCCCAACAGTCTGGTCATCGAATACAACGTGCAGACCGTGCTCTTTGACAGCGGACGCACCGGCTGGTTCCCCAGCCTTGCCGGCATGGGCATAGGCGTGGTGAACGCCGTAACCGGCAAGTACACCACCACCTCGGACCACGAAATTATCGTGAACACCCGCATGGTGCACAACAATCGCTACGTCATGCACCTTTCCAACATCTACTACATCAATGATGACGACTGGCCCCTTTACATCAGCCCGGAATCGTTTGATCCGCAGGCAGACCGGACGCGCACAGTGCGCATCAGCAGGTAACGCCATGAACACGCACACTTCCTTTCCATCTTTTTTCCCCCTGTCTCTGCGCGGCCGCGTCGCGGCGTTTTTGGTTCTCCTCAGCCTCGTCCTCGTGGGCGGCGGCTGCTCCGCCACGAAGCAGGAGCGCCAGCCGCCGCTTCCCCACAGCCTGACCGCCGATCCTCCTGCCGGTTCGTCCATGCTTACGGCCAACACCTACGCCGGGGACGCCATTGCGGCCATGCTGCTGCAACGGACCGGTTCGGGCAGCGCCATCCTGAGCACCTCCATGGCGCGCATGGACAACCTGAACGAATCCTCCTCCTTCGGACGCATCTCCATGCAGCAGGTGGCCTCGCGCGTGGCCCAGCACGGCTTCAAAATCGTGGACGTACGCCTGTCCGACACCTTACGTGTGAACGAGCGGGGCGAGTTCATGCTCACCCGCGACACAGCGCGGCTCCTCTCCCAGCAATACGAAGCCCATGCCGTGCTCACGGGCGTCTACACCCAGTCGGGTAACCGGGTTTTCGTGTCCGTCCGCGCCCTGCGCCTGTCCGACAGCGCCGTCATCGCCGCCTACGAATACTATCTGCCCCTGAATGGCGACACGCAGTTTCTGCTCTCCAACTCCGGAGGCGGCTCCGGCGGTTCAGCCGCCGCTTCAGGCGATGCCATCTGGAGCCGCTACGCTACGCGTGGGCAGGCCTCCACCTGTCCTGAAACCGCCGCAACCCGATCTGCCATCCCTGCCGGTTCCGTCGCCGCAAAAGCCTCTTCCGGCACCCGTTCCTCGGGCAGAAAGTCCCGCCCGCAAGCTGTGGCGGCTCCCCGCCCGGCCCCACAGCCCGTCTACGCCTCCGGCGGAGGATGCGGCAACAGCGGCGGGCAAATGACCCCCTTCGGTGAAGAATTCGTCGATCGCGGCGGCGGCAAGTGGATCGACCCCAACGCCGTACCCGCGCCTATCCCGGGGCGCAGGTAGGAAAAATGCCTCCGGCGAACAGGACGCTGTCCTGCACCTGCAAGGGGCATCATGCCCCTTGACCCTCATAGGGGCTTTGTGGGGCGTTGTGGCGGCTTGATTTGTTGAGCGGCGGCAGTGCTCTCGAAAGAGAGCACTGCC
>JAVBTB010000049.1:0-26905 GCA_031556355.1 Desulfovibrio sp. | reverse complement strand
CCCCCCCCCCCCCCCCCCCCCCCCCCCCCCCCCCCCCCCCCCCCCCCCCCCCCCCCCCCCCCCCCCCCCCCCCCCCCCCCCCCCCCCCCCCCCCCCCCCCCCCCCCCCCCCCCCCCCCCCCCCCCCCATTCGCCTTTCTCTTAACCTAAATATCCAGTTCCAACCCCACGGGGCAGTGGTCGGAGCCGGGGACGTCCATGTCGATCCAGGCGTTTTTGATGCGCGGGGCGAGTTCCCCGGAGACAAAGAAGTAATCGATGCGCCAGCCCACGTTCCGTTCGCGGGCGCGCATGCGGAAGGACCACCACGAGTACTGGTCGGTCAGGTCGCCGTGCACGTGGCGGAAGGTGTCAACGTAGCCGTGGGCGATGAAGGAGTCCAGCCAGGCGCGTTCTATGGGCAAAAAGCCCGAGGTTTCCTCGTTCTGTTTGGGCCGGGCGAGGTCGATGGGCCGGTGGGCGGTATTGAAATCGCCGCAGACCACGATGGGTTTTTGTTTGCGCAGGGTTTCGGCGTGGGCCAGGAAGGCGTCGTAGTAGCCCAGCTTGTAGGCGAGGCGCTCTTCGCTCATCTGTCCGTTGGGGAAATAGACGTTGAAGAAGTGGAACTCCGGCAGTTCCAGGTGGATGAGCCTGCCCTCGCCCTGGAAGGCCGGATCCGGCAGGTCGAAGGTAACGGCCAGCGGCTCCCTGCGGGAAAAGGTGGCAACGCCGGAGTAGCCCTTTTTTTTTGCCGAGGAAAACCAGGCGCTGTAATACCCCGCCGGAGAACGATGCGCTTCGGGCACCTGCTCCGCCTCGGCCTTTGTCTCCTGCAGGCCGACGATATCGGCCCCGGTCCGGGCGAACCAGTCCCAGCCGTTCTTGGAACAAAGTGAGCGAAAGCCATTTACATTCCACGAGTATAAGTGCATTATGCCTCCGGCATCAAATATGATTGCTTCATCTAGATTTTTTTTGTAATACGCAGTTTCTTCAGGGGCATTCCAAACACCACTAACGCGCAGCCGCACCAGGGAATCCGTACCCACGGATATCTCAGGATGCGTGCGTTCGCCAACCGCCGCTACGGCAGGCAGGATACGCAGCATGACAGAAAATAACAATCCACCCTCGTTTCCGGTCCCCCCGCAGGGGGCAACGCCCGGAACGCCCCGGTTCGGCACGCCCGAACGCCCTCAACCCGGCGCAGCCGGGCTGCCCGGGACTCCCGGCGGGGCACACTTCAACACGCCTCCGTCCGGGCCGGGGATGCCCCCCGCCGGAGCGGATTCCGCGGCAGGCTCCCCGTGGCGTCCGCTGGTGTTTTTTAACGGGAAAGGAGGCGACCTGTTCGTCATCCTTCTGGTGAACTTTCTGCTGAGCGCGATCACCCTCGGCATCTATTCCTTCTGGGGCACTGTGCGCAGGCGCGCGTACCTGTGGCGCAGCACCTACATACTGGGCGAACCCCTGGAGTACACCGGCACAGGCAAGGAACTGTTTATCAGCTTTCTGATCGTCATCCCTATTTTCCTCATCATCGGTATCATCACCGCAATAATGGTGCAGTTCCACGCCGTTGTCGGCCTGATCACCACCTACCTGCTCTTTATCTTTTTGTGGCAGTACGCTTCGTACCGGGCCTTGCGCTACCGGCTCACCCGTACCCGCTGGCGGGGCATCCGGGGTAACCTCGGGGGCTCGCCCGGCAAATATGCCGTCAAGGGCACGGGCTATGTGCTGGCCATGCTCTTTTCCGCAGGTCTGGCGGCTCCCTGGGCCATCAGCCGCATGGTGAACATGCAGCTCAACAACGTCTTTTTCGGCAACCGGCCCGCGAGCTTCCACGGCACCGGCAAAGAGCTCTGCCGTCCCTACTTCATGTACTACCTGTGCATGGTGGTCATCTTCGGCGCGCTGGGCTGGTTTATATACGACGCTGGTGTCGCCGCGACGGGAGTGCAAGGCATGCGTTCCTACGACCCCTATAATCCCTATGGAATGAATGCCCCGGCAGAGATCATGCTGTTCCTGAAGATCATGGTCGTGTACCTGGGCGCGATCTTTGCCATGGTAATGCTGGGCTCCTTCTGGCATGCGGCCTTTTTCCGCTGGATATACAGGAACATGCGGTTCGGAACCCTGCATATGCGTTCCATCCTTATGGGAACGAAGCTGCTGGGCGTGCGCCTGACCAACATGCTTCTTGTCCTGTTCACCTTTGGCATCGGCTTTGCCTGGGCGTATGTGCGCGAGCTTGGAGCATCGCTGAACTCCGTCCAGTACGCAGGCGATCCGGATCTCTCCTCCCTGCTGCAGGACACCCGCACCGCACCGGCCCACGGCGAAGGACTGCTGGAAGCCATGGATGTGGATATTGCGTTTTAACGAGCAGGGCGCCGCGCATCCGCTTTTTGCGGCAATGCCCGGCGCCCCGCGCGGGTGTTCCTCCGGAAGGGGGGAACACCCGCAAGCCGGATTCCGGCCCGCGTCTTTCCGCCATCCTGAGGAGGCCCAGGCATGCACGAGGGCATAATCTCCGCCGTCTGGCATGACGGCAAAAGCGCGGCATCCCACCCGGTGCGCCTCGAATGCCGGAACGATACGCTCGCTATTCTGCCGCCCCCGGCAAACACGCCGTCCGAACCGGCGGAAAGCCCGTCAGGCGTCACGCCGGCAACGCCCGGCGCGGCAGGGGGCTCCCCTCTGGCGATATGGGAGCTGTCGGCCATGTCCGTGCTCTCCGGCTCCCTGCACGCCGATTCCCCCTCCCGGCACGGCCTTGAGCCGGTGCGTCTCGGCCTTATTCCCGACGACGGCCAGCGCCTCGTGCTGCGGGATCCGGATGCCGTCGCCCGCATGGCCTCCTGGTACGCCGAGCCCCACAAACGCCGGCGGCGCACCCGCCTGACCCGCTGGGTGCAAGGCACCCTTCTGGTCTGGGCCATCGGCATCACCCTCTACCTCGCCAGCCCCTTTCTGTTCGCCCTGGCAGCGGCGGTTATTCCCCAGTCATGGGAGGAAGCCCTGGGAAAATCCTCTCAGGAAACGGTGCTCCGAACCCTGAAGTTTCTGCCGGGAACCCGGAGCGTCTGCCCGGAGGGTGCAGCCCAGCCCGACCTTACGGCCCTTATGCGCCACCTGGAGAAGGGCGCGCCCACGAGTGGATACACGTTTCGCCTGACCGTTCTGGACGCGGATTTCGTCAATGCCTTTGCCCTGCCCGGCGGGTACATGGTGGTTTCCACAGGCCTGATCAGGGACTGCAAAAGCCCGGATGAGCTGGCCGGAGTGCTGGCCCACGAAATGGCCCACGTCACCGAGCGGCACGGCACCAGCCGCATGCTGCGCTACTATACCTGGTCTACCCTGCTGCAAATGATGGGCGGCTCGGACTCCCTTACCGGCAGCATGGCTCTTTCCGTCGTGACCAGCAGCATGGACCGGGACGACGAGCGCGCGGCCGACCGCCTGGGAGCCGAACGCCTCGTCGGGGCGGGTATCAGCCCGGAAGGGCTGGCCTCCTTTTTCGCCCGGCTGCAAAAAGAAGAAAGCGACATGCCCGGCATGTTTTCGTACATTGCGTCCCACCCCGGCCTGGCCGAACGGCGGGACAGCATCCGCAGCATCCTGCGTCAATATGACGCGGAGAAGCGAACATTTGCCCCCTCCCTTGACAAGCACGCCTGGCAGCGGGTGCAGGGCGTCTGTACCCCTTAAAAAACTTCCTGCGGACAGTAAACGCCGCGATATCCCCAGAGCCTACAGAGAAGCCCCCTTGCGGTAGACGACTGCAACAACGGCCGCCGCGCCTGTATAACGCGGCGCGCCGGCGCTTGCCATATGGGGCAAGGTATGGTTAAGCTGACCGAATATAGCTTGCGCGGACTGCATGCTGCAATATATCAACCTTTTTCCGGGTTAGCCGATGCCAAACACCGACACCACACAGCAGCAGGGCTTTGACGATACAGACGACGATATTGTGGATCTTCTTGAGGTTGTGAAGCCGGGCAAACCGGGCAAGCCAGCCGCTCCGGCGACCGACGATGTGGATTTCAGCGCAGACCTGGACGCCATGCTTGCGTCCCTTTCCCAGGCCGAACAGGCTCTGGACGCGAACGGCGACCCCCAGTTCCCCGACCCCACCCCTGTCGATCATGCGGTTGATCACAATGAAACACTCGCCATGCCCAGCATGGACGATCTGGACAGCCTGCTGGAAACCCTCGGGGCCGACAAGATCCCGGACGAGCAGGAAACAGAGGAAGAGGACATCGGCGCCGAGACGCCTCCCGCGCAGGATCTGGACGCCCTGCCCGTCACAGAGGCAAAACTCCCCGCCCCCGCCGTGCAGCCGGAGGCCTCCCCTGCCCGGCCGGAAAGCGGCACGCCGCTTTCGACAGAAGATATACGCATGACGGAACAGGCGATCGACGCCGTCCTGGAGGCAACCTTCCCCTCCGAACCGGGGCACAGCGGTTCCGCAGACGCAAAGGGCTCACCCGTGGTTGATTTTGACGCCGTATTCGAAGCCGCCCGGCAGGCTTCCCCAAAAGGAGCCGCCCCAACGGCATTCCCCCCCGCCGCTGCCCCCAAAGCCACGGTGGACACGATGCCGGAACCGGAAGACCCCTTTGAGGCTGCGCTGGCCGCCGGCGCGGCAAAAACGAAGTCTGCACAGGCAGAGCCTGCGCCAGCCCCTGCCGCCGCCACGGATCTTGCCGGAGACGTTCTGCCCGGCGAAACAGCGCCGGCGGCAGACGCGTCCCTTGCCGAGGAAGAAGAGCCCGCTCCCCTGGACGGAGGAACCCGCTACGATGAAGTGGATTTAAACGAACTGGACGCGCTTTTGGACGACATGCTGGCCGCCGCACCCGTTTCCGGCCCCGCGCCCGCGGCTGCGGACAGCGCGGCGGCACCCTTGCCCACGCCGGCGGAAAGCGCGGGCACAGCCGTGCAGGCTACCTCCCTTGCCGCATTGCAGCAGGAACTTGACGTCCGTATGCGCGAAGTGCAGGCCCTGCGGGAAGAACTGGCGGCCCAGGCGGATGCAATGCGCGCCCTGCGGGACGCGGCGCAAACGCTGCAAACGGAAGCCGCCGCACACACAGAGGCCGCGCAATCCCTGCGGGCGGAACTGGCCTCCCTGGCAGACGAGGTGCAGGCTTTGCGGACGGAGCTGGTTGCCGGGACGGACGCAACACAGGCCTTGCAGGAAGAGCTGGCGGCCCGGAGCGACGAGGTGCAGATTCTGCAAGACCAACTGGCGGCGCAGGACAAGGATGTGCGGGAATTGCGCGACGATCTGGCGCTGTTCCGGGACAACCTCGACAAAGTCGCCGCGGAAGCCGCCGCCAAGGTGATACGCGAAGAAATAGCGGCCTTGCTGCAATCAATGTGATATTTTCCCCCTGACTTTTCCGGGGTGTGTGAGACCGGGGCGCATTGGGGGGGAGCGGCGCTTCCCCCCGAAATGTTCCGGCGGCAGACGGGAGGAAGCTATGGTGCACCCGGTACTCCTTTGCGGCGGCGACGGCACCCGTTTATGGCCGGCATCGCGCAGGGCTCTGCCCAAGCAGTTTATGCCCCTGCACGGCTCCACCCTGTTCATGAAAACCGTGGAACGCGCCGCGCACCTGCCGGATACGGCTCCCCCCCTTGTGCTGTGCAACCAGGAGCACCGCTTTCTCGTTGCGGAGCAACTGCGGCAGGCTTTGGGAGCCGTGCACGGGCAGCCGAAGGAAGCCCGGCCCGGCCACGCCGTGCCTGAATGCACCATTCTGCTGGAGCCGGCGGGCCGCAACACCGCCCCGGCCATCGCCCTTGCCGCGCTGCACCTGCTGTCCTTACAGAACGAAAGCCCGGACGCCTCCACGCCTGCACCCGCCGCCCCTTCTGACAATCCCGACCAGCAGAGCCCACATCTTGCCCAGATGGCTTCGGCAATCACATCTGCTTCGCCACATGCCGACCCCCTGATGCTGGTGCTGCCTTCTGACCAAAGCCTCGCAAATCCGGAAGCCCTGGCCGAAGCCTTGCGCGCCGGGCTCCCCGCCGCTCTGGCGGGCAATCTGGTGACCTTCGGCATCGTGCCCACCCGGCCGGAAACAGGGTTCGGCTACATCCGCCAGGGTGAAAGCCTCGGCAACGGCGTGTTCGCGGCAGCGGCGTTTGTGGAAAAGCCCGACGCCGAACGGGCCGCACTCTTCATGCAGAGCGGCACGCACTTCTGGAACAGCGGCATGTTCCTGTTCACGGCCTCCGCCTATTTGCGCGAACTTGCCCTCTATGCCCCGGCCATTCTGGAAGCCTGCCGCAAGGCCCATGCCGTCCGCAGCACGGATCTGGACTTTATCCGCGTCGGGGTGGAGGAGCTCCTTGCCTGCCCCGCCGACTCGATTGATTACGCGGTCATGGAACGTACCGGCCGGTCTGTTCTTGTGCCCCTGGCTTCCGACTGGAGCGACCTTGGCTCGTGGCAAAGCCTGTACGAGTCCGCAGTGCCGGATGCCGCCGGCAACGCCCTGGCGGGCGACGTGCTCGCAACGGACTGCCGAAACAGCCTTATTCTCGCCCAGTCCAGGCTGGTGGCGGCCATCGGGCTTGAGGACATGGTGGTGGTGGAAACCCGCGACGCCGTGCTGGTGGCCCCCCAGAAACGCAGCCAGAAAGTCCGGGGCATTGTCGCCGCCTTGAAAACGGCGGACCGCCGGGAGGCGAACGAGCACGCCCGGGTCTACCGTCCCTGGGGCAGCTACGAAACCCTGGAAGCCGGCGATCGCTTTCAGGTAAAGCGCATCATGGTCAGCCCCGGCCATAGGCTCTCTTTGCAAAAGCACTATCACCGGGCTGAGCACTGGGTTGTGGTGCGCGGCACTGCCCTGGTCGCCGTCGACGGAGAAGAACGCCTGCTCGGCGAAGACCAGTCCACGTACATCCCCGTGAGCTGCACGCATCGATTGGAAAACCCCGGCAAGGTCACGTTGGAACTCATTGAAATCCAGACCGGCACCTACCTTGGCGAAGACGACATCATCAGGCTGGAAGACGTCTATGGCCGCTGATCCCCTGTCCTGCTTCAAGGCCTATGATATTCGCGGGCGCGTACCCCTGGAACTGAACCTGGAGCTTGCCCGCCACATCGGCCTTGCCTTTGCGGCGGAGTTTGCCCCCCGGACCGTATGCGTGGGGCACGACATGCGCCTTTCCAGCCGCGACCTCGCTCTGGTGCTTATGGGGGGCCTGCGGGACGGCGGCGCGGGCGTCATCGACATCGGCCTGTGCGGCACGGAGGAAGTCTACCACGCCACCTTCAGCCAGGGCTTTGACGGCGGCATCATGATCACCGCCAGCCACAACCCGGCGGACTGGAACGGCATGAAGCTGGTGCGCAAAGACGCGGTGCCGGTCAGCGCCGACAGCGGCCTGTTCGCCCTGCGCGACCGGATACTTGCCGGGAACCTTCCGGTAGCAGAGCGAAGGGGCGAGAGCCGAAGCCAAAGCTTCCGGCAGGAGTATATCGAGCTCCTGCTTTCCTTCCTCGGGCAGGATGCGCCCCGCCCAAACGATCGCAACGCGGGGCAACGCTCCCGGGAAACGGGACACAGCGGCGGCCCCGCACCCCTGACCATCGTGGCCAACGCGGGCAACGGCTGCGCCTTCCTACCCCTACACGAGCTGATTCCCCGCCTGCCCTGCACGTTCCTTCCCCTGTACCCGGAACCGGACGGGGCCTTTCCCCACGGCGTGCCCAACCCCCTTTTGCCGGAAAACCGCGCCATAACCAGCGAGGCCGTGCTGCGCCACAAGGCCGATCTCGGCCTGGCCTGGGACGGCGATTTTGACCGCTGCTTCTTTTTTGACGAACAGGGCGAATTTGTCGAAGGGTGCTATATTGTGGGACTTCTTGCGGAAACGCTTCTTGCGGAACATCCGGGAGAAAAAATACTTCACGACCCCCGGCTGATCTGGAACACTCAGGAAAAGGTGCTTGCCGCGGGAGGCATTCCGGTAGAAGGCAAATCCGGGCACGCTTTTATGAAGGAACGCATGCGGGCGGAAAATGCCCTTTA
Organism: Desulfovibrio sp.; assembly: GCA_031556355.1. Lineage (GTDB taxonomy): Bacteria > Desulfobacterota > Desulfovibrionia > Desulfovibrionales > Desulfovibrionaceae > Frigididesulfovibrio. Next base: position 18,849 of record JAVBTB010000049.1, on the reverse strand, counting down.
CGGCGGCGAAACGAGCGCGCACCACTACTTCAGGGATTTTTCATACTGCGACAGCGGCATGATCGCATGGCTGGTGCTGTACCGGCTGATCAGCCGTACCGGCAAGCCCCTTTCGCTACTGGTTCGCGAATGCCGGGAACGCTACCCGGTAAGCGGGGAGATCAACCGTACCGTCACGGATGCGGAAGCGGTCCTCGCTGCCGTGCAGGCCTTTTTTGAACCCTCCGCCAGGGATATTTCCCTTGTGGACGGCCTCAGTATGGACTTTGGGGACTGGCGGTTCAACCTGCGCCGCTCCAACACGGAACCCCTGCTCCGGCTGAATGTGGAAAGCCGGGGCAACGCCGCCCTGATGCAGGCAAAAAGGGACGAGCTTCTCGCCATGATGAGGTGACACTATGCCGCAACCGGATACGCGTCTCTTGCAGCGCACGGGTATCACACACACCCTTGCGCGGGCGGTCTCCTCCTATTCTCTGGTAGTGCTTACGGCCCCCATGGGGTACGGAAAAACGACCGCCGCGCGCGAACTGCTGCGCCAGCTGGGGCACCGCATTTTCTACCTTACGGTCAGCCCGGGGCTCAACACCGCCATGTATCTGTGGGACAGGGCCTGTGGCCAACTTGCGGCGCAGGGTTCGGAAATGGCCCCCATCCTGCAGCGTCTGGGCTTTCCCGCCGATACCATCCAGTTGCACCGCACCCTGCAGTACGGCAGGGAATACCTGGCCGGCCGCCCCACGCTGCTGGTCATCGACGATTACCACTATGTGGAGTCACCGGGCATACACGGGCTTATCGAGGCCATGGTGCGCGAAGACATTCCGGGCCTGCGCCTGCTCCTGATCTCGCGGGAAAAGCCGCCCCTTCCTCTGGAAGACTTATGCCTCAAAGGGCGTGCCACCCAGTTTGATAGTGGCCTCCTTTGCTTCACCCAGGAAGAAGCCTCCCTCTTTTTCCAACTGCACGGCATTACCAGCAAAGCGGTTGCCGACGACGCCTGGGCTTTCAGCGAGGGCTGGCCCGCCGCTCTGTGGCTGGGCCTGCAGAACTACCAGACCCACGGTGTTGTCGCCACCACGCGCAACGTAAACGGCCTTTTGGAAAGCGCGGTGTTCTCGCGCTATAGCGACGAGGAAAAGCGGCTGCTGCTGCAGCTTTCCCACCTGACCGACTTCACCCCCCGCCAGGCGGCGACTATCTCCAGCGACGGAGCGGCGCCCCGGCTGCTTGCCGCGCTTCAGGAAAAAAACACCTTTCTGAACTACGATCCGGTCACGGACAGCTACCGGCCGCACAGCCTGTTCAAGGGGTTTTTAACCACAGTACTCAGCCACGGCAGCGATCCCGTATGCAGTTCCATCGACAGAAACGCCCTATGGCGCAGAACCGGACAATGGTTTGCCGCCGAGGGAGATTTTCTCCAGGCGGTGCGCGCCTTTGCCGTAGCGGGCACAGAGGAGGATCTGCTGCAGATTTTGCAGATTTTTGAACAACCCGGCGACGGCCTGCTGGTCATGTTCGACCCCGAAGGCACGGCCCGCATCTGCCAAAGCATACCCTGGACGGTACGCTTTCGCTGCCCCATAGGCCATCTGGCGTTTATCTATCATTATATGTCACGGGTGAGTATCAATGCGGCCTTGCCCCTGCTTGCGGAAGCGGAAACCCGCTTTGCCGCCGAACAAAGCCTGTCCCCGGACATGAAGCGGCGCATTCAGGGGGAAATAGCCCTGATCCACGGCATTGACACCTTCAATGATCTGTTTGCCATGCGCGTCGCCCACAAAAAAGCCCATGCCCTGTTGCAGGGACGTTCCTTCATCTCGCACCGGCGGCTGATCTGGACCTTCGGCAGCCCCCACGCGGGCTTTTTGTACGTGCGCGAAGCGGGCTCCTACCGCGAACTGGTGGAACTGGTGGAAAAAGATCTGCACTACTACCAGGACCTGTCCGACGGCTGCAGCATGGGCGGGCAGGATCTGTTCCGGGCGGAGCTGCTGCTGGAACAGGGCATCTTCAAGAAAGTGGAATCCCACATCATGAAGGCCGTTTACCGGGCCAGCGGCAAGGATCAGCTCTCCACCATCATTGGCGCCAACTTCACCCTGGCGCGTCTCGGCCTTGCCAGGGGGGAAGGCAAGGCAGCCCTGACCCAGCTGCATGATCTTGCGCCGCAGGTGGACAAGTGGGGCAACCCGCTTCTGGCCAATTCGCTGGATATGAGCATAGGGTATATCGCGGCCTGCTGCGGCCTGTGTGACAGCATACCGCGCTGGCTGCGCGACGGCGACATGACGGCCAAACGCAGCTTTTACCAGGGGGCCACGTTCGCCCGCGTGGTATTCGGCAAGGCCCTGATGCTGAAAAAGGACTGGGTGACCCTTGAAGCCCTTGCCCAGGACATTCCCGCGCAGTTCGGCCCGCATCCCAGCCTGTTCGGGCACATCCACGCCCTGACCCTGGAAGCGATCGCCGCCTTCCACCTGTACGGACTGGAGGAAGGCGCCGCGTGCATGCGCCGGGCGGTGGAACTCGCCCGGCCGGACGGCATCGATCTGACTATCGGGGAGTATGGCAGGCACGCCCAGCCCATGCTGAAGCACCTTGCCGCGCGCCACCCCAAAGACGCCTTTCTGAACACCCTTGCCCGTCATGCCAGGCTGTACGCGCAGATGACCGGCTCCAGCCGGAGGGAGGCGGAAACGCCCGCCCTGACCGAACGCGAAACGCTGCTGCTCTCCCTGGCCGCTCAAGGAAAAAACAACGTGGAAATAGCCGGACATCTGGGCGTTTCTCTGGCGGCGGTCAAAAAATCCTTCAGCGGTATCTACCGCAAACTGCGAGTCCGGGGACGGGCAGAAGCGGTCAGCAAGGCCCAGGAATAAAAAAATGTGCTGCGCAAATTTTTTTATTCTCCCAGTAAGTATTTTATATCAAGACCTTATAGTTTTGTATTTATAAAAGTAGACCTTAGTATACCTTAGTATTTTTTGTTTCCCTTTTCTTTTTATGCAAAGGTTCAATCACGGGCACAGATGTAGCGTCCTTTTTCCAAAACGCCGCTGTACCTGACCGGCATCCTTTTGCGGGGCCTTCGACAGATATTTTATTTATGCCGATAGTATATTTGCAGCTACGCCGCCACAGTCGAAGGCTCTTCAAAACGATGCCGAGAAAAAGCGCAGCCCAAACTGCGCTTTTTTACGTATATCCCACCGCATATATCTGCTGTATGGCAGTCGACAGGTAATGCCCCTACAGGCATCAGAGAATGAGCATGGCGTCGCCGTAAGAAAAAAAACGGTACCGCTGTTCCACGGCCCAGGCATAGGCGTGCAGGATGGTTTCCCGCCCGGCCAGGGCGGACACCAGCATCAGCAGAGAGGATTCCGGCAGGTGGAAGTTGGTGATCAGACCGTCCACGACCTGAAACCTCTTGCCGGGATAGAGAAAAATATTGATCCATCCGGAAAAAACCCGCAAGGAAGCGGAAGCGCCGTCTGACCGTTCCCCGCCTTCTTCCGCCGCTTTTTCCCCGTACTGCGCCGCAAACACCCCTTCCAGCACGCGGGCGGAGGTGGTGCCCACCGCCACCACGGCCCTGCCTTCGGCCCTGGCCCTGTTCACAAGCCGGGCGGTTTCTTCGGGCAGCTCCACATACTCCGCATGCATGGCATGGTCGCGGATATCGTCCGTGCGCACCGGGCTGAAGGTGCCGTACCCCACATACAGGGTGGCCTCGGCCCACTCCCGGCCCGAAGCCAGAAGCGCCTCGCGCAGTTCCGGGGTAAAGTGCAGTCCGGCCGTGGGCGCGGCCACGGAACCGGCCTTGTCTTCGCGGCTGTAGCTTGTCTGGTAGCGCAAGGAATCCGCCTCATCCGCCGGTCTTCGTATATACGGAGGCAAAGGGAGCGATCCGCAACGCGCAAGAACCTCCGGCAGGCGGCCCCGCCAGCGCAGCGTTACCCGGCACCGGCCGAATGCGCCGCGTTCCTCCACGGTCACGGAAAAATCCGGGGCAAAGGCCAGCGTTTCTCCCGGCCGCACCTTCTTGGACGAGCGCAGCAAGCCTTCCGCCGGGGCGCTTTGCCAGCCCGTCCCTGCCGTTGTTCCTGTGTCTTCCGCAGCAACGCGCGCGCCGACAAGCGTCTCGCGCTTCCCGTCCGGCCAAAGGGGACTATCTCCCTCCTCCGTTATCCGCAGCAGGGGCGGCGGGGTCAGAAGCAGAAATTCCACCCTGCCTCCGCTCGGGCGGCGGCCTTCCACCCTGGCGGGAATGACCCGCGAGTTGTTCGCCACCAACAGGCATTTTTCCGGCAGGTATTGCAGGAGATCAGGAAAAAGCCCTTCCCGTATTCTCCCTGTGCCCCGTTCCAGCACCAGAAGGCGCGAGGCGTCGCGCCGCCCGGCCGGGGCCTGGGCGATCAACTCCTCGGGCAGATGAAAGCCATAGCTGCGCAGGCAAAAGTCGGGATGCAGGGAATCAGCCATACAAAGGTTCCGCCAAAATCGCCGTCGTACTCATCCAAAGGCAACTGTCCGTCCTCTCATCTCAGAGCGCCGAGACAGACCGAAAATATGCTAACAAACACAAAATAAAAGGTTTTGGAGAAGGGGGAGGGGGAAGGCCCTTTTTCAAACGGGCCTTCCCCCGCCCCCGCAATCTCACAACCTGCTGTCGGTCACCCGGCGGGATTTGCCAAAGGAACGCGGCAGGGAGCCGGGGTTGCAGATGGTAACCTCTGCGGTGACCAGCACTTTTGAGTGCAGTTGCTTGGCCACCTTTTTAGCAAGGTCCGCGTCTATGTCCTTGCACACCCCTTCCGCCCGTTCCACATTCAGGGCCATGGAATCGCGCCCCTCCTCGCGGGAAAGGCTGATGTGGTATTCCGATCCAAGCTCCGGGTAACCTTGCAGCACCTCGGCAATCTGGCCGGGGTAGACGTTCACCCCCCGGAAAATGATCATGTCGTCCGAGCGGCCCATCAGGTGATCGTGCCGGGGCATGGTGCAGCCGCACAGGCAGGGCCGGGTCAGCAGGCGGGTCAAATCGCGGGTGCGGTAGCGGATCAGGGGGCTGGCCTCCTTGCACAGGCTCGTGACCACCATTTCGCCCGTCTCGCCGGGGGCCACGGGCTCCAGCGTCACCGGATCGATCACCTCGATAATAAACAGATCCGCCCAGTAATGCAGCCCCTCGTGGGCGCGGCACTCAAGGGCCGTGCCGGGGCCGTACATTTCCGTCATGCCGCCGATGTCAAAGCTCTCATCCAACCCGAGATTGCGCTCAAAGGTTCGGCGCATCTTGGGGTTGTGTCCCTCTGCCCCGAAAATCACCGTGCGCAGCTTGATTTTGCCCGCCAGCCCGTGCCGCTGTACTTCCTCGCCCATGAGCAACGCCATGGAGGCGGTGCTGCCAAGGCAGGTGGTGCCGAGATCGGTAAGCATCTGCAGGTGGATTTCCAGATTGCCCGCGCCCACGGGCACGGTCATGGCTCCGAAGCGCTCGCAGCCGAGTTGAAACCCGGCCCCTGCCGTCCACATGCCGTACCCCACGGCGATCTGTACCCGGTCCTGCGGGGTCAGCCCGGCCATCTCGTAGCAGCGGGCCATCTGCAGGGCAAAGGTCTGTACGTCTTTTTCGGTATACGCCAGAATCTTGCGCTTGCCCGTGGTGCCGGAAGAAGCGTGCACGCGCACCACGTCCGCCTCGGGCACGGACAATAACGGCAGGGGATACCCCTCGCGCAGATCCTCCGCCGTTGTAAAGGGCAGATGCCGCAGATCCGCAAGCCCTTCCACCGCCGCGGGATCAATGCCGGCCCTGCGGAATTTTTCCCGGTACTGAGGGCTTCTGGCATAGGCGTGCAACACGGTCCAGCGCAGGCCGTCCTCCTGGATGCGGGTCAGGTGTTCCGGCGTGTATTGGGGGATAAAACGATACATACTCTTCTCCCGGCGTGGGACCGTTCTGATCTGACGGGCTTTGCTATTTCTTCTTTTTGCGGTAAGTCTTCCAAAAGAATGCCGCCGGGCGAAAGCGGCGGCTCACACAAGATAACCGAAGGCATCACCACGCATTCCTCTCTGTTCCCCGGCAAGGGCGCAAGGGCCTGACTCTCCAGGGTTGCCCCCGGAATACAGGCCTGCCGCAGCCGGAACTCCCGGAAACCGGAACGCGGGAACAGCCTAGCATAAGTACCTGCGGCGGAAAACCCCCCGCACCTACCTTTACCCGGAGCAGCACAGTGCGCATTCTTATCATCGGTTCAGGCGGACGCGAACACGCCCTGGCCTGGAAACTGAAACAAAGCCCCAGAAAACCGGAACTTTTCATCGCCCCCGGCAACGGCGGCACCGCCCGCGAAGGCACCAACGTCCCCATTGCGGACAGCGATATACCCGCCCTGCTGGCCTTTATCAGAGAACAATCCATCGATTTCGTCATCCCCGGCCCGGAACTGCCCCTGATCCGCGGCATCGTGGACGCCTGCGAAGAAGCCGGCGTGCTCTGCTTCGGCCCTCGCGCCTACCCCGCCCGCCTCGAAGGCTCCAAGTCCTTTGCCAAGCAGATCATGGAAAAAGCGGGCGTGCCCACAGCGAACTTTGCGGTCTTTTCCAACTACAACAGCGCCGCCGCCTACGTCCGTTCCCGCGACTGTTCCCTGGTGGTCAAGGCCGACGGCCTGGCCGCGGGCAAAGGCGTCGTCGTGGCTAAAAATACTCAGGAAGCCCTCGACGCCCTCGACGCCATGATGGTCAAAAAAGTCTTCGGCACGGCAGGCGAAACCGTGGTCATCGAAGACACCCTGATCGGCGAGGAAGCCTCCTTCCTGGCCTTTTGCCAGGGCGATACCGTCATCCCCCTGCCCTCGGCCCAGGATCATAAGGCCGTGTTCGACGGCGACACCGGCCCCAACACCGGCGGCATGGGCGCGTACAGCCCCGCCCCTGTCCTGCCCGAACACCGCTACGCCGAAGTGGTGGACGCCGTCATCCGCCCCGTGCTCGCCGCCCTCGCTGCCGAAGGCAACCCCTATTCCGGCATCCTCTACGCCGGCCTGATGATGACCTCGGAAGGCCCCAAAGTCATTGAATTCAACGTGCGTTTCGGCGACCCGGAATGCCAGCCCCAGCTCATGCGCATGGAAAGCGATCTGCTGGACGTCCTTCTGGCCTGCGCCCAAGGACGCCTGCACGAAGTATCCATGACCCACTCGCCCAAAACGGCTCTGTGCGTCGTCGTCACCGCCAAAGGCTACCCCGGCTCCTACCCCACAGGCATGGCCATATCCGGCATCGAAGAAGCCGAAGCGCTGCACCCCGGCGAAATCAAAGTCTTTCAGGCCGGAACCCGCGCCCAGGGCACAAAAACCGTGTCCCTCGGAGGCCGCGTCCTCGGCGTCACCGCCCTCGGCGACGACCTGGAAGAAGCCCAACGCATCGCCTACGAAGCCGTGGCCCGCATCCGCATGGAAAACAGCCACTTCCGCCGCGATATCGGCAGCAAAGGGCTGCGCTCCTGCTGGGCCTGCCGCGGCGGGCACAGGTAGAGGAAGAAGGGATGCCTCCGGCGGGCAGGACAGCGTCCGGCCCGCCGGAGGCATTACAACAACCAGGAGATTCTATGCAGGTTGCGATTTTTATGGGCAGCATTTCTGACGAGGAGACGGTGCGGCCTTGTGCGGAAGTATTGGACAAGCTGGGGATCGGGTACCGGTTCACGGTAAGTTCGGCGCACCGTACGCCGGAGCGGACGGAAAAGCTGGTGTCGGAGCTGGAAGAAGCCGGCTGCAAGGTTTACATCTGCGCGGCGGGCATGGCCGCGCATCTGGCCGGAGCGGTTGCGGCCCGCACCATCAAGCCGGTCGTCGGCATTCCTGTGACCGCCTCGGCCTTGGGAGGCATGGACGCGCTGCTGGCGACGGTGATGATGCCTCCCGGTTTTCCCGTGGCTACCGTGGCTCTCGACAAGGCAGGCGCACGCAACGCCGCCTGGCTGGCCGCCCAGATTCTGGCCTTGAACGATGCCGCTCTGGCCGCCAAACTGGTTGACGCCCGCGCCGCGTTTGCCCGTGACGTGGAAGCCGCCGCCGCCCGCCTGGAAGGATCGGCATGAGGCTTGAGCTGCGGATCCTCCTGCTCGCGCTGATGCTCGTCCCGATCCTTGGGGGCTGCGCGCGCGTTCCCGCCGGGAATATACCCTCGGTAGCGCTGGCCCTTGACGGTCCGGCCCTGTACGTTGTGGGAGAATACGACGGCATTGCTCTCGAAGGAACCATGGACCGCAAGCTCATGGTGGGTATTGGCGATATGGCCCTGGCCAGTATCGACCCGGGAGCGGAGTTCTCCTGCACGGCAACGGTGGACGAGCCCCCCACGGAAAAAGCCCGCGTGCGCGGCATGCTGGACTGTTCCGGGGACAAGCTGCTTTACTTCTCCCTGCGCAACCTCGGGCCGGATCAGGGCGTGGGCATAGGCCGCACACTGACCGGCGGCCCCCTGCTGATGTTCTTCTATCACCCAAGTAAAGAAGAAGCCCTGCGCCGCTTTCCCGGCATCAAAGAAGACATGCGGAGCATCGATAACAAAAAGAGCGCCCCGGTCTGGGTACCCGCAGGGAATGCCGATACGTAACGGGGGAGACTGAATGCCTCCGGCGGGCAGGACGCTGTCCCGCACCTGCCGGATGACTCAAACCAGGGCTGCCAAGGTCATCCGGCCAATGGCACTCCCGCGGCATGAAAAACTTGTCTTTGTGCTACGCGGGCCGCACTCCGGACCTCCCGCAAGGGGACGCGTCCCCTTGACCCCCTTCAGGTCTTTGTGTGGCGTTATGGCGGATTGGCATGTCGCGCGCCGGCTGTGCTCCCGGTGAGGATTCCAAAGGGACTCAGTCCCTTTGGCCGCCGGAGGCATGCCTTTCTCTTCTCTCTCTCCTTCTCCTCACCGCGCGCCTTTAGGGAACAGCACAACGCCGATGGTTTTGAGGAGGATTTTGGCTTCGAGCAGGGCGGACATATTTTTGATGTAGTAGAGGTCGTATTCCAGCTTCAGGCGGGAGTCTTCGAGGGACGCGCCGTAGGGGTAGCAGACCTGGGCCCAGCCGGTGATGCCGGGGCGTACGGTGTGGCGCACGTCGTAGTAGGGCAGGACGGCGGCCAGTTGTTTGACGAAGTCCATGCGTTCCGGACGCGGGCCGATGACGCTCATATCGCCGCGCAGCACGTTGATGAGCTGGGGCAGTTCATCAATGCGTGTTTTGCGGATGAATTTGCCCACTCTGGTGACGCGCGGGTCGTTCTTGCTGGCCCAGACGGCGCCGTTTTTTTCCGCATCCACGCGCATGGAGCGGATTTTGTAGACGGTGAACTCTTCGCCGTGCAGCCCCACGCGTTTTTGAGAATAGACCACCGGCCCGCGGGATTCCAGACGCACGGCAAGGGCGGCAAGCAGCACAATGGGTGCGGTAGCCACCAGCAGGGCCCCGGCGAAGCAGATGTCAAAGGCGCGCTTGAGGCGTTGCAGGGAACCGGTGACGTTGAGAGAAAAACCGTGCTCCAGCAGCAGCCAGTCGTCTTCGATGAGGTCTATGGGCACGCGGGAGGCCAGACGTTCGTACAGGCCGCGCATGTCGTCCACTTGAAGCCCCTGGAGCTTGGCGGCCAGCAGGGCCTTGGTCAGATCCGGCTCAAGATAGAAGGGGTCGAGCACCAGCACTTTGGTGGCCTGGTGTTTGTCGATGGCAACAAAGATTCTTTCGGCGCTGCCAAGCCAGGGTCCGGCCTCGGCGGGGTCCGCGCCTTCTTCTCCCACGTAGCCGAGAATCTGCTCCTCGGGCATGTGCTCCGCCAGCATCCGGCGGGCTCTGTCCGCTTTGGCCGCGCCCAGCAGGATGACTTTTTCCGGCGTGGTCACGTAGCGCCGGCTGAACCAGAAGTAGACCACCCGCCAGCCCAGGGACAGGGCCAGGTTGACCAGCATCTGCAACACAAACATGGTGCGCGGGAAACGCCAGTTCTCGAAGGTATAAAAGGTAAAACCCGTGGCGATGATGCCGATGACCACGGCCACGATCACCCGCACCACGCTGTCCCGGAAGTCCTCGCGTCCTACGGCGTAGCAGTCGAGCATATAGAACGAGAGGAAAAAGATGATCACCGTAAAGGTGGAGGCGCCGGTGTAATCGGAAAAAATCGCCAGATACGGCGGAAGCATGAGCCATGAGCTGAAGGCCAGGGCGATCAGAATACAGGCCACGTCCAGCAGGCGAAAAACAATACGTCTGTCTTCAGTCACGGTATATTCCTTACGCGGAATGCGCTCCGCAAATACGGCTACGTTAGAGCAGTTTACGCTTCAAATAGTCGCTTAACGGCGGGCAAAGCCCGCCTACGCCTATTTGGCGGCAAGGATTTTCCGACAAATCCTTGCGAGCATTTCAAGTGTGAAATGCTCTAGAGGCCCATGTCCCTCAGGATTCCGTCGGCAACGATTCCGGCGCCGAATTCGCGCTCCATAAGGCCGCGCCCGGCCATGCCCATCCGCTCGGCAAGGGTGGGATCCACTATAAAGCGTTTCAGCGCGGCGGCAAGGGCTTCCGGATTTTTCACAGGAACGAGATATCCGTTGACCCCGTCCCGCACCACCTCGCGCGAGCCAGGCGCATCCGCCGCCACCACGGCCCGGCCCGTGCCCATGGCTTCCATCAGGGAGCAGGGCGTGCCCTCGCGCCAGGAAGGCAGCACCACCACCCCGGCTTCCGCCAAATAGGGGCGCACATCGCGGGTTTCGCCCATATACTCAATGATTCCCTCGCGCTGCCAGACCTGCACTTCTTCCAGGGAAACCGAACCGACGCCCCGCTCCACCGGCCCAAGGATGCGAAAGCTCGCTTCCGGAAATTCCTGTTTCACCATGCGCGCCGCCTGATAGAGTTCGCGCAGGCCTTTGGCTTCAAGCAGCCTGCCCACGAACAAAAATACCGGCGAGGCGGGACGTTCCGTCTGCAACGCAAAACGGTCCAGGTCAACCCCGGTACCCTTGCACATGCGCACAGCCACCGAGTGCGGCAGTATCGACAACTTTTCAAACAGCGCCCGGTCGTCGTTGTTCTGGAAAAATACGGTATGCACGCACATGAAGGCAATCCGGTACATACACCGCGCCACCTGCATGAGCAGATTACGGACCAGGCCGCCGCCTTCAAAGGAATAGCCGAGACCGGTGATCATCACGTGGCGGCGGTTCTTGGGCGGATGCCCGGCCAGAGCCGCGGCAAGGGCCCCGTAAATGACCGCCTTGATGGTAAAGGCGAACAGCAGGTCCGGCTTCACCGCCTTGAAGAGCGAACGCAGGGCGAGCAGGGTGGAAAGATCGCGCAGGGGGTTCAGCCCCTTGCGGTCCAGGGGGTAGTGGATGATCTCCGCGCCCAGTTCCAGAAGCGCGGCTTCCCAAGCCGGGTCTTCATCAGGCAGCGGGCTGGGCAAAATGCACAGCACCTCGTGCCCCTTATCCCGCATCTGCCGGATAAGCACGCTCCAGAAATTGCCCATGGCTCGCGCCTGGTTGCCGAGTATCGCTATTTTCATGCATGCAGTCCTGTGAAAGAGATGTATCCCGCGGAAAAAGCGGACGCGCATGCGGCCCCTGCGCTGCTCACTTGCGCAAAAGCCCCACCAGCGCGTTGCGCTCGTCTTCCGTCAGATACGCGCCCTTCCTATACAGCAAACCTTTGTCCAGGTACATACGTCCGTACAGGGGAAACGCCAGCAGGTGCACATTTTTTACCGGAGTGAAGGGGGGATAGCCCACCACCACCTTGCCGCGCGGGTTCAGAAACACAGAGGAACCGCCGCAGGCGTAGTTGAACAGGGGGTCCACGGGAAGCTGCAGGCCACGCTCATGGATAAGGCGGTTCAGGCCGAGCTGTTCGGCGTAGTGCAGCACCGACGGGTCCGCGCTGTGATCTCCGGCGTATACCCCGGCCAGTTCTTCCGCCCAGGCCTGCCATAGAGGGCTTTGTCCCGGCAGGGCGAAAAAACCGGAATTGTACATGGGCCGGAAGCCGAGTTCATCGGCCAGGGCCTCGTCCCGGTACAGGGCCAGGTACCAGCGTTGCTGGGCGATGACCGCGAAGCGCAGATTCCTGTGCCCCAGGTATCCGTAGTGATATTCCGGGCAGATGGCTATCTTGTCCGGGCAGTGGGTCACGGCCTCGGCCACGGAGGGCACGGCGTCGTGGCCCTGCACCCAGATGTCGCAGTCGATCCACACGTACACGTCGTATCCGGGCACGATCTGCGGCAGAAAAGGGCGGCAAAGCTGGGCGTCGGCGTAGGGGGGCAGCAGATCCTGCCGGGGCAGCAGCGGGTGGTCCGCGCGGGAAAAGGCGTGCAGTTCCACCCCCTGCCCTTGCAGCCAGGCGAGCGAGGCGTGGCTACAGCCGATATCCACAAAGTGCCGGGAAATCTCCATGCCTGCCGGGGTGAAGCGGGCGGCTTCGGCAAGCGACAGCGCCAGCCCTTTACACAGGGGCATGTAGGCTTCGTTACAGGCAAAACATACAGCTACGCGCATAGGGCCATCCGTAAGTGGTTTGTGGAACGGTGTTGCAGCCAAGGAAAAAGCCTTTTCAGCCCTACCAACGGATCGCGCACCCCTAATGGGGGTGCAGGGGAGTCACTCCCCTGCCGGGTTCCAAGGGCTCGGCCCTTGGCAGGTGCAGGACAGCGTCCTGCCCGCCGGAGGCACTCTTCCTCTCCGCCCTCATCCCGCCCTGTCCAGGGCGCGGCAGTTGACGGCCTCGGCCAGGTGGGGAACGGTGATATGGGCCGCGTCTTCCAGGTCAGCGATGGTGCGGGCGATGCGCAGAATGCGGGTATAAGCCCGGGCGGAGAGGCGCAGGCTGTTCACCGCATCCTCCAGAAACTTGTGGCCGTGGGCATCCAGACGGCAATGGCGTTCCAGTTCGCGCCCGGAGAGGTCGGCGTTGCAGCGGCTTTTGCTGCCCTCGTAGCGGATTTTCTGCAGGGTTCGGGCCGCTTCGACGGCGGCGCGCATGGCTTCGGAGGACTTGCCGGGCTGTTCCTTGCGCAGGTCGTCGTAGGGCACGGCGGGCACTTCCACATGCAGGTCGATACGATCAAGCAGCGGGCCGGAGAGACGGGCGCGGTAGCGCTGGATATCGGCGGACGTGCAGGTGCAGCGTTTGCGGGTATCGGTAAGGTAGCCGCAGGGGCAGGGGTTCATGGCCGCCACCAGCATGACGTTCGCGGGGTAGCTCAAGGTCTGTGTGGCACGGGAAATGGTGATGGAACCCTCTTCCAGAGGCTGGCGGAGCACTTCCAGGGTATGCTTGTGGAATTCCAGCAGCTCATCAAGAAAGAGCACGCCCCGGTGGGCCAGGGAGATTTCCCCCGGTTTCGGGTATGCGCCGCCGCCCACCAGACCGTACTCGGAAATGGTGTGGTGGGGAGAGCGGAAGGGACGGTCTTCCACCAGCCCTTGGGCGGGGCTGAGCAGTCCGGCCACGCTGTAGATTTTTGTGACTTCCAGAGCTTCTTCAAAGGTCAGACGGGGCAGCACGGTGGCCATGCGCCGGGCCAGCATGGTCTTGCCGCTGCCCGGAGGGCCGAGAAAGAGCAGGTTGTGCCCGCCGGCGGCAGCGATTTCCACAGCCCGCTTGGCGTGCTCCTGCCCTTTGACGTCGGCAAAGTCCAGACCGAAGAAGGGCGAACCGTTTTCCGCCTCCAGGGGCGTCCATTCCACCGGAGCCAAAGTTTCCTGCCCGGTCAGAAAGGCGGCGGCTTCGCCGAGGCTGCGCACAGCGTAGACGGCGAGGCCTTCCACCACGGCGGCTTCACGGGCGTTGGCCTCCGGAACCAGAAAACCCCTGGCCCCCTGCTCGCGCGCCAAAATGGCAAGAGGCAGCACGCCGGAAATGGGCTTGACCTCTCCGGTAAGGGAAAGCTCGCCGCTGCAAAAATACCCGTCGGCGCAGCCTTCCGGCAGCGAACCGGAAGCGCAGAGCAGCCCCACCGCCAGAGGCAGATCATAGGAACTGCCGCCCTTCTTGCGATCCGCCGGAGCGAGGTTGACGGTAATTCTGGCGGGCGGCAGGCGAAAGCCCCCATTGCGCAGAGCCGCGAAAACCCGGTCATGAGACTCGCGCACAGCCCCCTCGGCCAGACCGACCATGGTAAAGGCCGGAATGCCGGTGCGCGAAAAGTCCACCTCAAGGTCCACCCTGAAGGCATCCACCCCGTGCAGTGCGCCGCATGCTATTTTCGTGATCATACGTGGTTTGTTGTTGGTTGCGGTGGGTTTGTGGGCCTCCGGCGGGCAGGACGCTACGCCTTACCGAACCGGCTCAACCCGAGCCGCACCAGACGGTCAATGAGCTGATCGAAGGAGAGGCCCACGGCGGCTGCTTCCTGGGGAAGGAGGCTGGTGCGGGTCATGCCGGGCAGGGTGTTGACTTCCAGCAGAACGGGGGCGTCCTGAGGGGTGACAATAAAATCGGCGCGGCTGTAGCCGGAGAGCCCCAGTATCCGGTGCGCGGCAAGAGCGATGTCCTGTACCTTGCGAGTCAGGGCGTCGGGCAGAGGCGCGGGGCAGATTTCCTCGGCTCCGTCGGGGGAGTATTTGCTGGCGTAGTCAAAGACGCCTTCCCGGCTCTTGGGCCGGATGAGGATGAGCGGCAGGGCCATGGCGTTTTCCGGGCCGCCGGGCAGGTCTTCCAGGACACCGCAGGTTATTTCCATGCCGTCAATGGCGCTTTCGACCAGGTAGGCGTTTTCCAGGGCGAAGAGGCGGTTCAGGGCGGCCGGCAGGACGGTTGGGCTATCCACACGTTCCATGTGCAGGCTGGAGCCGCCGGTATTGGCTTTGATAAACAGGGGGAAAGGCAGAGCCGGCGACCAGTCCGGGGCGGGTTTTGCGGTAAGAAGGAGCGAATCGCCCGTGGCGAGGCCTGCGTTGCGGAAAAATGTCTTGGACACTGCCTTGTTCAGGGCCAGCATGGAAGCGGCCGGGCCGGAGCCCTGATAGGGGCAGCCCATACGCTCAAGCATGGCCTGGATGAGGCCGTCCTCGCCGGGGGATCCGTGCAGGTTGATAAAGGCAAAGTCCTTGCCGGCCACCGCCGCCGCAAGGCCGTCCAGCGAGGTGGCCGGATCGTACGCGGTGACGGAATGCCCGAGGTTGACGAGGGCCTGGTGTACCACCTTGCCCCCGGCCAGAGCCACGTCACGTTCGCTTGACCAGCCCCCGGCTATCAGCAGTATATTCATTAAGGTTGACTCCCAGACGGCGCGAAAGCGCCACTTCGATGTGTTCGCCCTGTTCCTTGGACTCCGCAATGCGCATGCGGGCATAGTCCGAAACGCCGTACCGGGCTACCAGGTCGATGAAGCGGTCGTCAAGGCTGACGTACTCCGTGTGGCGTACCCGTTTGTCCGAGTAAATGATGGCCATGGTGATGAACAGGCGGTCATCGTCCACAAGCAGATCCCAGGGCCAGTGCACATGAAAAAGCACCGCCTGGGCGATGGGGCCGTTGCGGGTTTCGCGCATCACCCAGGACGCGCCGAGTTGGGCGTGGCTGCCGCCATGGTCGATGGCGTACATTTTGCCAAGGTCGTGCAGAAGCCCGGCGGCAAATACCGCCTCCACACTGACGGCGGCCCCGTTTTCCCTGGCCGCAAGGGCAATGCCCCTGGCCAGGTTGGCTACCTGACGGCTGTGGATGCGAATGTGCTCCGGCACGGCGTAGACATCCCACAGGGTGAGGCAGTCTTCCTCGCGCGGGATGAGCAGTCTTTTGGGGTTGGCCTTTGCGGCCAGGAACAGGGGCAGAGCGCCGGTGTTGTTTCCCCGCAAAGCCGGGGGCAGGTGCGCTTCCGGTTCAAAAAGCTCCATGGGCAGGACCGGCGGAATCCACAAGGGCAACCTCGCCGGTCTGGGGGGGACCGCGCCCGGAATGAGTATGTCTTTGGCTGTTACGCGCGCGGCATCGTCTGACATGCGCTTTGCCTCTCCTGGATGGCGGAACGCTGCAACCTTGCGGCGAATGCCGCGTTCTTCGTATATAAACCGCTGTGTTCACAGTAGCACAGGGCACTGCGGACCGCTACAAAAATGCTCGGGCGCTGAGGATTGCGCGACAGGACGGGCATGGCCGCGTGGAGAACCGTCCGCACAAGAGGATCTACAGGGAGATCTCCGGCACGGGACGGCTCTGCTGCGGATCGTTCCCAAAGGGTATTCTCAACAAATACGCGGCAATTGTTCCCCTTCCAGCATGCCCAAAAGTCGCCGCCCGCCCAGGCGGGTTTGCAGCAACACCTGACCGGCCCTGGTCTTCGCGCCTGGGGAAAACGAAGGCGCGGCGGATGCCGCCGTGCTACCGCCAGCGCCGCCTGTTGTTCCGGCCGCCCCGTCTGGCGCGCTCACAGCGCCTATGGCGGCGGCGTCCCTGCCTTCTTCAAAGCGCCGCAGCACCGTCAGTGCGGCTTCCGCTTTTTCCTGCGGAAGAATGCAGATCAGCTTGCCTTCGTTGGCAAGGTACAGCGGGTCCAGCCCCAGCACCGAGCACCCGGCCGCAACGCCTTCGCGCAGGGGAATATCCTGCTCGCGCACGGTACAGACCACGCCGGACTGCCCGGCTATCTCGTTCAGGGTGGTGGCAAGGCCGCCCCGGGTGGGGTCGCGCAGGACGTGGATGTCGCCCACTTCACGCACCAGGGCTTCGACCATGCGGTTCAGGGGGGCGGAGTCGCTCCGGATGCCCGAAGCCAGGGAAAGGCCTTCCCGCTGCGACAGGATGGTCAGGCCGTGGTCCCCCATGGTGCCGGAAACCAGGATGGCGTCTCCGGGGCAGGCCCGGCTGCCCGAAGGCGGGGGCGAGGCGATAATTTCGCCCACGCCTGTGGTGGTGATGAAGATCTTGTCCGCAGCGCCGCGCGGCACCACCTTGGTGTCGCCGGTGACAATCTGCACCCCGGCCTGCTGCGCGGCTTCAGCCATGGCGGTCGCCACCCGTTCCAGAAGGTCGAGGGGCAGCCCTTCTTCCAGGATAAAGGCGCAGCTGATGTACCGGGGACGCGCGCCCAGCATGGCAACGTCGTTCACCGTGCCGTGCACGGCCAGACTGCCGATGTTGCCGCCGGGGAACTCCACCGGATCCACCACGTAGCTGTCGGTGCTCATGGCCAAGGGGCCGGAAAGCTCCAGACGGGCGGCGTCGTCCAGAGCATCCAGGATGGGGTTGGAAAAACGGCGCACAAAGACATCGGCAATGAGGCGCGACGCGGCTTTGCCGCCGCTGCCGTAGTCCAGAAGGATATACTCGCTCATGCCGGGCTCTCCACGTGGTACTTGAAATAGGCGGCGCAGCTGCCCTCGGTGGAAACCATGCACGGCCCCACGGGCCTGGCCGGAGTGCAGGCCTTGCCGAACAGGGGACAGCCGTCCGGGGAAAGCCGCCCCTTGAGCACGTCGCCGCACCGGCAGCCCTTGATTTCCGGCACGTCCGGCAAAGCGAGAGCAAACCGCTCCCAGGCGTTAAACGCGCCATATTCCTTGCGCATGAACAGCCCGCTGGCCGGGATGAGGCCGATGCCCCGCCACAAAGCATCCCCCGGCTCGAACACGTCGAACAGGATTTCCCGCGCGCGCGGGTTTCCTGTATCGCTCACGGCCCTGCGGTACTGGTTGACTATGCCCGGGCGGCCCGCCTTGCGCATTTCCAGCATCAGCAGCAGGGACTGCAAAATATCCGCCGGATCGAATCCGCCCACCACGCCGGGCTTTTTATACACGTCCGCCATAAAGCGGTACGGCTCAAGCCCCAGGATGGTGGACACATGGCCGGGCAGCAGGAAGGCGTCAATGCCCGTCGCATCTCCGGCCTGCCCGCCGGAGTCTTCCGCCAGCAGGGCGTCCAAGGCCGGGGGCACCAGCTTGTGAAAGGGCAGCACCAGAAAATTACCAAGCCCCTCGCGCTTCGCCATCTGCACCGTGGCCGCCACGGTGGGTGCCGTGGTTTCAAAACCCACTCCGAGAAAGACCACCTTCCTGTCCGGCCGTGTGCGGGCCAGGGCCAGGGCGTCCAAGGGGGAATAGACCACTTCCACTTCCGCTCCGGCGGCTTTGGCTTCCTTGAGGTTCGCGCCTCCGGGGCCGGGCACGCGCATAAGGTCGCCGAAGGTGGCTACCACCACGCCTTCCTTTTCCGCCAGAGCAAGCATGGCCGCTATTTCCCGGTCGTGTGTCACGCACACGGGACAGCCGGGGCCGGAAAGGTGGGCGATGCCCTCGGGCAGCAGGGAACGCAGCCCGCTCCGGAAAATGGCCACGGTGTGGGTGCCGCAGACTTCCATGAAGCGCAGGGGGCCGTCCAGCTCCCTGTGGAGCTTGTCCAGAAGCCCCCGGCAAAGATCCGGGTCGGAAAACACTTCCGGCCGAAGCAAAGGCGCAGATTGCTGGCTGAACACAAATATCCTCGAGAGTTAGAAAACGTTGGATTGCCTCCGGCGGCCAAAGGGACTGAGTCCCTTTGGAATCCCCATCAGGTCTGTGTGGTACGTTCAGGTATGCCGGAGGCCGTCCCTTGATGGGGCTCCCGTCCAGGAAAGCAAACGCCGCACGTTTCTTTTCACCCCCTTAGAGCAGTTTACGCTTCAAATAGTCGCTTAACGGCGTGCAAAGCCCGCCTACGCCTATTTGGCGGCAAGGATTTGCCGACAAATCCTTGCGAGCATTTCAAGTGTGAAATGCTCTATGTACAATGTTCCATGCCCTTCCAGGCAATAGTACATTTCGTCAAAGTGCGTATGCCGGTGC
>JAVBTB010000074.1:0-13119 GCA_031556355.1 Desulfovibrio sp. | reverse complement strand
TGTTATCGAAAGAATGTTTGGGAAAATGAAACACTTTAGGAGTGTTGCTACCCGGTATAGCAAGCTGGCTGCTTCCTACTTGGCCTTTGTTCAGTTAGCCGCCATCTTGCTCTGGCTTAAATGAATGTCGACACAACCTAGATACAGTGTCGACTACTTCCCCAGTTCGTTTATTGATGATCGTAAACGTGATGGTCGCCCCTTCAGAGATATTGACTCCGTCAGCCTGCACATGGACGGCCGAGCAACAAAAGGAGCTCGTTTCCTGAAAGCTACCTGTCAATTGCTTGCATTCCTGTGTAGATGAGCCGGTCGGCCCCTTCCCCCCATCAATCTCTGGAGACGGTTTTTTGCCGAATTTACTCATGACTCTCTCCTGCGAGGGTACTTTCTTCAATATTCTTTACGTTGGTGGCGGCCAGCACTTTGAGATGGTTCAAAATGGTCTGCTCTTTTCGCATTCCCCCCACAGGCCCCTTTTCCAGGCTGCGCTTCAAATTGATGAAGAGCGGATCGATATCCACGGATACCCCGCAGCAAAAGATCAGAGCCATGAAGAGCACTTTGCCGACCTGGGGCTCAAGGTCATACTCTATGGATTTTTTTTGCGCCGCCTGCATAATCTGTCTGCGTAAGGCATCCTGCGGCAGTAACACATACCGTTGAGGATAGAAGTCCATTACGGCATTGAGGATTTGCGCGTCAGTTTGTAGTGCCAACAAATCTTGAAATTTTACCGCACGGACACGTTCAAGGGCTGCTTTGGCGTGTTTGTAGTTCTCCCCGTGTGCGTCATTGAAAAAACGGTAAAAGCGGCTATAAACCTTCTGTAAATGAACGAACGACTCTGGATCGTCTTCATGATAGTTTTTGTCGGGAAACCGCTTAAACCTCGCCCAAGGGAACATGGGATCTTCATCAAAGTCGCAGCCGAGATAATACATTAACGACATCAGCCCATTAACTTCGCGATCCGCCAGCATGTTGTATTTTTCCGCTTTTTGCAGAGCCAAGCATGACCAGCCCTGTTTATTCATACCAGGTTAAAAGTTGGTGAGATGTTTTTGGGGAGGAGGTCAATTAACGTCAGGTACCTGCCGTTGCCCTTGGTAGGGCATGGCATATATTATGCGTATAATCAGTGTCACTATTCAGTTTTTGAGAGCGGCCAGATTATTTTCCCACTGGCGTTTCCAGCAATATCCCCGTCTTTGGAGGGAGTGATGGTCAGTACGGTCTCGCCCCGCTTATTGACAAAAATATGCCGCTCGTTATGGACTTCTCGTCTGAGCGGCGTGGGTGCGTCGCTGAATTGTTCCCCGACCGGAACAATCAGATTTCCGTTCTTGCCCAGAAAGTATTTTCCTTCAAACGCGCAAAGGGCTTTCATTTCCACTCTCGTCTCCATGTACGGTTCCCACAACTCAAAACACGGTCTGATCACCCAGTTGCCGCGCTTATCAACAACGCCGGATAACTTGTCCTGAACGGCATAGAAAAGATCTGAATCGTCCAAGGGCATGAGGCAATCGAACTGAAGCGGTGAGAGCCTCGCCGCTCATTGAAACCAGCTCAGACTTCGAGCCGTCAAGGATTCTTATTACGCCCGCCTGTTCAAGAACAGATATATCGGAATATCTGGATTCAGGCGGTACGACCCAGTTTCCTCTGGCATCAAGAATGCCCATCAGGCCAGCTTCGGTTTTTGCCCAAGCCAGACCGCACTCTTGAAAATCGTGGCAATACCTCAGGTACGGCGGAATTACCCAGTCCCCTTTCGCGTCGATATAGCCGCACTTGCCGTCAACCTTCGCTATGGCCAAGCCGTATGGGGAGAACCGCCCGTTGTTGTAGAAGCCTATTCCATCAAACTTCGGGGCGCACACCCAAGCCCCCTTGGCGTCCATCAGGCCATATTTCCCGTCATACTTCACGCTGGCAAGGCCGTTGGCGTTGAAGGGCTTGGCGTCGTCGAACATGGGTTCGACAGCCAACCGCCCACGGCTGTCGATAAAGCCGAATTTGTCGTTTACAATGGCGAGGGCGGGGCCGTTAGCGCTGAAATCATTGCTGGCGTCCAACGCGGCTTTGTCATTCAATTGCCCCTGAGAATCGAGATAGTCGACGATCCATCCCCCTCTGTGATCGTTGTAGTCGAAAACCCATCGCCCCTGACGATCGATGTGCCCAAATTTGGTGGCGGCGGCGAGGCCATCGACGAAAATAGGCCGTATAATATCGATTTCCGGCTTGAGAACCCAGTCTCCCTGCCGGTTGACCACTCCCAGTTTACCGTTTTCGCCAACGGCGATTGCAAGCTCATCTCGGACGAAGGGGCGTATATCCGCATAGTTTGGTCTGAATATCCAATTCCCTTTGGCATCGATTATGCCGCGTTTTCCCCCCGTCGCCGCGACGGCTAGACCGTCGTTGGTAAATGCGGAAAGGGCTTCCAGTTCCGGCTTGACCGCCCATCTCCCGTCCGGGCTGATAGCGCCCCATTTTTTTCCATGCATATACGGCAGCACCGCGGTCGCCTTCACGCTGCCGCCCGCTCTCGGCTCTTCGGGGACGAGCGTAAACATCGTACCTGCATGGGCGCCCGGCTCGATAAGAAACGCGCCGGTTTTATCTATCAACCCGACGGGTTCCCCAGCTGACCGCCGCACCCATGCCGTGCTGAACTCATTGAAGACCGAGGCGGATTGGAATTGCGGCGCGATGACCCAGTTGCCGGAGGCGTCGATGTAGCCCCAGGTATTATCGAGCTTCGATGCTTTTTTTCTGGCAGCCGCAAGCCCGTTCGGCCCGAAGTCCGATGCACCTTCAAGTTCGACGGGAATGACGCGGTTGCCTATTTTATCGATAAATCCCCAGAGCAGTTCTCTAGGGGCCTTGGAGACTACTTTGACAGTAAGATCAACCAACCCTTTAGGGCCTTTGGATAATTCATGCTGCACTACATCTTCAGGCCAGAGGCCGACTTTGGCCAGGCCGTTGTCCGCAAAGTCGGAAACAACAACATATCCCGGTGAAACTGCCCATTCCCCGTTACTATCCACAAACCCTACCAGCCCGTCTTTGGATGCCTGGGCAAGCCCGTCAGCCGAGAATTGACCGATACGGTCAATTTCAGCCGGAAGTATCCATTCTCCTGCGGCGTTCACCATGCCAAAGCGGCCTTGATATTGCACCCAGGCGAGGCCATTGGCAAAGAACGGGTTCGCGGCGTCAAAACGTGGTGTGATGCCCCAATCACCCTGAGAGGTGATATAGCCATACTTGCCGTCCACTCTGACAGGAGTGAGATCCAGCGTTTTTGCGGTATGGTCGGCAGAGGCATGCCCGGTATGTTGTCCCGGTGTGGGAGACTTCGGTGCAACCGGGCGTTCTTGTGTTTGCATTGGCTGACCTGCAGCCGTTTTGTGCATCGGCTTCTCCCCTTTTTCTTCATTTCCGGATGTATCCTTGCTCTGCTTTGTGAAGAGGTCGAGGCTACCGGCGGTTCCCTCTCTCGCCAACTCTTTTGCCAAGTCAGCGGCCAATAGTATGTTTTGCTCTACCCCGATTCCATTCGCGTATCGGTAGGCCATATGGGCTTTGGCTTTCCAGTGGCCCGCCTGGGCCGCTTCCAGGTACATGGCGGTGATATTGGCTTGCTCTTCCGGCGTATGGTCGCTCTTGGAGGTTTCCATTTCCCTGGCCCGGAGATAGAACTTATGGGCCTCACTTCTCTCGTCCATGGGCAAACTGGAGGCTGTTTCGAGGAGATGATCCAAAGAGGGCAGTTTAAAGTCGAACAGACCCGCAGCCGTGCAGGGAAAGGGGATGCAAAAAAACAGCAGCAGGCAAATTGTTGGTATGGTCAATATTCGCATAGTTGTAGTGGTTCAGACGTGATCTGACAGTTGGCTCCGTTTTGATAGCTCCGATTGTCCGACTGACCTGCCCCTAAAGAACAGGTCCACCTGAAAATTAGTGTAAGATCATGTTGACCATCCCGGTTTTATAGAGCCTTTGCACGTTACGTTCAGATAGCTCCGGGCCGCAGGCGGATGCTCTTGATGATCGCATCCCACAGGCCCAGCAATTCCGCCTGGTTGGGAAAGGACGACTGCCGTGATTTATCGGAATTGGTCTCAAGGTTAAGGGAAAGGTGCGGGTGTGCCAGGTCATCCTCCTTGCCGGGGCTGCCCCAGTTGCAGGCATAGTCCGTGACCCCGCTACGCCCGACGCCGGAAACGCACAGCTCTTCACCATACACCGGCCCGGCGTCGCGCCTGCCTTTGCGTATCACCTTCTTGTCCTTATGGCCCCACAAAATATACTCCACATCAAGCTGGTCCAGAAGTTTGCGGGGGGTATTCATGAGCGTTTCGGTGGAAAATACGAAAGAGGCGTTCGGGTATTCCGGAAAGAAAAAAATTAGTTGCGAGTATTCGAACATGGAGCTGTCGACAAGTTTAAGCTGATTAATGCTCACAATTCCGTGGGGTACGCAGAACCCCTGCATGGTTGGGATCTCGTTCTGTTCGCGGGAATACAAATTTTCCGCGATGGCGGTGCACCGTTTGAGCGCGTTTTCCTGATATTTCGGTGAGGCGTTCAGCATATACTTAAAGACATACTGCCGCTGTCCCTTGGAGACAAAATAGCACTCCACCAACAGTTGGGCGTCACTTGCCGCAGATCTCCACTGCACGACGGCGAACCCGCCGTTGGGAAGATTTTTTGTCGCGACATACATCGGTGACTTCGTTTTCCTGTTCGTCACCTTTGCAAGGGCGGCAACGCGCTGTTCGACGATTTGCGGCAGTTCGTCCTTTTTGACGCCGTCCAGGTAGGCGATCGCTGGCGCCCCACTGCTGAAGAAGTGATACGTTGTCTTCAGCTTTACCTCCACCCAGGGCGGCAAATCGATAAGGTATCTTCCGACGCAGTGTGTTTTCCAGGAGCTTGTGTCGACGGCCTTGCCCTCCCTGTTTACTGTGAAAACAGACCCAAGGCACCCTGACTGTAGCCCCAGACAGACAACAACAAATAGTGTGGCGAGCCGCCTAAGCTTCAGGAGCATATCTTCTCCTCTTCTCCGCTATGTCTGCGCACCGCGCAAGGCCTTCGGAAGCCCTGGCCCGCGCGGTGCCGCAGATTCTTTGCGCATTACATTCAGATCGCCCCGGGCCGCAGGCGGATGCTCTTGATGATCGCGTCCCACACGCCCAGCAGTTCCGCCTGGTTGGGAAAGGACGACTGCCGTGATTTATCGGAGTTGGTCTCAAGGTTAAGGGAAAGGTGCGGGTGTGCTAGGTCATCCTCCTTGCCGGGGCTGCCCCAGTTGCAGGCGTAATCCGTGACCCCGCTACGCCCGACACCGGAAACGCACAGTTCTTCTCCGTACACCGGCCCGGCGTCGTGTCTGCCTTTGCGTATCACCTTCTTGTCCTTATGGCCCCACAGAATATACTCCACATCAAGCTGATCCAGAAGTTTGCGGGGGGTGTTCATGATCTTCTTGGCGTAAAAGACGAAAGAGGCGTTCGGGTATTCCGGGAAAAAAAAGATCAGACGCGAGGATTCAAACATGGAGATGCCGGTGAGCTTAAGCTGATTAAGAGTCACAATCCCGCGAGGCACACAGAACCCTTGCATGGCCGGGATCTCGCCCGGTTCGCGGGAATACAGGTTTTCCGCAATGGTAACACACCGTTGCAGCGCGTCTTCCAAATATTTCGGCGAGGCCTCTGGCGTATACTTAAAGACGTACTGTCGCTGGCCCTTGGAGACGAAATAGCACTCCACCTTTTGCATCGCGCTACTTACCGTCGTGTCCCACTGCACAATGGCGACCCCGCCGTTGGGAAGATTTTTTGTCGCAATATACATCGGCGACTTTGTTTTTTTGTTTGTCACCTTTGCAAGGGCGGCGACGCGCTGCTCGACAATTTTCTGCAGATCTTCCTTTTTGACGCCGTCCATGTAGGCGATCTCCGCCGCCCCACTGCTGAATATGTCATACGTTGTCTTCAGTTCTGCCTCCGCCCAGGGCGGCAAATCGATAAGATATCTTCCGACGCAGTGTGTTTTCCAGGAGCTTGTGTTCATAATTTTTCCTTCCATGTTCGATGCGGAGGCAGAGGCGACGCACCCGGACAGCAGGCCCAGGCAGACAAGGACAAGCAGTTGGCTCAGCAGTCTATTCTTTGGCAGCATGAATTCTCTCCTTATTCTTCGCCACGAGCTTGGCTATACAGTAGCAGGCATACCATTGAACGGACTTGTCGTTGCAGATATCCTGGTGATCATAGCTTTTGACCTTCGCCTCCTCTTCTTCCCTGATGCGCTTGCGCACCGGCGCAAGGTCGGCATGGTTCATGGCCGTCACGTTGCCGCTCTCTTTGGGGGCCGATCCGCTCCGTTGGTCCACGGTCGCGTCCCCCGGCACGAAGCTGGCGCAGAACCGCCAGCGTTTGCGGCGGTCGAAATCGTAAGAGTCCAGCGGAGCGGCGCCATGCACCATCACGCCTTTCCCCGAGTCTTTAAGCGGCTGTTGCGGGCTGTCCCTGGGCGCGCTTGCGGGATCGTCCGGGTTGACAGCCGGCCCTTGCCAGACCACGTCGCCATAGGAGTAATAATCCTCCTGCGCCTCGGACGTGTTCTCATCCGCCTTGTCCCCGGCAGGCACCTCGCCTACTTCCTTCCAATACGCATAGGTGGGCGTATGATAATATCCCGCCAAAGCATCATGAAAGGCTTCCGCTTTGTCCAGGTCTCGATCTATTCTGCCACGTATCTGCTCCAGTTCTGCGGGCTCGAATTCGCTCTTGCGTTTCTCAGGTTCCGTCAGATGCAGGTTATGGTCGGGGATAAGCCCGAAAGCATCCCCCCGCTTGTAAATGTCCTCGAACGGGCCTTTTTTCGTAGGCAGCGCAAGGCTGTTGGCCGGGGTGCCCTGCACCGCTCGTTTGTCTTTTTCGGGGCAGTCTTCCATCACCGGACACTGGCCGCAGTTTGGGGACACGAACAACCAGGGTTCGCCGTTTTTATATTTTTTGGTCGGCAGCAGTTCAAAGGTCGCCTGCACCCTGTGCGCAATGGCGACAAAATCTTCGGCATCGCGGGATAAAAAGACGCCCGTAATACCCCCGTAGCCCCGCCGCATGTTGACGTACAGCGTTGGCGCGCCCAGGGCGGGCAGGGCGGTATGGGCCACTCCCAGTATTTCCAGCGTGCTGGAGCCGGAATACTGCATCAGCCTGCCTTCCACGCTTCCCTCTGTCAGCAGGTTGCTCATGGCCCTGGCAACTATGCCGCCCATGGAATGCGTCACAAGAAGGATCGGAATCTTGCCGTCGTCCGTCCGCGCGAGAAGACTTCTGCCGGGTTGGCTGTAATAGTCGGGCAGTTCTTTTTCCAGCCGCTCGATAAGCTCGATGGCGGAATCGACGTTGCTCCGCAGCCAGTTGTACCCCCCGCCCCAAACCTCAAAACGAAAACCGGCCAGATCCCGCACGTCCTGTTCTGAAACCGGTTCCCCGCCGCTGGCAGCCGGAGGGTCCATCAGGCCGAGGCCGCCCTCCTGCCACCAGGGGCCGGGAATGCCGAACAACGGAAAGGCGCTGTTCAGTACCGTCTGCAACTTGGCCATGAAGGGGTGGTAGGCCGTTCGCATCATGGTGCCCCACCCGCGTTCGTGCAGCACGTCCTGCGACTCGGCCGCATCGGCCGTGATCTGCCCGTCGCGGTACACTTCCGTTTGGTCAGGATCAAGCTCTTCTTTACGTTCCTCGGCACTTTTGAACAGGTATTTGAACAGGCTGCCCAGCGTATGGCACATTCCCTGCCAGTCGACGTTCGGCGGCTGCCAGACGGACTTTTTCATTTTAGTATGGTACAGGTTCGAGGCCATGACCCCCGGCACGAAGATCACCGGGATTACGGGCCGTTCGCTGAAGGGCACCAGTACAGGCCCCTTGTCCTGCCCCTGGGGGGACTCCCCTTCCGTGGACGACGCTTTGGGAGTCAGCTGCCACTGGCCGAAATCCATCCCTTTCCAGGGAGAGGTGGCAACTTTCCGTTGCGCGGCCTTGAGCGGATCGTCAGGCATGGTCTATTCCTCCTTGCCGAGCAGTTTGATTGCCACTTTTTCCGGATTAAGCCGCTCCTGCATGGGAATCAGGCCGTCTTCGCCAGTAACGCCGGACACGACGCCGCCATCGTCGAAATGCAGCTCATAGCGCACTTTACCCAGCGGTTTGCCCGTGATTTCGTCCACAACGCAGAATTGTTCGTTGAACTGTATCGCGCCCTGGGGCAGTTCGGGCAGGGGAGGGGTCATCGAATCCGGCCCGACCATCTTGCGGGTACTCGCATGAACTACCCACTTGCCGCGCGTCCCCTGTTCGATACCCCCGGAATTGACGCGGATATAACTGCCCCCGGCGTTCAGGATGATTTCTTCCGCCGCGGTGATGCGCACGGACTTTTTGGCGCTGATAAGTTGCAGCACCTGATCGGCGATCAGTTCCATGTCGTCCGACTGGGCCTGAATTTCAACCTTGCCCTTGCCCGCGAAAAGCCGCATGCCCAGCTTGTGCGCGAACACGCTGACCCGGTCCAGGGCGCTGACCAGAAAACTGCGGCCCGCGCTGACGGACAGATGGCGGCCCGCTGTCACGACCGTGTGTTCGCCAGTGTGCACATGCGTGGAATTCAGGGTCGTCAGGGCGATACCCGCCGGGCTGGACAATACAAGGTGAGGCTGCGTCAGCTCTTTGTGGGGCTCGCCCGGCCCCCGGACCTCGTCGGCCTGCGTATGCAGGATCTTGGCCGCTGCGACGCCGTCGGTTTCCGGAGCCTG
Organism: Desulfovibrio sp.; assembly: GCA_031556355.1. Taxonomy (GTDB): domain Bacteria; phylum Desulfobacterota; class Desulfovibrionia; order Desulfovibrionales; family Desulfovibrionaceae; genus Frigididesulfovibrio. The sequence continues at coordinate 4,262 of JAVBTB010000074.1, read as the reverse complement.
GGCGTTATGGGTTTCCGCCAGCTTGGCGGTCTCCTCATGCTGGCTGGCTGCTCCTTTCAGGTTATTCGCGGCCTCGGAAAGATCCTTGTGATGATTTTTCCCGCGTTCGCGGCTGTCGGTGCTTATGTACATGCCCTTGCCCGCGCGCACGGCACCCCAGCCGTCGGTACGCAGTTCAAATCCTTCTCCGCGGAAATCCTCACGCCCGTCATGATGTTTGAGCCGGGTCAGATAACCGAGGTTAAGCTGCGAAAGGGAATGGTCGCTGGAGAGCTGCGCCTGAATCTGGCCCTGCGTGTCGTCGAACACCAGCTGGTTGCGCCCACCTCCCTGAAACTCCCGGCTTTGGATGCCGGAAAGGGTTTTCTGAAGCGGCAACTGCCAGGGAGGCATTTTCAGCGCGTTGTACACCCGGCCGGTGATCACGGGCCGGTCCGGGTCGCCTTCCATATATTCCACCATCACTTCCTGGCCGATGCGGGGCGCCTGAATGAACCCGAAATCCTCCCCGGCCCATGAATCGGCGACCCGCACCCAGCAGGTCGTTTTTTCGTCATGCCCGCCAAGGCGGTCCCAGTGAAATTGTACCTTCACCCGACCATATTCGTCGGTATAGACCTCTTCGCCTTCCGGACCGGTGACGATGGCCGACTGCAACCCTTCCACCCGGTTTTTGCGATGGGTGCATTCCGGGACAAAACGGGTTTTGTCTGGAATGGCCCTGACCGTTGACTGATAGTACAGCCCGCTCCCGCCCGGGGCCTCATGTTCCAGAACCCCCGGCTGTCTGCCCTCGTGCCGCACGAAAACTATCCACCAGCCGGCGTTCACGCTGCCCCGCGGATGTTCATAGATGCTGAAAGTGTAACTGGGCAGATACCGGGACACGTCTGAGGAGATGTCAATCCAGGTCCGGAAGGTTAACTGCCGCAGCAGTTGCAGCTCCGCATAGCGATTTCCCGGCTTTTGCATTTGATACAGGTGCGGAAAGTTGTATTGCTCAAGCAGCATGCCCTGCGGCGTGGGGGCATTGCTCTTCTCCGTCTCGCTCCTGCCGACAGTCAGATCCAGCTTGGGTTTTTCAAAATTCCATTCGCGGTAGGCGGCAACGTTGCTGTTTACCCCTTCGCACAGGTTCAGGCGGCTGATGACCGCCGTGTCCGGCACCGAGCCGGAACCGGGAAAGAAGCGGATGTCCGCCTCGCCGGCAATCCTCGGGCCGCCTTCTCGATCGCAGAAACACAGGGTGTGCGAACCTTCCGCGTGCTCGAAATAGAAGTAGAGGCCTTCTTCCTCACACAGGCGGGAGATGAAGTGCAGATCCGTCTCGCCGTACTGCACGCAGTATTCACGCGGCTCATACTTGTAAAACAGCCTGAAAGCCACGGCATCGGCCGTGAACCCCTGCTCTTTCAGTAACTGGCCGATGATTTCGACCACTGAAAGATTCTGGAAAATACGATGGTCGCGGATCTGGCTCAGAAACCATAACCGGGGAACCAACAGGCAGCGGTAATGCGTGAAGGAGTTGGCCGTGTGTAACTGCTCCATATGCCGGATCAGGCCGTGAACATGGCGCGTGTCGCCGCTTCTGTCCGCAATGGACAGGGAGGCAGGCGTGCCCAGCAAGGCGGTCATATTCGCGTTCGACGAGCGGCTCACCAATTCAATGTCAAATTCAAAAGGCCGGTTGACCTCTTCCACTCCGGAAAAGGCATACACGGCAAAATCACCCGATTGGCATGAAAAATTGAACCATGTAGTGTTAGCGTCCAGAATTGACGGCATGCATTCCCCCTACAGAGTAATGGTAACGAATCAGGTATAACGCCCGTCCGGCAAGTGCTGCTGTTCCCTCCCACCAGGATCGGGGAGGCCCGGCGCGGGAGAGAACAGCAGGGTGACCGTCGTGCTCAAAAAACGCCGTCAGCGTAGCGACGTGATCAGCGATGCGCCGCAGGATGTTTTATGCCCGTGCAAGGCTATGGGAATATCGTCATCGCAGCAGTCCGGGTCTCCCTCCACAATGATATGCGGGCCTTTGCACAGCGGGCAAAGAACAAGATCGCCGACGCGTGCGATGCGAATCGATTCTACCGTGGTCGCGCTGCCTACCTGCGTGACCACGCCGCCGTGGGTCGTCTTGTCGCCCAGGCGGATTACGCCTCGATTATTGACAAACGTCATACAATCCCTCCGTTAAAGCGCAATCCCGGCGCGGATGCACATGGCTACGGCCATAACACCTGACGGTTTTCCCGTTTAGAACAGATTTGTGATGATGAACTTTTTCTCCCCACCGAAAGGGGCGGGGGGCGCTTGTGGAAGGCCGAAGCTGAACACAATACAAATACCAAGGTTAAACGCAATACGAGCATTGTCACGTCGCAATTACTATCGCAGGTACACAGCGGTTCGTCCGTGCCTGCATTCAGCATATATGATTCTTTATCGCTTTGCACTATAGTTCTTAGGCCTTAGACAAATCCAGACGGTGATCTCCTCCCCCAAAACGCCAAAATCACTAACTTCGCAATGGCATACTTTCTGGGGTGGGGTCAGAAACTCGCATTCCTTTGATCAACTAAAAGGCGATTGCCGTCCAAGTTGGAGGCGATTATGCAGTTATCGCAGCCAGAGTTGGCTCATCACGGCCATCCATTGTATATACAAGAAAATAAAACAGCATTATCATTGCAATGAGTTATTCATTATTGCATGGATCAAAGTTATTCAAGAAGATCGCCCTCCGAAAAAATTTCTAGATACAAATACCACACATTAACGAATTTAAATTTTCTAAAAGAGTCTCTTCAACTGTCCTGCTTGATACGGACCAGAGTTCACTTAGATCATATGCAATATCCATAGCTTCCCAAGGCATAATTGGATGCCCTTTGCGGGATGCAAAAGGACCGTCAGATTCGGGCAATATTAATCTCGACGGTATTCTGGAGGTTAAATCTCTTCCCTTTTTCGTTGAAATCATCACCGGATTGATGCTGAAAAAGCACCCTATGTTTATCGCCTCTTTCAGCTCCGAAAGAGACCCTGAAAACCAATGAAGGATAGGCTTTCCGCAGTTAGGGTATTTTTTCAAAATTGAAAGGACTTGTGAGACTGCATTTCGAGAATGAATACTGATAATTCGTCCATCGAGTGCATTTGGGTACAAATCAAGATGGGTATGCAGGTCAATCATATCACCCCTTGTTCCTTCAATAGCCGCTCCACCTCTTTGAGTCCCCTCGAAAAGACTCCTTCAAAGTCCTTTCGCGTTTGATGAGATGCAAAAGACAGATTCCCAGAAATTAGAGACTGAATAAACGCGGCAAATTCTGGCGGATCCCTCATGAATACGTTCAAAAGCGCTTGGAAGAAGAATCACACCTTCTTACCCATAGGAATAGAGTCGGCAGAAAAAGAGGGCAAGCCCTGCGCAACCGGCTCAATAAAGGATCCGCACCATGAAAAAAGCTTTCTCCATCGGTTTACTCTGTCTTTTATTCACGGTTAGCCTTAGATTCATTTTCAATGACTTCGCCTCGGAAAGCTCGCACGAGCGGGGCAAGGCGCATGGCCAAGGCCTTATCAATGCGTTCTATAATTGTGGGGATAGCCGCAGTATAAACCAAAACATTCTGAGTGTCAGAATGCCCAAGATTTTCGGCAATTACTCGCTCACCATATCCCTCCGCCGCCATACGGGTTCCGTAGGTTGAACGAAGCCTTCTGGGTGTTATGTGGAGCGGCTTCCCCGTTCGCTCGGAATACACCCCAAGAGGTCTCACTATTTCCTGAAATCTAAGCGATAGCTCATGCGCTATCTGATGATATAAGAAATTTTTATCTTCGGTGGGACGTAGCGGATACTCTGGAAACAAAGGAGCATCTTGCGGATCTGCAAGAATAGATGAAAATCGTCTTTTTGTTGCTTCAACGTGTTTTGCCAGCTCGATGCCTATTTCCGGTACCAATACATGCTCATTATAAGAGTCTCTTATAATTTCTTCACGCTGCTTGGCCTTGGGAATTCGAAGACTGTATTTTATCTGCCCATCCTCTTCCGAGGTTGCGTAGAAATCGCAAATTTTTAATGCGGCATACTGGATAGGCCTTTGGCCTAGAGCCTGTTGACACTATTTAACAGCCTCAACGATGAGTGCAAAGTAGATGAACGCAGCGAATACAACATCAAGCTTATCGTATCTGGTCGCTACGCGCCTAAAACCCTTAAGCCTACGGAATAAGCGTTCTATCTC
>JAVBTB010000004.1:0-85247 GCA_031556355.1 Desulfovibrio sp. | reverse complement strand
TGTTATCGAAAGAATGTTTGGGAAAATGAAACACTTTAGGAGTGTTGCTACCCGGTATAGCAAGCTGGCTGCTTCCTACTTGGCCTTTGTTCAGTTAGCCGCCATCTTGCTCTGGCTTAAATGAATGTCGACACAACCTAGCGCTTGCAAGCAATTTTTCTAATACGCTGAAAAAACTCGCATGCAATAAAACACCCAGGTATGCCTGTGCTCGCGTTTTTTCCCGAAAAAACATTCCGGAAACGAGGGCAGCGCCATAAAGCGTATTTGATGGGGATGCCTGGAGCAAATCACCTTTGAAATGTTCCACCGGGGTCGGGCAAAAAATAGGGTTTCCAAAGGGGGTCACCCCCCACGCGGGGGCCGCTGCCCCTTTGGCCGCCGGAGGCAATGTAACTCTTGGGCAACTTCAAAATTGCTCTGCTCTAAAAACGGCGGATCAGAAAAACGCCTCCCGCCACCAGCAGCACCCCCGCCATCCTCTGCCAGGAGATATCTTTCTGGGGATAGCCCAGCCATCCGAACTGATCGAGCAGCAGACTGACGCCCACCTGCCCTGCCAGGATCAGGGCCACCATGGTCACCGCCCCCAGACGCGGGGCCACATACACGGACACCGACACGAAATAGGCCCCGAGCAGGCCGCCCAGCCAATGCCAGGGAACCGTCCTGCCCGGAAAGGCGGGAAAGGGAATCCGCATGATCAGGACATAGGCGAACAGCCCCAGGGTACCCACGGCAAAGGACACCATGGCTGCCAGGGCCGGATGCCCGGCCCAGCCCGCCTGCAGATGCGCGTTGATACCCGCCTGCACGCTCAAGGTGCTGCCTGCGGTTATGGCCAGAAGGCACATGAGGAGCATATCCATACTTCGTCTCCTGTGAGGGCGAAATTGACGCGGCGTCCCACCCGGATGCCGCGTTTTCACAAACCATACCAGCTTTGCCGGCAAGGGCAAGGCCGAGGCCTTCGCGCTCCGGCAAACGCGCCGCCGGGGGCCGCCCCACAGAGAATTTTCAGAAGCCGCCGCCTGCGCCCCCCTCTGGCACATAGCATTGCAGCGCCGCGGCCTTGTCTTTTTACTTCCCTTTTACCGCCAATGGTGCTATAAGTCCGCCCTTGCCGCTGTTCTCCGACAAATGCCGGGGAAACGGCACATCCGATGGGGGTGCCCCGTACCGGGGCTGAGATGATACCCATTGAACCTGACGCAGTGTCACGCTGCCGTAGGGAGTTCGGATGACGCACCTTCCGGTTCCTGCCGCCTTGCGCGCGTCTTTCGTTCTCCCGGCCTGCGGACTGCCCTGCCCTTGGAGACGCGCATGCAAACTTCCCGTACCTATCTCTGGTTCCCCTTGACCCTGCTCTGGTTCGGGGCCTCCATTTCCGTTGCGGAAATACATACCGGCGGGCTCATCGCCGCCGCCGGCACAGGCCCCGGTCTTGCCGCCATCGCCGCAGGGCACCTTGTGGGCGTGTGTCTGCTGGGACTCATGGGCTATCTCGGCTTCCGCGAGGGCATGCCCTCCCTCATGTGCACGCGCATTGCCTTCGGCAGGCGCGGCTCCTGGCTGCTGTCCCTGGCAAACGTGCTGCAACTGCTGGGCTGGACGGCTGTTATGCTGCAGCAGAACGCGCAGGCCCTGACCGGCATACTGCGTTCCCTGTGGGGCGTGGAGGCCGTGGTGCCGGCAACCCTTGCCATGGGCGGCCTGATATTGCTCTGGGCGTTGTGGGAATCGGCAGGCAAAACCACGGGCAACACCCTGGCGGTGCTGCTCCTGGGTCTGCTCGCCGTGGTGGTGAGCTGGACCTTGTGGAGCCGTTCCGGCGGCGCAGCCCCCGTCCGGCCGGCTACGCCTCTTTCGTTCAACGAGGCCTTTGAACTTTCCTTGATCATGCCCCTGAGCTGGGTTCCCCTGGTGGCGGACTATGCCTGCCGTGCCAAAACCGCGCGCGCGGCCTGCCTGGCCCCGGCCCTGGGGTACCTTGTCGGCAGCTTGTGGATGTACGGCCTCGGCTTTGCGGGCGCCCTGATCACGGGCGAGGCCAACCCCACCCCCATGCTGCTGGCCGCGGGCCTCGGCGTCGCGGCGCTCAGCGTCGTGGTGCTCTCGACCGTGGTCACCACTTTTCTGGATGTCTATTCCGCCGTGGCCTCGGCCCGCAACATCGTCCCGAATCTCCCGGAAAAACCCGCCAGCTGCGTTGTAGTATTTTTAGGGGCCTGCGCCGCCCTGGTCTGGGACAGCAACATATATGTCAGCTTTCTCTCCTGCGTCGGCGCCGTGTTCGCCCCTCTCAGCGCCGTGCTGTTCACCGACTACTTCCTCCTGCGCGTCGATGCGCGGAAACAGGCGGTATCATGGCCCAGCATGATCTCCCTCGGTACGGGCATCGGGACGCACGTGCTGCTCTCTTCCCTCGGCAGCCCCGTCAGCCCGACTCTTGGCTGCCTGCTGACCGCCCTGGCCGTGCAGATCGCGGGCAGAACCCTGGAAAAGCATATGGGCCGCCTGCCGAAAAAGATCGCCCCCAAACCGTCCGAACACACAGAAGCCCCGGCCGATACCCGCTGAGACGGACCGCTGCGGCGATTGCACCTTCCACCCGGCAAAAGCGGGCAGGCCTTTTGCCGGGCGAACCGCCGCAGAAGGGGACACGCGTTTGCCCACGATCGCTCCCTTGCCCCTACGGAAAGACTAATCTTCCCTCAGGGCTTGGGAGAGAAACTCCTTTTTCTCCCGCTGCTCTGCGCCCGTTAGGGTTGATCTACGGAAGCGGGCGAGGTAGTATTGCAGATCCGGAAAAAAACGGCGTTACGCCGTCACCTTCCATAAAAGGGGGACGCTCCTATGGGGCTGCTGTTTCGCGGCGGATTTATCCTGCTTCTTGTCATTGTGCTGCTTGTGGTACTTGTTGTGGTGTGGGGCGTTACCACATACAACCGGCTGGTGCGGCTGCGCAGGCTGCGCGACGAAGCCTGGAGCGGCATTGCGGTGCAGTTGAAGCGCAGGGCGGATCTGGTGCCCAATCTGGTCAATACGGTTAAGGGCTATGCGGGGCATGAAAAAGGCCTGCTGGAGGAACTCACCCGTCTGCGCGCCGCCGCGGGGGCGGAACCGGCAGCCGCGCCCACCGCAAAAGGCATTGCCGCCGCAAGCGAGGCCGAAGGCTCTTTCGGCCGCACCCTGGTACGGGTCTTTGCCCTGGCGGAAGCCTACCCGGTGCTGCAGGCCGACAAGAACTTTCTGGCTCTGCAGAACTCCCTGGGCGAAATAGAAGATTCTTTGCAGATGGCCCGCCGCTATTTCAACGGTACGGTGCGCGACTACAACATTCAGGTGGAGTCTTTTCCCGGCATTCTTATCGCCCGCCAACTGTCCCTCTCTCCCCTGCCCTTTTTTGAAATCAGCGACAAGGAAGCGGAAAAGAACCCCAAGGTACAGTTCTGATGAGGCCCAAAGCCTCCCCCGCACTCCATGGCGCAAGGGGCATGTTTCCCCCTCTTCCCCCCCGCCGCCCGGCAGCGCCGCACAGGCGCGCCTTCTCGCTTTCCGTCTGTCTGGCGGCCGTTCTTCTTGCCATCCTGTGCTCCTCCCCGCCTGACAACGCAGCCCTCATCCGTCCGGAGCCGGCCCGGTCGCTCTTTGCCGTTCCCCGGCAGACCGATTCCGGACCGGCGGTTCTTGCCTCCCTGCGGTCCTTTGCCATGCGGGCCGTTTCCCTGCGGACCGCGCAAGCGGCTTCCGGGGACGCCGCGTCTTCCGCACCTGCGGGGCGCCAGAGCGCGGGCGGCAACGAACGCATTCTGCTGTACGACGTTACCGCCGTCTTCGATACCACAGGGGACATGCATGTGCGGGAGGAAATTACCGTGCTGGCGCGCGGACGGGCTATCCGCCGGGGCATCATCCGCGACCTGCCCACACGCTGGGAACGGGCGGACAACAAAATTTTCGCCGTGGAATACGACGTGCTGGGCGTCACCCGCGACGGCAAACCCGAGCCGTACACCCTCTCCCAGGGAAGCAAGCAGATCTCCCTGCGTATCGGCAATCCCAACGCTCCCCTTACCCCGGGCGAACACACCTACGCCATAACCTATACGGTCCGTAACCACTTCAGCCGGTTTTCCGGATGGGACGAGCTGTACTGGAACGTTACAGGCAACGACTGGACCTTTCCCATCGACAAGGTGCGCTTCCGGCTGCGGCTTCCGGCGCAGGGCGGCAAAAGGGCAGCCGCGGGAACGGACGAAAACGCCTTTGGCTTCCGCTCCGTGGACATCTATACCGGCAAATACGGCGGCAAGGAGCGCACGCAGTCTCGCCGCCTGCCCGACGACAGCGTGGAGACAACCGCCCCCCTTGCCGCCGGAGAGGGGTTGACGGTCGTCTATACCTGGCCGCGAAGCATCCTGAAAAATGCGCCGGATCCCGTCAATACCTGGGATATGCGCTACATGCTGCTGCCCACCAAAAGGACCATAGGCCTGTGGACCGTTCCCCTGGCCCTGGCCGCATTTTTCGCCGCGCGTCTCTGGCGCACCCGTCCCCGCGTTCCCAGGCCCGCGGTCATTCCCCGCTTCGAGCCGCCGCAAGGCATGTCCCCCGGATTTGCCCGCCATGTCATCACCAAAGGGTACAGCGCCGACTCCTTTGCCGCCGACCTTCTGAATCTGGTGGCCAAGGGAGCCGCCTCCCTGGAACACAGGGGCGGAGGCACAGGCAACATCGTGCTGCGCAAACAGCCCCAGGATGCCGCGCGCTCCTCCCGGAATACCCTGAACGACGCCGAGCAGAAGCTTCTGGACGAAGTCTTTTCCGGCGGGCGCACCAGCGTGCATGTATCCCACAGGTACCAGCCCAATATGATTGCCGCCCGGGAGGCCGCGCACACCACCTGCCTCCGCCGGGGAAAAGGGCTGTTCTATTCGGTGTGGGGGTACGGGTTTGCCGTTTCCCTGCTCGTATATCTCCTGCCGTTGCTCAGCTACCTTTTTCTCAAAGCGGAAAAGGCGGCGGGCGCCACGCTGCTGGTCTACTTTGTCACCTATTGTCTGGTAGGGTTCATGTCGCTCATCGTGGGACTCGTCTTGCAGCGCAGGCCGAACAGCGACATCCTGAAAAAGAACCTCGGCTGGCTGCCCGTACTGGCGGTGGTCGTCCTGCCGGTTTTGGCGCTCTGGTTCCTGTTTGACTACTACACCTTTGTCGCCATGCCCGCCGGGTACATGGGCGCCCTTGCTCTGGCGACGCTGACCAGTCTGCTGTTCTTTGCCGCCGCCTCCTCCCGCACCGACATCGGCAACGCAAAGCTCGCGGAAGCCAAAGGCCTGCGGCTGTATCTTGCAACAGCGGAAGAAAGCCGCTACGAAGCCCTCTACCCGCCGGAAGAAATGCTGCGCCACTTCGAACGCCTGCTGCCCTACGCCCTGGCCCTTGGCGTGGGCAAGACCTTTGCCGCCACCTTTGCGGCATGGTGCGCCAAAACGGGCATGGCGGCGGAGCAGTTCCACAATTTCCAGTACAGCGATTTCACGGAATTCCGCTCCCACAGCAGCGAGGCTTCCCAGACAAGGCCGTCAGAAAGCTCCGGCTCGTCCGGAGGAGACTCCTCCAGTTCCGGCTCCGGCTCCTCGGGCGGGGGATTTTCCGGCGGCGGTTCCGGCGGCGGCGGCGGCAGCGGCTGGTGACCGCCCCGTAAAATAAATCCATTTTGAAATTACCCAAGAGCCGCATTGCCTCCGGCGGCCAAAGAGACTGAGTCCCTTTGGAAACCCCATTTTGTAAAGCAGACTCAAATGAACCATCTCAAAGTTAAATCGCTCTAACAGCCCCTTATCAAAAAGCTCTGCCATGACGCATAGTTCAGATCTGGAAAAAACGCTCGCCGGGCGGTCCCCCCAAATTCGGGTGGCTGCGGGCATCATCTGGCGTGAGGGCCGCTTTCTCGCCTCCCTTCGCCCTCCGGGCACGCGCTTTGCCGGACTGTGGGAGTTCCCCGGCGGCAAGCAGGAACCCGGGGAAACCATGGAACAGACCCTGGCCCGCGAACTGCTGGAAGAACTCGGCATCACCTGCACGGCCATCCTGCCCTGGAAGAGCCTGGTGCATGCCTACCCGAACCTTTCGGTGCTGCTGTCCTTCATGCACGTAACCGCCTACACCGGCCAGCCCACGGCCAAAGAAGGGCAGGAACTGCGCTGGGTGACGCCCCTGGAAGCCCGCGAACTTGCTTTTCTGCCCGCGGATATTGCCGTGGTGCGCGAAATAGTTCCGCCGCTGTAGTCGCACGCGTCCCAACCTGCCGCCGTCTGTGCTTCTCTCCAGCCTCCGGCCCCCGCCGCCCCTTTTTCCCCCTTGCCCGCGCCTGAAAGACGCGCCTTCCTTTTTTGTGCAATACTTTCGTTTGCACAAACTGCACACATGTGCAATTTGTGCAAAAGCGCAAAGAACAACGCTTTGTGCAGAAGTACACCACACTGTAATAATAGCATAAATCTGTTGGCACGATATCTGCTATTCTGATGCAGAGCCTCATCGGCGTCCCCAAAGACGCCCCTGCCGCCCCGCCCGGGCAAAGAAGCGTTTCCTTAAAAGCCTTCCAGGCCGGGTAACCGCACGCCCAAGCGGTTTTCACCCGTTTTTGCCGGGGCAGATTGCAAGACCTGCCTTTCACAGGCGGGGCGGTATAGCAAGGGAGATTCCAGGCCTGGCGCTTATATGGCCGAAAGCGCATTTTCCGTTGTGTGGCAGCGTCGGGAAAGACAGCTTCGGTAAAGCGGCCCACCTTCACACCCCAGGCATGGGGGGGCACAAGCCAGGCGTATAGGCGAAAAGCAGCGGGAAACCGCACGGCCGCTCAGAACGGGCAGACCTCCAGGCCGGCTTTTCCATACACAGCGGGTTCGCCCGCGCCCATGGCCGCCGCCGCAGGCGGCAGGCCAGAGCGCCCCACGATTCGTCCTTCCTCCGAATCCCAGGGACGCCCCGATTCGGCCCATGCAGCCGTAACCGGACCCACCATGCGCCGCGACAGGACGTTCCCGTCTCGATGCAAGCGGCCAGGCTGTTTCAGCACAGCGACAGTCTGGCGAAAAATTCCGGCACGTTCTCTCCTGTGGGGCGTGCCGGAATTTTTTCTTCCCTTTCCCCCTCGGGCAAATGCCTTGTTTTATGATCGCGGCTCTCGTATACTGCCGGGAAACCATGATCCGCGTACGCCACCTTTCCCACAGCTTCGGCCCGCACTGGGCGCTGAAGGACTGCACCTTTTCCCTTGGGAAAGGGGACTTTCTCTTTTTGTCCGGTCCCTCCGGGGCGGGCAAGACCACCCTGCTCCGCCTGCTGTACGCCGCTCTGCCCATCCAGCGGGGGGAAGCGGACGTGGCCGGCATGTCGCTTAAAGCCATTACCCCCCGCGATGTCCCCACCCTGCGCCGCCAAGTGGGGGTCGTGTTCCAGGATTTCAAAATCCTGCCCCTGCGCTCGGTGCAGGAAAACCTGGCCCTGCCCCTGCAGGTGCGCGGCCTTGCCCCCCAGCACATTGAACGGCGGGTCCGGGCCGTCTCGCGAGCCCTCGGCCTGGATGCGCGCCTGTCCATCCCCTGCGGGGAGCTTTCCGGCGGCGAGCAGCAGCGCGTGGCCATTGCCCGCGCCTTTGTGGTCAACCCCCAGGTGCTGCTGGCGGACGAGCCCACCGGCAACCTCGATCCGGAGCTTTCCTTCCGGCTCATGGAGCTGTTCAAGCAATTTCAGGCTTACGGCGCGACGGTTATTTTCGCCACCCACAGCACGGAACTGCTCCGCCGCCACCCCTCGGCCCGGGTCATGCGCCTTGAAGAAGGCATGATCACCCAGGCCAACTGGCCGGGCGCACGGATTTTCCACTCGCCCGCAAATACCCCGGACCCCGCTCCGGGCGGCTCCCCGCGCGGCGGTGTTCCCGCCGGTTCCGGCTCTCCCGCCGGGAAGGGCCGGGAGCCTGCGCCGCAACCCGATCCCCGCCCCCTTACCCTCGGCGGCACGGCCCCCGGCACGCCCGGCGGCTCCGCCCAAAGTAACGTGGGGCGAAGCGGCGGGGTGCGCGGATGATCCGCACCATCTTCCGTCTCATCGGGCAGGGGTTTCGCGATCTCTCGCTGAATCCCTGGGCTCAGATATTTACTCTGGCGGCGGTGACCCTGGTCGCCTTTCTGTCCGGTCTCTTCCTCATGGCCCTCACCACCCTGAACCACCAGCTCGGTACCGCGCGCGGGGAAACCGCCTTCCAGATATACTGGCACCCCAGTGCCGATATGGTGCAGGTGCGCGAGCAATGGGACGGGTACCGCCATCTGCCCGGATTCGTCACCATGAAAGGCTACACCCCGGATGAAGCCTTGCAGGAACTGGGGCAACGGCTGGGACGCACCCATGCGAACCTTGCCAAGAACTTTCCCTTTCTGGCGGAAAAAAGCCCCCTGCCCGCCACGGCCCTGATCTCCTTTGCCCCGCGCGACCACGACATCGAACGCTGGATCAAGGAAACCACCGACTACCTGAAACGACAGCCCGACGTGGCGCGGGTTGTGGCCACTCCCCTGCGCGACGAACTGGGGCAGGCCTGGCGCAAGGTCAGCCGCTACGTCATGTGGCCCTCGGTCACCTTTCTGGCCCTGGTGCTCGGGCTGGTGGTGGGCAACACCATCCGCCTCTCGCTGCTGGCGCGCGGCCACGAAATTGAAATTCTGCAGTTGGTGGGAGCGCGCAACTGGTACATACGCCTGCCCCTGATCGTGGGCGGCGCGTTGCAGGGCCTGCTGGGCGGCGCGCTGGCCCTGACCCTGCTGCGCGCCATCCACATGCAGGTGCGCGATGTGCTGAATTTTCCGCCTCTATTGATGGAGATACGCTTTTTGCCCTGGGAACTCTCCCTCGCCCTGATGCTGGTACCCTGCTTCATGGGCATTGCCGCAAGCTGGCTCGCGGTGCGGGACTGAAAGAATTGTGAATGATTCTTTCCGGGAAGGCTCCGCCTCCCCGGACCCCTCCGGCAGGGGGAATGATTTCCCCTGCACCCCTCGGTTTTCGGCCCGTCTTCCCGCGGGGCGGAAAGCCCGGTTTGTTCCGTCCGTTACGGAATGAAACCAGCCGCCGGGAGTAGAAGACACCGCCTTTTTCATGAAACGGACAACGCGCCAAACCGGAAGCTCAATCTCCGGCTCTGCCGCCCCACGAACATCACCCGACAAAAGGATACCCCTATGAAACCCCTGCGCAGCAAAACCATGACCCACGGGCCGGAAAAAGCCCCCCACCGCTCCCTTCTGTACGCCCTCGGCCTGACCCGCGAGGAAATGTCCCGCCCCCTGGTGGGCGTGGTCAATGCCGCCAACGAGGTCGTGCCCGGGCACCTCCACCTGGACCGCATAGCCGAAGCCGTCAAGGCCGGCGTCCGCATGGCCGGGGGCACGCCCATGGAATTCCCCGCCATCGGCGTCTGCGACGGCCTGGCCATGAACCACGAAGGCATGCGCTATTCCCTCCCCAGCCGCGAAATCATCGCTGATTCCATCGAACTCATGGCCACCGCCCACCCCTTTGACGCCCTGGTGCTCATCCCCAACTGCGACAAAAGCGTGCCTGGCATGCTCATGGCCATGCTGCGCCTGAATATTCCCGCCATTCTGATCAGCGGCGGTCCCATGATGGCGGGCAAAAGCATCCAGGGCAAATCCGACCTTATCTCCGTGTTCGAGGGCGTGGGCCGCGTGCGTGTGGGCTCCATGAGCGAGGCGGAACTGGAAGACCTGACCGAATGCGCCTGCCCCGGCTGCGGCTCCTGCTCCGGCATGTTCACCGCCAACACCATGAACTGTATGTCGGAAACCATCGGTCTCGCCCTGCCCGGCAACGGCACCGTCGCCGCCGTTTCCGCCGCCCGCATCCGCCTTGCCAAAGAGGCGGGCATGCAGGTCATGGAGCTGTTTAAAAACAACATCACCCCCCGCGACATCGTCACAAAAGAATCCGTACACAACGCCGTGGCCGTGGACATGGCCCTCGGCGGTTCCTCCAACACCGTCCTGCACCTGCCCGCCATCTTCCGCGAGGCGGGGCTTGACCTCTCACTGGATATCTTCGATCAGGTCAGCCGCAAAACCCCCAACCTCTGCAAGCTCTCCCCCGCGGGCAAGTACCACATCGAAGACCTGCACGCCGCCGGCGGCATCCCCGCCGTCATGGCCACCCTGCTGGAAAAGAACCTCATCCACGGCCAGGCCCGCACCGTCACCGGCGGCACTGTGGCCGAGAACCTCTCCGCCTGCAAAGCCCGCGTGCTCGACGATGACGTCATCCGGCCCCTTTCCAACCCCCATTCCGAAGAAGGCGGCATCGCCATCCTGCGCGGCAGCCTCGCCCCCGAAGGCGCGGTGGTCAAACAGTTCGCCGTGCTGCCCTCCATGATGACCCGCACCGTCACCGCCAAGGTCTTCAACTCCGAAGAAGACGCCGTGGCCGCCATCCTCGGAGGAAAAATCAGCGCCGGTGACGTCGTCGTCGTCCGCTACGAAGGTCCGCGTGGCGGCCCCGGCATGCGCGAAATGCTTACGCCCACCTCGGCCATTGCCGGCATGGGACTCGACGGCGACGTAGCCCTCATTACCGACGGACGCTTCTCCGGCGGTTCGCGCGGCGCCGCCATCGGGCACGTCTCGCCCGAAGCCGCCGACGGCGGCACTATCGGTCTCGTACAGGACGGCGACCGGATACTTATCGATATTCCGAACCGGAAACTCGACCTTCTCGTGGATGGGGCCGAGCTCGCCAAGCGCCGGACCGCCTTTACCCCGGTGGAAAAAGAGATCCGCTCCCCCCTCCTGCGCCGCTATGCCCGTATGGTAAGCTCCGCATCCACAGGGGCGGTGTATAAGTAGGAAAAGAGAAGAGGATGCCTCCGTCGGGCAGGACGCTGTCCTGCACCTGCCAGGGGGCAATTACCCCCTGGACCCCGTTCAGGTCTTTGCGGGCGGTGGGGCGGATTGATTTGTTACGCTCCTGTAGTGCTCCCGGTACAGAGCAGGATGGTGTGCCGTAAAGGGCAAAAAGCTCAGGAGCCGGTAGCGGATTTTGAATT
This sequence comes from Desulfovibrio sp., assembly GCA_031556355.1. Taxonomy (GTDB): domain Bacteria; phylum Desulfobacterota; class Desulfovibrionia; order Desulfovibrionales; family Desulfovibrionaceae; genus Frigididesulfovibrio. The sequence continues at coordinate 74,122 of JAVBTB010000004.1, read as the reverse complement.
GGACAATTGTACGACAGCGGGCAGACTCTTGGTTTGCCGGCAAGCAGGCGGGGACCGCAAGGTCGCCCGCCTGCTTGCTTATTGAGAAGCGGACTGTTCCTTCCGGCGGGGGAACCATCCATTGCCTTGGTCAAAGTGGACTGGCGAGTAAAGTTTTTTGCACTAAAACGCTTGCATAAATCAAAACTAAATTGTAGTGATAAATACGTTTTATGCATACTGCAAGAAGGAGGAAAGGTATGAAACGTATTACCACTTTGTTGCTTGCCCTGGCGATGTGTCTGGGCAGCGTGGCCGCGGCCAAGGCCGTTGAGTTGAAAGCCTCTGGAACGTGGGACTTTGCCGGCGGCTGGGACCAGACCGGCTTCAAGGACATCACCGGCACGAAAAATGACGGCATCAGCGCCCGCCAGCGCGTGCGCACCCAGGTGAATTTCATCGTTTCGGAACAATTGCAGGGCGTGCTGGCCTTTGAAATAGGCACCCTGCGCTGGGGCGCCAGCGCCTCCGGCCAGTTCTACGGCAACGCCCCCGGCGGCGCCCTGGACGCCGACGGCGTGAACGTGGAAACCCGCCGCGCCTACATCGACTGGCTCGTGCCCAACACCGACGCCACCGTGCGCATGGGTATCCAAAACGTGACCCTGCCTTTCGCCGCCGGCATGGGCAACCCGGTCCTTTCCGACGATGTGGCGGGCATCGTGGTTTCCTCGCCCGTCACCGACATGTTCGGCGTCACCGCCTTCTGGCTGCGTCCCTATGACGCTTACGGCAACGACGGCTACACCACCACCGGCAAAGCCAACCGCTACATGGACGAAACCGACGCCTTCGGCCTTATTCTGCCCGTCACCGGCGAAGGCTGGAGCGTGACCCCCTGGGGCATGGCGGCCAGCATCGGCAGCAAGTCAGGCTATTATGACCGGGCATACCCCTATTACTTTTCCGGTACCACCAACACTGCCGACAGCGACCGCACCACGGCCTGGTGGCTGGGCGGCTCCATCAAGGTTGATCTGCTGGATCCCCTGACCTTCGGCATGGACGTCATGTACGGCCGCCTGAACAAAACCGCGTTTGTGGACGGTGTTGACGAAAAACTGGGCACCAAAGGCTGGTTTGTGGATGCGGCCCTGAACTACAAGCTTGACTGGGCCACCCCCGGCATCTTCGGCTGGTACGCTTCCGGCGACAAGGCCGAGGCTATTCACGACAGCGGCTACTTGGGCCGTCTGCCTTCCATCGGCACATATGACGGCGACGGGTTCTATCCTACCTCCTTCGGCTTCCCCGGCGGCGCCGGCCCCACGCAAGACGGCCAAATCGCCTGGACCGGCACCGGCACCTGGGGCGTGGGCGTGCAACTGGCCGACTTCTCCTTTGTCGACAAGCTCAGCCACACCCTGCGCGTGGCCTACTACCAGGGCACCAACAACACGGAAAACGCCCGGGAGTATTCCCATCCCCTTGTCGCGAACGGCAGCAACACCCCGCTCTCGTATAACGGCGAAATGTACCTGACCACCGGCGACCACGTCTGGGAAGTGAACTTCAACCACAAGTACCAGATCTATGAAAACCTGGCCGCCTACCTGGAACTGGGCTACCTGAATCTCTCCCTGGATGAGGACGCCTGGCGTCACACCAGCGGCGGTGATCACAGCGACGACGCCTGGAAGGCCCAAATGCTCTTCAAGTACAGCTTTTAATCTCAGACTTGCCAAGTATTATTTGACGGGGGCCTTACGGCCCCTGTCTGCTTGTAAGAGTCAATCTGTCTCTTCCTGCAGAAGCAGCCTGGCTTTTTTGCAGCACAGCGGGAAATAAAATTTTTTGAACAAAATAATTGCTCAAGTCTAAACTAAAATATATTTGATCTCCAAGTTTGCATTTACTGCAAGAAGGAGGAAGAGAATGAAACGCATTACAACGCTGTTGTTGGCCCTGGTAATGTGCCTGGGCAGTGTGGCGACAGCCCGGGCTGTTGACGTGAAAGCCTCCGGCACCTGGGATTTTGCTTACAGCTGGATTGAAAACAGCAGTTTTCGCTCCAGCAGCAACGGAGGGCAAAACGACGATGTTTTCGGCGCGTACCAGCGTTTTCGCACGCAGGTGAACTTTATCGCCTCGGAGCGGCTTCAGGGCGTGCTGGCCTTTGAAATAGGCACCCTGCGCTGGGGCAGCGCCGATTACGACGGGGCCAAAGGCGGCGCGCTGGACGCCGACGGCGTGAACGTGGAGACCCGCCGCGCATATTTGGACTGGATGATTCCGAATACCGACGCTACCGTGCGCATGGGCATCCAGGGCGTTTCTCTGCCCTTTGCCACGGAACTGGGCTGCAACCCGGTGTTTTCCGCCGACGTGGCGGGCATCGTGGTCTCCTCTCCCATCACCGACATGCTGGGCGTGACGGCCTTCTGGCTGCGTCCCTTTGACGCCTACGGCACAGACCCCAATGACCGCCACTACGACGACGAAACCGACCTCTTCGGCCTGACCCTGCCCGTCACCGGCGAAGGCTGGAGCGTGACCCCCTGGGCCATGTACGGCAACGTGGGAGCCACGTCCGGTTTCTACGACTATCTGTTTTTTAACGACGGCGGAATCACCAACCAGATAGAAAACGAAAACGCCGCCGCCTGGTGGGCGGGCGTCGCCTTCAAGCTGGACGTGCTCGATCCCCTGACCTTCAGCCTGGACGCCATGTACGGCCATCTTGACCGGGCCAATGTCTCCGGCGTGAGTGGACTGAACTTTCCCACGGAGTCCGATAATATGGGCATCAAGGGCTGGTTTGTGGCGTCCGCCCTGGACTACAAGCTCTCATGGGCCACCCCCGGCATCTTCGGCTGGTATTCCTCCGGCGACGACGCCGATGCTTACAAAGACGGCAAGCTCGGCCGTCTGCCCGTGGTGGGCACCGATGACGGCTTCGGCCCCACTTCCTTCGGTTTTCCCGGCAGCATGGGCCCGGTGGGCGATTCGTATGTCTCCGTTTCCGGCACCGGCACCTGGGGCGTGGGCGCACGTCTGGCCGACATCAGCTTTATTGAAAACCTTTCCCACACCCTGCGCGTGACCTACTACCAGGGCACCAACAACGTGGAGAGCGCCAAGTACATGCGCCAGAACGAACGGCTGAATTTCGTCTGCGACGCTTTCTACCTGAGCACCAGCGACCACGCCTGGGAAGTGAACTTCGACCACACCTACCAGATCTACGAAAACCTGGCCGCCTACCTGGAACTGGGCTACATCGACCTGAGCCTGGACAAGGGCGTGTGGGGCGACGATGCCCGCGACACCGACGACGCCTGGAAGGCGCAGGTCGGCTTCCAGTACAGCTTCTAGAGCAGTTTACGCTTCAAGTGTGAAATGCTCTAAGTCCGGCTGGCCTTTCAGCCCCTGTAGCGTCAGCCGCCGCTTCTGCTCCGGGAACGGGACCAATAGGTCCGGCCCCCCGCAAAAGCGGCGGCTTTCCTTTCCGGCGCATCGGCTCGGGCGAACGGCAGCCCTGGATTTCCACATCAAACAGGCGCACAATACGGTTGCGGCTTGCATACCGCTGTAAGATCCGTTACCGGTTCCTGAGCTTTTTCCCGTTTATGGCAGAACCTCCTTCTCGCTATCGAGAGAGCCATTGAAGGGAGACATACCTAACCATCGAACGGCCCCTCCCCCGCAATCGCGGGTGCAGGGGGCCGCTGCCCCCTGCCGGGAGGTCCGGAGGGCAGAGCCCTCCGGCCGCCGGAGGCTATTCTCTCCTCAACCTACAGGAGCTTTCATGCCTGCATACGGCGAGCTTTTTATTCTGGTCAGCCCCAGGGGCAAGCGCAGCCTGCGCAGACTTATGGCGGGGCAGGACGTGCACGGTACGGATGGGGTGATTCCCGCCGAGTCCCTTTCTCTGGTCGGATTCGGGGTGGAGATACAGACTCTGCAAGGCGTGCCCTACCGGGTGATGAAGCCCACACTGTATGATCTGGTGCGCGGAGTGCGCCGCCAGACCCAGATTATCTACCCCAAGGACATCGGGTACATCTGCATGCGTCTGGGCGTGGGCAACGGCACGCGGGTGATCGAGGCAGGTTCCGGCTCCGGCAGCCTGACCGTGGCCCTGTCCTGGTTTTCCGGCGAACGCGGGCACGTGTATACCTACGAGGCCCGGCAGGAATTTTTCGACCTTTGCCGCCGGAACCTGGAATGGGCCGGGGTGGGGCAGAACGTCACCCAGCACTTGCGCGACGTGGCCGACGGGTTCGACCAGACCGACGCCGACGCCCTGTTTCTGGACGTGCGCACCCCCTGGGAATACCTGCCCCAGGTTGCGGCGGCGGTGAAGCCCGGCGCGGCCCTGGCCTTTCTCGTACCCACCGTGGACCAGGTGTCCCTGCTGCTCAAGGGCATGGAAACCGGTCCCTTTGCCGATGTGGAGGTTGAGGAAATACTGGTGCGCGGCTGGAAAGCCGTGGCCGACCGCCTGCGTCCCAACGACCGCATGATCGCGCATACCGGGTTCCTCGTGTTCGCCCGCAAGCAGGAGCGCTCCAAAGAGTTCGAAGCCCTCAAACCCCTGGGCACCCGCGAACGCAAACAGCAAAAAGCCTTGCAGGAACGCCTGAACGCCGCTGAAAATACGGATGCCGGGGACGAATACGACGAGGACCGCGAGGAATAACCGCTGCCGTTGACAAAGACTTGTTTGTCGAAGCCACCTGAATCAGATGCGGGCTCTGCCCCCACCATGCGCTCATGACGGCGGGGCAGCCACTCCTCCACGGTCAAGGGCGAAGCCGACGACGGGGATTCCGCTGCAAGCCCGGCGTAACATACGCCAAGGTACGACACCGGGAGCCACAGCAAGCGGACAGCCTCTTCAACCCCACCAACCGAACAACAAGACCTGATGCGGGATTCCAAAGGGGGTCACCCCCTTTGGCCGCCGGAGGCCTCTCTTACTCTATACAAACAATATCTTTCCAGTCGCCGGAGAGGGAGACGGCGCCGGACGGGGTTATTTCGTAGGAGTGTTCGGTGCCCACCATACCGATGCCGGGCAGGGCAATTTTGGGTTCCACAGCCAGGGTCATGCCTGCTTCCAGGGGTTCGTCAAAACGTGCGGCCAGCACGGGCCAGTCGTCGATATACAGCCCGAGGCTATGCCCGAGAAAGGGCACCTTGTTGCCGTGCAGGCCCATGAAGCCTTCGCCGTACCCGGCCTTTTCCGCCATGTCGAGCCCCAGCGCGTACAGCTGCGAGGGGATGGCTCCGGGCAGCATGTGTTCGGTCACTACCCGTTCGATTTCCATGCAGACATCCTGGGCCTTTTGGATCGGGGCGGGGATGTTGCTTTTTTTGCCGGCGAAGTAGGTGACGGTGGTATCGGAATTGTAGCCTTCGAAGCAGAACCCGCAGTCGTGGGACAGCAGGCTGTTTTTCTCCCAGATGACGTCGGCGTTGCCCATGAAAGGCGCGGAGGGGTGGATGCCGAGGGCGCCAAGGGCGCCGTTGTAGAACGAAGGATAGTTGCCGTTGGCGGAAACCCCGATGTGGCCCAGGTACATTTCCTCGCCGAAATTGCTCAGGCGGGCGATGGCGCAACTGCCGAGGGAAAAGAAGACGTCCGAGGTCTGGTGGGCGACGGCCAATTCCGACATGCCGGGGTGGATACGCGTGGGCAGGACTTCGTACAGGGCTTTGGCGTGCCGTGCTCCGGCGGAGCGCATTTTGGCCAGTTCCCAAGGAGTTTTCACCGCTCTGGAGCGGGCAAGGACCGCGTCTCCCGCGATGAACCGGACACCGGCGAGCTTCTTTTGCAGCATGTCCGCAAGAGACCAGGGCAAGCGCGACTGTTCCGCCGCGACAACCGGACTCAGGGGCACGCCGAACTGCTCCGCCAACCCGGCAATATCGCCGTAAGAACGGAAGGAGGCCACAGAGGACAGGGAACTCTCCATTCTGGCGCGCTCAAACCCTTTGCGGGCCATGAGCAGGGGCTCGCCTTCCAAAGGCAGCCAGAACACGCCGGAACCGTGCGTGCCGGTGAGGTAATAGATAGTGGTGCTGCCAAAGGCCATAAGGCCGCCCGCTTCTGGGCACAGCCTGGCCAGCAGGGCTCGGCAACGGCCGTGACGGCGGGCCAGTTCTTCGCGGGGGATGACTTCTACAGGCGTGAACATAGGCGCTCCTTTATTGAGGAAACGGCCTCCGGCGCACGGTTCCACCCTTCATCCGGCGGGGACGGCGCACAGAGCCGACGTGTATCCGATCCGGGATACGGGCGCGGCCTGTTCCCGGAACAGGTTCCGCCGCAAGGGGGGGTAACACCTGCTGCCGCCCGTCCGGAGGATAGTACAGGAAGCGGTCCCGCATGGGAATATCTGAAATTGCTTTTGCAAGATGAGCCGGGGCGCATAGCCTTTCGGGCGGTGGCCCCACCGTACTTTCATAATGGCGGGGTAGTCATTCCTGCACAGTCAGGGGAGAAGCTTGTGGCGAGGTATTCCATTTCGCGCCTGCCTGAACACCCACCAAGGCCCAGCACCGAGAGCAGCAGAGGGGAAAAACCCATTCAGCTCCACCAACCGCACACAAAGGCCAAATGCGGGATGCCAAAGGGGGTGACCCCCTTTGGCCGCCGGCGGCATGCTTTACATTATTTTTTCCTGCGCAGCAGCAGCGCGGCGAGGCCGCACAGGCCGACAATCCAGCCGATGCCCCCGGCAATGTCGCGCAGACCGGGCTCGTTGGCCTGCAACTCCATTGCCGCCAGTTGCTTGCGCAGGGGGGCGACTTCTTCCTGCACAGCGCGGCGGATGAGAGCGGTGAGAGCCTCCCGGTCAGGACGGGCGGATTCTGACTGGCCTGCATGGTCCGAGGGAACGGGGGGGGCGGAAACAGCGGCGGGCGGGCCGGGGGAGGAGGACGGCGCGGCATCCGTGGGTTCGGAGGAGCCGGAGCCTTCACTGACTGGCCGGGCTGGGGCGGAGGGGGACAGGGCAAGGGTGAATTGGCCCCGATGACCCTCTCCGGCAAGGATGACGAGGGTTACCGCATTCTGCCCGGCGGGCCTGGGGGTGCACCAGTGCCCGTCGGCATCGGTTTTGCCTTCGGCCAGGAGGGCGTTTTGGGCATCCAGCACTCGCACTGTGCCGTTTTTGACCTTCTGGCGTTTGCTGAAATAGCTTTCCGCGCAGATGTTGCCGCCTTCTTCCCAGCCGAAGATGAAGACCCCGTGCGCGCGGGCTGTTGCCGGGACGAGCGCAAGGCAAAAGAAGAGCAGGCTGAGGAGGGACAAGGCGTATTTGTTCATGGGATTCCTCGGAACGGCACGCCCTGCGCCGGAATGAACACCCCATGGGGAGGGCGCGCACAGGGCGTGCCACATACCGGCGGCAGCCGGTACGGCCTTGGAGAGCGTTATTTCACGGGTACGGGTTTTTGCATAGCCTCAAAATGTACCCAGATGACCCCGCCGAGTTCCACGTTTTTGGGCGTGCCTTCGTGATTCATTTTGTCCGGGCTTTCCTGCAGGGCCGCGAAGCCCCACCAGCCGGGGCAGGGGGCGGCGTAGGAAAAGATTCCGGCGTCATCGGCCCTGATGGTCTGGGTAACCATCAACTCGTTGGGGGCCACGCCCTTGGACTTGTCGCCGGGGTAAAATTCCACTTCCACTTCCGCTCCGGGCACGGGTTTGCCGTTCATGAGCACACGGCCCTGGAACAGGTTGCCCGCGTATTGGGCAAAGGGCTTGGAGAGCGGCACGATTTCCACGGGCAGGCCGAGGGGGACGTCCCAACCCGCGTCGTCTCCGAAGGCGGGCACCATGACTTTGGTGTAGTGGATGATAAAACAGTCTTCGGCCGGCTCCCAGTACGGAGCGGGCGTCATGACAAAGCTGTACAGGCCGGGCCGCTCGACCTTGTAAGGAGCGCTCCAGGTATCGAACCCGCGCACTTTCTGCGCCTTGAGGGCGGGGAGCAAGTCAACGGTCTTGCCATCCCGGTACAGGGTAAAGGCCGCCGGCCTGGCAAGGTTCATGCCCACGTTTTCAAAGGGATGCCAGAATTGCAGCGCCAGCGTCAGGGAAGCGTCCTTGCCCTCGCTGACAACAGCTTTGGAAGGAAGAACCATGCCGAAATGCGCGGCCGCAAAGGAAGGCAGAAACGCAAAAATCGCCAGGGACAGCACCGCGCAGCCTGCCTGGAACCTCGTTTTCGAAATGCGCTTTGACATCATCCCTCCTTGCGATGTAATATTATTTTATAAAACGTGTTACTAATCGAGTATTTGTTTTTATTTTTTATGTCAATAGCAAAACAGTGTACTCCAAGGGATGGAATACCCTGAATGAGCGCGGTTGCGCGAGTGCCCTTGTGTTTTCCGCCAAGGTCGGGTACCGGCGAGGCATGAGCAGCACACATTTTTCCGCATCGTCCCTGCGCGGGACCGTGGCTGTGGCCGTCAGCGGCGGCGCGGACAGCCTGTATACGCTGATCCGGCTGCAGGAAGCCGGGGTTCCGGTTATGGCCGTGCACGGCCTTTTTGCCCGGCCCCTCGACTTGGGGGGGGAACATGCTTTGCCGCCTCCTCTTGCGGAGGAAGGGCCTGTGGGAGAGCCGGAAACGGTCTTTCCCGCCCCTGCGGAAGATCCGGTACAGAAGGCCCTGGCCACGGCTTGCGACACGCTGGGGGTTCCCCTGCATATAGTGGACTGCTCCCGCCCGTTTCTGGACCGGGTGGTGCGCCCCTTTGTCCAGGCCTATGCCGACGGGCGCACGCCCAACCCCTGTGCCCTCTGCAACGCGGGCATCAAATTCGGCCTGCTCCTGGAAAAGGCCCGCGACCTGGGCGCGGCGCACCTGGCCACCGGGCACTACGCGCGGCTGGTCCGGGAAGGGGAAGAAGCGCCTCTTGCCGCCGGTTCTTCCCTGCCCTGCATGCCCGCGCTGTTGCAGGGGGCGGATCCGGTCAAGGATCAAAGCTATTTTCTGGCCTTGGTGCCGCAGGCAAGTCTGGCCTCGGCCCTGTTCCCTCTGGGCGGATTCCACAAAAAGGACGTGCTGGCGGCGCTCGCCCGGCGCGGCATCGCCGTGCCCCAGCCCAAGGAGAGCCAGGAAGTCTGCTTCATTCCCGACGACGCCTACCGGGCGTTTCTGCCCGCCGTGGCCCGGCAGCTTGGCATTGCCCTGCCCGGTCCCGGCCCGATGCTGCTGGAGGACGGCAGCCGGATCGGCACCCACAAAGGGCTGTGGCAGTATACGGAAGGCCAGCGCAAAGGGCTTGGCATCGGATGGAAGGAGCCGCTGTACGTGCTGGCCAAAGAGATGCGCGGCAATGTGTTGCGCCTGGGTACGCGCGATTTGGCCGATATGGGCGGGCCGGAGCGGACGGAAGAAACGGCCGGCTGCGTATGCACCGGGGTCAACCTGCTCCTGCCGCCGGAACTCTGGCCGGCAACGGTCTTTCTGAAAACCCGCTACCGCGAGCGCCCCAAAGCGGCGCAGGTCCGAGTGGAGCGTCCGAAAGGCCCGCAAGGGAACGAGCCCCTGCTGCATATCCGTTTTCTGGAACCTCAGTCCGTGACCGCCCCCGGGCAGGTGGCGGCGGTGTATATTCCGGTGGACGGCCTGTTTGAAGACGACGGGCGCCCGGTGCTGCGCCTGGTCGCCGGGGGGATACTGGGGACTGTCGCTTAATAGCGAGGCTCCTCCCTGAGTAGATTTGGGGTTGTCGCCCCAAGCCCCACCTCGGGGAATGGCTGGATTCGGGCCGTCCTGGCCCTCACCCCTTCGGGGCGCCGTCGTTCCTCTCCGGCGTCCAATTTCGCTCTCCTGCGGTGTTCCCCAGCCCCCCTCGATTCTGGGCGCCCCGCCCGGCGGCAGGCGGTTCTTTTGCCTGTGCCGCGCCCGCCCGGTTCAAGGTCAGACTCTCCGCACCGCCCGCGCTTTGTTGCCTCGCAGCCGTATTTTGCATGTTCATAAAAATACAGCCCCTTTGCAGTTACCTCCAAAACCGGTACACTGCCGGCGGACAGAACTTTTTGCCGCATCCGTCTTTTCAGGAGAGGACCGCATGGAATACCACATCCGTTTTGCACCCGGGGAAGGGGGGCTTGTCCTGCTTGATCAGCGCCGCCTGCCGGTCGAGGAGGTCTTTTTCACCTGCCGGGGGGTTGCGGATATCGTTTACGCCCTGAAAGAAATGGTGGTGCGCGGCGCTCCGGCCATCGGGGTGACCGCCGCCTGGGGCTGCGTGCTTGCCGCAAAGGAAGTCGCCCGTGAAAGCGCAGGCCGGGAACCGCTGCCGCCCGAAGCTCCCCGCGCGGTTCCCCCGCTCTGGGTACAAGCGCTGGACGTCAAACTCGCCACCCTGGCCGCAGCCCGTCCCACGGCCGTCAACCTGGCCTGGGCCGTGGACCGCATGCGTGCGTTATGGCGGCAAAGCGGAGCGAATTCCCCGGAAACCCTCATCTCCCTGTGGGAAGCGGAAGCCGCGCGCATGCAGGCCGAGGACATCGCCATCAACCGGGCCATGGGCAAAAACGGCGCGGCCCTTATCGCGCCGGGGGACACCGTTATGACCCACTGCAACGCGGGCGCCCTGGCAACGGCCGGATACGGCACCGCTCTGGGCGTCATCTACGCCGCGCAGGAAGAGGGCAAGAACATCCGGGTCATTGCCAATGAAACCCGCCCCTTTTTGCAGGGCGCGCGCCTGACCGCCTATGAACTGCACAAGGCCGGGATCCCCGTGACCGTGGCCTGCGACAACGCCTGCGCCCTGCTCATGCGCCGGGGCATGGTGCAAAAGGTGGTGGTGGGGGCGGACCGCATTGCGGCCAACGGCGACGCGGCCAATAAAATAGGCACCTACGGCGTTGCTTTGCTGGCACAGGCGCACGGCATTCCCTTTTACGTGGCCGCCCCCCTTTCCACCATTGACAGAACAACCTCTACAGGCGAGGGTATACCCATAGAGGAGCGGACCCCGCGCGAGGTGACCCACGTGGGGGAAACCCAGCTTACGCCCGATGGCATACCGGTGTGCAACTATGCCTTTGACGTGACCCCGGCGGATCTGATCGCCGGCATCATCACCGAGGCAGGGGTGCTCACCGCCCCATACGGCAAGAGTATTGCGGCCGCCTTTGCGGACAGGTAGCGCCGCTTCGTGCGGGGCTTTTCCGCCTTTGCAAACCTGACAAGTCCCACCCGCGCGCCTCTGGCCCGGATTCCGTTTTTGCGTAAAGGAGCGGCACCATGAAGCGTTATCTTGTCATCGCGTTCCTCGCTCTCCTCGCTCTGGCCCTGCTGGCCGCGGTAGTGCTGGGCGTTGTGCTGGCAACGCTGAATCCCAACGAGTACAAGGACGACATCAGCGCCCTTGTGGAAAAAGAAACGGGAAAACAGCTTATTTTTCAGGGAGATATCGAAACAACGCTGTTCCCCTCCCTGGGGCTCAAGACCGGACGCCTGCGCCTGAACGACGATGCCGACTTCGGCGCGGAGCCCTTTGTCTCGGTGGAAAGCGCCTCGTTCAAGATGGCCTTGATGCCCCTGCTAAGCGGTAGAATAGAAATCAAGGAAATCGTCCTGGACGGCCTTACGCTGAAGCTGATGGTTGCCAGCTCCGGCAAAAGCAACTGGAACCTCTCCGCCCCCGGTGCGTCCCCCTCGCCCTCGGACAGCGGCGTCACCCCCCTTCAGGATGCCGCGCCCACGCCCGTCCGGGAAGAAAAATTGAACGCAAAGCCCATGGCCCTTGAGGTGGACTCCCTCTCCTGCACAAAGGCCGTGGTGACGTACCGCGATATGGCGGCGGGAGGCTCGTACCGCCTTGGCGTGGACAGCCTGTCCCTTGCCAACGTCCGGCCCGGCCAGGACATGTCCGCCGCCCTTGAAGGCGAGGCGGAAGATCTCAACAGCGGGCAAAAGGCGCGGCTCTCCCTCAAGGCCGCCGTCCGCGTGGACAGGGGCCGTTCCATCACCGGCAAGATTGAGGAATGCGTCCTGGCCGCCACAGGCAAGGGGGCGTCCCTTGACCTTTCTCTGCGGGCCGCCCTGCTGTATGCAATGGACAAGCGCACCCTGGATCTGCATGACATCAAGGGAACCATCGACAAGACGGACTTTTCCGGAACACTGACCGCCACCCTGCCGGATGCGGACAGCAAAGGCCTGGGTCTCCGGGGCAAGCTGGGCGTGGATGAGCTTGATCTGGACAGGCTGCTTGCCGCCGTCAAGGCTGTCACTCCCGAGGAAAAAACGGGCCAGCCCGTTGCCGGCAGCCTCGGCGTGGCAAAACCCGCCGGAGGGAGCGCAAGACCCGCCCCAGTTAAGGACAGGGACGCAAAAGCTCCGCTTCCCCCCGCCCTGCGCGCCCTCGACGCGGATCTTGCCCTGACCGCCAAGGGCCTCACCGTGGCCAAACTGCCCTTCAAGGACGTGCAGGCACAGGTCTCCGCCACCTCGGGCAAGGCGGAAATGCCTTACAGCATGAAGCTGTTCGGCGGGCACATCAGCGGCACGGCCACTGCCGATCTGGCCCCGGCCTCCCCGCTTCTGGCCCTGAACGCCGCCGCCGGCAACCTGCCCATGGGCGATATCATGGCCGCCCTTACCGGTAAACGCCCGGTGAGCGGAACCCTGGGAAGCACCCTGGACGTGCGCGGCCGGGGCCTTGCCTGGAAAGACCTTGCCCCCACCCTTGCGGGCAAGGCCGCCTTTCAGGTCACCGGCGGTTCCGTAGAGGGCTTCCACCTTGTTCCCCAAGGACTCCCGGGTGTGCAGCCCTTCCCGGTCAACTTTCCCCTGGAACGCATTTCGGCAAGTTTTGCCATTGCCAACGGGGTAGCCACGAACCGCGACTTCCTCATGCTCTCGCCCGCCATAAAGGGCACCGGCAGCGGTTCTGTCAACCTGGTGGGCGAAGCATTGGACTTTCGCGCGGAGTTCATGCTGGCCGGGCTGCCCCCGGCCGTGCCCCTGGACATTGCCGGGCCGTTCACCGCCGTTTCCTATAAGGTGGATATGCCCCAACTGCTGAAAAATACCGCCACCGGCGTGCTTTCCACGCCGGGAGCCGCCGGGGAAGTCCTCAAGGAAGCCCCCGGGGCGGCGGGCAAGGCCCTGGAAGGAATATTCCGGCGCGGCAAGTAAAGACAGGGAGAGAAAAGCATGCCTCCGGCGGCCAAAGGGGCTGAGCCCCTTTGGAATCCCGCATAAGGTTCTGTCGATAGGTTGGTGGGACGGCAGGGGTTGTCCGCCAGACGCGGCTCCCGGTGTTGTGTTCCGGTGCTGCGCCCCGGTCTGTGCCGGGACAGGCGCGAATACGTATTGAGAAAGGAGAAGAGCATGTCCCCAAAACGTTCGCTGGGCAAACGCCCCCTCATCTACCCCCTGCCCGCCCTGCTGGTGGGCAGCTATGACAAAAACGGCAAGCCCAACATCATGACCGCCGCCTGGGGCGGCATCTGCTGCTCCGAGCCCTTGAGCCTCACCGTGTCCGTCCGGCCGGAACGCTGGACCCACGACGCCGTCATGGAGCGCAAGGCCTTTACCGTGGGTATTCCCACAGAAGGCATGGCGCAGCAGACGGACTACGTGGGCATGGCCTCAGGCCGCAGGTACGACAAATTCCCCGCCGCCGGGCTTACCCCGGTACACTCCACGCTGGTGGACGCCCCCTATGCGGCGGAATGCCCGGTTGTGCTGGAATGCGCCCTGACCCACACCCTGCACCTGGGCTCGCATACCCTGATGGTAGGCAGAATAGAAGACGTCAAAGCGGATGAAGACTGCCTGGGGCCTGACGGAACGCCCTCTCTGGACTACTTCTCCCCCCTCGTCTACGAGGCGGGCACGGGGCTCTACTACAACTTCGGCAAGCCCGTGGGCAAAGCCTTTTCCATAGGCAAGCCGTTGTTCCGGGAAGAGTAGGCCCGGCCCCATTACTCCGCCTGCCGCCAAGATCCCCGGCCTGGCGGCATTGTGCGAAAACGCGCGGCAATTATGCCAAACGCTTTGCTACAGCCCTGATGTACCTATGGGCGAAGGCAATGGCATCAATGGTCAGGGCTTCGCACAGGTGCGGCTCGTCGTCCGGAGTAAACCCGTCCGGGCGCAGGAAAAAACAGGAAAGGGAGCCGAACCTCTCCGTAAAGGCGGCGGCAAACGTGCGGCAAATGTCCGCGATTTCCGCCTCCGTCTTGTGTTGTGCCTTCAACAAGACGCCCATAAACATCAACGTCCCTTCCACAAGACCGCACTGCCCGCGGAACCCGCCTGCCCCGTGCATGCCGATGGCGGCATCCACGACCTGCTCATGTAACGGAAATGTGTGCAGGCTGCTCAGAACGCGCAGGGCCGTCCGGGCACAGTTGATGTCCTGCTTCCAGTAACTGTCGTGTACCATCTCTTGTATGAGGGCTGCGGGCATACGGTTCTCCGGACGTCTGCGGGGCGTCTGCGCTATGTGCGCGGTCCAGGGACGACCGCGCTTCCGGGGGCAAAAAAGCGCTCGCGCCGACACTGCCTAGCCCAGGGCCGCGGCCAGTATCGCGAACTCCCGCTGGGAATCCGTCGTCCGCTTTTCTTTGGGGGTAAAGCCCTGTTCAAAAAGGGCGAGTTCCTCTTCGTCCGTGTGGAACACAGGGCTTTCGCAAAAACGCCCGCACACCCCCTGCAGCGCGCCCGCGTGCAGTTCAAGGGCCAGCAGGGCCTTGGCGTATTTGCCGTCCGAACGGCTGATGCCGTGAACCGAGGCCCCCTGGAACCCGAACCGGCGGTAATAAGCGGGATTGCCGTAGATAAGCACCGCGGCATGATTCCGGGCGGCGGCATTCAGGGAATGCTCGATCAGGGCCGACCCGATGCCCCGTCCCTGCAACTCGGGCAGGACGCTCACCGGGCCGAAGGAAACGACGGCGCTCCGCTTCCCGGCATCATCCACCACACTGGCCCGGCTGTAAATAATATGGCCGACAATCCTGCCGCCTTCCAGGGCGACAAAATCCAGTTCGAGGAGTGCGTCCGGATGCTGCCGCAGTTTGTGCAGCACAAGGTGCTCGTTGCAGCCCGGAACGAACAGGTTCCAGAAGGCTTCCCTGGTCAGCTCTTCAACAGCCCTGTAGTCCTGCGGTTCTTCCGGACGGATAACCATATGTGGCATCCCCTTTGCTTCGCGGTGCGTCTGACTGCCGGGGACGGCGTGGTACCACGCCTCGGATTGACGACTAATCCGCCACCTATACTTTTTTACTATAAATACGCGGGTGCAGGGTGCGGCCCGCATAGCACTGAGATACGTTTTTCACACCGCGGGAGCGTTATTGGCCGGGTGACCTTTGCAGCCCTGGTTTGTTGCCCCCTGCCGGGTGTGGGCGGAGCCCACATCTGACAAAGATGGCTTCGACAAACAGTCTCGGTCAGCAGCCTAACGTTCTACTTCTTCCGCCTGTCCAGCCAGACCCTGGTCAGCCCGGCCAGAAAACCGGCCGCGGCGCCGATGCCCGTCGCGATGAACATGCTCTCGCTGATTCCGAACAGCGCGCTGAAGGCGCCGAGCGCCCCGCCAATCAATATGCCCCTGGTGATGCGGTCGCCTGCTCCCATGCAAACTCCTTGGCTACCATGTACATAGCAATATGAATTCACTACCCTTTTCTGTAAGGGGCGCCCTTGACAACTGCGGACAAATTCCCCATAGCATGGTTTGCAGTGGCCCGCAAAATACGTTTTGCGGACGCGCGCCGACAGCAGGCTTTGATGTTTTCCGTCTGCGGGACAGGGCAAAACGCCATGTTACGGACGGGACAATAGTGGGAGATACTTACTGAGTCAAGGCATACATTATTCTGACCGCGTCCATGGAAGCACGCGGTTCTTGTCATCATGCGGAAGCGGTGTCGCATATCCACGCGCTTTCTTGAACATACTCCTCAGGGCCTGATGCACGCGTTTGCCCGCGCCTGTGGTTTTTCACTGTCCCGATAACACGGTTGAGCACTTTTACAGGTGTACCCCAAAGGTCTGTCATGAAAATTTCCCTGCGCCGCACCGGACGTATCCTCTCCTCCTCGCTGCTCTGCATCCTTGGCCTTGCCCTGCTTTCCGGCATGGGCGGCAAACCCGTAAGTCCGGAAGACATGGTCACCGTTTCCCGGGTGAGTATCCGCGACCGGCAGGTGCTTCAGAAAAACCTCCCCCTGGTGGTGACCTTTTCCGCCCCCATGGTATCGGCGGACAAGCTGGACACGCCGGTGCAGATCAGGGACATGCCTTTTGCCGTGCACCCCGCCGTGCCGGGCGAAGGCCGCTGGCTGACCGAAAACAGCTTTGCCTTCACCGCCACGGACGGATACCCGCGCGGCAAAGACTTTTTTGTGGTCTTCAAGGAAGACCTGCAGTCCGCGGACGGCAAGCCCGTGCGCTATTTCTTCGCCTTCAGCACGGAACCCACCACGGTGCACGGCGTCTGGCCCGGCAACTACGATTCCGCAAAGCACACCTTTCGCGTGGAGCTGGGCTTTTCGCTGCCTGTGACGGTCAAAGCGCTACGCGAGCACATTGCAATCAAGGATCCCGATACCGGCGAGGCCCTGCCTGTCAGCGTCAAAGATGTCAGGGGAGAGACCCGCTACCACACGGTTTTGGTCGACCTGGGACAATACCGGCCGCACCTGAACCTGAACCTGCGTACGGACGAGCCCGCCGACGCCGACCCGATGGGCATGGCGGAAGCGTACAGCGTAAAGCTCGCTATCGCCGCCGAGGCGGCGCCCTCCCAGGCTTCCGGCAGCGCGCGGCCTGTGGCCCAGGTGCAGGGGTCCGACAAGAGCCAGCCTTCGCCGCTGGCCTTCCGGGAACCGTACAGCTACGATGAAGAAGGCGCCATGACGGCCTACTTTTACCTGACCGGCACGCTGGCCGCCCAGGATCAGAAGGAATTCATCAAGGTGACGCCCGATCTGCCCTACACCCTGGACGGATCCGACAGCGTCCTGCTGTTCCAGCAAGGCGTGGAAGCCGGCATGCAGATCACCGTCACCCTGAAGCCCGGCCTGGTGGACGGACAAGGCAGGGAACTGAAAGAAGAACGCACCCAGACAATGACCGTCCGGGACCGGAACCCGGCCGTCCGCTTTGCGGAGCCCGGCTCCCTGCTCACCCCGGCCTATGGTAGCCGCATCGGCATTTCTCTGGTGAACGTGGACCAGATCAACGTGTCCATGCGCCGGCAATACGACAACAACATGCCCTTCATGGCCCTGGTGCCCGAGTATCGCGCGGAAGGCATGATGCGCCACCTCGGCTACAGGGATATATCGGTTAAGGGCAAAAAGAACGAAATGCTGCGCCGGGCCATCGACCTTGCGGAGTTTACCAAGGGCGAGCGCGGCGTGTTTCTCGTGCGCATTGTCGGCAAGCAGGAGCGCACCCGGAGCAACGGCTCCACGTATATGAGCACCGTAAACGCGGAAGAACGCCTGGTCATTTTTTCGGACATCGGCATCACTGCCAGGGCCTTTCCGGCGGGCATTACCGTATTCGCATCCGGCATCAGCACGGGCAAGCCCCTGCCGAACGCCGACGTGCGCGTCTATTCCGAAAGCAACCAGCTTGTGGCCCAGGGCAAAACCGGCCCCGACGGCGTGCTGGCCATTGCGCGCAGCGCAGTGTGGGACGAGCAGCTCAAGCCCAACGTCGTCACCGTGAGCACGGGCAACGATCTTTCGTTCCTGGCCCTGGAGTACCGGACCAACATCGAACTGCCGGAAACGTCCAGCCGGGACTATCTGGACAAGGGCTACGAGGCCTTTGTCTATACCCCGCGCGGCGTTTTCCGCCCCGGCGAGACCGTGGACCTCAAGGCCTTTGTGCGCGACGCCCGGCACATGCCGCCCGCCCCTTTCCCGGTGGTCTTTTCCGTCACCTCGTCGCGCGGCATTGAAATGACGCGCGGCTCCGTCACCCTTTCCGACCAGGGCGGCGCGGATTTTGCCTTCACGCTGCCGAACTCCGCCCCTACCGGAGAATACACGGCCCAATTGCAAATCCCCGGCAAAGAAGGCGCGGCCCTCGGGCAGGTCGCGTTCTCCGTGGAAGATTTTGTCCCGCCGCGGCTGGAAGTGACCGTCGCCCCCAAGGAAGAAAACATGCTGGAAGACGCGGCGCTGCCCGTCGCCCTTTCGGGCCAGTATCTCTTCGGTGCGCCCGGGGCGGACCTGGCCTATGAACTCGGCTACAAGGCCGTGCCCAGACTCTTCTCGCCCAAAGGCTGGGACGGCTATGTCTTCGGCAATATGGAGCGCGAATTCACAACGCAGGTAAACCTCCGGTACCTTACCGGCAAACTGCAAGAGGACGGCAAGGCCGAGGTAGACTTTAAGGCACCGCCGGACTGGCTGCCTCCTTCCGTCCTGCAGGTGCTGCTCATCGGCGGCGTGCAGGAGGACGGCGGCCGCTGGGTCACCCAGACCAACACCGTCACCTACTTTCCCACGCCGTACCTTCTCGGCATGAAGGTGGAGGACGGCTCCCTCATCCCCGGCAAGCTCGGCCACATCCAGGTGGCGGCCGTGGATCCCGCAGGCAAGGCCGTGGCCGCGGGCAAGCTGGATGTGGAAATATCCCTTATCCAGGGCAACTGGCACACCGTGTACCGCAATGGCCGCTACGTATATACCTGGAGCGAGCAGATCATTCCGCAGGCCAAGTTTGCGGTGGAGACCAAGGACGGCCAGGGGGCCATTCCCTTCAAGCCGGAGCGGTACGGCCGCTACTTGGTCCGCTGCGCCGCCGCCGACGGCAAAATCGTGGCCGCCCGCAGGGTGAGCGCCTGGGCCGCGGGCGGCGCCTCGGCCGAAGAGGGTACGGGCCGCATGGATACTGTGGAACTCTCCTTTGATAAAAAAGAATACCTCGCGGGCGAAACCGCAAAGCTCTCCGTCAAGGCGCCTTACGCGGGCACTCTGCTGCTGGGCATTGAACGAGGCGTGCAGCTTTCCACCCGCGTTATCGCCATGGACAAGCCCGCCATGGTGGTGGAGGTTCCCGTCACCGCCGACATGGATCCCAACGCCATAGTCACCGCCTGGGTGTACCGCCCGGTCCGCCAGGAAAACAAGGAGTGGTACGCCCACCGCGCCCACGGCAGAGCGTCCCTGCTCATGTCCAAAGTTCCGCACCGGCTCGAGGTGCAGCCCACGGCTCCGGAACGGGCCGAACCGAGCAAGGCCCTGGCCATTCCCTTTACCGTTGTTGACGAGCACGGCAGCCCGGTGCAGGGCGAGTTTTCCGTCGCCCTGGTGGACGAGGGCATCTTGTCCCTCACCGCCTTCAAGACGCCGGATCCCCTGTCCTTCTTCATGGAGGAACGCCGCAGCGTGGGCAACAGCTACGACGCCTTCGACGCCCTGCTGCGCCCCGAAGCCAAAGCCACCACGCTGCTGAAGCCCGGCGGCGACGGCGCGGAAGACTACCAGGGCTCCCTGAGCACCCAGCAGATCTTCCTGACCGCATACCTGCCCACCGTGCGCACGGACGCTGAAGGCAAGGGCGAGGCGTTCTTCGATATCCCGGAATATTCGGGCAAGGGACGGCTCATGATTGTCGGGGCCTCGGGCGCCCGCTTCGCTTCCGCCGCCGCCCCGGTGCGCTTCGCCCGCGATGTGGTGGTGGAAGCCACCGCCCCGCGCGCGGTAGCCCCCGGCGACGTGTTTGACATACCCCTCAAGGTCTTTACCCTTGAAAACGCCGCCAATCCCCTGACCGGCAAGATCAACGTCAAAGTCAGCGCGGTCGGTCCCCTGGCCCTGTCCGGAGATGTGGACAAGGCCCTGGAAATCGGGACGGAAAACGCCAAGGGCGCGAAAACCCGCGCTCTGACGGTAAGGGGCACCGCGCAGAAGGCCTCCGGCGTCGCGACCATTGCCGTGGACGTTTCCGTGCCGGGCCGCGACGACCTTACATTCACCAAATATGTGGATGTGGTGGTCCGCCCGCCGTATCCGCGTACCAGCACCGTCAAAAGCGCCCTTATCGAAGGCGGCAGGACGGAATCCCTCGCCCTGCCGGGCAAATGGCTTGCCGGGAGCGTCAAAACCTCGCTTGCCGTCGATTCCTCTCCCGTGCTGTCCGTGCTGCCCGCGCTGGAGTATTTGCGGGAATACCCTTACGGCTGCCTGGAGCAGACCACTTCGCGCGCCTGGCCGTACCTGACCCTGACCACAGTGCAGAAAGCCCTGTACCCGGACGAGGATGCCGACGCCAACACCAAGGCCGTCCTGAATCAGCTTGTGGCGCGCATCAGCTCCATGCAGACCGCCGAGGGAGGCTTTTCCATGTGGCCCGGCTATTCCCATCCGGACCCCTGGCGGAGCGTGAACGCCGCGTTCTTCCTGGTGGAAGCCAAGTCCCAGGTGCCTGTTTCCAAGTCGACGCTGTCCGGCGCCCTGGGGTACCTGCGCTTCCTTCTGGCCGTACCGGCAAATGCGCTGGGCCACGGCTCGGAGTATGCATATTCCACCAAAGCCTATGCCGCCTTCGTCCTCACCCGTGCGGGTGAAGCTCCCTTGGGCTGGATACAGTCCCTTTCCGAGCATGAAAAAGAAATGTGGCCTTCCGGCCGCATCTTCCTGGCAGCCGCCAAGGCCCTGAAGGCGGGCAACCCCAACGCCCTGCGCGCCCTGCAGGAAAAGACCCTGCAAATCGATCCTCAAAAGCTCGAATACAACGAGAGCATGGAAAGCACCCTGCGCAACCAGAGCCTGCGCCTCCTGGCCTGGAGTCTGGTGGCCCCTTCCGAACCCGAAGCCCTGAACCTGTGCAAGGAGGTTGCGGAGCGCATCTCCTCTTCGCGCTACCTTACCACACAGGAAGCGGGCATGGCCGCCCTGGCTCTCGGCACCTTCCTGGAAAAAACGGGAGGCGGCGGCAAGGACTACAGCGCGGAGATCGTCGCCGCGGGCAAAACCGTGGCCAAGGCCGCCGGCGGCCAGCGCCTCGTGCTGTCTGCCGATATGTTGCCCCTTACGAAGGACGGCGGGCCGGAACCCTTGACCGTGAAGGTGGAGGGCAAGGACAGGGCCTACTGCGTCTATACTGTGCGCGGGGTGCCCTTTGAGGCTCCGGCTCCGGCTTCCAACGATCTGACCGTGGAACGCGTCTGGAAGGATGCCGACGGCAAAGTCATTCCTCTGAACAAGGGGCCCGTCAAGCTGAAACAGGGCGACCGCATCACGGTGGAGCTGATTCTGAAGCCCGGCCGCAAGGTCTCCAACCTGGTGATTTCCGATCTCCTGCCCGGCGGCATGGAAGTGGAAAACCCGCGCCTGAAGACCGCGGCGGCGGCCGCTGACGAATCCGGGGACGCGGATGCGGAACGCGCCGGCCGCGAGGACAGGGAAATATCCAACGGCGATCCCGGCGAAGGTTCCATGGAGGAAGATGAGGAGAACGGCGAAAGCAGCGGCTCCGGCGCCTCGGCCATCGACAGCAACGGCATGTACCTGGACCTGCGCGAAGACCGGCTGCTGGTGTTCTTTGACCGCCTTTCCGATCAGAAGACCTACCGGTACAGCATGCGCGCCGTGAGCAAGGGCACCTTTGTCCTGCCCCCCCTGGCGGCGGAAGGCATGTACGCGCCGGAAATCAACGCCCTGACCGCCTCCGGCGTGCTGGTGGTGGAATAGGGAGAGAGAGAATGCCTCCGGCGGGCAGGACGCTGTCCTGCACCTGCAAGGGGCCTGAGGCCCCTTGACCCCCATCAGGTTCTTGCGGGGCGTCCGGTGTCTTGTCTTGGCCCGCCCTGGCCTTGCTCTCGAAAGATAGCAGGAGGGCGCGCCATAGAGAACAAAAAGCTCAGGAACCGGCGCGGATCTCATATCTTCGCTCCGGTTCCTGTAGATGACAGAGAGGTTGTTCCCGGCCCCTGAGGGCCGGGAGCCGCCTGTATGCGGAGGGGGGAACGCTGTTGTCTCCCCGGTACTCGTAACCAGGTCTTTTGCCAGATGTCTTCCCGGTCCCCCTCCACAACAGCGCGTTCCTTAAAGCGATTTGCTTTTGAAAGTATCCATAAGCTTCGTCAAACGATGGGAGCTATGCAGTCACAAATTGGGGGTTCCAAAGGGAGTCACCCCCTTTGGCCGCCGGAGGCAATGCAAACTCCCAAAAAAATCACTCTAAGGCGTTTCCGGCTGGGGCTGTGCCTTCTGGCAGGCCTCTTTTTTTTGGCTTCCGCCGCTTTCGGCGTCCTCTGGCTGGCAGTGCCGGATCCGACGGACAAAGTGCGCTTCTGGCCGGTTTCCCCGGTGCTGCTGGACAAGGAAGGCACCCTCATCCACGCCCGGCTGTCCGCAGACGGCGAATGGTGCCTGCCCGTACCCCTGAGCGAGATGGGCACCTGGCTGCCCAAGGTGCTGGTGGCCGTTGAGGACAAACGATTTTTCGAGCACGGCGGGGTGGATTTTCTGGCCCTCGGGCGGGCTGTGGGGCAGAATATCGCCGCCGGGCGGGTCGTGTCCGGCGCCTCCACCATCAGCAGCCAGCTTGTGCGCCTGAGCGAGCCGCGCAGGCGCAACATGGCCACCAAAATTCTGGAGTTCGTGGGGGCGTGGAAGCTGGAGCGGCAGCTCAGTAAGGAAGAAATCCTGGAGTACTACCTGAACCGCGCTCCCTTCGGCGGCACCATCCGAGGGGCGGAGGCGGCGGCCAGGCTGTATTTCGGCAAGCGGGCCAAAGAGCTTTCCCTCGGCGAGGCCTCGCTTCTGGTGGGCCTGCTCAAAGGCCCCACCGCCTACCGGCCCGACAGAAATCCCAAAGCGGCCCTTGCCCGGCGGCAGCAGATTATCGCCAAAGTGGCGGAACAGACCGCCTTTCCCGCGGATCTTACCGCGCTGGCCCTTGAGGAGCCGCTGCCCGCCTTTCGTCCCCGCATGCCGGATGCGGCCCGGCACTTCGCCGACCTGGCCTTTACGACTCTGCCGAGGCGTGGAGGACAGGTGCACAGCTCCCTGGACAGACGCATTCAGGGCCTGTTGGAACGTGTGCTTGCCGAGCAGCTTGCGGACGCGTCGCAGGACGTGACCGCCGCGGGTATCGTGGTGGACAACCGCACCGCCGCCATTGTGGCCTATGTGGGCAACGCCCGCTTTGACCTCAACGCGGGCAGCCAGTGGGTGGATTGCGCTCTGGCGCCGCGTTCTCCCGGTTCCACCCTCAAGCCTTTTGTGTATCTGGCGGCTCTGGAAGAAGGGCTTCTCATCCCGGCGACCATGCTTGCCGATACTCCCCTGCAACTGGGCGGGGAAGCGCCGCGTAACTTTGACCGGCGCTACCGGGGGCCCGTGACCGCCGCCACGGCCCTGTCCGACTCCCTGAACTCCCCGGCGGTGCGCGTGCTGCGCATGGTCGGCCTGCGTAACGCCCTGGCCCGCCTGCGGAGCGCCGGGTTTTCCTTCCTGAACAGGGACAACGCCGAATACGGCGACTCCCTTGTTCTCGGCGCGGGCGAGGTCAGCCTGCTGGAACTGGCCCGGGCATACGCCGCCCTTGCCTCTCTGGGCGTTGACCGCCCTCTGCTCATGTACGAGCCCGGAAAAATAAAGAGCAATGCCGCTGCAACGGCCCTGTGGGACAAAAATACCGCCTCCGACCCGGCAAACGGCGGCCCGGAGTTGGCAACAGAGCTGCCGGAGCTGCCCGTGGGGCTTGCGGACCCACATACCCAACAGGCCGCGGGACAGGGCAAAGGACTGCCCGACGGCCGGCGCGTCTATTCCGAAGCCGCCGCCTTCCTTATTGCCGATATCCTGCGCGATGCCGGACGCCTCCCCTTTCTGGCCCAACTCAT
Organism: Desulfovibrio sp.; assembly: GCA_031556355.1. Classification (GTDB taxonomy): domain Bacteria; phylum Desulfobacterota; class Desulfovibrionia; order Desulfovibrionales; family Desulfovibrionaceae; genus Frigididesulfovibrio. The sequence goes on along the minus strand of JAVBTB010000004.1, from coordinate 50,266 downwards.
CCAGGCCCGGGAAAACGCGCCGGTGGCCTTTAAAACCGGCACCTCCTTCGGCCTGCGCGACGCCTGGACCGCCGCATACAACCCCAGGTACACGGTAGTCGTCTGGTTCGGCAGGGCCGGAGGCGGGACGGACGCGCGCCTGCTCGGCATTTCTCTGGCCGCGCCGGGGGCCATACGGATCATCCGAGCCCTGACCGCTAACGTGGAGCCGAGCTCCTTGTGGTACCAGCCCTCGGCGTCACTGGGCAGAGTGCGCGTGTGCCGCCTTTCCGGGGCCGCGCCGTCTCCGTACTGCCCTTCCACGCATATGGTCTGGAGTATCCCCCAGGTGTGGCGCACCTTGCCCTGCACCATGCACGTGCTGCGGGACGGCAAGATGGCCCTGGTCTGGCCTCCGGAACTCGAGGATTTTAACCGCAAGCGGTTTGCCCAGGAGGATCTGAGCCGATCCGTCCTGATCGTTTCCCCCCTGCCGGAGGCAAAATACCTCATCACTCCCGGCGTGCGCACCCAGCCGTTGCCCCTCAAGGCGGAAGGCGTCACCTACCCGGTGCACTGGTACGCGGACGGCGAGTACCTCGGCGAGCAGGAGCGCGAGGATCTGCCCCTGTACTGGCAGCCCTCCGGCGGCAGCCACGCCATATCACTGCTGGACGCCAGAGACCGGGTCTCCACAGCCTCCGTAAACGTGATCGACCTGGGAGCGCGGGTGGAGGAAGAGTCCGTACCGCTTTTGGGGGAGTGACCGGGCGTGGTTGTCGGGCTTGTCTCAAAAGCCCTCCGGAGAGATTGCGTGCGAGAGGGAACGCTACGAGCAGGGAACTGCCGCAGCGTTTTTAAAGAGGAAGAAGGTCAACGGGAAATACTGCCCGGCATATCTGGAGAAAACCCCTTGACCGGAAGCCGTTGGCTTTGTATTCACAATTCCACGCGCCAGTAGCTCAGTCGGATAGAGCAACTGCCTTCTAAGCAGTCGGTCGTGGGTTCGATTCCTCCCTGGCGCGCCAATAAATTTAATGGGTTGCAGATAAAAATTTGCAACCCCTTTTTGTTAGGGCATACAAAAGGGCATACAAGTGGTTCCTAGCTGTTGACCTCTGAAAAATAAAAACTATAAAAACAGCACATTATAAAAACTGTATTCCTTGAAAAAACGCGGCATTACCGCGATTTTCTGCAAGTTATTGCAATTCCTGCAATTGAGCGTTGCATATTTTCTCCTAGGTGCCGCAATAGCTTTGGGGCACAATGCGCAGCTTCGCTTTTTGCGGAAAAATGCTCGATACGAGCCGAAGGTTTGGGGCGGACGAGTGATTTTTTTGGCTCGGTTTTTTTGAGAAGGATTTCAGACTGAAGATAATAGAGAAGGCCGCTCAGGAGCGGCCCTTTTCATTTGGGGGGATCAAAATCCAGGCAGGAAGGCCCTTCGTTTTGGAATATCACTCGGGAATGGACCGATTAGCGAAAAAATCAGGGTTTCCCGCCCTTCTTTTTCTCCCGTATTTTCTGGTACGCATCCGCGAATTCCTTGTAGTCGTCGAAGGCACGCATTTCCTCAGTCTGCACATATACATCGAACTCAAGCGGGTGAACGCCTAGCGTCGGTTTCGCCCGCCGAATTTCCTCTATGGCTTTATTGTGTGTCACATGGAAAATAGCATAGGGCGCGTCTGCGAGTGCTATCACGAATCGCATGCGGTATTCTCCAGGCTCCCAGCCTTTCGTTTCCTTGACGTACGCGACGACAAGAGCGGCATAGTGGTCAATTTCCTCTTGCTCAATATCGAGGCGTGGATGCCAACTCTCCATTGCAACAGCCTCCCAAGCTGGAATTATAATAAAGAGAAAGACCAGCAACTTTACAAGACGATGGTTAATCACACCAAAGATCCTTGCCTTCATCGTTCATCAGCCAAGGGGTGTTGAGGTAGTCCACAATTCCGTAGACATAGGGCCGGTTCTCAATCGGTTGTTTCGAATAATAGTCTATGTCCGTGTCGGAGGGATTAAGACCCCTGGTGTGGGAATGCACTTGGCCGATAGCTCCCTCTGGTTTATCCCCCGGATCCACGAACAGTTCCAGGTTGTCTGTTTTTAGGCCCACTGCCCGGATCGTGCCATCGGCATCCTGGACGAACCAGCACGAATACTCGACATCGTTCTGCTTTGTCAGTTCCGCCATCTGCTTCAGAGTGTCCTGGAACACCTTGCTGTTTTTCAGAGCCCTAGCGTACTTGCAATATTCCTCTTTTGGTAGCCCTCTGCCGGGTCCGGGCTCCGGCAGGTCTCTAGAGGCCCCGAAAGCTCCTCCCTGGACAGTTCCGGCTATAACAAGCTTCGCCCCACAGGACACAGCATGTCCCTCGCAGGCAATTTGCCGGTCGTGGTCCCATACCGTCGCGCAGCCTTCCACAATAACCTGCATGTCTCCGCACTTCGGGCAGGTGACTTTATCGCCCACCCGCGCGACAGGTATGCCCTCGTCCGTGAAGAAGTCGGAGCCAGTTATGATCCTGCCGCCATGCGTTGTCATGTCGCCTACACGCGCAATACGTTTGCCTTCGGCAAAGGAGGCCATGCTTTCACCTCTTTCTATATCGGGGATGGGATAGGATGCCACAGGGCTCGATGGTGTGCAAGTCACACAACGGCACCGCTGAAACAGAGAACCGCCCGAGAGCATCACTCCCGGGCGGTTTCCTGTCTCAGGCGGCTATTTCCCCCGCTTCTAGCTGCTACCGTTCAAAGCCTTATCCACAGCAAGAATCCACCTCCCCACGGCTTCGGCCTGGGCCACGGTTATGCCGTTTGCCAGGGCCTTCAGCCGCTGCAGGTTCGTTTGGTACTCTTCGCGGGAAATGCGGCGGAGGCCTCGGGGGAGTGTCCCCCGCCCGCAGTCGGGAGCTCCTCCCGCGCTGTCTTCTTTCCCGCGTCCCCGGGCTTTGTCCACTCCTGCGGTACTCCCATCATCCACTCGGCAAAGCACGGTTCCGGGATATGCGTTCCGTATGGTCTCTCTGCCCGTCCGGTCAATCCGTACACCTGCCCAATGAGCCACGCCTTGAGGTTGGTGCAGCTCTCCCAACGCTCTTTTGAGCGCAGGTAGCCCCCCAGGCTTTGCGTCATGCCCGTGACTGTCGGGGTAGGCAAGAATGAACACTCTTTCTCGTATGTGGGGCGCTCCGAGGGCGGCAGCGGGCAGACAATGCCATGTTGCAGCGTACCCGAGGCGGGAAAGGTCCGATAGCACGATTTCCAGGCCTCCGGAGAGCAGGCCTTTGACGTTTTCGATAAGCACATAACGCGGATTTACCTCCTGAATGAGTCGCGCGAACTCGAGCCACAGCCCGGAACGCGTGTTTTCGGCTATTCCTTTCCGTTTACCGATGGACGACACGTCCTGGCAGGGGAAGCCGCCGGCCAGAAGGTCGACCTTTGGCAAGGCCGCTCCGCGCAGAGCGCGGATATCCTCGAAAGCAGGCACACCAGGCCAGTGCCGGGCGAGGATGGAACGGCAAAACGGGTCAATTTCGCAAAAGAACTCGTGGCGCAGGCCTGCGCGTGTGAACCCCAGGTCGCAAAGCCCCGCACCGCTGAAAAGACTCCCTACTCGCAGCATGGACGGCCCCCGGCATGTTTGATGCGTTGCGCGGCAATATCCGCATACTCTGCCGAGAGCTCCAGCCCGGTGCAATTCCGTCCCGTTTCCAGGGCGGCCAGGGCGGTTGTGCCGCCCCCGAGGAAGGGGTCGAGCACGGTTCCCCCCGGGCGCACGATGGCCATAAGGTCTTTGAGCAGAGGCAGAGGCTTGCCGGTCAGGTGCAGCTTTTCCTGCGAAATGATGGGGTAGTCGTAGACGCCGGGCAGACAGGCCGTACTGTGCGGGGCAAAGCTCCCCTTGCTGCCGAACAGGACATACTCGCACTGATTGCGAAAGCGTCCCTGCTGCGGCCTGGACGAGCGTTTATTCCAGATGACAATCCCGTGCCAGAGCCAGTCCGCGGCCTGCAGGGCATCCGTCAGAACGGGCAGTTGCCGCCAGTCGGTGAAGACAAGCAGCGGCGCGCCCTCTTTGGCGATGCGCCGGCATTCCGAGAGCCAGAAGACGGACCAGGCGAAAAAAGAACGTTGGTCCTTGCCGTCGCCCAACATAGGCGGGTAACGCTTCACTGTCTCGCTACGCTGGTATTTTTTATCCGGAGCGACCCGCCTGGCGGGAGCCGTCATGCCTCCGCTCGAATACGGCGGGTCGGTAATGACGGCGTCTACGCTTTCAGACTGCAGCCCTGATAGGAGAGTGAGAGCGTTTCCTTGCAGAATGCGGATGTGAGGGGATTTGTGCGGTATGCTGGTCACTGTGAACACCTCCCGGCGCAGGATTGCGCCCGTTGGTGCTCGCGGCTCTCAGTAGGTTATCCGTCCCGCAGCGGGGACAGCGTATTTCAAGGTGCAGCACCAAGCCCTTGGCCAGGAGCTTCGCGCACGTCCTGCAGCGCAGGTCGGGAAGTATCATCCGGTAATGCTCCCCATTTTGCCGCGGTGCCCTGCAAGCCCCGCGCTGTGTCCGGCCACGGCCCCGCCCTGGTTGATGGTGCCGGCGGCGGGGTGATCATGGGCGGCCAGCACGTCGAGGGCGGCTTTGATGTCGTCCAGGGCGGCGAGCAACTCGGCGAACAGGTTTATCCCTCCCCCCTTTTCAGAGGTGACGGTCAGCGTGCTTTTTGCGTTGAGCGTGATGTTCGCCGCCTCAATGAGCTTTGCCCCGCCGGAAATCTCGGTGTTGTTCCCGCCCACGTTAAGGGCTTGGTCGGCGCCGATTTTCTCGTTCCTCCCTTTGCCGATATTCGTGGCCTGTCCGCCCTGGATGGTCACGTCCCGGTTTTTGTGCACCTTGCTCGTGTGGTTCCCCCCCACGGTTTCCACGGCGTTCGCCCCGGTCGCCCGGGTCGAGTTGCCGCCGGCCGTCAGGTTCATTTCCCCGAGGGTGCCGAGGTCTGCCCGCTTGCCGGCCAGCATGGTGAGCTGCGTGCCCACTTCCAGCGTGCTCGCGCCGTCCACTTCAACGCTCGAATGCTCCGAGACGCGCTTCGTCTCCCGGGCGAGCTCCGTAGTGCTTTCCATGGCCTCGACCCGGCGCGCAACGCTTTTGTCGGTGATGCCGGCATCGGTCTCCCGGCTCCAGTTGCCCGCGGCGTCGGCGCGCTGGTGCACGGTTGGGGACTGCTGCAGGAGCATCTCGTTCGGCGCCACGGCCGGGAGTGAGTCTCCCATGCCGTAAATCTGCCTGATAATGGGATGGTCCTGCCGCCCGTAGGCGAAGCCGACCACGACGAGCGCCCCGGGCCGGGGAGGGGCGAATACCCCCGCCTCGCCGCCCGCGCCCATGGGAACGGGCAGCGGAACGGCCGTATACTTCGGGAAGGCCGGGTCCGGCTCCATGTCCGGGGTGAGTATTTCGATATCCGCGGCCAGCCGGGGGCGGAACCGCTCGGAGCTTGCGCCCTGTTCGGGGGCGTCGGCTATGGCCAGCACGCGGCCATAGCGGTCAAGATGCAGCCCGCCGGAAAGCTCGGGGAAAAGACGCAGTACCGCTTTTTTCAGAAAGGTTTGCATTTGAAGCTCATTTCTATGCCTGACAGGGTGACGCTCTGTACCCGGGCGCCGTTGACGACGCAGCCGGGCCGGATGGCGGGGGCGGCCGCCATGGTGCATTCGCCGTCCGCCGATACCTTCTTGAACATGCCGCGGGGAATTTCCACCTCTTTGCCCTTCCAGCGCGAGTCCGCCCAGGAGCCTGCGAAAATGCGCCCGTCCGCCTGGGTGAGCCAGACGTAATCCTCAATATGGAAAACCTCGCCGAGATTATGCATGGCCTGAAACGCGCTGCCGAACCCGTAAAAGGCCGGAATCCTCGTATCCGCATAGGGCCGCTCCGGCACTATGAATGAAAGCCCCGTGAGCGAGGCGTACCGGGCGAGCACCTCTTTCATGGTGGGGTGGCGCAGGGCCACGGGCGCGGCCTTGTCGATGCGGGCCGAGAGTTCGCGGCATAAAAGGCGTTGCTGCTTTGTTCCCGCGGGGGTCGAGGTGTCTATCTCCCCGGTAAAAAAGAGCGTGAGGGCGGGGGAAAAATTCCAGCCGAGGGCGTATTCCACCCGGCCCGCAAGCGGCTTGTCCGCCAGCACCTGAATAAGGGCCATGCCCGGGCGGTCGATGTCCAGGCGAATCTGCTCGCTGACCAGGGGATACTCCTCGCCCTCGACGGTGAACCGCTTCTGTAGCTTCATTCGCCCTCCTGCGGCCCGATTTTGTCGTCCAGATACTGCAGCCCCTTTTCTATCCAGCCGAGCTCTTCCTGCTCTTCCGGCGCTTCTTCTTTCGGTTGCTCTGCCGGGCCTACCTCCGTTCCCTGGCTGGTCTGCGTCCCGGCGCTCTTTTTTGACGAGCGCGACTCGGCCATTTCCGGCACGGAAAGGTGTTCCGCCAGGGTAAAACTTACCTCCCAGGCCCGGACGTTTTCCGACTCTTCGGCGCGGATGGTGCCGGTAAAGCGCCCCTGCCGCATGCCGGCAGTGTTGGCCGTATCGTTGGTGATGGTGTAGAGCTTTCCGTCGCCCTTTTCGACGGCCTCGGCCACGCGCATGAGCTCGCGCAGCTGGTCGGCGTCCCGGAAGCGTATGGAGCAGCGCACCTCGAGCTTTTTGCCCTTGTTGCCCTTTTTGGCTTTGGCGGTTCCCGAGGTTTCGCCCGAGGCGTCCTCGTCCTTAAATGTCCCATTGAGGCCCACGGTCATGCCGTAGCCGGGGACTGTGTAGTCGTCGAGCTTCAGAAAGGGCATTCTTCTTTCCTTATGAGGGCATGCCGCCCCGGGCAGGTGAGACAGGTCGGGTGCGTGAGACGCCGGGGGCAGAGCCCGAAACTTTCCCGGTAGTAGGCTGTCTGCCCCGGCGTGCCTGAGAAGCAGAGAAGCGATGTGCACTTGAAAGAGGCGTCAAAAGGCGGCGCAAGCTCGGACAGGTGCCGGAACAGGGCCGAGCCCCTGCCCTGGACGTACACGCCGCGCCATGCGTCCATGCCCCCGGCCATGGATGAGGCGAGGCTCGAAAGGTCCGCCGCTTTTCGGGCGAGCTTCGCGGCCTGTTTTTGCGCAAAGGCGGCAAGCATGGCGCCGGGTGCGGCGGCTCCCATGGCCGCCCCTTCCCCGGCCGCGACCATGCCGCCGAGGGCTTTTGCCACGGCCTGGCCGGTCCTGTTCTTTTGCGGCGAGATTGCCGTCCAGGGCGGGAAGGCCGGGGCTTCGGGAATGATGAACTTGTCGGTCTCGAGTGTGGCCAGCGCCTTGGCCCGGCGGCAGGCCTGCTCGAGCTCGGCAATGGGATATACCCGGTTGAAGGCTTCCAGCGCCTCGCCCATAAGCCCGGGCGTGGGGGCGGTGATGAGCAGGGCGACAAGGGCGGATTCTTCACCCTCCGCGCTTCCAGCCTCGGCGAAGCGGCCCGCCAGGGTAGAAAGGGCCTGCCCCGGAGTGAGATAGCCGTACTCGCCCTTTCTGGTGCCGACGGTATGCTGGAACGGCGTTATGCTCATGAACTTCACAGGCGCGGCCAGGGCGCCTGTCGCCTGTTCTCGCAGGGCTTCCATTTGCCCGATGATATCGCCGGGTCCGTAGTCGGGCAGACCGAGTGAGCCGAGAGCGGCCGCGCCTTCGGCAAAGCCAGAGGCCAGCCCTGCGAGGCTTCCCGCAAGGCCTTCGGCCATGGACGCCACTGAAGGCGAAGGAGCGAAAGAAACAGGGGCGAAACTCATGATGCGGGCCTCAGGGGTTTATTCCGTCTCCGGCATCCGGTATCCCACCGGATACGCGAGCACCTCTTCCGCCGTTACGCCTGCCCGCCCCGCAAGGGCGGTAACTGCGGCGTACATATGCTGCTGCTGGCCCGTGAGGTATGCGTAAATCATGCGCCATTGTTCGGCATTTGCGAGTACCTTGGCAGCAAGCTCTGCCACGCTTTCCCCCCGCCCGCGTAACTCCACCAAAGCGGAGAGAACCGGCGTTTCCGTTGCCGGGTCGGCAAGTACAGCTTTTGCTTCGGCTTCTTGCAGGGGCCAGCCTTCGCGTTCTGCTGCAGGGTAAACGTCCTCAATAGGGGCAAACGCCGCGCTGTATGCGTGCATTACTTCCGCGAGCTTTGCCGCTTTGGCGTTTTCCAGGGGATCGCCCATATGCTGCAGAATCTCTTGTTCTGTCGCGGGGCGAGAACCGGGCGTCACGTCGCCGTAATAGAGCGCGCCGGTGGCACTTACGTGGTATGCAGACGGCTCGGTGGCTTCCCCTTCAATTATAATGATGGGTGAAGCCGGTTCCCCTTCGGCGTCGTCGGGAGCAGGCACGGGTACGCCCGAGGGGATAACGTAGGTATGCTCGTCGTCGAATGCGGGAGGCTCGGGGATATCCACCGGTTCCGGTTGCTCAAAAACAAGCTCTTGTTGCGCCAGGGCGTCTTCCATGTCCAGAATTTCTTGCTCGGTAGCCGGACGGGAGCCGGGAGTAGCCTCGCCATAATAGAACTCACCCGTAGGGCCTATCTGGTAGGCAAACGGCGCGGGGCGCTCTTCTTCAGCTTCTGCGCCAGAAAATTCGGAAGTTGCTACCGGCTCCGGTTGCTCAAAAGCACATTCCTGCTGCTCAAAATCGTCTTCCATAACGGTCTCCACCAATTAATATATTATCCTGAACACGAAACGCCATTTCGCCGGGTCAATCACGAGTTTGGAACCGGAAGTCTTGGCTACAACATAGACCCCTCCGCGTGACCAGCTGTTGTTAAGCCATGCGCCCGTCGTGAACTCCACATAATGCGTACTCAGGCGCGTCTGAACGCCGGATTGGTAGCCCTCGTCCGTGGGGACGGTGAACTGCGCGTGCTCTCCCGGCTCATATCCGCCCTCGGCGGTCTTGCACACAAGGCGCACCTCGGAGTACGCGCGGGCAAGCTGCTGCGGAGTGAGATTGAGGTTGTGCATGTGGATAACGCGCGTACCATGCGTAACGGGGTACTCGGGACTCAGATAGGCAATGGTCGCGTATGCCGCTAATGCAGCCTTAAGCCCGGCGGGAGGGACCGCATCCGTCCTGCTGGTACCGGCAAGCGTCTTTGCATCCGATGCAATGGGCACGATCCCGGCAACGCCCTCCGCTGCAATGGGGCCAAGGGTGGAAACAGCGGTGAGAGCTGCTACTGCGGGCATGGCATACTCACCGTCCCTATCGCCGAACAACGTGGTAAGAGAGGCGTTCCCCCCCGAGCCGGTAACGCTGCCGCCGTTGTACATATAGAATTTTTTGCCTTTTCCCGTCCCGTTGAACGTGCACCGGCGAAAATTGATGCTGCTGCCCTCTCCGTAGGCGTAGGCAAAGATATCAAACTCAAAACCGTTGGCGGCATTGAGCACGCAGCTATCATCAAAGGTAATGCTCGATCCGTACGTAGCATGTAATACAGGCTGCCCCGGTGCACTGCCGCTGAAATACACGTCAGCAGCCCGCGCAAGGATTTTTCCCCCGTCGAATGCGTAGCATGCCATGATAGAGGCCCCGGCAATATCGAATGCAATGGACGGGCGGGCGCCGTCTCGACGCCTGATGTATGCGGCGCGCTGTCTTGCAGCGGCAAGACGCCCGCCTCCCGAGGACTTAAATGTAACATCCGCAATACTCCCGGAGAGGTACAGCCCTCCAGCGATGCAGGTAGTGCCGACACCAGAGCCGCGAATAAAACAATTCTCTTCGTCATACAGGGGGTCGTCGAGATTCGCACCCGCGTATGTTCCAGGGGCAAGGACCACCTCTACAACATGCGGTCCGGGGTCGTGCTGTGTTTTCCAATATTCCAGACCAGCCAGCGTCTTCAGGGGGGAACCCTCTTCGCCGGTGTTATTGTCGTCGCCGGCAACAGCGTCCAGATAGACGAAAGTGAGTTTGCTCAAAGGCTCACGGGGGGTCATGTCCCGCCATCTGTGCAAATTACCGTAGCTGTCCCGGTATCGCATAAACCAGCGGGTATGCTGTGTCCCAAACCAGAAATGGACGCCCCGCTCATTTGGTTTTGTGGTATCCAGCATAACCGGCAGGAACAGGCCCTGGGCCTGCACCGGGGCATTAGCAGGCACGCCGGCCCCGTTGAACGCCTCCCACCGGCAGTGATCTTTCGTGACATAGGTATCCAGATCGAGTCCCGGAGGATTCAGCCGTGCCGCCATGCGGGCTTTCACGTCCTCCACTTCTTTCAGGCGTGCCCCATGACTTGGCTCTGTGGGATACCCGATTAAAATCTGGTTCGCTTCGTTCCGCATGACAATGCTGTTCTTTTTGAGTTCGGCGGTTGCGCCGTGGGCGGCAGGGTCGTCGGCGTGCGCCGCCGGCGCCGCCTCGATATCCGCCGCGGTCAGGGCGTCCGTGCCGCCTTTTTTATGGCTTGTCGCGTGGGCTTTTGGGGTGCGTGCGTCGCTGAGGCGGGAGTCCGTGTTCGTGACAACACCAAGGCTGCCGGGCGTGATGGTGTCCCCTCGCACGCCCTTTGCCCGCAGGTCGGTAACAGTACCATTCGCGTTTATCCTGGCCACCTTTTCGCAGTAGTGGGGCATCGATACAGGGGCGGGGCTGCGGTAGTCCTCCATTTTGCCTGTTGTGGGCACAAAAAGGGGCGAAACAACGGTCACCACGTCCGAGCTTTGCGGCTCCATGCACACGTCGAGGTAGACGTCGCAGGGCAAGGCGGGGGTAGGCACGGGCAAGGCCGCGTCCAGGGCCGCCCGGATGCCTTCCACATACGCGAGGCCTGGCGCGAAACTGTATGTGCTTCCGCTTTTCGCCAACAGCCAGGCGTCACCGAGAAACGAGGCCCGCCCGTAAATATCCCGGTTGGAAAGGCGCTCGCGCTCATCTATCCCCTTGAGGCGTACCGTAAAATCGAGCTGCCAGACTTTCGCCTCCACCGTAATCTGCGTTGCTTCCCGCGCCCCGGAGAACTGGAGCAGAAAGTTGCGGGTAAGGTTGTTCCCCGGCGTGTTGGTGCCTGCGTCGTAGGCACGCTTTTCCCAGGCCGGAAAGGTGGCGTAGGCCACGAGAGTACTGTGTTCCGAGCAGTAGAGCCCCTGCCAGTTAATGAAAAAATTGCCTACATCGGAGCCGATGATCGCGGAGTACACCACCTCGTTCGGGTTGACGAAAGCGCGGTGTTCCTCGGGAATGGCGTATTCGTGCACCACCTTCCCGGCCGGGATGCCGGCCGCGGGGTTGGGCGCCCGGGTGTGATCCTGCCCGGGGACAAAAGCGAAAATGAAACGGTCGATAACAAGGGGCTTGCCCTCCGCCTGCAGGCGGGCAATGAGGGCCTCCCCCGCGGCGGTCATGGTTGTGCTCATGCGTATGCCTCTGTAGTTGCGTGGTCATTGTCGAACGTGAGCGCGCGCAGGGCCGCGCAGGCGCTTACGGTGGGGTTGGGGCTTGCCGCCACGGTGCTGTGGTCGTCGTCGAACGTCCCGCAGCGCACGGCAAGGGGTTGCGTAATACGCGAGATAAAACGGTAGCGCCGGCAGGATCTGCCGTATTCCTTGATGATGATTTCGAGCACGTTCTGCAGGTCGGGAAAGGCGGAGTCATCAACCACAATGCCGACAATGTCCCAATCCTGCCCGGGCATACGTTCGAGCAGCTCGAGCCCGCCCTCGTCCTTCACCAGCTCGAGGCGTTTGAAAATGCGCTTCCAGCCGCTGACGAGCCCCGCGTCCCTGCCGTTTTCGTAGGCGTAGTTCACGCGCAGGCGGTACAGGCGCTCGGGCTCCCCCCCGTACCGTTTGACGTTTCTTTCCCAGGCGAGCAGGTCGAGGGCCGTTTCGTCGCAGGTCATGGGGTCTTTGGACATGATGCCCCATGACGCGGCCCTGGCCAGCAGCGAGAACCAGGCATGCGCGGCCCGGCCGAGCTTGCTGTTTTCCGCCCCTTCTTCCCAGAAGGGCAGAACAAACGGTTCCGGCTTGGCTATGTCGCTCATGCGGCGTTCCCGAGCTGCAGGTTCAGGGTTTCCAGAACAGGCAGGGAAAGCTGCGAGACGATATCCTCTCCCCTGTGAAACTCTATGCTGTCCAGATCCCGCAAGGCGTCGTGCAGTTCATCCCCCAGGCGGGAGAAGGAAAAGCGCGACAGGGGCAGGGTTTTGGTCATGGCGTAGGCGGTATTTTGCCGGAAGGCGCAGCGGATACGGTTTTCCACCTCCTGCAGAAGCGCCTCGCGGCGTTCCTTGCCCGCTTCCCTCACCGCGTGCACGGTGACGTCCAGGGCGAGCGGGGTTCCCGCGATGGGCTTGGTGAGCAGATCGTCGCCGTGGCCATGGTTGCCCTGCCCCATAATATGCTCGTTGATGGAATCGCACAGGGATTGCGGGGGAATGCCGCTTTCCACGAGAATATGGCAGTTGGCCGTACCCGGCCCCCTGACGGCTTCCCGCGATTCAAAAAACAGATAGTCGATGCGGATGCCGGTAAAAGCCGCGATGAGGGCGGCGTAGGCGGCATCGTGGTGCAACTGCCCCACGGCGGCAAACTGGTTGCGGCAGCGCAGGCGCAGGGGCTCATCTTTTTCCCTGTCCGCCCCGGGCGTGTCGAGCCAGCCTTCCGGGTTGCGCACGTCGACAATGCCGTTGATGGGCTTGGCCAGGATGGAATAATAGCCCGGCCCGAGGTTCCAGGCCTCGCCGTGCTGTTCGGCTTCCACGGCGACTTCGGCGCTTGTTTCCCCGTTGGCTATTACAGCCGCGGCAAGGGTTTTTACCCGGTAGACAACGCCGTTTATGGCGGGGGTCTCGATAAGGGTGCCGGCCGGAATATGCGTTTCTCCGGCGCTGCCGGCGCGGGAAAACACCACCCGCCCCCGTGCCGGAGCGGAGCCTTTGCGGGTGAGGTGGACGCCCCAGGCGTACATGTCCAGATACACGCCCGAGGCGAAGCGCAAAAAGGAGTTGGGCAGAACGTCCTGGACGAGCAGCTCGACCAGCCAGAGGGCGGGCCTGGTGACAATGGATGTGATGAGCCGCCAGAACGGGGAAAAGGCCGAATCGTTACGGATGAGGGAGCCCTCGTCCTCGTTGAGCTTTTCCCACCTGGCGCGCATTTCCGTTTCCGTAACGGGCATGCCGGACCTGCTGATCATTCCGGTAAAGAGCTCGGTCGCGTATTTTTTGATATCAGCCATGGGAAGTTTCCGTGGTTGTATCCGCGAAGGCGAGAAACTCTATCTTGCCGTATCGGATTGTTTCCGCGGTGAGCCAGAACTCGACCCGCTCGCGGGATGTCCAGATTTCCTCAATGCGAGTTGTGCCGGGCTTGATGCGCGGATCTTGATCCACCATAAGGGATAGGCGCACCAGGTTTGTCTTGCGCTGCATCACGTCGCGCTCGCCCACCAGTTCGACCAGCAGGCCGGACTCGCGGATCATGTGCTGTATGTCCTGGGCGATGCAGGCCCGGCCCGTCACAAGCCGGGGCTGGCGCCCGGCGTCCAGGGCCATGTCGTCGTCAATGATGAGCAGGTCGCGGTAAAAATCGTCGGGCATGCGTCCTCCCTTGCCCCGCGCCGAAGGAGGCACGGCGCGGGGCGGTATCAATACATGTACAGGGCCAGCGTATCGTCGGGGTTGGCCGGCGGATTCTCAAAATGCAGGTGCTGCTCGTTGATGTTGACGGTTTTGCCGGTGTTGCTGACCCGGGTCAGGCTGGAGCCCACGACTCCGCCCTGCTGCACCTGCAGCGTCTTTGCCGGGCGCAGACTCGCCACTTCCGGCCGATGGCTTCGGGCGAGTTCAATTTGCGCGGCTCCCTCGGGCAGCTTGGCCAGCAGCGCGGTATGCGACGAGAGCAGGCCAGGAACGGCGGCTTTGCCCGTGGCCGCGCCGGACAGTCTGCGGGCAAGCTCTGCGGGCTTTTGCCCGGCGCTCGCGGAAAATTTGGGTTGCAGGCCAGAAGCAGCGGCCTTGCCCGGGCCTGTGCCGACCGGAGTATGCGCGGAGGCCGCGGCCTTCTGCCCGGCTGTTTCGGAAAGGTTGCCCTGGAGAGGGGTGTGCGACGCCTGCAGCGCCGGAGCCTCGGCCACGCTCTGGCCTGTACCGGTCCAGCTGTCGAGAACGGCCGCGCCTGTGTCGACCAGACTGCCGGCGAAGTCCGAGGCCTTCCAGGCGAGCAGATCCTTGCCGATGTCAAAGCCGAGCTTGTCCGCAATGGTGCCGATTGTGTGAATAAAGGCTTCCAGGGGCGTGAGTGCCGCGGTAATGACGAGCTTTAAGAGTTTGGTCCAGGTGAAGTTCGTGAACAGATCGGTGAGCATGTTCCACTTCTCCTCGAGGCATTCCATTACCCACAGGATGGGCTTCCCCCAGGTCGTATCCGCGAAGTAGGCCTTCAGATCCTGCCAGTAGTAAATGACAAGGCCGATAGCCACCGCTATGAGCACAATGACAAGGATGATGGGGTTGGCGAGCATGGTGGCCCCCAGCTTGATAAAGCCCGAGGAGAGCGTCTTGACCAGGGTTATCAGGGCGCGGAACGGCACCCCGAGGGCAATCCCCGAGAGCTTGAAAAGGTGAAAGCCCGCAGTGACGAGGCCGGCCACGCCCGCGAGGGCGAGCACGGCCAGGACGCAATAGCCCACAACCCGGGCAACGTTGGGGTACTTGGTAATCCACTTGTTGAGCGTATCAAGGTGGGCGGTGGCCTTGTTGGTCCAGCGTTCCAGGGTGGGCAGGAGCTTTTGCATGAAGTTGGCGTGCACGTAGCCGAGAGCCCCGCTGAACCGGTGAAAGGCGTCGGTCTGCCTTTTGGCCATACGTTCGGCGTGCTCCATTCCCTTGATATTGCCTATGTCGGAGATATTCTTTTTCAGGCTGCCGGTCTGTTTGAGCATGAGCTTGATGAGGCTTACCGCTTCGTCGGACCCGAACGCCTTTTTCAACTGGTCCGCCTGGGCAACGGTGAGGGTCTCGCCGAATTTGCCCCGGATTTTGTCGAGCACGTCCACCATGCCGAGCATGTTGCCCTGCGAATCGGTGAACTTGAGGCCGAGCTCTTTTTGCGCTTGCCCCACGCCGCTCAGATAGGCTTTGTACTTTCCGCCCGCTTCGGAACCGCTCATGGTGGACTGCAGCATGCCGAGAACGGCCATTTGCTCGGCGGCGTGGATGCCGGCGGCTTCGGCGTTCGCACCGAGGGCTGTAAACGCCGAGCTCATTTCGGAACCGCTGGTTTTGAAAATCTGCACGGCATAGGCCGTGCGCCCCGCCAGCTGGTTTACCCAGGCCGCCTTGCCCATGTCCCGGGCCGTTTCCTCGTAGATGCCGTACATGGTGCCCAGGTAGGCTGTAACAGTGCCGACGTCCGCCTTGGTGGCCTTGGCCAGGACGCCCCCGGCCGTGGTGAACGAGGCCAGCTCGCTTCCGGAAAGGCCCGCAATGGCGGACTGGATGTCATACGAGGCGCGCACAACGTCGGTAGCCGCTCCGCCGTAGGTAAAGGCGAAGCTCCCCGCGGCCGTCTGCAGCTTGGCGAGCGCGCTGTCGTCAACGCCGAGGGAACCCACCTCGGCAAGCGCCCGGTTCAGCTCGATAGCCGGGTCCGCCACTCCCTTGATGGCAAGGACCGAACCGACAACGCCGGCAACGCTCGTGCCGATGGACTTGAAATGGTCCTCGACCTTTTTCGTCATGTTTTCGATATTGGCCTGCAGCTTGGCGACCTTGCTTGAAGCGCCGCTATCCTGCACGCCGATGGCGAAAAAGAGTTTTTCGAGCTTCGTGCTCATTGAGTGTCCCGGCTACGGGTTAAAGGCTTTTGCGATGCCGTTGGCGACGGCGAGAGTCATTTTTTCCCAAAAGTCCCGCTCAAGAAAAACGGCCTCGGCCATGCAGTGCACGTCTACCTCGCGCCCGGGGAACCACCTGCGGCACAGGACAAAGACTTGCGACAGGCTCGGGGTTTCGAGCAGGCCGGCGAGGCGCTTTACTCCCCCACGGTGATTTCAATGTCGGGCGAATACTGCTCGATGAGCATGGAGCCGATCTGCATGGTTGCCCCGGGCATTTTTATGATGCTTTTCAGGGCTTCCTTGTCCTCGGAATGGACCGCCCGCATGAGCAGATTCTGCGTCGGGCCGACCTTTTTTGTGGTTTGAATTTCGTCGACGTACTTGTTGTAAATCTCCGGCGTCATGTCGAAGCGGACGGCGGAACCGTTGATGGTCAAGGTGATGGTGCTTTTCATGCGTGCAAGGCTCCGTGTGATGGTTGTTTGCAGAAAGCGGACAAAAGGCTCGGGCTCCGCTCCGTTGTGTTCCAGGACGCCGAGCTCGTCCCGTATCTTGAACAGCATGCGCAGGCACTGCCGTTTTTCCCGCGGCGAAAGCGCGCTCTGTAAGGCGGCAACACGCAGCTTCCAGAGGGAGCGCGCGGCCATGCCAAAGACCAAATTTTTGAGGAGCGACATATTTCACTCCCCATTGTTCTGAGGGTTGATTTTGCGGTGAACGTACCGTTCGAGGGCGACAACGCCCGCCTCGTAAAGCCTGCTGACCAGTTCCAGCCCGCCCCACCCGACGAGGAAAAACAGCGTGTAGTGCCACTTCTCCGGAGTCGCGTCCTGTATCAGGGGGCAGACCATGTTCGCGGTGAAAACCCCGCCCACGGCTTCAAAGCAGGCGTGCAGGGGCGAGCGGCCTTTACGGGCCGAATGCATGATCGCGCCGCCCGCCCCGTACAGGCTGGCCGGGAGAAGCAGCCACTGCAGCAGACGCTCCGCAAGGTTCAATGTGTCCTGCATCAGTTTTCCCGCCCCCCGGTTTGTTCTATCTCTTTGGTTCCCACTACGGCGCGGATTGCCGCCTTGTCGGCGTTGGCCGATGCCAGGGCGCTTTCGAGGTCCTGGGCGTACTCCACAAGATCCCCGAGGGTCGCGCCGTTCCACTCAGGGGCGGGAGTGTCCTGCTGCAGGGCTCGCGGCACTGCCGGCAGTTGCGTTCTTGCCCCCGAGCAGCCCGCCGCCGCGCCGCAAAGCGGGATGCAGAGGGACAGCAAGATTGTCCTGCAAAGCCGGTTCGTTTCGGGCCGTGTCCCGGGTGCGCCTGCGCGTTGCCTGCCGGTTGCCTGCGATTTCGTCATTTCTGGCCCTCCACTTCACCATGGCTGTATCAATGCGCCCGGCCTGTTCTTCAAGTTTTTTCAGGGTCTCGGCCTGGGCTTTGAGCTGCAGGTCTTTTTCGATACCGTCGGCAATCTGCCAGTAGGCAAAGGCCGCGAAGCACAGCACGAGCACAGCCTTGCTCAATTGTTCTTTCATGTGCCCGCCTGTACCTTTGCCCACCATGCGGCGGCGTCGAAACAGGGGCAGGCCTTTGCCGCAAACTCGTTATGGCCGTGCACAGCCGCCCCCGGGAACCGCCGGATCAGGTCGCGTACCGTGCGTTCCAGGGTCGCCCACTGAGCCGGGGTAAAGTTGCTCTCGGGCTTGCCGCTTTCGCTACGGCCCCCTACCAGGCATATGCCGACGCTGTTGGCGTTTTTGCCGACGCAGTGCGCTCCGGCAACGCTCATGGGCCGCCCGCTTTCGAGGGCGCCGTCGCGGCGGATGACGCCGTGGTATCCGATGTCCTCCCACCCTCTGCCCTTGGGTTTCGGGTCGGTGTGCCAGCGGCGTATCTCCGCCGCGCCTATGTCCATGCCCGGCCCGGTGTCCGAGCAGTGAATGAGGATGAGGTGTATCTTCCGCATGGGAGGCCTACGCCGCCGGGGCAATGATGCCCTCGGTTTCGGACTTGCCGAGGTACGGCACGCCGTTGATGTGGACAAAGTCGGGGCTCGTGACCAGGAACTTGACCTTGGTAGTGTGCTTGGATGCGCCCTCGTTCTGGTTGAGGGTGAGCAGGGACTCGATTTTGAACTTGCAGCCGAAGGCCTCGACCTTCATTTCCTCGCCGCTGGCGACCTTGGTGTAAAAAAGGATGTCGAACTCGGGCAGCTCGCGCCACGAGCCCGCCGAGGCCGCAGCTTCGGAAAGGATGGAAACGGCCTGGGCGTCGAGGTCCATGTCGCCCTCCGCCCCTACGTCGCCCGCGACCCACCCGTTGGGAATGCCGCGGTCCTTGGCGACCTCGATGTTGTCTTCGATGTTCAGGGAGCACTGGCTTACTGTGACGGCGAGGTCGCCCACCGTGATGGAAAAATCCTTTGCCCCGATTCTCTGTCTGTTGCCGCTCATGAAAAAGCCTCCGGAACGCAGCGCCCGCGGGCTATGCGTAGTTTGTCAGGTCGAGCAGTAAGTTGTTGATGATTGCCTTCGGGCAGTTGTAGGGCCGGGCCGTGGTCCACACCTCGAGCTCGTATTTCGAGAGCCACACCAGGGTCACGGCATCCTTTGCCGGGGGATGGATTTCGCCCGGGAAGGGCACGCCGAGCACTTTGCGTTTCTTCGCCATTTCGCGCAGCGGGCGGGCAAAATACATCTGCGCGGACGCGATGCTTTCCGGCGTCTCGTTGAGCGAGCGGTCGCCGATGCGGCCCACGGCCAGGGGATAGACCCGGCGCATGCACTTCTGGATGACGCGCAGATTTTCGATGACCTGATAGTCGCCGCCCTGCACGTCGAGAACGTTGCCGTCGCCGAAATAAATCCCCCTGTACCCGGCGTACCACTGCGGGACGGAAAAGCGGGCGGCGTCCAGGGCGTACAGCGTGGCCATGTCGATGGCCCGGCCGTTTTTGTCCTTGGGTTTGACGCTCCACTGGCCGAGCAGCGGGCCGGTTTTTACCCGCATGGGCGAATCGGCCACGGTGACGGACTTGTTGCACAGACGGCCCATGTAGGTACCGAGTTCCGTGCCCCACAGCGAGGCAGTAACCGTGACCTGGTCGGCGGCGATATCTTTGGTGATGGGCCGAATGGCCGCGAGGTAATCCTCCCAGGTCTCGGTAGCTAGCGGGCCTCGGGCCGCGGCGCTCATAAACACGGGCGCCATGTGCCTGGCCATGAGGCTTTCCGCCTTGGCCTGCATGCGTTCCACGTCGGCAGCTTCTGCAATGGGGTCGGTAAGGCAGATGCCCTCGACCTGCATTTCCTCGACGGCCAGGTCGACGGCGTCCTGCCAGTCGTCGGCCTCGCGCAGGGGCAGGATAGCGGCGTTCCAGTTCTGCCCGGCGTTGAGCTGCGCGGCGGCGACCTGTGTTTTCAGGTTCGAGGGCGCAGTGCCGAGCACGGCGTCCAGGTCGGTCTGCGAGTTGACGGAAATAAGTTTGCCCTCGTTGGTTCCCGCGCCCCGGCCCGTGAAAAGCAGGAAGTTCTCGACGGCGTCGAGCGGCCCCTGCAGCAAGTTCAAGTTGTTGAGCTGTACTCTTCCGAGCATGGTGACTCCTATTTTTTACCCTTCAGTTCACGGATAATGTTTTGGCTGACGCGGGAGAGCAGTTGCTCCGACTCCCCATCGGTAACGCCGAGAAAAGGCCGGGCGGGCAGCGTGCATTCCCATTGCTGCGGCTTCTGCGCGTTCGGCGCATCCTTGGACACGTCTTCACGCACGAGCATGCGCAGTATCCAGGCAGCCTGCATCTGCTTCATGTGTTCCTGTATCCATTTGGCGGAAACCCGCTTGAGCCGGACCTTGCCCTTTTTCCCCTGAACAGGCCGTTTGTACCCGTTGCGGATAAGGGCCTGGGCCATTTTTCTCGTGGCCATGCGGACGCGGAGCGCGCGGTGCCATTTTTCAAGCCCTTTCTGCATTTCCGGCGTAACGCCGAGCTGCTGCGTCATGCCGTGCTGGTGCTTCCAGGCGACCTCGCTGAACAGGCGTTTTTTCCCTTTTTTCTTCCAGGTGACGCTGACCGTGTCGCCGTCCCGGTATTCGCCCATGTTTCCGGTTTTCCCGAGGTTTTCGAGCATCCGGCGCTTTTTGCGCCACTTGCCTTTGTCGTCCTTCTTGTACCGGGTCCGCTTTGTACTTCGGGGGGCGAAGGCCCCGCCTTCAAGGCTTTGCTGTTTGCGGGCTCTCGCCGCGCTGTATTTTTTCACTTCCCGCGCCGCATCACGGGCGAGGCGGAAGCGTTTTTCCGGCTTTATCTTCAGGGTTTCGAGCTGCCGGAAAAGCGCGGCCTGCGTTTCGCGGTTCACGCGCATGTAGACGGCAACGCCGCTCACGGCTTTTCCCCCGCCCCCTCATTCACGGCCCGCATGGCCGCAAGGCCCGTTACCGGAGTAATGACCGGTTCCGTCATGCGCCACTGCTTGCCCTTGAACGGAATGTCGCCGCTTTCGTCTTCAACGGCTGCAAGCCGCTCCTCGAACTCGACGGCGATCTCCAGGTCGCAGTCGCCGCCCTTGATGTTCATTTCAATGTCGAGGGACGGGTCGGCCAGGCCGTCCCGGTCCGGGTCGTTTTCCATGAGCCAGGAGGCGATGAGCGCGGCAAAGGCGGCCCCGTCGCCGGGGTAGCGTTCTATCTGGATCACGCCGTCATAGCGGAACAGGCCGAGCTCTACCTGCTGCCGGGGTTCCCCGGGCTCGCCCGGTCCGGGGCGCAGCGGTCCCCGGTCCCGGCCGATGGGCACAAGGTCGCCCTGGTCGGCGAAGGCATAGAGGTTTTCCGGCGGCAGGCCGGTAATGCCGAGGATGTGGCGGACCAGGGCGGCGAGCTTGCGCACTAGAGGGCCTCCACCGTGATAAAGGTCCGGCCGGTAAGCATTGCGAGGGCGTCTTCGGCCTGGGCGAAAAAGCGTTCCGCCGTTTCCGGGGCTTCCTTGGCGTCGTTCCGGGCCGCTTCCCGGCGTTCGATGGTGGCGAACTGGGGCAGTAAAAGGGCTTTTGCCCGGCAGAACACCGCCCGCCTGTAGAGGGACAGAGCGCCGCGCCCTACCCCGTGCACCGGAATATCTTCAAGGCAGGCGTAGCCTTTTACGAGTTCCTGGCCGGTCCGCCATTCGCCGAGCTGGCCGGCAACCCACAGGCGGGCAAGGTTCAGATGGTCGGCAACGAGCTGCTCGGCGTATTCCGCCGGAAGACGGTACAGCTCGAGAAACTCGGAAACGGCGAGGTCGGGGTACCAGCCGTCGCCCTTGAGCACGGTGGATGCCGTTTTGCCTGTGGTGATGCCGAATCCCTTGCAGCTCATGAAAACCTCGTTGGAAAAGGGGGACGGCGCCCGGCTTGCGCTCCTGCTGCAGCGGCCGACCCGCTAGAGAAGTGCCGCCTGCGCCGTCCGGTTGGGGCGAGTATGTCGGCTGTCGCCTTAATTTTGGGGGGCGGCATCCCCCGAGGGCGCAGCCGGGCTGTCATCTCCGGCCGCGTCTCCCCCGGGGGACTGCTCCCCGGGCGCCGCGGGGGCTTCTGCCTGCGCGGCGCCCTCATTCCTGCGGGCTATGTTCTTCTGCACCCGTTCGAGCGCCGTCTTGACCTTGGCGCCCTTGTCCAGGGCCTTTTGCAGATAGGTTTCGGCAACGGCCAGAACCCCGTCTTTTTCCATCTTGAGGCCATGCAGCCGGTAATAGCGGGCCACAAGGTCGTCGGGCAGGTTCCATTCTTCCGGAGGCGTCCCGATTCTCAGGAACCAGATATTGAAGTAGGGGTTCATCGAGCGTCCGGTGGCAAACTCGGCCTCTGCCCACTGCACAATCTGCGAGGCGATGAAAAAGCGGATGTCGGACTGGAAACGTTCAGGCAGCTTCACGCCGTAGGTAAGGCACCAGTCCGCATGCTGCGAGGCCTCGTCGATTTTTCCGGAGTCGAACAGCCAGACCAGCCAGAACCCGAGCAGATCGTGCTTGATGAACAGCTCTTTCAGGCGTTCGACATAAGAGGCGTACTTGGGCAGGAGGGTGTCGCGTTTGTGCTCCGCCTTGCGTTCCAGCGAGGCAATGCCCTTGAGCGCGGCCAGATCCTCGGAAAGCGAGGCGGAGAGGAAATTCTCGAGTTGCTTTCCGGCAAGCAGGCCCTGCGCCGCGGGGGATGCCGCCTTGCCGTTTTTGCAGGCGGGCAGCTCGGCCACGACGCGGCCCTCGTTCCGCATCCGGTCCTGATGTGCGCGCATGAGGCCGAACATCAGCGCCACTCGATAGTGCCGTCCGATTTCTTGAACGGCAGCTTCACGTTTGCGAACTCCCAGCCGACGAACTGCTCGGGGGTTTCAATGACGTAGCCCTCGTTGCGGCTCAGATAGTCCTCGTACTGGTCCTTTCTGGCGTTGTCCTCGATTTTGCGGCGCCAGCTCGAGTCCTGGTGATAGAGGGAGATATTCGCCAAGGGGGTAATGACGAGGCCCCGGGCCGGGAAAAAGGAGGGAGTCTGCCAGGAGAGCCCGCCGTACTTCTGCGCGAAGGATTCCATGGCCTGTTTTTCTGTGGGTGTGCCCTGCACGGCCTCGAACAGGATGGCCCGCTCGCGGGCGATAAGGTCGCGCCCGATGAGTGCCACGAGGTCTTTTTGCAGAAAGTAGGGGATGCCCTCGAGCAGGTCGTTTACGGCCACGTCCAGGCAGGAGAAGTCCCCGCCGATACCGAGGCGGATTTCGCCCGCGGTTCCCCCTTCCCGGAGGATGTTGGCGGGCAGGTTGTCGCGCATGTACTGCATCCAGCCCTTGTTCACGTCCTGCAGGAGCGGGTTCGCGGCAAGGTCGCTGGTGGCCGCGGCACGGGTGCCGTACCAGCCGATAAGCTCGCGGTCCCCGGCAATGCGTTCCTGCACGTAGCCGGTGTAGCGGTCGGCCAGGTCGGGGAATTTGGCCCACGAGTCAATGGTCGAATACCGGATGGCCACGTCCGAGTCGGTTTTCTTGAGCTCGTACCCGTACTTGTCCAGGCCGAGCACGTCTTTGGGCTTACGCTCGCCGTCGCCGCTGGTGTCCGTGCGGCTCGTGACCGGGCTTTTGGCGTAGCCGAGGATATTTTCGCCCGCGAGTTCATCCACGGGCACAGTGTTGATCTGGCCGAGAAACGTCGACTGCTCGACGATTTTATCGTTCAGCTTCTGCGAAAGGCTCGGCTCGATGGCAAAGCGGTGCGCGACGCTGGCAACGCCGTAGGTCTCGGCGAGCGGTTGCAGAACTTCCCGCGTAAAGCGGGCGGCTGTCTTTGCTTTCATGCTGTGTGTGTCCTCTGCTTCTTGATGCTGTGCGGTTACAGGAGGGCTTTGCCGCCGGCCGGGCCGGTGTTGCCGGGCGCTCTGGTGCCGGGTTTGACGGCGGAGCGCATTTCCGCGGTGAATTTCGCCATTTCCTTGCGCAGGGAGGCGAACTCGCGGGCGAGCGCCTTGTAGGCGTCCTCGTCCTTTTCATCTTCCTTGTCCTTTTCGCCTTCCTTGCCCTCTGTGTAGGCTTCGTCCGGTTCAAGGGCGGGGAGCCTGTCGGTAATCGCCGCGACTTCCCCCTGCAGGGCCGCAAGGGAGCCTTCAAGGGCCTCGAGGCGGGTTTCCAGAGCTTCGTCCATTACGTTGTCCTTTTGTTCCGGGGTATCCGCCCCGCTGTCTGAGGTGAAAAGAGAGGGGAAAAGACGCCGGAACCAGCCCGGAGCCTCTTCGCCCGCCTGCTGCTCCAGGTCGGGCTTCTCAGGCCGGGAAAGCGGCTCCAACGCCACGTTGCTGATAAAAATGGTGTCCGGGGTCTTTTGGCGGGCGGTAAAGCGGGTGCTTTCCATGCCGAGAGAGGCGGGGCTGTCGGTAACGCCGAGGCCTTCGAGGTAGGCTTTACCGGTCCCGGCAAAGTCTTCCTTCACTTCAATGGAGTAGAAGAGCTTCTGCCCCATGGCGTTATCCCAGAGAAAGTAGCTGTTGGGCCGCAGGCGGGCGTACAGGCAGAGCGCGTCTTTTTCATCATGCCCGGCGGTCAGTTCGAGAACCTCGCCGTAGTTCGCCCCCCAGCGCATGTGGTCGGGCCAGACCATGGCCGTGTACGTTTTGGGGTCGTAGGTTGCGGCCATGTCCCGAATCCAGTCCTCGCGGATAAAACGGCCGTCGATGGACGGCCCGACCTGGGCGATTTTGATAAAGTCGGTGGTGAGGTGTGCCATGGGGAAAGGATAGACACTATTTCTCGCACTAGGTCAAAACATTCCGCTTGTAAATTAAGCATATACAAACTGTTTTTGGGGAAAGTTGTTTTATTCAGTGCTATTCATGCGGAATGTCAGAAGCGGAAAAAGAAAAAAATATAGGTCAAAATATCCTCATATCTGCATCCGGAACACCTCCTGGCCGGAGGCGCTACCCCGAGGAGGTGAAGCACGCCGCCCGGAGTCTTTTCCTGCGCCATAACAAGGTGCCCGAGATTGCGGACACGTTGAGCGTGCCCGAGCGCACGGTATACGACTGGTCAATAAAAGGAGGATGGCACGATCTTCTCAGCCACGAGGGACCGGACGAGGCCATAAACCGCCGCCTTTCCCTGCTGGTGGGCCGGGAGCACAAGACAAAGGCCGAGCTGGACGAGATAGACCTGCTCATTTCAAGCCAGGAGCGCCGCCTGCGCATGCGGGAGCGGGAACGGGCAAACGCGGCCGCCGCCGGAGCCGCGGACGGGGGCGAAAGGGCGGAAAACCCCTTTCAGGGCGGCACCCGGGAGAAGAAAGCCAAGCGGAAGGAGAAGAAAAAAAATGACGTTTCCCATCTGACCGTTGAGGACTTCGAGAAACGCCTGCATGTGCACTACTTCGCGTACCAGCATGCCATGCGGGCCGAGATTGCCCGCCGGAACCGCCTATACCTGAAGGCGCGGCAGATAGGGGCGACCTGGTATTTTGCGCAGGAAGCCTTTGAGAACGCCGTGCTCACGGGTGACAATCAGATATTCCTTTCCGCCACCAAGGCGCAGAGCCTGATTTTCCGGCAGTACATTATCGATATTTGCGGGCAGGCCTTCGACATTACGCTTTCCGGCAATCCGCTCGTGCTGCATACGGCATCCGGCCCGGCGACCCTCTACTTTCTGGCGACGTCCTCGCGTTCCGCGCAGGGCTATCACGGCCACGTCTACGGCGACGAGTTCTTCTGGATTCCGAAGTTCCGGGACTTCTGGAAGGTGGCCTCGGGCATGGCCGCGCATACGAAGTGGCGGCGGACCATGTTCTCGACCCCGTCCATCATCACGCACGAGGCGTACCCTAAATGGTCGGGCAAGGAATATCTCGGGCGCTTCAAGCATCCGAAGCCCTGGCCGGATACCGCGGCCCTGAGGGAGGGCCTTGTCTGCCCGGACAACGCCTACCGCCGGATTATCACCCTGGACGACGCGGAGCAGGGCGGGTGCAACCTCTTTAACCGCGAAGAGCTGGAGCTCGAATACTCGCCCGAGGAGTTCCGGCAGCTTTTCGGCTGCGAGTTCATCGACGACACGCACGCCGTGTTCGCCCTGGCGAAGCTCGAAGCGTGCATGGAAGATCCGGCGTCCTGGGGCATCGACTTCACCCTCGCCCGCCCGGTGGGCGACGCGGGCGTGTGGGGCGGGTACGACCCCTCGCGGCACCGGGACGACGCCTCGTTTGTGGTGCTTCTGCCGCCGCAGAAGGACGGCGAGAAAATCCGCATGATCGAGCGGCACACCTGGAAGGGCAAAAGCTACCTGTGGCAGGTGGGCCGCATCCGCGAGCTGTGCCAGAAATACCGGTTCGCGCACATCGGCGTGGACGTGACCGGCCCGGGGCAGGCCGTGCTTGAAAACGTGCGCCTCTTCTGCCCGGTGGCCATGCCCATCACATACAGCCTGATGAACAAGGCCGCGCTCGTGCACAAGGCGCAGGAAGTCATTGATATGCAGCGTCTCGCCTGGGACGCCGCGCAGACGGATATCAGCCACGCCTTTATGACCATACGCCAAGTGGCGACCCCCTCCGGGCAGATTACCTACGCGGCCCACAGGACGGATACCACCGGGCATGCGGACGTGGCCTGGGCCACTACGCACGCCTTGCAGGCCGAACCCCTCGCCCGGCAGTCACGGGACGGCGGCAAGATGAGCTCGCTCGAATTCGGGAGCTGACCCCCAAAAGGAAAGGAACATGAAAGGGAAAAAGCACAACGGCGGCAAGGCTTCGCCCTCCGCGCTTCCTACCTCGGCAAAGCGGAGCATGAAAAGGAAGCAACACACCGGCGGCAGGACTATCGCCTTTACCTTCGGCGAGCCTGAAAGCGTGATGCAGGGCGAGCTTTCGCAGTATCTGGGGGTATATCTGCTCGACAACGGGCAAT
Source organism: Desulfovibrio sp. (assembly GCA_031556355.1). GTDB lineage: Bacteria > Desulfobacterota > Desulfovibrionia > Desulfovibrionales > Desulfovibrionaceae > Frigididesulfovibrio. The sequence goes on along the minus strand of JAVBTB010000004.1, from coordinate 24,013 downwards.
ATTACCAGACCCCCACCCCCCTGACGGGCCTTGCCCGCCTGTTGCGGGCCAACGCCTACCACTGGCCGATGCTCGAGTTCAAGGTGAACATGCTCATGCGCGGATTCACGGGCAGCGCGGCCCTGTCCAGGACGACATTTCGCAAGGCGGCTACCGATTACATGGTTTTTGCCAACGCCTACCTGCAAAAGCGGTTTAACTGGTTCGGCCAGGTGGTGCGCTATGACCACTTAGCGGCAATCAACATGCGCCGGACAAAAGAAGAGGACCGGTACTGCATGCTCGGGGTCGACGGCAAGGTGACCTTTTTTGAACCCGGCGAAGTGCTGCACATAAAGAATTACGAGGTCACGCAGGATGTGTACGGTCTGCCCTCGTACATCGGGGCGATACAGAGCATGCTGCTGCAGGAGGACGCGACCCTGTTCCGGCGGCGCTATTACCGAAACGGAGCACATATGGGCTATATTTTCTACTCGAGCTCTGCCTACCTGGACAAAGACGACGAGGAAGCCCTGCGCAAGGCGATACGGGAGAGCAAGGGGGTGGGGAACTTCCGCAACCTGTTCCTGCACGTGCCGAACGGACGGGAAAAGGATATTCAGATTCTGCCGGTGGGGGATTTTTCCACCAGGGACGAGCTCGAGAAAATCAAGAACATCTCACGGGACGATATTATCGCGGCCCACCGCATACCCCCGGCCCTGGCGAATATCATACCGGCGGTCGCCGGGGGGCTCGGGGACATTGAAAAGGCGGATTCCGTCTATGTGCGCAACGAGATTATCCCCCTGCGCGAGGAGCTCGGTGTGGTAAACGAGTATTTGCCGCCCGAACTGAAGGTGTATTTTGAAAAACCCGTGCAGGACAAGGAAGATACGGTCGAAAATACTATACCCGGCGAAGTAAAAAGCGTATAATCCGGCAACGCAAAAGCAATAATCCGGGGGAGCTATGCGCATACACTGCACACGATGCGAGGCAAGGGCCATAATACGCACAAGCCGGGAGTACAGCAAAACGCTACGGCAGCTCTATTGCATCTGCAGCAACCCGGAATGCGGGCATACGTTTGTAATGGATGTTTCTTTTTCCCATACTCTTTCACCGAGTGCGCTTGACTTGCCGGAAATTATTAGAGCAGGTATACAAACGAAAAATTCGGGAGAAATTCTGAGCCTGTTCTCAGTGCTTGGATAGGAGAGTCTGTTATGATTTTTTCTGAAGCAAAGGCCGCTCTTGATCTGCTTAAAGAGGCAGCAAAGCTACTTCATGAAGAAAAAGACCCAAAACCTGAGCTTGTAGCTGTTTTTGAGGCGTTAAGAAAGAAATTATTTGCTCTTTATGAGAGCGAGATCGAATTGCGGCTACAGGTAAAGGAATGGCAGGATAAGCTCGCAGTGCGGGATTCAGTATTTTTTGATGAAAAGGCGGGAGTCTATTTCAAGGGAACCCCTGAGGCCCCTGGAGGTGACCCTTTCTGTGCCAAGTGTTACCATAGCAGAAGAGAGCTTGTACCTATGCAAGTCACGCACTACACGCTAAACTCTGCCCCCATGACGGAATGGAAATGTGTTGTCTGTGCACTAAGTGTTTGGCCGAAAAGAGAAGAGCCCTAAACAAAAGAAGCCCCGGAACCTCACGGCTCCGGGGCTCTTCTTTTAGGTCGGGCAAGCCGCCTTTCTCAGCACTGCTCCTGCCGGTAAGCCTGCGCCGCATGGACCAGGAAGCCGGAGCGGGTAAAGCCGCAGGCTTTGGCTTTGGCGTCCACTTCCGCCAGTACCGCCTTGGGCATGGAGATAGAGAGCTTTACCGGGGTCATGTCCAGGGAAGGGGCGGCGATAAGCTGGTACAGAATTTCGCCGGCCGCCTGGTGCTCAATTTCCGCCAGGTGTTGCGCCGTTTTCTTTCGCACCTCTTCCAGGGAAGAAGGCTCCGGGATGGGCTTGTTCTCCGCTGCCAAGTCCCGCAGCATCATGCCCAACACGTCCTCGGCCATTTCCACGCCTTCCTCCAGGGTGTCGGCGCAGGTAAAGCAGTTCGGCACATCCGGGATTACGATGGAGTAGCCTCCCTCTTCTTCCGGCATAAACGCCGCGAAATACATTCTTTTCATGGTATGCGTCCTTATATGTCTGTGGGGGGAAGGAGGGGGGGATGCCCCCCTCACTTCATTTTTACCCCCGTTTCCTTTTCAATCTTTTTCAGTGTTCCGGTCTTGATGTCTTTGCCCTTGTGGCTCGGGATGGGGATTTTTATTGTGCCGTCCGGGCTGACCATCATAATGCTGTGTTTACCGCCGGGAGGGGCTTCTTTCCATCCGGCCGCTTTCAGCCTTTCCACCACTTCCCTTTCCTTCATCGGTCCTCCTTGTCTCGTTCGTTGAAATCAGTATGCATAATTTTTTCCATACCGTCAAGCGGTTTGCATAATTTTTTATGCATTTTCCGCGTTGTCAAGATGGCTTGTTTGCAGGTCAATCTCGCACGCCAGTTGGGCCAGAAGCAGGCCGAGCCCCCCGTGTTCCTCCGGCAGGATTCTTTCCAGAAAGCGCAGAGCTTCGGCGGCGAGGTACAGCCGGGTCAACGGGTCGGCGTCTTTGGAAGCAGGCATGGAATTCTCCTTTATGCATGTAGAACCGAGGGCGCCGCGCATGGCCATGAACTCCGTGGAAAGCCACGCGAACTGCACCTGCTGGTGGATAAGGGCGTCATTGGCCCGCTGACGGACGGCGGGGAAGGGCGCGCCCACAAGGGGGCGGATAACGGCGGAAAGGCCCTCAAGCTCTGCGGGGAGCGCGGCAACGTCCTCCCGCAGGCGGTCCAGCCCGGCGAGAACGGATTGCGCGTCACGGTACACGGGAAGACGGGTCATGCGTCACCCCCGGCGGGTTGAAGGCTTTCCGCCGTGCAGGGCGACATCCCATCGGCCATGCGCGGCAATGCTTTACGGGCCGAGCCTATATCGGGCCTCGGCGCATGGGGCAGAGCCAGCAGCCCGGAAACCGGGACGACCCCGGAAAGGCGGGGAGAAGGCACGCGGCCTGGGGGGTAGAGGGGCCAGAGGAGACGGGAAACCGAAGACGGCCGGGGGAAGGGGAGCACGATTGTGCGGGACATGGGAACCTCGTTGGGTTTTTCTATGGGAGCTTCCCGAAATGAGAATCTCCGGGTGCTAGAAAACTGCCAACGAGCAGTCGGGCTATTTCCCGGCAAGCCGGTATTGTATTTCGCCCACACCCGGAGAATGAATGCGCAGAAACATGCCTGGAAAAAGGGCATAAAGAAACCACAAGGCTGACGGGTGTGGAACCGTCGTTGGAGGTGTTTTCTAGACACCGTAGGGACAGCATGCACCGGGGGCGGGCATACTGTCAAGCGAGACCCAAAAACTTGGGCAGAAAGGTCTTTTTCTGGTAGCCTTGCCCGTCCGCCGTGATTTTGCCCTCAATTGCCGCAACGGGCACAAAGATAAAGGCCCCTGCGGTTTCGGAATACCCCCACAGATAGTGGTCGTCTTCTCCGAGGAGAAAGACGTTTTTCAGTGTCAGGGACTGCTTTTTGCCCTTGAACTTGAACTCAAGGCCTGCGTTGCCCGCCCAGAGGGGGGCGGCATCGGCAAGGGATTCACCGAGGAACCTGTCAAAGTTGTTGCGGATGTGCGTGTGGACATAGGCAGTCTGGACGGCTTCGCGGCACTGCTCCTCGGGGATTCCCAGGCCCTCAATGAGAAATGCGGCGGGCTCGTAGCTCTTGCCCTCATACTCGACGGCGGAACAAATGCGGGTAAGGCGGAAGGACTTCATGCTCTCCGACTCGTGGCAGAGGCACTCGAAAAGAACCTCGGCCTCATTGGAGACCTTGACGGCGTGAAGCGTTACTTCCCGCTCGCGCTTGCCCGAGCTTGTAGATTCAAAGACAAATTTCAGCTTGTCGGCCCGGCGGGAAACAAGCGGCTCGCGGGGCAGAAAAACGTCCGACAGACGTGCCAGCTTTACCTTGAGATCATCCATGTCTACTCTCCCTTTTGTATGGAGGGAGATTGCCCTATTCGTTCCCTTGCGGCAAGAGTGGGGGGCTTAGTGGTATTTGCTCTGACACAACGGCAAAGTCTGTATCATGTATTTTCATCTGATATAGGTGTTCTATATTATGTTTGCTGCAGAAACTTAACGCCTTTGCGCGCATTTCAGGCGAAGCATTAAGGCCGATGTATACACTTGCGACAGCCTCGGCTGGTATAGGGACTAAGCCTGGTTTTTCATTTGCTGGCTTTCTGCTGATTCCCCCAACGCTAATCCGCCATTCTTTTTCATACTCCCATAATTTACTTTTTGTATAAAGCATTGCATTTATATCTGTGAATCCTGAAACTGCCTCCTGCAGATGAATTGTTGGGCGTATTTTTCTATATTCAACCTGACGGAAAGAACTCCGTTTTTCATCCACATATTGACTTAGAAAGAATTGATGGTCAGTTTTGAATCCTACTACAAGCCCTTTATGATTTTCTCCGTAATGGCTCCACATTAAAATGTTGTCGTTTTCCTCAGTAAGGCTTGCAACTCCAACTTCCAGCTTTTGAAGTGTCTTGCGTAAATGGACAGAGAGCTTTTTGCGCATTATTTCTGAGATTGCTTCTTTGCTTCGTATAGGCTTACTCCCTATTTCGGGATACTTTTTCTCAAATTTCCTTTTCTGCTGGCGAATATATTGTCTTGCCAGTACGCCGGAAAATGCAGGTGCTCCTTCAAAAGGGTCGTTCAACTCCCATGCAGGAGTGAAGCGCAATCGGGGAGTATCAAAAAAGTCTATACGCTCAGAAGGGAAATACTTGTAAAGTATGGGCCTTGGGGTATTGTTCACCTGTTTCTCCTTTTAGGCGCCAATTTGTGTCGCATCCGTTCAGTAGCAGCGTCCCGATGGCGCTGCGCAGGGCATTTTCTATCAGCCATGCGAGAGGGGCGGGAGAAGATATTACGCCCGAGCTGACAGGCGTTCTTTTTCTTCTTGAAATATGCGCCTATACTCAGCGCGAAGCTCTTCAATGTCAGAAAGCTGTGAGAAGACTCTGTTCAGATCTACAGATCTTCCCTGTGAAGAAAGTGTATTGTGAACCTCTTTAAGCCCATTTAGCATATTAAAATCAATATACTTTCTATTTGAATAAAAAATTGTCTCTTTAGCATCGAGAGATATGTATTTAATAATTATTGATATAGATGGTTTAACTGAGGCTATTGTCGCCATGCAGTGAGCTACTGTCTCAGATATCATCGAAATAAATATATCCACATCCAATCGTGCGCAGCAAAAATTCCCACCGTGTAATGGGCACTGTGTTTTTGTACAAATTTTTCTTTCCTCCAATGATATGTCTGAATTACCGTTGGAGCATATTTTCCGAGCAGCATTGAATCTATCTACAAAGCCACAATATAAAATGTATGTTCTTGCTATCTGACGCAATGCTTCAAGTGCAATAGTGTCTTTTTCTTTATTTTCAAGGACAGTCGTCTCCCGATAGAATATTGCGCTAATTGCTACCCCTGAAGAAATTGCAAGTAATGCCGTAGCATACTTATCAATAAAATTTGTTATATTATTTGAAAAGTTAATATTTCCTGATGCTACTAACAAAATAACCGCTAGCGAAGCAAGCATTACAAAGATAGCTATTCTAGCCTCTGTTATAAGTTTTTTATATGGCCTGGAATTTTTATAGAAAAAGCTCGGCCGCGACTTGGCTGCTTCTGCGGCGAACTTTCTCCTCCAGAAAATGAAGCAAATGATTATTCCAAACAACACCCAGAATCTGAACCCGATAATAAGCAACTGCTGCATCTTACTCCCCCCTGTAGTTGCAATAGGATGTCTGGTACTTTGCCCCATACACCCCCTGGCGGCAAGCACCGCAGGGAGGGGGGCTTCGGAAAAAGGTAATAAAGGTAATCGGCATAGGAGAATTTTTCCTATTTCTTTGCGAGACAAGGGTTTTCCGGCTTTGCTGAAAAGGTAATTTTTAGGTAATCAAAGGTAATGAAAAAGGTAATCTTCAGTTATTTCAAGGGGGAAAAATTACCCTAAAAGGTAATGAAAAAAGGTAATCGGATTACCCTGAAATTACCTTTTTATTACCTTTTGAGCTCTCCCGAATACCTGCGCCTCTCTAAGCAATTATCAGTCTTTCAGAAAAAAATTACCTTTATTACCCTTTTCCGAAGCCCCCCTTGCTCTGGCGGACCAGCATCCCGCCTACACGCCCGCACACGCATGTGTGAACCCCTCTTTACCTTACAGGGGCAACAAAAAAGCCCCCTTTTGGGGGCTAGTCTCAGCCAAGTATCCTGTTGATTGTTTCCGGGGGGTATCCATGCATGACGAGGGTCTGTCGCGCCGCCCTCTTTATGGCCTGCAGTACCTCTTCTTTCCTGAAGGCGGGGAGAGGGCTGTACGTTCGGTCCGCCTGGAGCCCCGGCAGGTCGGAGGGCTGCGCGGTTGCGTTGCGGATAAGCGCCCCGGCGTAAGCCTCGCCGTAAGCGTCGCAGTCGATGCCGTGTATTTTGTTCTGATAGCTCATGACTGTTTCGCCTATCGCTCCGGCAACCCTTGCTCTTTTCGAGCTTGGCTAAACACCATTTTCCTGAACTCCTCCGCCTGATTCACCAGGGAATTCAAGGCGGTCTCGAGCGTTTCCCCGTAGGCCAGGACTGGACGAAAAACGCAGCTTGAAGAGTACGCCAGCACAATTCCATCCTCTGAAAAGTCTACAAAATTAGGGCGCATAACATCGGCGGCAACAAGCCAGCCATGTCGCATTTCAATTGTGCACTCATGCGTTATCACGCTCCGTTCCTCTCCTGGCTCTTCAGGCTCCAGGTTGAACAATTCTGCGTATTCTCTATTGTCTAAGTCGGAGGTTAATTCTTCAATCTGTTCCGTTGCCCGAGGGTCGGCGTTATCCAGAAGTGCCAAACACATCATTCCTGTGACGGTAACATCCATGTCGTAAAACCGTTGTCCATATTTTTTCAGAACCATGTCCGTTTCCTTTACTGCGCCGCCATGAGCGCGGCGGTTAGGGGGAATTCTCTTCTTGCCTCGCTGACTTCTTTCTTTTGATACGCCTCCCAGGGAACAGTCCTAAAAATGGCTTTGTGATTGACCCACCTTGCAAACCGGCGAAGTTCCCTGTCCGGCTGGCTTTGTGATCCGAGAGGCCGATAGGGCATGGCAAAGGGATCAACTCCAAGGCGGTCCAGAAAAGTCACCCTTTCAAGAGCGTCGGGGATATCCTGCACGAGAACATAGCAACTGTACTTTTTGGGAGTGACGCCAGCGGCCTGCAAAAGCCTGACAGCTTTTCCGACTGCCCGCATTTGCCCCGTCTCGTCGCAGGCCAGCCGGACAGGCTTCAGCCAGCGCAAGGCAGCAAGGCGCCGGGCTATAGCATTATCAATGAGCCTCGCGTCGAGCCCTTGTCGAAAGTCTACCCGAAGCCCCAGGCGGGCCATTTTCTCTATTTGTTCGATGCCGTGGGCATGCGCGAGGACATTATTGTCGAGGAGCACTACATCTTGATGCCGGGTGAACTCTGTCAGGTCCGCATGCGGACGGATGGCTCCTTCTTTTTCCGGGACCACGCACCAACGGCACGAGCGCGGGCAGCCACGGGTGAGAAAGCCGATACTGTAGTTCAGGCCGAAGAACTCGTAATCCGGACAGGTATGTTCGACCTCGTCGGGTAAGTCAGGGCCTGGCCCGAAGCCTGTTCCCCCTTTAATGGCTTCGGGCGGTAAGTATGGGTGGTCTGCTGTCCACGAAAACACCTTGCTCATGTATACGGCGTCATACTCGAACATGGGTAAGAACCAGCCTACAGCGTGTCCTTGCTTACGATGCCACGCGGCCAGCTTCATGAGCGCAAGGTTCGGGAAACGTGTCTTTTCCGCGTCTATCAGGGCAATACGCATGGCGTCCTCATTCACAAAGCCCGTACTGGCTCTTGCATGCCGGCAGGGCGAGAAAGTGTTCGAGACTGTATTGCCTGCCGCCTCGCATGGTCTGTGACCATGAAACGACATTATCGATGGAAGCCCGCATATCGGTGGTGCCTGGAACTTTGGTACAAGGGAAAAAGGTAGCGATGCCCTTCTTGCTGGCTGTCTGCACAAGGTGCTCCCACCGGCGTATTTTTGCGATATGCCAGGGGAAGCGCCGGACTATTTCGGCTATTTCCTGCTTTCTGGCCATGATGCAGGGCATGCAACCAACTCGGCCCATCCCTAGGGAATAGAGAGGATTTGGTGCAATGCCGTGCCGCTTATGTATGGCAAAGACTTCCCGTACCGTTTTGTGGAGGATTGGCCTGCAGATTGTGACGCCCTCGTCCACGAGTTCCCGAGGGGTAAGCCGAGAGCGGGAAACGCTCTCTTCAGCCCGTATCCCTTGCCATGATTCGACCTCGTGGCCAGCGTCCAGATATTCGTCAATGACAGTCTGTATAGGCAGGGTTTTCAAGAAAGTAGTGCAGAATCTTTTGATGTTTGAGGGAAACATCCCTTTCCAGAGCGTGAGCCCGAGAAATGGAGATATTTCGGCTTCAGGATTGGACAAGGCCCTGGTAGCCATGTCGCATCTTTCCTCGGGATAGAACTCCCGCACAAAATTTATGCGTTTCTGTAGCGCCTCGGAAAAATTCGCTTTGACCCATCGGATCTGTGGTCCGCCTGTCCGCTCCGGCAAGCGGGTGACATATTCGAGAGTGAGTTCGTGCTCATTGCCGGTATCAGCAAATACAGGGACAAAGCCATTGCGGCAGTTTTCTAAAGCGTGAAGATATAACGCTGTGGAGTCTTTGCCCCCTGAGACAGACACTACCGGGATTATGGCCATTACTCACCACCCCCGCCACTGCGTAAGCTCAAGAACAAGCTCCTCAACCGTAGGAAACCACCGGGACACGCCGCCCCGGATCATGAGCCCCGGCCGTTCTTCCGGCCCTCCCACACCCCACACCGGCACGCCCGAGGCATACGCAATGCCGAGCTCAAACGAGGCATCCATGCCCGAAGGGCCGATGTAGACAATCAGGTCGGCGCTCGCGCAGGCCCTGCTGCAATAGTCGAAAATATTCCCCTGAGGGTCGTCGTCCTTGCGCAGCTCAAAGTCCTGGCCCGGAGGGGGCAGGAGAGGCGTCCAGTCGAACAGAAAGTGCAGGGTGGGCGCGAGCTCGTCCCGCAGGCGGCGATAGAGCCCGAGGTTTTTTGTGGACGTGCAGATGTAGATTTTCAAGACTTGGTCCCCTTTTCAAAGATCCAGCATTTGACGGTTTTCCCGAGGTCCACCCTGGACGACGTCGCCCGGTTGTTCTCGACGAACTTGTACCGCTTGGTGTGCGGCAGGAGCTTTTTCAGCATGCCCATGTCGGGATAGGCCTGCCCGTAGTCGAGGCATTTTTCGCGGAAGTGGTTGAGGTTGACGGCGATGAGCGTCTCGTTGTCCTTGGAGTGGTTGAGCTGCTCGACACCCGCGCCCCGGCTGTTGGCGTAGTCGTAAGCCTCCCAAAAGGCCTCAAGAACAGGATGGTCGGCGCGTATGCGCGATTCGCGGGTGTGGGCGCGTTCTTTGAGGTATTCAGCCATGCCCTCGACGGTTTTCTCAGTAATCTTGGGGAAGAGGACGCGCAGGGCCTCGCCGCAGGCCGCTATCTGCGCATGGTTCTTGATGATGCGCTCATTCTTGAGGCCGCAGTCGGAAAAGTGCTTTTCCATGCTCTCGAAAGCCTGCTCGTAGGTCTCGAGTATCTGCCGCTCGCGGGAGAGGGCCGCGTTCAGGAAGCCGCCCACCGTGTCGCTCGTCTGCCGTTCGAACCAGCGGGCTATTTCCCGTGTGCCGGGCTTGTGGTGCCGCTTGTCGGCATGACAGTGCACGATGCGCTGCAGGAGCGCCTCGGAGCCGTCGACCTCGGCGTTTTGGGAGATAATGAGGGACGCCTGAAAAAGGCTTTCGTCGGTATCGTTGCCCCGCTTGGCCACGCCGAGCGTGCCGGTGCCGCGGCCGTTCCAGAAGGGCTTGACCTCGTCGAACCCGAACTGCTTCTGCCGGGCGTCCTTTTCGCCCGAGTCCCGGTCGGACTCGATAATGACGACGGGCAGGTTCGAGACCTGGGAGAAGGCCCGGCGCCTGCCGGCGGCGGAGGACTTCAAAAGGTCGAAGCCCTCGTAATCGTCCCGGCCGACGAGCTTCCAGCAGAACTCGAGCACGGTGGACTTGCCCGCGCCGGGCTCGCCCGTAAACTCAAGAAAGGGAAAGGACTTCTGCATTTCCCTTATCTGCTGCACGAACAGCGAGCCGAGCCAGAAAGCAAGCGTCACCATACCCTGCATGGAAAACGCCTTTGCGAAGTTCTCTATCCAGTCGGCGGAAAAACGGCCTGCGGTGTTGAAGCGCAGGCCCTGCAGACTGGACTTGATGCCCTGGCGGTTGACGGAAAAATACCCCTGCGGGTTGACTTCGAGCCGCCTGCCGTTGTGCCAGGCGTGGTCTTGGAAGATATAGGCCCCGAGACTTTTGTCGTACCCGAGATAGGGAACGGTCGTCACGGTGAGCATGCGGCTGTCCAGCCACCACGAGCGGAGCGTTTTCAGGTGCCGCGGCTCGCCGTCGAAGGTGCCGCCCCGGGACTTGTTGAGGAGCGCCTTGTGGAAGGAGTCCGGGCTCGTAATGGCCGTGCCTTCGAGCTCGATGATGTCCCGGGCCTGGCCGTTGGCGTAGTCCACGGAAAAGACATACCTCTGCTCGTCGAGTATCTCGTTTTTGGCCATGTAGAGAAAGCGCGGCCAGACGTTCGAGATTTGGGATATCTGCACATGCAGGCGGAACAGTTCGCGCCCCTCCGGCGAAAGCAGGGCCATTTCCCGGGCGTCCTGCTGTTTGGCCTGGGCGTCGGCATCCTGCTCTGCGGCCGGGGTATCGCCTTCGGCCTTCTGCTCTTTGGCTTTCTTCTGTTTTTGCTGTTCCTTGAAAATATCCTCCCTGGACACTTCGACCAGGGGAGCGAGTTTCTCGCCGAACTCCGCCCCGAGCTTGATGTCGAACAGGGCGTTTTCAAAGTCGAGGATGAACGAGGCCCGGTAGTTTTTGAGGTAGTGGTAGTATGCTTTTTCCTCGACTGTTTCGGCCAGGAAGAGCCGCCCGTTGTGCTTGCAGCCGCCGAGAAAGGCCGGAGTGATGCGCCCTTCGCGGTAGAGGTCGTCCCAATCCCGGCCGGCAGGCACGAGGCAGACGCTCGACAGTTCCCCCATGCCCTTCAGATTCTTGTGGTGCTTGCGCATGCCGATTTTGCCGGCTTTGTCCGAATCGAGCGCCCACACCCACTTGATGCCCTTTTTTGCGTTACGCTCGAAAAAGGCCTGCGGGAAATGGTTGCACGAGAACGCGGCAACCGCCTTGACGCCCGCATGGAACAGGGCGACGGCGTGAAAGATGCCCTCGACGATGTAGCATTCTTCGAGTTTGTCGAGGGTAAAGCCCGGGGGCGTCCACACATCGCCCTTGAAAAGGCTGGTATCCTCTTTGCGTTTGCCGCCGAAGTGGGCTTTCTGCCCGTCCCGGCCTTTGCCGATAATGCGTTCCCAATACCGCGTTTTGTGTTCGTCGAGATAGAAGCGCACGGTGGGCACTTCCTGCCCGTTGCCGAGAGGGTAGCTGCCCTGCTCGTACCAGCCGCGAATTTTGGACAGGTCGAACATCCGGTTCAGCCCGAGGTAGGCGTCGGCTGTCGCCTGCCTGTTTTCACGGGTGGCCGGGTATTTTTGGGTGAAGTCCTCGAAAAGCTCGGGCATGGCGTCGCGCACGGACTCGCTGTACCCGCAGGCGTTCTTGTGGTTGCAGTCGATGACAAGGGGCTTGCTCTTCTTGATGTAGAGCGACTTGTCGCCGCAATTCGGACAGACTCCTTTCGTGAGATAGACTGCGTGCGGCCCGGCGTCCTGGAATTTGAAATAGGGCGAGGCTTTGAGGGCGGCCACTATTTCAGGATAGTAATTCTCTCTACCCATTCCGCACGACCTTTCTGTCCGACTCGCGCAGGGCGCCCGCAAGCGCGGTGGCGGTATCCGCCAGCTCGAGCACTTCCTTTAAAATGCCCCGGTTTTCTGTCTTGGTGATGCGGTTGTCCTTGGCCACCGCCCGTATCTTGCTGGCCACGTCGCCGAGGTCGTTGGTCAGTATGAGCACCTGATCGCGCAGAAAGGCGGGGGTTGTCGCCGGAGCGTTCTTTTTTTCCAGCCTTACCCGGGCGAGTTGCCACTCGATAACGAGGGTATTGCCGACCGCCGCGCAGAAAGCGGGGATATCCACGAAACTCGGAAAGTATTTTTCGGATGAAGTGACCCGGCGCAGAAACGACTCGGTCCAGCCGAGGCGCCTGGCCAGGATGGGAACAGGAAAGTTGCTCCGCATTATGGCAAGACGGAAAATGTCTTCGGGAGCGAGATTTGCGAGTTCGTCCATAGTGGCGCTCCTGTAAAAATATTACGTTAGTTGTATAACTTGCCGCATAGGATACTATGCCCTCGGTGCCCTGACATTTTTCCATGCGCGCCTGATCGCCTCGGGCTTCAGGTCGCCCGAGGCGACGAGCGTCTGCAGGAGCTGGCGCAGGGCCAGCAGCTTTCCCGAGGTGATGAGGATGAGGCTTGCGGGCTTGGGCATGATGCCGTTTCGCCCGCGCCGGAAGCTGCGGACATCCAGGCCGAGCTTTTTGGCTACCCTGGAATACGAGCCGTAATGCCGCCATAGCCGATAAATGTGGAGGTCGAGTTGTGTTTTCATGCACCTGAAATTAGGGGAATTTGACCTATCATGTCAACAGAAATAATTCCTACTTCAGTAGGGGAAACCCTCCTCTATACTGAGGTGATGAAAAAAGCAGAGCAATTCGAACAGTTCTTTGTAGAGGCAATAGAAGCGCGAGTGGAAAGCTCTTCTCTTTCGCATTCCGAGTTCGGCCGCAGAGTCTTTGAAAGTGATTCCGGCCCTAGGCTTTGGAGAGCCGCAAGAGAGCAGGGAAGAAAGCGGGGGCTTTCCGTTGGAGAAGCCTACCTGATGGCGGAAGCCCTCGGGATAGAGTTCCCCGCATTGATATGGGAGATAGTGCAAGAGGCAAAACATAAGGGGATTTTGACCTAATTTATGCTTGCCTATCAGGTCATATTGCCCTAGCTTAAGCGCCCCAGGAGGTGCTTATGCAGGATTCTCATGCCCTGTCCCCTTATCTCACTAGCGAAGAAGCCGCGGCGTTCATCCGCAAGGGACATTCCACCTTTCGCGCCTATGTGCGGCGGTACAAGATTCCGCGCCATGGTCCGGCAGGCGACCGTTATCTCGAAGAAGACATACGGGCGTTCATGCGGGACAAGGCGTGCTTTCTCGGCCTGCGCCCGCCGAAACCAAGGGAAAGAGCCTTTACGCCGGTCCGCATATGAGTGTTCACCAAAAAGAAAACGGCACATGGTTTGTGCAGTACCGTGTGCCGGGCGATAAGAAGCTCTGCCGGGAATATTATGGGGTTGGCGCCGAGGGCGAAGAGCGGGCGCGGATACGTAATGCTGAGATTAAAGAGCTAAAAGCCAGGAGGGAGCCGCTTGCCTCCGACAAGATATACCTCGACAAACTTGCACAGGCCTATCTCACAGAACGTAAGTTGAGCGGAAAATCTGAGCAATGGCTCAAACAAATGGAAAGGCTGTTTAACCAAAAAATACTGCCCGAGTTATGTTTTTGCCCGGTCGATGACCTGAAATATCCTGATATCATCCGCATGGCTGCAAAGGCTTGGACGAACGTTAAACTTGCTACCCGCCAGCGATATCTCGGGTATCTGAAAGCGGCGTTTAATTACGGGGTCAAGTCCGAGCTCATTGCAAAAAACCCCCTCTTGAAATGGGCAAAGCAGAAAGAGCCGAGAATAGAGTTCAATCTGACCGTGCCTGACCTGAAAACGCTCTACGAAAACTCTGCCCCGCATCTTGCCTGGGCAATTAAGGTGGAATGGCATATGGGAACCCGTCCCGGCCGTTCCGAACTTTTCGCAATCCGCTGGCGGCATGTGGACTTCGAGCACGGTCTCATACGCATATACGGCACAAAAACGGATGGTTCCTTCCGGGCTGTGCCGGTATTGCCTGAGTTCCTGACAGAGCTTGAAAAAAGGCGGAAAGCGGGGCTCTCTGACTTCGTTGTCGACTACAAGGGGCAGCCCATCAAGAGCCTACGGACGGCCTTCGACGGAGCGCAAAGGCGCGCAAAGCTCGGGTACCATGTCCGCCTGTATGATATCCGCCACCTTTTTGCGACTACCATGCTCAACGGAGGCGCGGATCATGCTGCGGTGTCCCGTCTTCTCGGCCATAGCGCGGTGACGACCACGCATAAGTGGTATTACCATCTTATGCCGGGAGAGATGCACAGGGCGACCGCTCTAAGGCCCTCGATTGATTAGGGCATACAAAGGGCATACAAGGATGTAGGGGATTTTCTCCTATGCATCAAATTTCAGCATCTTAGAGCATTTTGCCCGAACCCTGTTTTAGGCATTGCTCAAACAAATCAAGCGTGTTAGCTTAACATGCATCGTACTTCTAAGCAGTCGGTCGGGGGTTCGATTCCTCCCTGGCGCGCCAGAATCACTGGATTCAGCCTAAGTAATGTACTCCGTGCTCGAAGCACATCCTGTATTGGCTGAGAAGTATATGAACTTTTGCGGTCTCCACTCTTTCCTGCCTGTCTGCGGGCAGCTGATCCCCCTGCCACCGGGAGGGCGGCCGTGAGGCGTGCCCCTTGCCGGCGCGGGTCGCTCGGCACTCATCACTCTTCCCACTGCACGCGGCTGAGCCCTCGACCTTTTTTCTATCAGACTCACCCAGGGCGTAAGGTTCTTTCCGTGTTGGTGCGTTTTCCGGCGGCTTTACCCGTTCGGCGCGCAGCAAGGTGGCGACCATGAGCCGCCCTTTTTGCCGGCGCGGGTCGCTCGGCTCCCATCCGCTTTCCAAATCATGCCTTTTCCCCCCTCTCATAAGAAAAACAGGCTACTGCACCTTTGTTGGATTTGATCAACCGGGGCTCTCTCACCTTTCGGTCCGGTTGATCTTGCGTGGCAAGGCGCCGGCATTTTTCCCCCGACCGCCGTGAAGCGCGGAACTGAGGCCGGTTCGGCGCCGTTTCTGCGTGTGAAGGGCTTTTTCTTTTCTGCCACAATCGATTCAATGTATGGAGTCATCATGGGAACAGCGACAGGTTCTACCTGCCAACGCAGTGAAAATTTTCTGGCTTCCACAAAAGGCATCCTGCTTGCGGGTGGGGTCATCGGGATTCTTGCCACTCTGCTGCAATACTTCGGCAACCCCGGCAACATGGGCATCTGTGTAGCCTGCTTTGAGCGCGATATTGCCGGGGCGTTGGGACTGCATCAGGCCAAAGTGGTGCAATACCTGCGTCCGGAAATTATCGGCCTGGGGCTGGGGGCCTTCATGGCGGCCCTGGCGACGCGCGAATTTTCCCCGCGCGGCGGGGCGTCACCCCTTATCCGTCTGCTTTTGGGCGCGATTGCGGCTCTTGGCGCGCTGGTCTTCCTCGGCTGTCCCTGGCGTGCCGTACTGCGCCTTGCGGGCGGCGACGGCAACGCTCTGCTCGGCCTCGCCGGGCTGGCGACGGGCATTTTCATCGGCGCGCAATTCCTGCGGCGGGGATACTCGTTGGGCGTTTCTCAGAAACAATCCTTTGCTGTGGGGCTGATTTTTCCGACAGTGCTCGTTGCGCTACTGGCGCTACGATTCGTCTTTGCTCCGGTGGAAGGCGAGGCCCAGAGCGGCATCTTATGGTACTCCTTGGAAGGCCCCGGATCCAAGCATGCCACGCTGCTCATATCTCTTGCCGCCGGTTTGGCGGCCGGATTTCTTGCCCAGCGCAGCCGCTTCTGCACCGTCGGCGCGTTCCGCGATATTTTCCTGCACAAGAGCTTCCATCTGTTCTTCGGCCTTGCCGCTCTCGGAGCCGCCGCCTTTGCGGTAAACATGATCGTTGGACAATTTCACCCCGGTTTTGCGGGACAGCCTGTAGCCCACACCGACGGGCTATGGAACTTCTCCGGAATGCTCGTGGCCGGGCTGGCATTTACCCTTGCCGGCGGGTGCCCCGGCCGTCAGCTCTTCGCCGGCGGCGAAGGCAGCACCGATGCCGCTCTCTTCGCTTTGGGCATGCTTTTCGGCGGAGCGGCGGCCCATCGCCTGGGTACGGCGAGCTCGGCGGCCGGAGTCGGGCCCAACGGTCCTCTGGCTGTGGGCATTGGTCTGGCGATTTGTCTGGTTATCGCCATCGTGTACACCCGCAGACGCCAAGCATGACCCGAACACCGCCGCAAGAAGAAAGGCTGATGTGAAGAGGGGATCGGTCCGAGCCCATCGCCCTTTCCAGATGTAACGCTTCCCGTCCCTGCCTGGGCGTCCCCGAATCGGAAAGGGCCGCTCCAAAAAGCAAGCCTCTCTTATGATCCACAATCGTAAGCCTTTTTTGGTGTAGCAAAAACCCCCGGCTCCCAAATGGAGCCGGGGGTGAACAACGTGTTGCCTCTCTGCGCGCCTGAGAGGCATTCCGCCTTATAGCAAAGTAACTTTGAGATGATTCACGTGAGTCTGCCTTACAAAATGAGGTTTCCAAAGGGGATCATCCCCTTTGGCCGCCGGAGGCGATTCGACTCTGGACAACTTCAAAATTGATTTGCTCCAGGGGACGTGTCGTTTTCAGGCGCAACAGGCAGAATGTCGCCCAGCGTCATGCCCCGGATCTGTTCGCGACAGGCGGGATTCTCCAGTAAGACGTCAATGCTGTTGCCGGGTCCGAGTTCGAGGCGCAGCGTCACCCCGGCCGCGATTTCGGCAAGGCCGCGCAGGTGGCCGCTTTCCGGCAAAGAGCCGTTCACGGAGAATGGTTCCAGAGCCTTGCGGCTGACCATGACGCCCGATCCGCCGGGAAGACCGGCCATGCGGGCGGGCCAGACAACGCCGCCGCCGGGCAGGAGGCGCTGGCGGACGGGCCTGCCTTCCGCCAGAAATATCTGTTTGTGGCACAGTTCCGCGGCCATGTCGGCGTTATGCGTCGCAACGAGAAGCGAAAGCCCCCTCGTTTCCCGGATGGCGCGGGCGAGAGCGATGAAATCGCCGAGAGAACGCTGGTCCACGTTGGCCGTAGGCTCGTCGAAATGGATGACTGCGGCGTCCGCGGCCAGAGCCCTGGCGATGCTCGCCCGCTGGACTTCTCCCCCTGAAAGGCGGTGGGCCGGGGCATTGCGCAAGGACGCCAGGTTGACGATTTCCAGCAGTTCCATCGCCCTGCGTTTCCGTTCCGCCGCCGGAACTCCCTTCAGAGCCATGGGATATTCGATGTTGTAGAGGAGGCTTCCCGTGAACATGACCGGGTGCTGGGGAACCCAGACCACGCCTTTCCGGTGGCGCGCCTCCTGGCCGGGTTCGACCTTTTTTCCCCGGAAGAACAATTCCCCTTCTGAAGGCCTGTCCAGAAAAGAGAGAATGCGCATCAGCGTGGACTTTCCGGCGCCGTTGGCGCCCAGCAGGGCGTAGATGGCCCCGGGCTCAATGTCCAGCGCGTCTATGTCCAGAACCAGCCTGTCGCCGAAACGGCGGCGCACGTTGCGCAGGGAGTAGAGGAATTCCATGGTCAGGACTCCCCGCCGCCCTGGAAAAATCCCAGGGCGGCGTTGAGGGCGAAGCTGACGAGCAGCAGCACGACCCCGAGGCCGAGGGCCAGGGTGAATTCGCCCTTGTCGTATTCAAGGGCCATGGCCGTGGTCATGGTGCGGGTAAATCCCTTGATGTTGCCGCCGAGCATCATGCTGACGCCAACCTCGGCGATGCCCCGGCCGTAAGCGGCGCACAAGGCCGCCACCAGAGCGAACCGGGATTCGCGCATGACGCTGCAAGCAGTCTGCCACGCGTTCGCGCCGAGAGTCAGGGCGGTTTCCCTGTACCGCTTGTCCAGACGGTTCAGGGCGGCGTAAGTGAACATGACGACCAGGGGCAGAATGAGGATGAACTGGCCCAGGATGATGGCGGCGGGGGAATAGAGAAGGTCCAGGGGGCCGAAAATGCCGCGCCGGGAGAGGAACGCGTACAGGAACAGCCCCACAACCACCGTAGGCAAAGCGAGGAGCGAGTTGAGAACCAGCAGAACGAAACGTTTGCCCGGGAATTCGTTGTTGGTCAGGCACAGGGCCGCCGGAATGCCGACGGCCGCGCTGTACAGGCAGGCCAGGGACGTGCAGCGCAGGGACAGGAACACAATGCTCCACAACTCCCTGTCACCGCTCATGATCATGCCCAGCGCGGTGATGAGACTGTCAAGGAAGATGCCGCCCATTGCGTTGCCCGTCCCTCCGGTCCGTTTCGTTATTTGGCGTCAGGAATGGCGTCCGGATAGAACAATTGCTTCCCTTCCAGCTGATAGCGGGCGATGAGCTGCTGTCCCCTCGGGGAAACCAGCCACTCGGCGAACTGCGTGGCTTCCTTCACCTTGGTGTGGGGATATTTCGCGGGATTGACCGGGATGATGCCGTAAGGGTTGAACAGTTCCGAGTCGCCTTCGACCATGATTTCCAGGGCCGTGGGAGGCTTTTTCCCATACTTTTGCTGGATAAAGGTGCCGCGGTCTGACAAGGCGTAGCCTTCCTTTTCCTCGGCCATGAACAGCGTTTTGCCCATGCCCTGACCGATGCTGAGGTACCAGGCACCCTGGGGCGTTTCAAAGGTGAGGGTTTTTTCCTGGCCGCCGGCGGACACTTTCTGTTCCGTCTTTACCATGGGCAGGCCGGTCGTTTTCCAGAGTCCCAGTTCCTTGGCGTGGGTGCCGGAATCGTCGCCGCGCGAGACAAAGGGCGCCTGTTTTTCCGCAATGCGCTTCAGGGCGCCGGCGGCGTCCTTCATGCCCTTGATGCCGGCCGGGTCTTTGGGAGAACCCACGATGACAAAGTCGTTGTGCATGACTTCATAGCGCTTGGTTCCCCAGCCGTCGGCCACGAACTTCTTTTCGCGATCCGGGTCATGCACGAAGATGACGTCCACGTTTCCGTCCACCCCGTCGCGGATGGCCGCTCCGGTTCCCTTGGCGATAACCTGCACGGTGATGCCGGTATCCTTGGTGAAGAGCGGCAGGAGATAGTCCAGAAGGCCGGAGTCGCGGGTACTGGTCGTCGTGGACATTTTGATTGTTTCCGCGGCGCAGGAGGGTGAGGGCACGCTGGCGGCCATTGCGCAAAAGGCGAAAATGAATCCCAGGGCAAGAATTTTTTTCATGTGTTTCACTCCTTTATAGGTCGGATGGTCATGCGGCAACGCCGCGAACGCTCGCGTTTCCATAGAGCGCCGGGAGCAGCCGAGCGTGCAGTATCCTACGTGTACAGCCCTATGTCAAACCTGCCGTGGAGTAGTGCTCCCGGTTCACTGGAAGCCCCTGACTGTTGCAGAAAGTCTGGGCGGAACGCTGATTTTGAAACCCCGTATTTCCCGCTCACAGCCAGGCTGCCGACGACGGGAGCGTGTGTAAAACGAGGCCCCCGTCACACCAACGAGGGCCTCAAAGATACTGCGGATGTGTAAGGCGGTGCCTGCTATTTCGCGGGAGCCGCGGGAGCCGTTGCCGGAGCCATATTTATGCCGGGCACCCACTTGGCCTGAATGCCCAGGGTTCCTTCGGGCAGAAGTTCCGCATTGTTCAGGTCCATTACGGAAACAGGCGCAGGCGGGTTGAGGGAGATGGACAGGGTTCCGGAGTTGCGCACAAAATCGGCGCAGGCCTGGATCAGGTTTTGCAGCTCTTTGGTGGGGTAAGAGGCCGCGAGGTTTTGGATCTTCAGAGCCCCCACGTCTCGCAGGGTCTTGCTGGTCACTCCTTCCGGCATAGTCTCGAACTCGCTCGCTTCCTTGTACTGCACGTCAAAAAGCAGCCCAATCAGTGCCTTGTCCTGCAAGGAGAGCTGGCTTTTGACCAGTTTGACTTCCACCGGTTTGTCAAAAAATTTAAGGATATCCGGGTGCCCCACAAAATTCAGATCTGCGGAAAGCGTAGCGTTGCCAAGGGAGTCGTCGCCAAAGCTCACGGTTTTGATGTGGATGTCCCCCTTGCCTTTGGCGTGGGTGACTTCCACATCCGACCTGCCGGAAAAATTCAGCGGCTTGCCGTATATATCCGCAAAGAGTTCCATCTTGTGGTCAAGCTGGCGGTATATCGCGGCGGGCACCACGAATTCTTCCATACTTTTCTTTACGGAGATGTTGGAGAGATTGGCGTCCACATCCAGCGTAAAGGACTTTACGGTAAGCGGATCTTTCTCGTCGGTGGGGGCGACGCGCACGTCGCTGATGACCAGGTGATCGATCACCAGCTTTTCTTTCTCAAGCAAGGCAAACGTCTCCTCATCGCTCATATCGGATTCTTCTGAGCGCAGTATGGCGGTCACCACATCGGGAAGCTGCGCCCGTTTAAGAGAGAGGCTGCCCACATGCGCCTTTTCAGAGCCGAGGACACTCAGGCCAACGCCGCGCCAGTTCGTTTCCCCGCATTGCAGCATGCTGACATCGCGGGCTTCCGCGGACTCTACGGTAAAGCCGTACGAGCCGAGTATTCCGGCCTCATGTGCCACGCCATAGCCCACCACAGAGATCTGGCCGACCCGCGTTTGCACGAGGGTGCCGAGTATCTGGCTTGCCGGCGCATTGTTGAGCCCCTGCTCGGAAAGGGTGCCGAGATCGGCCCGCAGGTCTCGCAGGGCCATCTCTTTGGCGGTTATCCGCTGGAGAGCGCCGGACTCCCTCGAGACAAGGGTCATGCCCTGTATCCCCATGGACTGGACGATGGTGGAGAATTTCTTTTCCAGAATGGCCTTGTCATTAACCCCGGATATCGTCATTTTATCAAAGGCGAACTCCGACTGCATACCCCTCCGGTCGGCTACGGAGCTTTTAACCTGGGTAAGGACATAGTCGCCGCCGCCAGCAAGCGTCATGTTCTTGGATTCCATACTGCCGATGCTCACGGCGAGAGGCCCGGAGGGCGATTCCACAGTCTGGCTGATGCCTTTGGCGGAAACACCGCCCACATGAAAGGCGCTCAGAATCTCTATCCGCTTGAGAGGCGGGGCCTTCCGGATTTCCGGATCGATAAGGGCGGCAAGGTCGCCGGTGATGTTGGAGGCGGTTACTTCCTGAATGCTTCCCGAGGACGCGATACCGAGCACATTGGAGGCAAAGCTCAGGCCGTTGGCGCTGACCTTGTCAGCCAGCTGGACAACGCCCTTTGCTGTGGGTGCGGAAAAGTTCAGACCGCTGAGAGACAATTCCTTGGCGTCCAACTTGTGTGTGTTCCCGCTCTCATCCGTGTACGAGCCGGAAAACCCATGCAGGGTGGCGCCTTTCTGCAGCAGGCTGACGGAGATGCGCTCCACCTTGGCTGTGCCCGGCAACCGAGCCAGGAATTCTTCTATCTTTTTCGCCTGTTCTTTTTCCCACATGGGAATGCCTACAAAATAACCCCCTGCGGCTGCCAGAAGCAGCACGCCGAGGGCGATACCGAGCACCTTTTTGGATGATGCGCTCATGATTTCTCCTTACCGCCCCAGAGCCGGGGCATCGGTAGTATTGTATGGATGCGTGCCACAGTCACGCATCCTACGGGCTTTTAAGGAAACAGGAAAGGGCATTTTTACAGGCAATGAACTGCCCGCGCCAACGCCATGCCCCGCAGAGGCAACACGGGCAGTTCGCCCTCCTCCCGTGACCGCGCCGCCGCCCGGAGTCTCCCGGGGGGCTGGCTCAGGAATCCTCGTCCGCAAGGGCCGTCTTTTCCGCCTCAAAGGGAGCAAGGGCGGCTTCGGCGGCGGCCAGCTTTTCCAGCAGGCTGTCGGCTTTGCTTTGCAGTGCGTGGAAAGACTTCAGCAGTTCCGTGGCCTTGGCAGAATCGGCGTACACTTCCGGGTCGGCCAACGTGGCCTCAACACGGCCCTGTTCCTCAAGGGTCTGCTCCAGTTCTTTTTCCAGGGTGTCGTAGGCGTCCTGCAGGGGTTTCATTTGCCGGTACAGCGCCTTGCGCGCTTCCGCCCGCTCCCGCTTGATGCGCTTGATGTCCTCGCGCGAGAGCCCCAGGGTGCGCTTTGTCTCGCCGCGCTTCTGCTCCAGGGCCAGGGCATTTTCCGCCTGGCGCTGGGCCCGCCTGGCTTCGGCGTATTCCTCAAAGCCGCGCTCGTATACGGTAAACCCCTTGGGCGAGAGCGCCCAGATCTGGTCCGCCGCCTCGTTCAGCAGGTGTCTGTCGTGGGCGACCATGAGCAACGTGCCCTCAAAAGAGGACAGGGCCTCCACCAGGGCCTCGCGGCTTTCCAGGTCCAGGTGGTTGGTGGGCTCGTCCAGCACCAGAAAGTTGCAGCGGGCCAGAAACAGCGTCGCCAGGATCAGCCGGCTCTTTTCTCCTCCGGAAAGGCTGCCGACTACGCGCTCAAAGTAGTTCTGCCCCAACAAAAACAGCCCCAGCACGCTCATCAGCTCTTCTTCCGTGGTGCGCGGATCGGAAAGGCGGCGTATCTCCCCCAGCACCGTGCCCGCCGGGTTCAGGGTGTCGAGCTGATGCTGGCTGAAGTACCCCAGCCGCACCTGCTGCCCCATCACCATGCTGCCGCCCCCGCGTTCCAGCTTGCCCACCAGAATTTTCAGCAATGTGGATTTGCCGCAGCCGTTGGGGCCGACCAGAGCGACTTTCTGCCCCCGGTACAGGGTAAAGGAGAGCTTCTCCCACATGCGCTGCCCGTCGGCAAAGGAAAACCCCAGGTCCGCCACCGACAGCACCGTGCGCTCCGACTGCGGCGGCGCGGGCCACTTGAACCCCAGTTCCTTGCGCTTGGGTTCCGCCTGCAGGCCCTCCAGCTCTTTTTCCAGCTTCTTGGCCATCTTCTGGCGGGAAGCCGCCTGCCTGGCCTTGGTGGCCTTGGCCTTGAACCGGCGCACAAAATCCATCTTGCGTTCGATCTCTTCCTGCACTCGCGCGGCCTCCCGCGCGCGCTGCCCGTCAAATTCCTCCTGCAGGGCCACAAACTGCGTAAAGCTGCCCTTGCGGAATACCGGCTTGCCCGAACCCCCAAAGTACAGGATATGGGTGCCCACCTTGTCCATGAACACCCGGTCGTGGGCCACGAACACCAGCGCGCCCTCGTATTCCAGCAGAAACGACTCCAGCCATTCCACCGCTTCCAGATCCAGGTGGTTGGTGGGCTCGTCCAGCAGCAGCACGTCCGCGCCGGCGGTCAGCACCCTGGCCAGCTTGGCCCGCTCGCGCCAGCCGCCGGAAAGCTCCCGCAGGGTCAGGTGCCACTTGCGTTCCGCAAACCCCAGGCCTGAAAGCACCGCCTTGGCCCGGTGTTCCGGGTTATACCCATACTGCAACTCAAGCTCGGTCTGACGGGCCGAAAGACGCGCGATCTCCCCCTCGTCGCCTCCGGCGGCCGCCGCTTCCCAGGCGTCCCAAAAATCATTCCAGTCCGGCAGCACATCCAGCACAAAAGGCAGCAGTTGCGTGTCCAGCCGCGCTTCGTCCAGCTCCTGCTCCACATACCCGAGGCGGCATTCCCGCGGCATAACCACCCGCCCCGCGTCGGGCGCTTCCTTGCCGGCCAGCAGCCGCAGCAGGGTCGATTTGCCGCTCCCGTTGGCGCCGCACACGCACAGCCGTACCCCGGACTGCACCTCCAGCGAAAAGTCCGCCAGAATGTCCCGTCCGCCAAACGACTTGGAAAGATTCTGTATATTGATATGCATGAGAGAAGAAAATGCCTCCGGCGGGGGGGGGGGGGGGGGGGGGGGGGGGGGGGGGGGGGGGGGGGGGGGGGGGGGGGGGGGGGGGGGGGGGGGGGGGGGGGGGGGGGGGGGGGGGGGGCGGGGGGGGGGGGGGGGGGGGGG
>JAVBTB010000022.1:0-20072 GCA_031556355.1 Desulfovibrio sp. | reverse complement strand
TCTGCCGGGGTCTTCAATCTTGCCCGGCAAGGCATCCTTTATTCGTTCCCACTGGTCGTCGCGTAAGGCGTGTCGGCGGTGCATGGCAATCCTCCTGCCATGAGTCTAGCTCAATCATGATTGAATGTCGACACACCCTAGAAGGATTTCGATTGTACTAGAATTTCTTTAGTAAAAATCTAAATATTTCGCGAAACGGATTCCGCGATTACTCGCAGAGCGCGTTCCATCAAAGATGCGTCCGCCTGGGTGCCCATGTGCCCCAGGCGGAAGACTTTTCCGGCCATGAGCCCGAAACTGCCGGTCACGATCAGGCCGCGCTCGCGCAGCCGGGCCTGCCAGTCGGGCCATGTAAACCCTTGAGGCACCAGAGCCGCCGTTACCGTGGGGGCATTGACGGACCCGGGAGTGGGAAACAGCGCTATCCCTAGGGCGGCGAGCCCCTGGCGGCACTGCCGGGCGACGGTGTCGTGCCGGGCAAAGGCGTTCTCCGGCCCTTCTTCCAACAATACCGTTGCAGCCGCTTCCAGGCAGGCCACGCCGTGCCAGTACGGGGTGTAGGGGCAGCGTCCGTCTTCCTGCACCGTACGGAAGGGCAGGATGGCATCGTAACCCTGATAGTTCACCCGGCCCATGATCTCCCAGGCGGTTTCGCTCACGCCGATGATGCTCATGGAAGGCGGGGCGGAAAGGCATTTTTGCGAACCCGCGAGCAGCAGATCCACATTCCAGGCGTCGGCGAGCACCGGAGCGCCTCCCAGGCTGGCCACGGCATCCACGTAAAAGAGGGGAACCCCCAGGCGTTTTTTCATCTCGCCGAGTTCCCGCAGGGGGTTCAGGGTGCCGGACGGTGTCTCGCAGTGCACTGCGGTGAGCATGACCGGCTTGACCCTGCGGATGGCTTCTTCAATACGGACCAGGCTGTCGCCAACGCCGATGGTGGTATCATACGGCAGCGATACGGCTTCTACCCGGCAGCCAAGGGACGCGGCCATTTCTCCGATGCCGTCGCCGAAAACCCCGGTGCCCACGCTGACCACGCTGTCGCCCGTCTTCAGGCAGCTTTTGAGGGCGGCCCACAGGGCAAGCATGCCCTCGCCGGTCATGAGGACAACCTCGTTGTCCGTACCCATGAGCTTTGCCAGCAGTTTGCCGGTCTTGGCGTACAGGGGCAGAAAGTCCTTTTCCACCTGGCCGGAGCCGTAATCCTGCTGCAGGGCGGCAAGCACATTGGGGTGGAGGGTGACGGGGCCGGGGATCATCGGGATGGGGGCGTACATGACTATCGGACCGCCTTTTTGCGGGGTGCGTGATTTTGGATTCTGTCCAGGGCGATGAGCAGCGATTCCGCAAGCATGCGCATGGCCTGATAGAAGGTGAAGAATTGCAGTATCTTGTGCAGGTTGTATGCCTTGGTGGCACCTGCGCTGCGCAGTTCGCTCAGGCGCTGTTCGGCATCGGCAACGCCGCCGGTAAGGCCGCGTACCAGATCCGGGGCCGGGTGCGTGGAGTCGGCCCCGCCCAGGTGGCGCAGCGTGGCCATAATGGCGTCGCCCAGGGTGCGCAGTTCCTCGCCCAGGAGAATGTCGCGCCCTTCCTCGTCGTAGTCGTTCAGGGCTTCAATCATGGTGCGTAGCGATTCGGTGGTGCGGTCAAGAGCCGCGACCTGGATGGCCATGACGCCGTGCTCGTAGTGGTAGAGCAGGGATTCGTGCTTGCGCGCCTTGGAGAGGCGTTCGTGGTTTTCCCACACCTTGCTCTCGATGCCGGCGATCAGGGTATAGGGCTGCTGTTGCTGGCGGGCCAGAAAGGCCGAGAGCAGGGTATCAAGCAGGCGGGCGCATTCCAGAAACTGCAGGCCGAGATCCGCGCGCAGGGTGTCCACCAGGCGCACCGGCCAGAGCACCACCGAGACCAGGAAGGCGCTGCCCACGCCGATGCAGATTTCCGCGACCCGCATCAGGCCGAAGGTGACGGCTTCCTCATAGCCGGACTTGGAATACAGCGCGCCGGTAAGCAGCACCACCGTCGCCGCGATGGACACCGCGTTGTAGCGGTTGCTGTAGCGGGTAAGGAAGGCGCAGACCACGGTAATGACGAATATCGACACCCCCATCCAGAACGGGGTTTTGGGCACGGCCAGCAGCAGGCCGATCCCGATCGCCGCGCCGATGACTGTGCCGGTGATGCGCATCAATCCGGCCTGCACCGATTCGGCCACGTTGATCTGCATGGCGATGATGGTAGAGACCACGGACCACACCGGATACGGAGAGCCTATCCAGTGGGAAAAGGCGTAGCCCACCACGCAGGCGATGCCCACCTTGAGCCCGAAGCGGGTATACAGGGAAGAAAGCATATGCACGGGAAGAGGCATGGAACTCGTCAGTCCTTTACTATTGTATTTTGTAGTTGATGCCGTATGCGCCGCGCCGCAACGGCGCGAAAGTCCGGTCCACCGGTTTTTTTATTGCTGTACCGTAATCTGCGGGCGTGCGCTTATGGGCGAGTTTCCTTTTTGAGGAAACGGGACATAAGTTTTTTCCATTCCACGGTCAAGCGTTCCCACAAGATGGGGTTCACGGGCAGAGCAAGGGGGGCTTCGGTAATGCCCCTCCACAGCCGGGACGCGGCTTCTTTGTACCTGCCCAGGCGCGCAAGGGCCGCTGCGCTGCGAAAAAGAGCGGCCTGGCGGGAGGCCGGGGCGATTCCGGGCACGGCGAGCATGGCTTCGGCCAGGTTATGATCGTCCTGGCTGCGCACCACAAGCAGGCGCAGATCCCGTGTGGCCTGGCCCGGATGCACCCGGATGCGGGCCAGGGGAGCGGCGATGCTGGCAACGATGCTGCCCGCCGCCAGCATGGCCAGCCACAGCCCGAAATCCTGGGCGTAGGGATAGGCCGAAGGATACCCACCCACGGCAAGGGCCGCCCGGGTGCGAAAGCAGCACCCGGCATGGGCGAACTGGTTGAACAAGGGGAGGCGGTTGCACAGTTCCGCGTGTCCTTCCGGAAAATGCTGTTCGCCCAGCGTGTTGCCGTTGCGGTCAATGTACACGACGTCGCAGCCCACCAGATCCACTTCCGGGTGCGCCTCCATAAACGCGCACTGCCTGGCGAGCCGGTCGGGCGCGGCCAGGTCGTCGGCGTCGATAATGGCCGTAAGGGGGGTTTGCACCATGGCAAGGCCCCTGTTGAGCACGGCGGTTCTGCCGATGTTCTCGGGCAGATGCTCGACGGTGACGCGAGGATCCTCGCGTTTTTCGATACCGGCGAGAAATTCTCCGGTCCCGTCCTCTGAACCGTTGTTCAGAATCAGAAAGCGAAAATCGCGCAGCTCCTGCGCAAGCACGCTGTCCACCGTTTCCCGCAGGTAGGGCATGCCGTTGAAGACGGTAAGCAGAACTGTGACCGAAGAAGTGGACATGACGGGGCATCCTTATGTGCCGTTGCAACGCCTGCAACGTGTTCCACGCGCAGGCGGCGGGCTGTCTTTACAATAGCCTGTTGCCGGAAGAAAACAAGAGGGGCGGAGTAAGAAATCCGAAGCTGCATGCACGGCGGTATTTTCTGCATCCGGGCGGAAGCGCGCGCGGCCGGACATATCCCTGGAGCGCAAGCGCGGGGCCGCTGTGGTCAGGGCCGGGCGCCGTGCTCCTGCAGAAAGCGGAAGATAGCGAGCATTTCGTCTTCCATGGGCGAAGAAAAGGCGCAGCCCAAAGCGGTTGCAAGGGCGGTATTGTCCACCCGCAGGGCAGGGGGCGTATCCGGGTTCTGTGCGGCTGCTCCGGCTGCTTGCAGGTATTCCAGATGCAGGGGCACCTCTTTGCCGAGGAAGCGGGAGGCGGTTTTTGCGGCCAGCGCCGCTACCTCGCCGATACTGACGGCCCTTCCGGACGAGAGGTTGAACAGCCTGCCCGCGAGATCGCGCCGGGACAAGAGCCGCTCCACCACGGCGGCAACGTCGCCGAGCCAGACAAAATCCCGCTCAAGGGCGGGGTTGGAGCGCAGGAGCACGCGCCCCTCATAAAAGGCCTGCCGGCAAAGATCGTTGAGCAGCAGATACCACTTGCCGAAGGGGGTGATGCTGGGCGCGCCGAACCCGTTGGTCAGGCGCAGGATGACGCAAGGCTGGGCAAGATCGCCGCGCGAGGGGTGCGCGAACATGCGGCAGTATTCCTCGGCGAACAGATGGGTCAGGGCGTAGTCGCCCGCGGGCGCCGGGGGTGTTGCCTCGGTTATGGCGCCGCTGCTGCGCCCGTACACGTGAAAGGTGCTGAAATAGACGAAGAGGGGCAGAGGCGGAGTGCCGCCTGCACCGCCCTTCGCGGTTTTTGCCGCGACGGCCAGGGCTTCCAGCAGGGTACGCGTGCCAAAGGCGTTTACCAGCAGGGCCTGGCGCGCGTACCCGGGGGCCGAGGCTTCGTTGAAGCTGGCCATGTGCACGCAGGCATCCAGGTTGCCGGGCAGGATCGCGGCCAACTCTTCCGGGGTCTGCGCGGCAAGGTCGGCCCGGACCAGGGTGTAGGGCACGCCGAGGTCAGGGGTATCCGCCCCGCGCGAGAGCACAAATACCGTGTGGCCGCTTTCCGCCAGCCGCCGGACAATCCACGAGCCTACGTAGCCAAAGCCGCCGGTGACGAGGCAGCGCAAAGAGGGGGTGTTCATGGGCATATCCGGGGCCAAGGGCTGTTTTTAAATAAATCTTTCGTCCAAATACTGCGTCAACCGGCCCTTTTTTCTCCGGTCGAGTACGATAAGAGTACACTCCCTTCGCAAAAAGGGCCGGTTTCCTTGTCTTTGGCGCGAAATCTTTTATTTGAAAACAGCCCCTTGAGCAAAGTGACTTTGCAATTTTCTACTGTGGTCTGACAAAAAATGGGGTTTCCAAAGGGCGCCACGCCCTTTGGCCGCCGGAGGCAATATAACCCTTGGGCAACTTTAAAAGTATTCTGCCCCAGGGGCCCGGCGGCCCCTGGCTGCGGCGTTTGTCAGCGCCAGGTATAGGGAATAAGGGGAGAATCGCTGGGCAGGCGCTCGGACTCCTCGGGCGAGTGGGGGATGTCCGCGCAGTTGGCCAGTATGGCCGGGGTGTCGCTGCGGGCGGTAAAGCCGTACCACAGCCCCGGCGGGATGCGCAGCAGCCTGTAGCAGCCCGGCCTGCCGAGATGGAAGCTGGCGAGCACGCCCTTGGAGGGCGAATCGTCGCGGGGGTCATAGAGAACCACTTCGATCAGTCCGGAAGGCACGGCAAAGTGCTGGGTCTGCAGGGAGTGGCGTTTCCAGGCCTTGACCGAGCCGGGCAGAACCACGGAGAAATAAACCTCGCCGAAGCCGTGATACAGGGGGCTGTCGGCTCGCAGCATATGCAGCACCGGGCCGCCCTCGGTGTCGATTTCGTGCAGCTCCTGCAGGAATACGCCGTGTATCTTGGTTTCGTTCAAGCCGGGGTGCGCCGTTACCGTGTCCACAGAAGCCCTCCTTCGGTTGCCTTGACCGCATACTCGGCTATCTGCTTCGCCGTGAAGGCGTACATGTCGGGACGGACCGCCTTGCCGCCGTCTGTGGCGGGTGCGGCGCCGGAGGCCTCTCCCGCATAGAAAGCACGGTACCAGTCGGCGGTGTAGCGGATGGTTTCCGTAAAGGGCAGAGTGGCTTTCCACTGTAAATGAGCCAGGGCTTTGTCGCAGCAGAGCTTGAGCAGGGTGCATTCTTTTTTGCCGGGCTGGCCGCTACGGTCCATGGCTAGGGAAAAGTCCCGCCAGTGGGCCGCCAGGGCGTCGGCCACCTCGGCCACTGTGGCGTTCACGTCGGCGGCGGGGCCGAAGTTGTAGGCCTCCGCATCCAGGGGAAAAGGAGCTTCGGGGTCCAGGTGATCCTTGCGCAGCAGCTTGGCGCCCAGCCAGAGATAGCCGGAAAGGGGTTCCAGCACGTGCTGCCACGGGCGCGTGGCCCAGGGGCTGCGGATGGTCACGGATTCGGACTTGGCCCAGGAACGCGCGCAGTCGGGCACCAGTCGGTCTTCCGCCCAGTCGCCCCCGCCGATGACGTTACCCGCCCGCACTGTGGCGACGCCCGGCTTTTCTCCGGAAAAGTAGGAGCGGAAATAGGAATGGGCGATGATTTCCGCGCAGGCCTTGGAGGCGCTGTACGGATCGGCTCCACCCAGAGGATCGGTCTCCCGGTAGCCCCATACCCATTCATCGTTGCGGTAGCACTTGTCGCTGGTGATGCAGACCACGGCTTCCACTTCCGGGACGGCGCGTACGGCCTCCAGCACGTTGAGGGTGCCTATGGCGTTGGTTTCAAAGGTCTGGGCCGGGTCTTCATAAGAACGGCGCACCAGGGCCTGGGCGGCCATATGGAAGACGATGTGCGGCTTGCAGGCCGCAACGGCGCGCTTGACGGCCTCGCGGTCGCGCACGTCGCCGGTAATGTGGGTGATGCGCTTCGCAAGCCCCAGTTCTTCAAAGGCGGAAGGGCTGGTGGGAATGTCGAGGGAAAAGCCGGTTACTTCGGCGCCCAGTTCCAGCAGCCAGGTGGTCAGCCAGGTTCCCTTGAAGCCCGTATGCCCGGTGATGAACACCCGGCGGCTTGTATACTGGTTTGCGAACATGAAAGATATTCCTTGTAGCGGGTATGTTGCGGAAGATTGCCCTCAGGTAACGGGCATGCAGAATCCTAATAGCAGAACATGTACTTTCTGCAAAGGGCATAATGTATTACGCGCGCGCTTGCCTGGGGCGAGCTTTTCTTCCATTCCGGCGGGTACTTGCTTTGTATCCCGGGCGCAATGGAAGGGCTTGGGGAACAGACCAAGGAAAAGATCATTTTTACTCCGGCTGTGCATTTTTTCGTCCACGGCCGGAGCAAAAATGACCATCTGGGGCCGTACCCGCCCCAAAGGCGTATGCTGCGCTACTGCACCCAGGGAACGTTGCCCTTGTCCCAGATGCTGTTCAGCAACTGGTAGTCGCGCAGGGTATCCATGCACTGCCAGAAACCCTCGTGCCGGTACATGGCGAGCTGCCCTTCGCGGGCCAGGCGTTCCAGCGGCGCTTTTTCCAGGTCGCAGCTTTCGTCTTCCGTAAGGTATTCCAGAAATTCCGGCTCAAAGACGAAAAAGCCGCAGTTGGTGAACTGGTTCAGGATAGGTTTTTCCTGCCAGGATTCGATCTGTCCTTCGGCGTTGGTGCTCACGGTACCGAAACGTGAGGGCATGCGCACTCCGGTAAAGGTGCCGAGCTTGCCGTGGCTTTTATGAAAGGCCAGCAGGGCATCAATATTGATATCCGCCACGCCGTCGCCGTAGGTGGCCATGAAGGGCTCGTTGCCGATGTGCCTGGCCACGCGCTTGATGCGGGCGCCTTTTTCTGTATCTTCCCCGGTGTCGCAGAGGGTGACCTTCCAGTCCACGCAGGCGTCGGACTGGTGCACCTGCACCTGCCCGCCGGAAAGATCCACGGTAAAGTCCGAATTGCGCATCTTGTAGTCGAGAAAATACTGCTTGATGACATCGCCCCGGTAGCCCAGGGGCAGCACGAACTCCTTGTGCCCGTACTTGGCGTACCGCTGCATGATGTGCCACATAATGGGCTGCCCGCCTATCTCGACCATGGGCTTGGGCTTGAATTCCGTTTCCTCGCGCAGGCGGGTGCCTTTGCCCCCGCAGAAGATAATGACTTTCATGGTGATGGATGTCCGCTCAGGGTTAGTGGTATGCCGCCCGGCAGGCGGCTGCCCCGGAAGGGGCCTGGGCTGGTATGGCGCAGGGACAGGGCATTGCGCACGATCTGCGGGCTGCCCATTGCTCCTCCTCAATTTGAGGGGGTCTGGGAGAAATCATTTCCCCCAGCGGGGCCCGGGGCGGAGCCCCATTTTTTGATGTCGTCTAGTAAATCCAGAGCAGTTCCCGGTACTTGGGCATCGGCCATTCCGCGTCGTCGGCCAGGGATTCCAGGGCGTCGCCCTCGGCCCGGCAGGCGGCCATGACCGGCACCAGCAGGTCGCGACAGAACTGGGCCTTTTTCAGGGGCGAGCTCTTGATGTCCAGGCAGCGGGGCAGTTCCTCGTCCAGGCGGTCGAGCGCGATCATGAAGTCGCGCACGTGCCGGTTGACCCGCTGCAGCAGGGCCACGTGGGTTTCCACGGCGGTTTCCATGCCGATGCCGGTCAGGGAGGCTATCGTGTCGGCCAGCCGCTTCTGCCAGGCGAGGCCCGCGGGCAGAAGCAGGGTGCGGCCCATTTCCAGGGTCATCTGCGCTTCAATAACCAGAGAGTTGGAGTACTCCCCGAGCAGAATATCCTGGCGGGCGTTCACTTCGCGCGGGGAGAGCACGCCGTAGCGGGCCAGCACTGCCACGTTGCCTTCGTCGGAAAAACGCTCCAGGGCGGACACGCTGTCCTTGAGGTTGGGCAGGCCGCGCCGCTCGGCCTCTTTGGGCCAGGCCGCGCTGTAGCTGTCGCCGCCGAACAGCACCGGGTAATGGGCGGTGAATTCGGCCTGGAGCAGGGCGTGTACCGCGTCGAGGAAGGGCGTTCCCTTGGCGGTTTCCGCCTCAAGGGCGGTGGCGTAGGCGTCCAGGGCTTCGGTGACCGCCACGTTGATCAAAAATACCGTGGGCGCGGGGCTCTGGGAAGAACCCACGGCCCGGAACTCGAACTTGTTGCCCGTAAAGGCCACGGGCGAGGTGCGGTTTCTGTCCGTGGCGTCGCGGGGCAGAGAGGGCAGCGCGGTCACGCCGATGCGCATCAGCTCGCGCTTGCGGCCCTTGGACTGGGTGCCGGCCTTGATGGCCTCGACCACTTCCATCAGCTCGTTGCCGAGGAACATGGAGAGAATGGCGGGCGGGGCCTCGTGGGCGCCCAGGCGGTGGTCGTTGCCGGCAATGGCGGTGCCTACCCGCAGCAGCGGGGCATAGGTATGCACCGCGCGCATCACGGCGCAGAGAAAGACCAGGAACTGGGCGTTCTCGTGCGGGGTGTCGCCGGGATCGAGCAGGTTGTTGCCTTCGGAATCGCTCAGGGACCAGTTGTTGTGCTTGCCGCTGCCGTTGACGCCCTTGAAGGGCTTTTCATGCAGCAGGCAGACCATGCCGTGGTCACGGGCGGCGCCGCGCAGGGTCTCCATGATCAGCATGTTGTGGTCGGTGGCGATGTTGGCCTCTTCATACAGGGGAGCGAGCTCGAACTGGGCGGGGGCCACTTCGTTGTGGCGAGTTTTCAGGGGGATGCCCAGACGGTAAAGGCGCTCTTCCACGTCCATCATGAAGGCCAGCACCCGCCCGCGGATGCTGCCGTAATAGTGGTCGCCCATTTCCTGGCCCTTGGGAGGGCGCGCGCCGTAGAGGGTGCGCCCCGTGTTCACGAGATCCGGGCGCTGCAGAAAGAACTGGCGGTCCACCAGAAAATATTCCTGCTCCACGCCCAGGCTGACGTTCACATGGGTGGACGTGGCGTTGCCGAACAGGCGCAAAATGCGCAGAGCGTGGCCGGAAATGGCCTGGGTGGAGCGCAGAAGCGGGGTTTTGCGGTCCAGGCACTCTCCTGTATAGGAGCAGAACGCGGTCGGGATGCACAGGGTGCGGCCGTTGAGGCTTTCCTTGATGAACACGGGCGAGCGCGGATCCCAGGCGGTGTAGCCCCGGGCCTCAAAGGTGGAGCGGATGCCTCCGGAAGGAAAGGAGGAGGCGTCGGACTCGCCCTTGATGAGCATTTTGCCGGAAAATTCGTTGATGATGCCGCCGTTGCCCGCGGGCATGAGAAAGGCGTCGTGCTTTTCCGCCGTGTGTCCGGTCATGGGCTGGAACCAGTGCGTGTAGTGGGTGGCGCCTTTTTCCACAGCCCATTCTTTCATGGAGTTGGCCACGATGTCGGCCACGGCCGGTTCCAGCGGCAGCCCCTGGCGGATGGTGGCCAGCAGGCGGGTAAAAACGTCCTTGGGCAGCCGGTTGCGCATGGCGTTTTCGCCAAAGACCAGGGAACCGAAAATTTCCCGCAAAGGTTCCTTGACGTAGTCCACGCCGGCATCCAGGGGGCGGGTACGGGCGATGCGGGCAATGGCCCTCTGGCGTGCGCTGTTGCGGCTCTTCATGCGGTTCTCCAATCAGAAAGGGTACTGTCTGGGGAGTCAATAAAACTTTGGACGAAAGGCGTCAATGCAATGGGAACGGGTGGATGTTCCGGCAAAAGGCCCGCGGGGGTGCGGGCCAAAGGTGTCAAAACGGCACGGGACAAGATGCGGTGCATTCTGTGGTCAGTTTGTCGCAATGAGAGCGGGCCGCCTTGAACTTTTGGAGAAATCGCGTAAATCTAATGAGGCAACAGCATGGCGTTGACGCGCGTACCCGGCTGCGGTATCCCTCCGCCCTCGTTCCGCAGCGGAGGGGCGCTTCGGCGAAAGCGGGCGTCCGCCCGGTTTTTCCGCCTTTTCCATTGCCGCGATTCTGAAAACGCCGCTCCCCTTACCCCCGGATATTCCATGGCCGCTCGCATACTCTATTTCGACATTGGCAACACCAACACCAAAATAGGCGTAGGCCGGGGCTCCGGCCCCCTGGTCACCTATGTGCTGCCCACGGACAGCAGGCAGACGGCGGACGAGTTTGGTCTGTCCCTGCTCGCGTTGCTGCGCCATATGGATATTTCCCCGGATGCGGTTTCGGCCTGCGTGGGATCCTCCGTGGTGCCGGGCATGAGCAGGCTGATCCGGCAGGCCGTGGGCCGTTTTTTGAACCTTCCCCTGCTGCTTGCGCCGGAAGATCTGCCTGTTCCCCTGGAAAACCGCTACGCCCGCCCGCACGAAGTGGGAGCGGACCGGCTGGTGGGCGCCTACGGCGCGCGCAGGCTGTTTCCGGACCCGGACTGCATCGTCTCGGTGGATTTCGGCACGGCTACGACCTTTGACTGTGTCAAAGGAAATGCCTATCTTGGAGGGCTGATCTGTCCCGGCGTATTTTCATCGGCAGGGGCGCTTGCCGGGAACACCGCCAAGCTGCCCCAGATAAGCCTTGAGGTGGAGGGAATTTCCCCTGTGCCGGGACAGTCTACGGCGACCAGCCTGAACCACGGCTTTGTCTTTGGGTTCGCCTCCATGGCCGAGGGGCTGATCGCGCGGCTGACCCGCAAGATCGCCCCGGAGGGCGGTACTGTGTTTGCCGTGGCTACCGGCGGTTTTGCCGCCGCCCTGGCCCAGGTGACCGACTGTTTTCACGCGGTGCGGCCCGACCTTGTTCTGGACGGTCTGCGTATGGTGTATGAAGAACACGTAAAATAGCTTCCGGCGATTGGTACAGGCACACACGGATCCCGCCCCGGCGTTTCCGGGCGAGCAACAAGGGGAACCGGTCCCCGCCGAAGTCACGACAAGGAGCATATATGAGCACAATCGTATCCGTATGGGCGCGGGAAATTTTGGACTCGCGCGGCAACCCCACCGTTGAGGTGGAAGTAGGTCTTGAATCCGGCCATACCGGCCGGGCGGCGGTTCCGTCCGGGGCCTCCACAGGCAGCCGCGAAGCGCTGGAACTGCGCGACGGCGATAAAAAACGCTACGGGGGCAAAGGCGTAACCAAGGCCGTGGACCATGTGAACGGCGAAATAGCCGAAGCCCTGGTGGGTATGAACGCCCTGCGCCAGGTGCAGGTTGACAATATGCTCATTGACCTTGACGGCACCGACAACAAGGATCGCCTGGGGGCCAACGCCATTCTCGGGGTGTCCCTGGCCGTGGCCCGGGCGGCGGCCAACTTTCTGGCCCTGCCGCTGTACCAGTATCTCGGCGGCGTGAACGCCAAGGTGCTGCCCGTGCCCCTGATGAACATCATCAACGGCGGCATGCACGCTCCCAACAACCTGGACATCCAGGAATTCATGATTCTGCCTATCGGCGCAAAAACCTTTGCCGACGCCCTGCGCATGGGGGCGGAAACCTTCCACGCCCTGCGCGGGCTGCTTGCTGACGACGGGCACGTGACCAGCGTGGGCGACGAGGGGGGCTTTGCCCCGAACCTGAAGAGCCATGACGAGGCTTTTCAGTACATCATGCGGGCCATTGAGGATGCCGGCTACACGCCCGGCATCGACATCGCCCTGGCCATTGATGCGGCGGCCACGGAGTTTTACTCCGAGGGCAAGTACCACCTGAAGGGAGAAGGCAAGGTCTTGTCTTCCACCGAGATGGTGCGCTACCTGGAAGAGTTTACCGAAAAATATCCTTTGATTTCCATTGAAGACGGCCTGGCCGAAGGCGACTGGGAAGGCTGGCGCGAATTGACCGTGGCGCTCGGCGACCGGGTGCAGATCGTGGGCGACGACCTGTTCGTCACCAACCCCGCCATTCTGGCCGAAGGCATCGAGCAGGGAGTGGGCAACTCCATTCTCATCAAGCTGAACCAGATCGGCACCCTGACCGAAACCCTGGACACCATCGAAATCGCCAAGCAGAACGGCTATACTACCGTTGTGTCGCACCGCTCCGGCGAAACGGAAGATGCCTTTATCGCGGATCTTGCCGTGGGCACCAACGCGGGGCAGATTAAAACGGGCTCCCTGTGCCGGAGCGACCGCCTGGCCAAGTACAATCAGTTGCTGCGCATCGAGGAAGACCTGGACGAAACGGCCTTCTACTACGGGGAGGCCATGGCCGCGCACTACGGTTTTGCGGACGAGACGGAAGAGGAATAGCCGGCATGATTCTTATTGACGGAAAAGCCACAGCCGCGGCCCTTCGCGGGGAAATCGCGGCGGAAGTGGCGGAACTTGCTCCCAAGGCCGGACGCTGGCCCGGCCTTGCGGTAATTCTTGTGGGCGACGATCCGGCTTCGCAGATCTACGTGCGTAACAAAGAACGCGCGTGCAGCGAGGCCGGGGTCGTTTCACGGACCTTTCGCCTGCCTTCGGAAACGCGGCAGGACGAGCTTATCGCCCTTATCGACGACCTGAACAGCCGCGAGGAAATCGACGGCATTTTGCTCCAACTGCCCCTGCCGCGCGGCCTGGACAGCCGGATCTGCCTTGAGCGCATTGCGCCGCACAAGGATGTGGACGGCTTTCACCCGGTGAACATGGGCAGGCTGACTCTGGGGCTGCCGGGCCTCAGGCCCTGCACGCCGGCCGGGGTCATGGTCCTGCTGGAACGCTACGACCTTTCCCCCGCGGGCAAAAAAGCCGTGGTGGTGGGGCGCAGCAACATTGTGGGCAAGCCCCTGGCCCTGATGCTGGGCGCCCCCGGCAAGTACGCCAACGCCACGGTCACGGTCTGCCACTCCGGCACTACCGACCTTGAGGCCGTATGCCGAGAGGCGGATTTTCTGTTCGTGGCCATGGGCAAACCCAAGTTCGTCCATGCGGGCATGGTCAAGCCGGGCGCGGTCGTCATTGACGTGGGCATCAACCACTCGCCGGACGGGTTGTGCGGTGACTGCGATTTCGGCGCGGTACGCCTGCTCGCCTCGGCCATGACCCCGGTGCCGGGCGGCGTGGGGCCCATGACCATTGCCATGCTGCTGCGCAACACGGTGCAGGCCTATAAGGAACACACGGGCAGTGCAAAGGCGTAGCTGTTTCTTGGAGCAAATTCTTTTTGAAGCTGTCTAAGAGTTCGAATTGCCTCCGGCGGCCAAAGGGACTGAGTCCCTTTGGAAACCCCAATGTGTGACTGCATAGCGCTCGTCGTTTGACGGAGCTGAGGGATGACCTCAAAAGCAAATCGTTCTGGAATATGCATGCAGAAGAAGCGGGAAGGCCAAGCCTTCCCGCTTCTTCTGTCATATGCAGGTAAAACTGAACCTTGGTCCTTTCATTCAAATACGTGGATGCAGGGGTGCGGCCCGCATCGCACGCAGACAAGTTTTTCACGCCGCGGGAGCTTTATCGGCCGGGTGACCTTTGCAGCGCTGGTTTGTTGCCCCCTGCCGGGTGTGGACGAAGTCCACATCTCAAACAAGATGGCTTCGATAAAACCGGCTTTTCCCCGCCGAACGCGAATTGCAGCCCGGCTCAGACGCTTTTGAACGCGCCCATGCCTCCGGCCAGCACGCTTACTCCGG
The DNA here is from genome assembly GCA_031556355.1 of Desulfovibrio sp. Taxonomy (GTDB): domain Bacteria; phylum Desulfobacterota; class Desulfovibrionia; order Desulfovibrionales; family Desulfovibrionaceae; genus Frigididesulfovibrio. The sequence goes on along the minus strand of JAVBTB010000022.1, from coordinate 6,025 downwards.
AGCAGCCCCTGGCCTGGAGCAGGCTTGCGGCAATGGCGGCGCGGTAGCCGCTTTGGCAGATCACGGTCTTTTCCGCATCCGGCGAACCGGGGCAGTCGTTGCCTGCCAGCAGAGCGTCAAAGGGCAGGTGCAGAGCGCCTTCAATGTGTTCGCCCGCGTACTCGCCCGGGGTGCGCACGTCCACCACCAGGGGCGGCTGCGGCTCGGCCAGACGCCTTTTCAACTCCTGCGCGGAGACCATGGGCAACTCCCGGATCTCCCAGCCCTTGCTCATCCAGCCCGGGATGCCGCCGTCCAGATAACCTTCCACGTTGTCGTAGCCGATGCGGGCAAGTTCCATGTGCCGCCAGGGGAATTCGGCGTTGTCCCGAAGAACCAGCACCAGGCGGGCGGTGGGATGGACGACCGTACCGACCCAGTTGGGGGCCTGGGACTGGGTGGCATCCACATGGATGCTGCCGGGGATGTGCGCCGCACTGAAGGACAGGGAATCGCGCAGATCCAGGATGACCGCGCCCTGCGCAAGCAGGGACTTTACAGCGGAGGGAGAGAGGGCTTTGTCCTCCTCGTGCAAGGGGACGAACAGGGGCGCGCCCTTGAGGTTGGTGGCGATGATGTGGGAGAAACTTTGCGGGCGCATGGGCAGGTGCGAGAGGATGTCCCTCTTGAAGGCGTCGAAGTCTTTGAGGCTCAGGCGGGGGTTGGCGACGCGCTCATACCCCAGCGTGCTGTGGGGCTTGGCGCTCATGCCGCTTCCGCACAGCGACCCCTGCCCGTGGGCCGGGTAGACTTCCACCCCGTCCGGCAGCACCCCCAGAGTGCCGTGCAGGCTGTCAAAGAGGTTTTGGATCTGCTCGTTGAGTATTTCTTCCCCCGGCAGATCGGGCCTGCCGGTATCGCCGACAAACAGCAGATCGCCGGTCAGGAGCATTTCAGGCTCCGGGGAGCGGGTGGGATCGGAAACCAGCAGCGAGATGGAGTTGGGGGTATGGCCGGGGGTGTGCAGCACCCGGATTTTAGCCCCGCCGAAGTCAAACATGTCGCCGTGGCGGACTTTTTTCGCAGCATAGCCCACAGGGGCGCTTTCGTGAATATGGATGTCGGCCCCGGTTTTCAGGCTAAGGGCCGTGGCGCCGCTGATATGGTCGGCATGCACGTGGGTCTCGAAGATATGGGTGATGCGCATGCCCCGGTCTTTGGCCAGCTCAAGATACACGCCGACATCGCGTTTGGGATCCACAACGGCTGCTATCCCGGATAGAGGGCAGCCGATAATATAGGAAAAGCAGCCGAGTCCGGGGGTGGTAATTTGCTGGAAATACATTGCCGCCTCCTTGTTTGTGAAAATATATGAAAGAATTTATGAAAAACAGCATGATACAGTAAAAAGTGTCGGGTGCAGCAAGGGCTTGCCTTATTTCTGTTCTATTGTTAACAGTAATTATTCGCGATAGTCAAGACTCGCAATCCTTGCGGCAATCACTATTTCCGCCATTAAAGGCGAAAAGGAGGAGTTCCCATGAGCGATACAGTAAGACCTCATTTGCCCCTGCTGGGCGAAAAAATGCCTGACATAGAAGCGCAGACCACTGCCGGCACGATGAACCTGCCCGGCGATTTGGAGGGTTCCTGGTTTGTACTGTTCAGCCATCCGGCGGACTTCACCCCGGTGTGCACCACGGAGTTCGTGGCCTTCCAGAATCGGATGAAGGAGTTTGACGCCCTTGGCTGCAAACTGGTGGGGCTTTCCATGGATCAGGTCTTCCCGCACATCAAGTGGATAGACTGGATTAAGGAAAAGCTGGGTGTCGAAATCACTTTCCCGGTTATCGCGGCCACGGAAAGCATCGCCGTCAAGCTCGGCATGCTCCACCCCGGCAAGGGTACCAACACCGTGCGTGTCGTCTTTGTGGTGGATCCGACCGGTACCCTGCGCCTTATGCTTTACTATCCGCAGGAAATCGGGCGGAACATGGACGAAATCCTGCGTGTGGTAAAGGCGCTGCAGACCTCGGACAAGCAGGGCGCCATGCCCGCCAACTGGCCCGACAACGAGTTGATCGGGAACCGCGTGATCGTGCCGCCTCCCCTCAACGTGACGGACGCGCAAAAGCGCATGCAGGAATACGAAGGCTATGACTGGTGGTTCTGCCATAAGCCGTTGCAGCCATAAACGAAGTCCGGGCGGAGTCCTGATTTGTCGAAGCCATTTTGCCAGATGTAGGCTCCGCCCACACACGGCCGGGGGCAACAGACCAGGGCTGCAAAGGTCACCCGGCCAATAATGCTCCCGCGGCGTGAAAAGCTTGTCTGCGCGCGATGCGGGCCGCACCCCTGCACCCGCGTATCTGATAAAAAGGTATCAGCCGGGCAGTTATTGGAAGCCCTAGCCTGGAAACCGGCGGGGCTTCTTGCTTTGACGCAGAGAGTGCTGCCGGAATCGCATTCAAGCGCGCTCCGGCCATTACGCCGGGATAAAAATTTTTTCGCACACTTGACCTTTGCGGCGGATGGCGCTATGAAAGCCAACTGCCTCGCAGAAGTAGGCGCGTAGCTCAGGGGTAGAGCACTTCCTTGACACGGAAGGGGTCAGCAGTTCAAAGCTGCTCGTGCCTACCAGAATACCAAGTAAAGGGAGGTCCGCCTCCCTTTTTCTTTACTTTGCGGCGGAAATGCCTATATTCCGTGGTTCGGGAATGTTTCGCGCCGCGCCGCGGGCATGGTTCTGTGTGCGACAGTGCGGCAAGGAGAAGGTTGTGAACATCACTATTGAAGGCAATTCCGTTGCAGTGGAGGCCGGGGCTACCTGTGCCGACGCTCTGGCTCTCGGCCTTTCGGGCAAACGCTTTAAAGCGAGCGTTGCGGCGCGCGCGGGCGACGCCCTGCTGGATCTGTCCGCCCCGGTGCCCGACGGCTGTACCGCCCTTGGGGCGGTGCTGCTCGATTCGGACGAAGGCCTGGATATTTTGCGCCACAGCGCCGCCCACGTCATGGCGACCGCTGTGCAGCGGCTTTTTCCCAAGGCCAGGGTGACCATCGGCCCGGCTATCGACAACGGGTTCTACTACGACTTTGATCCGCCCCGGCCCTTCACCCAGGACGACTTTGCCGCCATTGAGACGGAAATGCGCCACATTGCCAAGGCCGCGGAACCCTTTGTGCGCCGCGAAGTCAGCAAGGAAGAGGCCATCCGCTTTTTTGAGGAAAAGGGCGAGAGCTACAAGGTGGAAATCATTCGCGAAATAGAGGCGGATACGGTTTCCCTGTACGATTTGGCGGAATTTACCGACCTTTGCCGGGGCCCGCACCTGCCGAACAGCGGCTTTGTGAAGGCGGCCAAGCTGCTTTCCGTGGCCGGAGCCTACTGGCGCGGGGATGAAAAGAACAAGATGCTCTCGCGCATCTACGGCACGGCCTTTGCCGACGAAGCCGCCCTGACCAAGTACCTGCACCATATTGAGGAAGCCAAACGCCGCGACCACCGCAAACTGGGCCGCGAGCTGGATCTGTTCGACTTTCACGAGGAAGTCGCTCCGGGCATGGTCTTCTGGCATCCCAAGGGCATGCTGGTGCGCACCATCCTGGAAGACTTTCTGCGCAAGGAACACCTCAAGCGCGGGTACGAGCTGGTGCAGGGGCCGCAACTGCTGCGCCGGGAACTGTGGGAAAAGTCCGGTCACTACGCCAACTACCGTGAGAACATGTACTTCACGGAGATCGAAGGCGATGCGTACGGCGTCAAGCCCATGAACTGCCTCGCCCATATGCTCATCTACGGCAGCGCCCTGCGCAGTTACCGCGAACTGCCGGTGCGCTACGCGGAACTCGGGGTGGTACACCGCCACGAAAAGAGCGGTGTGCTGCACGGGCTGCTGCGGGTGCGCCAGTTCACCCAGGACGATGCGCACATCATCTGCACCCCGGATCAACTGGAAGATGAAATTATCAGCGTTATCCGTCTGGTGCGGGATCTGTTCAGCCTGTTCGGCTTCAGTTATAAGCTGGGCGTGGCCACCAGGCCGGACAAGTCCATAGGCAGCGACGAAGCCTGGGAACTTGCCACGGACGCGCTGATCAAGGCTCTGGAAAAACTGAATCTGCCCTTCGTGATCAATGAAAAGGACGGGGCCTTCTACGGGCCGAAGATCGACTGCCGGGTCACCGACAGCCTGGACCGCGAATGGCAGTGCTCCACCATCCAGTGCGACTTTACCCTGCCGGAGCGTTTCGATCTGGTCTATGTCGGCCAGGATGGCGAACGGCATCGCCCGGTCATGGTGCACCGCGCCATTCTGGGCTCTCTGGAGCGCTTCATCGGCATTCTTATCGAGCACTGCGCCGGGGCCTTTCCCACTTGGCTCGCGCCCCTGCAGGCGCGGGTGGTTACGGTGACGGAAAACCACGACCGCTATGCGCAGAAGGTGTCCGACACCCTGAGATCCAAAGGGCTGCGCGTGGATGCGGATCTGCGCAACGAAAAGCTCGGGTACAAGGTGCGCGCCGCCCAGATGGAAAAAATTCCGTATGTTCTTGTCGTGGGCGAAAAAGAGCTCGAAAGCGGCGGCGTCAACGTGCGTCTGCGCGGCGGCGACACCATCGGGTTCAAGACCCTGGCCGAGGTGGAAAGCCTGATTCGGGCCGATTGTGAGGAACCATTCAAACAGGAAGGTATGAATTATCGCTTCTCCTAACGTACGTCCACGCCGTAACGAGCCGCAAGACACGGTACGGCGCAACGATCAGATTCGCGTTCGCGAAGTGCGGCTCATAGGAGCCGAGGGCGAGCAATTGGGCATTGTGGAACGCAACGAAGCGTTACAGATGGCCCGTGACGCGGGACTGGACCTGGTGGAGGTGGCTGCTGCCGCCGAACCGCCGGTCTGCCGCATCATGGACTACGGCAAGTTCAAGTACGAGGCCCAGAAAAAGAAGCAGGAAGCCAAAAAGCGGCAGACGGTCATCCAGATCAAGGAAATCAAGCTGCGGCCCAAAACCGACGAGCATGATTACCAGACCAAGGTGGGGCACATCCGCCGTTTCATTGAAGACGGCGACCGCTGCAAGGTGACCATCTTCTTCCGGGGACGGGAAATCGTGCACAAGGATCGCGGCCAGACCATGCTCGACAGGGTGGTGGAAGACACCAAGGACATCGCCAAGGTAGAGCAGGAAGCCAGGGCCGAAGGCCGTACCCTGCATATGATGCTGACGCCGCTGCCCAAGAAATAAGTCCCGCCGGGCTTGTTTTCCCGCTTGCGTCAGAGAATTTTTTAGCGCATTATGCCCTTCCTTTTCCGGGGCATACTGTGCTTGTGCCGTTTTGCCTCCCGAAACGCAAAAGTGCGTTTCTCTGCAAAACGGCAGGGTTACGTTCGTCAGAGCAAATTGACTTTGAAATGGTTCACTTGAGTATGCCTTAATAAAATGGGGATTCCAAGGGGAGTCACTCCCTTTGGCCGCCGGAGGCAATGCGACTCTTGGACAACTTCAAAATTGATTTGCTCTTGAGAGATGTCACCGGAAGTTCGCGCCGCCATCGGCGCGTGAAAATTTCGGGCCGCGTTCAGCGACGCCTGGCCCGCGGCGGGAAACCGCCTGTTCATGAGGGTACAGCCATACCGGCATAAGGAGCAGACCATGCCCAAGATGAAGACCAAACGCTCGGCCGCCAAACGGTTTACCGTGACCGGCACGGGCAAGTTCCGCCGGCGCAAGCAGAACCTGCGCCACATTCTGACCAAGAAGAACGCCAACCGCAAAATGCGGCTCGGCCAGTCCGCCATTGTGGACAGCACGAACGAAAGGGCTGTCCGCCGCATGCTCCCCTACGCGTAAAAATGCGCGTATTTTTGAGCCATACTGCGTCAGGCGGCGTTTTTGCTCGGGGGGCAGGACCGAAGAGTCCAGCCCGCCCTCACAAAAACTTGCCTTCCTTGTCTGGCTCAAAACTCCGCGCATTTTTACAAGCGCGCGGGATTGGGGGAGATGGGACTTTTTGAGTAATTTTTAATCCGCTTTCCTGGCA
>JAVBTB010000075.1:0-24378 GCA_031556355.1 Desulfovibrio sp. | reverse complement strand
AGATATGGGCTCCGCCCCGAACCCCATATCGAGGGGGTCCGGGGGGGCCGAGCCCCCCCCCGCGGCCATGGGACCCGGGGGGGGACCCACGCCGCCCCCCCCCGCGGGGGGCCCGCGCGGACCGCCCACCACCAAAAAACCCCCCCGGCGCAATTGGCCGCCGGACCCCCTCGATAGGGGGTTCGGGGCGGAGCCCATCTCTGAATCACAATGGCTTCGACACATATATCTTTCTCTTCAACTGCCGGCGCACTCCCGCGCCTCGGCGCGTATTTCCTCGTGGGCTGCGAGCCAGGAGTATTCCCGCCAGACCGGTTCGCCGGGAGCGGGCTCCCGCGCGGGCAGAACCAGTACTTCTCCGCCCGGCGCATCAAGGCTGCCCTTGTGCACCCGCACGGGCAGGGGCTGGCGTGTACCGGCGGCATGCTGCATGGCCTTGGGGGAATAGGAAGCCACAAAGGAGGCCGCTGCGTGTACGGTTTTCCTATACCACTCCTGCCCTAAAAACCGGCCAAGCGCAATGGGGCCGGGAAAATCACGCACTTTGAACAGCAGATCCGCCTCTCCTGCAAGGCGCATGATCGCGTCGTTATCAGTCTGGTTGCGGCCTATGGTCAGCCAGAAGGCGGGACTGTGCGGGCTTTGGCCGCCAGCCGCATGCAGCCAGTACTGCCGTCCCGCGTTGGCCAGGAGGAAATCCGCCGCAGAGGGTTTGGGCGCAGAGCGCAGTATGGGCCAGTAGCTGCGGGCGTTTTCCTGCTCGGCCAGGCGGCAGCCCCCGGCCGGGGTGGGGATTTCCATAAGAGCGAAGTGTTTTGCCAGAGCCATCTGCTCTTTGCGCCCCCGCCCGGTAATGCCCAGCAGGCGGCCCCTGTCCACCAGCCCGTCCAGTTCGGCCTGAGTGGGGTCAAGATGCCGGGCGCACAGGGGACGCAGCAGCAACCCCTTTACCCCGGCGTCGCGCGCGATCACGTTCAGAGTATCGCGGCGCTGCGACATGGGCCGCTGCCCGAGCACCTCGCCGGAAGCGATGCAGCAGGCGCCGCGTTCTTCCATAACGATCCGGGCGCGGCGCAGCATCAGAATCTTGCAGTCCACGCAGGGGTTCAGCACGCTGCCGAACCCGTAGACAGGGCGGTTTGCCAGCATGGCGGCAAACTCTTCGGAAATATCCACGGCTTCTATGGAAAGGCCGTACATGGCGCTCCAGTGCGCTATTTTTGCGGCCTTGCCGAAAAAGGGCGTAGTAAAGTGCAGGCAGGAAACTTCCATTCCCTGCTCCTGCAAAAGTTTGGCGGCCAGAATGCTGTCCAGCCCGCCGGAAAACAGGGCCACGGCCCGGCGTGTATGCTGTGTGTCCATGAAAAGTCCTTATATGAAAACAGGAGCGATGTCTCTTGCGCCGGGAATATACATGTTCGCGCATTCCGGCTCCCGAAAACGCCGCAGCGACGCCCGGGGCTATGGCAAGTAACGCCTGACGCGCCGTAAGGCAAGAGAAAAGGGATGACTTCCCGGGGCTATTCTGGTACAGAGAACGACTTTATGACAGATTGACGGGGCACACCCGACACCTCCTCCTTTTTCACCCAAATACGCGGGTGCAGGGGGCTCGGGGACACAGGCCCTGTGCGCTGCTCCCTGCCGGGTGTGGGCGGAGCCTACATCTGATTCAGGTGGCTTCAACAAACAAATTTTTGTTTACAGCCTCTTTATAATTCTCGTACGGAGACCCACCCGCATGGCAAAAAAACCAGTTCTCTCGCCGGAAGATATACGGGCCGAAGCCCTGAGCACCGCCCTGACCACCATTGAGCGCAAGCACGGTGTGGGCGCAATCATGAAGCTGTCCGACAAGACCCACGTCAACGTTCCCGTGATTCCCACGGGCTCCATCGGGCTGGATCTGGCCCTCGGGGTGGGCGGTATTCCCAGGGGGCGGGTCTCCGAAATTTACGGGCCGGAATCTTCGGGCAAAACCACCCTCACCCTGCATATCATCGCCGAAGCCCAGAAACTCGGCGGCACCTGCGCGTTCATCGACGCGGAGCACGCCCTGGACATCGCCTACGCCAAACGTCTGGGCGTGAACACCGACGAACTGCTCATCTCGCAGCCCGACTACGGCGAGCAGGCCCTTGAAATCGCCGACCTGCTGGTGCGCTCCGGCGCGGTGGACCTGGTGGTCATCGACTCGGTGGCGGCTCTTATCCCGCAGACCGAACTGGAAGGCAACATGGGCGAAACCCAGGTGGGCGGCCAGGCAAGGCTGATGTCCCACGCCTTGCGCAAGCTGACGGGATCCATCCACAAGTCGCGCACCGCGGTCATTTTCATCAACCAGATCCGCATGAAGATAGGCGGTATGGCCGGCGGCTACGGCAACCCGGAAACCACCACCGGCGGCCACGCCCTCAAGTTTTACGCCACCATCCGCATGGATATCCGCAAGATCCAGACCCTGAAGGACAAGGAAGAAAGCTTCGGCAACCGCACCAAGGTCAAGGTGGTCAAGAACAAGGTGGCCCCGCCCTTCCGGGTGGCGCTCTTCGACATCCTGTACGGCACGGGCATTTCCCGCACCGGTGAAATTCTCGACCTCGGGGTGGACGCGGGCATTGTGGAAAAAAGCGGCGCCTGGCTTTCTTACCAGAAAGAGCGCCTCGGCCAGGGCAAGGAAAACGCACGCGCCCTGCTGGAAGAAAATGACGAACTGCGCCTGGAAATTGAACGCAAGATCATCGAGCACCTCGGCATGAATCCCGAAGCGATGCTCCACGCTACCGAAGACAGCGCGGATGCGGAACTGCCCGGCGTCGAAGAGTAGAGGAGTAACGTTCCGTGCTGACCACAAACGAAATTCGCCGCCGCTTTCTGGCCTATTTCCAGGAAAACGGGCATGAAATTGTCCGCTCCTCATCCCTGATCCCCAGGGACGACCCCTCCCTGCTCTTCACCAACGCGGGTATGGTCCAGTTCAAATCCGTGTTCCAGGGGCAGGAAAAACGGGCCTACACCCGGGCCACCACCTCGCAGAAGTGCCTGCGGGTGGGCGGCAAGCACAACGACCTGGAAAACGTGGGCCGCACCGCGCGCCACCACACCTTTTTTGAGATGCTGGGCAACTTTTCCTTCGGCGACTACTTCAAGGAAGACGCCATCAAGTTCGCCTGGAAGTTCATTACGGAAGAGCTCAAGCTCCCCAAGGACAAGCTGTACGCCACCGTCTTTCTGGACGATGATGAAGCCGCGGGCCTGTGGCTGCAACACACGGAAGTTCCGGCGGAGCGCATTCTGCGCATGGGGGAGAAGGACAACTTCTGGAGCATGGGCGATACCGGCCCCTGCGGCCCCTGTTCGGAAATCCTCATCGACCAGGGCGAACACATGTCCTGCGGGCCGGACTGCGGCATAGGCAAGTGCGACTGCGACCGTTTTCTGGAGATCTGGAACCTGGTGTTCATGCAGTACAACCAGATCGAACCCGGACGGCGCGAGCCCCTGCCCCGCCCCAGCATCGACACCGGCATGGGCCTTGAGCGCATTGCCGCCGTGTGCCAGGGGGTATACTCCAACTACGACTGCGATCTGTTCACCCGCATTATCGACCGGGCCGCCTCCCTGGCCGGGGTCACCTACAGCAAAAGCGCGCCCGACACCAACGACGTGGACACCGCCCTCAGGGTCATTGCCGACCACAGCCGGGCCGTCGCCTTTATGGTGGCCGACGGCATCATGCCCTCCAACGAAGGGCGCGGCTACGTGCTGCGCCGCCTTATCCGCAGGGCCTACCGTTTCGGGCGGCTTATCGGCATGCCCGCCGCCTTCCTGCACCTGACGGCCGACGAGGTCGTGGCCCATATGGGCGAGGACTTCCCCGAACTGATCGCCGCCCGCGAATTCATGAACCGGGTGATCAAAGAGGAAGAGGAACGCTTTGAAAAGACCCTGGACAAGGGCCTTGCGCTCCTGGAAGAGGAAATGACCGCCATCGGCGCCAAAAGCGGCCGTAACATCCCCGGCGAAGTGGCCTTCAAGCTGTACGACACCTACGGTTTTCCCCTCGACATCATCAACGACGTTGCCGAAAAACGCGGCTTTACCGTGGATGAGACGGGCTTCACCGGCCTGATGGCCGAGCAGAAAAAGCGCGCCAAGGCCGCCTGGAAAGGCTCCGGCGAGGCCGATATCGTGGGACGTTTCGCGGGACTTCTCGAAGAAGGGCTGCAATCCTCTTTTGTGGGCTATGACTGTATGGAGGCCTCCTCGCGCATCATCGCCCTGCTGGACGCCGAAGGCGAGCGCGTTCCCGCCCTCAAGGCCGGGATGAAGGGCTACATGATCACCGGGGCCACGCCCTTTTACGGGGCATCCGGAGGACAGACCGGAGATACCGGCGTTGTCCGCTCCGCCCTCGGCAAGGCCGATGTGCTTGACACCCTCAAGCCCTCCGCCGCCTTGATCGTGCACCAGATCCAGGTGACCGGCGGCGAAATCCTGCTGGACGCCGAGGCGGAACTGGTGGTTGAGGAAGGCCAGCGCACGGCCTCTGCCCGCAACCACACCTGCACGCACCTGCTGCATGCGGCCTTGCAGGAAGTGCTGGGCAATCACGCCCGCCAAGCCGGATCGCTGGTCAGCCCCGACCGCCTGCGCTTTGACTTCAACCACATCAGCGCCATGACCGCCGAAGAGCTGGCCGAGGTGGAGCGCCGCGTCAATGCCGCCATCATGGCCGACCGGGAACTGGAAGTGCATCACTCCAGCTACGATGAAGCCGTGGCCGCCGGAGCCATGGCCCTGTTCGGCGAAAAATACGCCGATACCGTCCGGGTGGTTTCCATCCCCGGCGAAAGCACTGAACTGTGCGGCGGCACCCACCTTTCCCGCACCGGACAGGCGGGAACCTTCGTCATTCTTTCGGAATCGGGCGTGGCCGCCGGCGTGCGCCGCATCGAAGCGGCCACGGGCTGGAACGCTCTGGCCTTCCTGCACGCCCAACGCAGGGAGCTGGAAGAAGCGCAGGGAATGCTGAAGGCCAAGGCCGGCGAGCTTCCCCAGCGCATTCTCGCCCTGCAGAACGAAACGCGCACCGCCCGCAAAAACCTGGAACGGGCTTCCGCCCAGGCCGCCTCGGGACAGGGCAGAAACCTTATGGACAGCGTGGAAACCTTCAACGGCGTACCGGTTCTGGCAAGCCGCTCCGGGGCGCCCACCATCAAGGCCCTGCGCGAACTGGTGGATGATGTGCGCTCCAAGATGCCCACCGGCATCGCCTGCCTCACCGCGGAGGAAGACGGCAAGGTCAGCCTGGTCATTGCCGTGTCCAAAGACCTGCACGCCCGCTTTACCGCTCCCGTCCTGATTAAGGAAGTGGCCGCTGCCATCGGCGGCTCCGGCGGCGGCAGACCCGACATGGCCCAGGCCGGAGGCAGCAATGCCGAAGGCATTGACGCCGCCTTTGCGAAGCTGAAGGAACTGGTGGCAAAAGGCTGACAAAACACGGGTCCGCCTACGTTTTTGCCGGTATACGGGTGGCGCAACGCCACCCGTTTTTTTCGCCCGCCCGGCGATGCGGAAGGCAGCCTCCTTCGCAGCCGTTCACTGAGCCATTGCCGGAGGTTCCCCGCCTTGGGAGACAGCGTGCTCCCCATACGGCGATATTATAAGAGAGTCCCTGATATGCACGTATCGCAATAATTCAAATTCACTGTTATACTTGACTTGCATGTTGTATCGTGCAATTTCTTTATAACTTAGAAAAGATACGCAGGCTCTTGTTTTCAGGGGGATCCCTGCTGCTACAGGCGAAAGCGCCGCTTTTCGGACAAAGGCATCCACGGCCCTTGCCGGAAAACCTTCGCCTTATGGCATCGTTATAAATATACAACAGCACATACCACCATGGAAAAGTCAGATTTTTCAAGCGCAGGGACTTCCCCCGCACCGGCAGATTCGCAAAAATACATCCGCGATGCGCAAGGCGCTTCCGAAGTTCAGAACGCCCGCCCCGGCTGCGAACCTGACGATACCGCGGACATTTCCCATGGCGACTCATTTGTATCCCCGGAACCGCAGCACACCGCCTTTACCAACGGCGATTCTCTCTCCGCCGCCGCAGGTACGCGGCAACAGGAACTGCCCCGGCGCAGGCCTCTGCCCCTGCAACTGTTTTTTGTGCTGCTTATCGGTGCCTGGACCGCGGTTATAGCAACGTCTCTTTGGTACAACCTGCAACAGCTTGACGAGCACGCCCGCGATTCGGCCCGCATCCAGGCCCGCACCGCCTTTGAAAAAGATGTGGTGTACCGCCAGTGGAACTCCCTGCACGGTGGCATCTTCGTCCCCGTCATCACGGACAAATTCGAGCCGAACCCCTACCTGAAAGCCGAAGGGCGGGACATCGCCGATCAGGCCGGCAAGCTGTATACCAAAATCAACCCCGCCTACATGACCCGGCTGGTTCATGAACTGGGGGCGCTGCGTACCGGCGTGCGCGGGCACATCACCAGCACCCGTCCCATACGCCCTGGCAATGCCCCGGACTCCTGGGAAAAAGCCGCGCTGGAGCAACTGGAGAGCGGCAAGACCGATGAAATAACCGAGGTGCAGCAAATAGACGGGCAGCCCTACATGCGCCTTATCCGCGGGCTGGTGACGGAAAAAAGCTGCATTACCTGCCACCCGGAATATACCCTGGGGCAGATACGCGGCGGTATCAGCGTCAGTACGCCCATGGGGCCGTTTCTTGATACGGTGCAACATTCCAGACGCATGCTTTTTTCCACGCACCTGGCCCTCTGGGTAGTGGGCCTGTGCGGCGTCAGCCTCGGCATGCGCCAAATTTCCGCCGGCCTTCAGGAACGGGACGACGCCGAAGAGAGCCTGCGCACCCTCACGCAAGAACTGGAACAGCGCGTCGCGGACCGCACCGAAGATCTCAAAAGCCGCCAGCGCGAGCTTGAGGCCTTTGTCAACAACGCCAATGCGGGGGTTTTCCTCAAACGCCTCGACGGGGTGTACACCAACATCAACGCCCGTTTCGCGGCCATTCTGGACCGCCCCGTCGACCGCATCCGCGGCTGCACGAACTTTGAACTGCTCGATTCCGCAAGCGCCGACGCCATTTTTGAGCACGAGCGCAAGGTCATCGCAAACAGCGCCAGCATGGAGATGAAGAACTGCTTTGTCAGCAATACGGGCGTGCGGCACAGCTGTTTTACCTTTCCCGTGCTGGAAAGGAACAAGGTCATTGCCCTGGGCGGCCTTGTGGTGGACATGTCCGAACGCGACAACGCGGAAAAGGCCCTGCGCGAGGCGAAGGAAGCCGCGGAACAGGCCAGCCGCGCCAAAAGCGATTTTCTCGCCAATATGAGCCATGAAATCCGCACCCCTTTGAACGGGGTGATCGGCATGGCCGATCTGCTGCTGCGCACCCGGCTGTCCCCGGATCAGGCCTCCATGGCCGCGGCCATCAAAACCAGCAGCGACAGCCTGCTGCTGGTGCTGAACGACGTTCTCGACATCTCCAAAATCGAAGCGGGCAAACTCACCCTGGAGCAAACCTCTTTTCTGCTGCGCGACGTGCTGTTTGACTCCATCAAGGGGCTTACCCCCATCGCTTACAAGAAAAACCTGGAGCTCATCCTGCACATTTCGCCCCAGGTGCCCGACCACGTGGTGGGCGATCCGGTGCGCCTGCGTCAGGTTATTCTTAACCTGGTGAACAACTCCCTGAAGTTCACGGAACAGGGGGAAGTGGTCGTTACCATTCTGCCCATCTCACAGACGGAAGAAAAGGTCCGCCTGCGCTTTTCCGTTACGGACACCGGCATCGGCATTCCGCAGGAAAAGCAGGAGCGCATCTTCCGCGCCTTTGAGCAGGCCGATACGTCCACTACCCGCAGGTACGGCGGTTCCGGCCTTGGGCTTGCCATCTGCTCGCGCCTGCTCAGCCTTATGGGCTCCTCCCTTGAACTGAAGAGCCACGAAGGCTTTGGCTCCAGCTTCTGGTTTGAACTGGATCTGCCGCTGGAGAAAGGCGATTTCTGTCCGCAGAAGCCGCTGGTTTCCACCGAGGCGCTCAAGGGTATCCATGTGCTTATTGTGGACGACAATGAAACGAACCTGCATATCCTGAACGAAACCCTGACCATGTGGGGTCTTGAGGTGCGCCAGAGCAAGTCCGTTGACGAAGCCTACGCCTTTGCCAACGTGGCGGCCGGCTCCTCGCGGCCCTTCAAGCTCATTCTCAGCGACCTGCAAATGCCGGACAAAGACGGCGTGGATCTGCTCCGGCTTGTCCAGGGCAACCCCGCCCTGTCCCACCTGCCGGTTATCCTGCTGACTTCGGGCAACCTGCCCTCAGAGATTCAAAGCTCCACCGGCAAACCCGGATTTTTCGAAGCCGTGCTCGACAAGCCTGTGCGCCCGGAAATTCTCATGCGTTCCATCGCAGCGGCCCTGAATATATGGGAAAGCTATGACGCCCAGGAAATACAACGGACAGAGGAATTGCAGCCCCTGCCCCCTACCGCGCGCCTGGACATACTGCTGGTGGAAGATGTGGAAATGAACCAGATGGTCGCCTCCCGCATGCTCAAAGAGCTGGGGCACAGCGTCACCATTGTGGCAGACGGCAAGCAGGCGCTGGAGGCGGTCAGTTCACATCATTACGACATGGTCTTTATGGACATACAAATGCCCGTCATGGACGGCGTGCAGTCCACTCTTGCCATCCGCGAGTTGGAACGCCAGGGCATACTGGGAGAAAAAACCGTCATTGTGGCCATGACCGCCAATGCCCTTAAGGGCGACAGAATGAAGTACCTCTCTGTAGGCATGGACGGGTATCTGGCCAAACCCATTCTTTTGGAAGACCTGCGCAGGACCATCAGCGAGGTGCTCTCCGGCGAGGCGCAGGCCGAACAGGAAGACACGGCTGCGAAGTCGGAACCTTCATGGTGCACCTTCCTGGATGCCGCCCGCACCGGCCTGGTTTCCTTCCCTGACGAGGCCTCGGAAGCGGCCTCCGGGAACGTTCCCGGGCCTTCCCCTGCGGTGACGACTCCCGAGGCGCCTGTGGAAAGCGTTGCCGGGAAAAGCCCGGCCCCCTCTGTTGAAACCGCCGAGGAGGAGCCCTTTGCCTCTCCCCCTGCGGACCTTGCTGGGACATTCCACGAGCCCGCCGTCAAGAGCGGGGTGCCCCACGCTCCTGTCGCCGAACCTCTCGTCGAGGCAGGACTCAAACCAGTTGCCGAGGCGGTTTCCGGGAATGTTCTTACTACAGACACCGAGTCCGCCCCCCAAAGTTCCTCCAAGATAAAATTCGCAAGAATGTCCCAGGGGATTTCCAAGAAAGGCGCCAAAGAAATGCCGCCGGCTCCCTCCGGGCAGGGAGGGAGTCTTCCCCCGCAGGAAGAAGGCGTACCGTCCACGCAGGGAACCATGCCTGCGGCGCAGCCTGCCCGGCAAACCGCGCCCCCGATGCAGCAAACCCTATTAACCGCGCAAGAAAGCACGCATCCTGAGCCGGACAGCATACAGCAGCCTGTGCCGGAAACCGTACCCGCCACCCAGGAAAGCACGCAGCCCGAGCAGGAAAGTCTGCGCGCCGAACGGGAAAACGCGCAGCGCGCCATTGCCGCCGCCGTCCCCTCGGCCGCGGAAGCCGGCCTTATCGACTGGGCTCTGCTGGAACGCAGCTTTGCCGGCAGTCCGGACTTTATCAAGGACAGCATGCTCCTGTACCTGCGCGATGCGCCAAGGCTCCTGCAGGAAACCATGGGTGCGGCGCAGCGCATCGATAACGGCTCGCTGACCGTCAACGCGCATGCGCTCAAGGGCATTACCGGCTACTTCACCCGTTCCGGCGCCTATACCATGTGCCTTGCACTGGAAGAAGCGGGACGCGCGAACATTCTGCCGGGATCAAAAGAAAGCATCGATACTCTGCTCGGCAATCTGCGGGGGGAACTGAACCAGCTGTTTGCTGAAATGCACGAGTATATCAGACAGCATGGGGGCTTTCCCCCCCTCTGACCGCCGTGCGTTGCGTATTGAGATAAAGGGAAAGCCTCATCCCCATAAAGAGAATGCCGGATTTGCTTCGACTGTGGACACTATTCCGGACCCATGGTATATTGAATGGCCGGAGCAGGTGGAAAATGACACAGCCGCCGGCACACCCGCTCCGGTTCACTCCGGATGCAGGCAGGCCTCAAGTTGCATCATGGATGAGGATGTTGGAGAGGGTATGCATATTCTGTTTGCCGAAGATCAGGAAACCGCAAGGCATTTCCTTGCGTCACATCTGCGCACTATGGGACATACCGTTACCGAAGCCGGTAACGGACAGGAAGCGCTGAACAGTCTGACTGTGAACATGTTTTCCCAGGGTGCGGAAGAAATCGGCATGCTGATCACGGACTGGGACATGCCCGTCATGAACGGCGTGGAACTTGCCAAACGCGCGCGGGTACTGCGCGAGGCCCAGTATCTCTACATCATCCTGTTGACGGGCAAGGGGGAGTTCAACGACCGGCTGCACGGCTTTGCCGAAGGCGGCGTTGACGATTACGTCGTCAAGCCCTTTGAAATTGACGAACTCAAATTGCGCATACAGGTGGGCGTTCGGCTCATCCAGGCGGAACGTTCCCTGCGCGAATACACGCAAGGTCTGGAGCGCATCGTGCGCAACCAGACCCAGCTTATCCGCGACACACAGTCCGAAATCATCTCCCGTCTCTTCAACGCCCTGCTGTCCCGCCATGCGGAAACAGGCAGCCATGTGCGGCGCATCGGCCTGATGAGCGCCTTTATCGCGGAAAAGCTGGGCTGGAGCACCTCTCAGGTGGATCTGATCCGGGCGGCGGCTCCCCTGCATGATGTGGGCAAAATAGGCATCTCCGACGCCATACTGCTCAAGCCCGGCCCCCTCACCCACGACGAACGGCAGATCATCCAGCAGCATGCGGAAATCGGCGGCAAGATCCTTTCCAACTCCCAAAGCCCCATCATCCAGATGGCCGAACGCATCGCCCTCTGGCACCACGAAAACTGGGACGGCACCGGCTATCCGCACAAGCTGGCCGGGGAGCTCATTCCCATGGAAGCGCGCATCATCGCCCTGGTGGACGTGTACGACGCCCTGCGCTCCGACAGGGTATACCGCCGGAGCCTGGAAGACCAGGCTGTCATGGAAATTCTTGCCAAAGGCAGGGGCACCAAGTTCCAGCCGGAACTCTTCGATCTCTTTGTGAGCAATTTGCCCGCCATCCAGAGCATGATGCACATGGGGGACGATATGGATATGGCTCCTCTTCTGCAACTCTAGAATCCAGACGCGCCCACTCTGAGAACAGGAAGACCGCCCTCCTGCTCCACAGCTTCTTCCTCGTCCTCCTTCCCTGTCCAGAAGTCCCAGGGAGACGGGACCGACGCGGAAAATCCGGGGAACGTCACTGCCGCGTGGTGTAGATAAAATCCTTTCAGTTCGGGTGAGCCCTCTGTCCCGTACAGTCCGTCGCCATACAGCGAAAACCCCGCCGCCGCCAGATGCGCGCGGATCTGGTGCCGGGCTCCGCGCCCGATCCGCACCCGCACCAGGGTGCACGGCTCATCAAAACCGGGAAAGCTCCCCCGCCGCAGGGGCCACACATGGGTATGCCTGGCCGGGTCGGGGTGCGGCGCATCAAGGACCAGACTCTTGCGCCGGTTGTCTGTCCTCAATGCTCCCGTGAGGCAAAGCGGCTTCTCCAGACTGCCGCGCACCAGGGCAAAATAGGTCTTTTCCACCCGGCCCGCCACCTCAAAAGTCCTGAAACGCTCCGCCGCCTCCGGCGTCAGAGCGCCGAGCACCAGTCCGGACGTGCCGTAATCAAGGCGGGTAAGCAAACGCGGCACAGGGGGCAGTTCCGCCGGAGGCCCAGTTCCCCGCCGCCCGGCTTCAGCCGTTCCGGCCCGCAGGGGTCCGGTGGCCGGCTTCGGCAGCAGCGCGGAACAGCCCTGCCGCTCCGTCACGCAGTGGCGGTCCACGAAAACGGGCCACGCCGTTGCCAGCATTCCTTCAAGACTGCTTCCGGCCCCCCCGGCAAGCGCCGTCGTATGCAATCCGGCAGGTTTGTACAGCGCGGCAAACTCCGCATCCAGCGCTACAAGGCGCGCAAGGCAATCCTCCGCATACGGCCCGCTCCCGGCGCTTTCGCGCAGTTCCGGGTTATCTCCGCCTTCACCGGGGCGCTCTTTTCCGTTTTTCCCGGCTGCCGGGCCGGCATCCCCAGCAACCGGAACGAGGCGCACGGCATCGCCCGCCTCCACCGTATGGCCCGCCGCGCACGGTCTGCCGTTCACCCATACCCGGCACCGCCGCAAAAGCCGCCTGCGCCCCCGCAGCCCCATGTCCGGCAAGGCAAAAGCCAGGGCCGCGTCAAGACGCATCCCCGCCTCCTCCTCCGGCACGGTAAATTCCAGAGGCAACCCTTCCTGCACAGGATTCGCCTCACCCGGCGCCGTTCGTACCGTTTTTTCTTTCCCGGCTGCGTTCCGCACTGTATTCTCCGCCCTTTACAGCTGTCGTCTCTCAGGAGTACAAGGGTACCCGGTTGCCGCCGGCCTTGCAACATACGCGCCCGTGTAAGGCCCGTATCCATGTCGTCTTGGGGCAATCGCGCCGGCGCGGCAACGCCAGTCCGCAAAGAGCACGGCCTGCGCCTCCCCCGTCACCAACCCTTTTCAAGGATTCCGCCATGCCTTCCACGTCCGTTCCTTTTCCGCGCACAGGGGCCGTCATCCTTGCCGCCGGCAAGGGTACCCGCATGTACTCCGACACCCCGAAGGTTCTGCAACGCATTCTTGAAGAACCCATGCTGCGCTACGTATACGACGCCGTTACTCCGGTTGCGGAAACCGTGTGGACCGTGATCGGCCACCGGGCGGATATGGTGACGTCCGCCTTTCCCGAACGGGCCGCCTCCTGCATTCTGCAGGAACAGCAACTCGGCACGGGACACGCCCTGCAAACGGCCTGGCCCGCCCTGAAGGCCGCCGGAATGGAATTCGCCCTGGTGGTCAACGGCGATACCCCCCTGGTGCCGGAAAGCACCCTGCGCGCCTTCACCCGGGCCGCTCTGGACAGCCGGGCGGATCTGGCCTTCATTACCCTTACCCTTGACGATCCCGCCGCCTTCGGCCGCGTGGTGCGCAAAAACGGTCAGGTCTCCGCCGTCGTGGAAGCCAAGGACTACGACCCTGCCCTGCACGGTCCGGAGCCCAAGGAAATCAACGCCGGTATCTATTTGCTGCGCATGCGGACCATTGAGCCGTTGCTGCCCCGCCTGTCCAGCGCCAACAAGAGCGGGGAATTCTACATCACGGATCTGATCGGCCTGGCCGTAGCCGAAGGGCTCGCCGTCACCGGGCATAATCTCGGCAACGACCAGAACCTGCTCGGCATCAACAACCCGGCGGAGCTCGTCCGCTCGGAAGAACTGATCCGCGCGCGCATCGTGGACGATTTTCTGCAAAACGGCGTGATCATCCGCAGCCCGCACGGCGTGCGCATCGGCCCGGACGTGCGTATTGAAAAAGGCACGGAAATCACCGGACCCTGCGAACTGTACGGCACCACCCGCATCGAGCGCGGCACACGCATCGCCTCGCACTGCCGCATAGCCTCCTCCACCCTGGAAGAAGGCACCACCATGCACTCCTTCTGCCATGTGCAGGAGGCCGTTATCGGCCCGCGCTGCATCGTCGGACCCTATGCCCGCCTGCGCCCCGGCGCGGTGCTCGAAGAAGCCGCCCATATCGGCAATTTTGTGGAAATGAAAAAGGCCCGCCTCGGCAAAGGCGCCAAAGCCAACCACCTGACCTATCTCGGCGACGCGGAAATAGGCGCCGGGGCCAACATCGGGGCCGGGACCATCACCTGCAACTACGACGGCGTCAACAAGTTCCGGACCACCATAGGGGCAAGCGCCTTCATAGGTTCCAATACCGCCCTGGTCGCCCCGGTGACCGTCGGCGCGGGAGCCCTCATCGGCGCCGGCTCCGTCATTACCAAAGACGTGCCCGACGACCACCTCGGCGTCACCCGGCCGCCCCAGCGCAACCTGCCGCGCAACAAGAAGTAGAGACAAAGCAGCCTCCGGCGGCCAAAGGGACTGAGTCCCTTTGGAATCCCCGACAGGCCCTTGCGATTCGTTGGTGGGGCTGCGCGGCGTCTCCCTCTGCCATTGCTCCCGCTGGTGTGCTTTGGTGCGCGTCCGGGCAGGCCCGACGCATAGAGCCCCCTCTCCGGCTTCGCCCCTGATCGTGGAGAAATGACTACCCTGCTGATGCGAAAGTAGAGTGGGGCTGCCGCCCGAAAAAAGACATCCGTACGCAGAACGAGCCAGGGCCTTTGGCCCCGGCTCGTTCTTTGTGATACGCGAATGTAGCCGCGCGGGTTACTCTGCTCCGCCCGCCCGCAGCTTGGTGAGCTCGGCCTGCATGGCTTTGTTGGCCTCGCGCAGGGTTGTGAGCTGCTCGTCGTGCTCACGAATCTTTTTGCCGCAGTAACCTACAGCCACCATAAATATCCACAGGGGAGAGAGCAGCACCGCCGCTCCCATGCCGATAAAGCAGAGAATAAGCAGTATCAGGCCCATGAAGAGCAGGCACAGGTAGTCCCCGTAAGGAAACCAGAAGGCCTTGAAAACAAGCTTTTCGCGCGCCAGTTCCTTGGCACGGCGAAACCGCAGATGCGTCAGGCTGATCATGGCCCAGTTGATGACAAGCGCCGCCACTACTATGGACATGAGCAGGGCAAGGGCATCCTTGGGCATGAAATAGTTAAGCGCAACGCACAGCAGCGTGGCGGCGGACGAAAGCCCCAGGGAGGCCACGGGCACCCCCCGCGCGTTCACCTTGGCAAAGACACGCGGGGCATTGCCCTGCAGGGCAAGACCGTACAGCATCCGGCTGTTGCAGTACACGCCGCTGTTGTACACGGACAAAGCGGCGGTAAGAATGACCAGGTTCAGTACGTGGGCCGCTGCCGGTATGCCTATGTTGCTGAAGATCTGCACAAAGGGGCTGGCCGCCATGGCTTCCGCCCAGGGGGCGTCCTTGGCTACAGTACCGATCTGGTTCCACGGGTACAGGGCCAGCAGCACTACCAGAGCACCGACGTAGAAGATCAGAATGCGGTAAATGACCTGATTGACCGCTTTGGGAATGGTCTTTTGCGGGTCATCCGTCTCAGCGGCGGCAATGCCCACCAGTTCCAGCCCCCCGAAGGAGAACATGACCACGGCCAGGGAGATGAACACCCCGTAGCTTCCTTCAGCGAAAAACCCGCCGTGTTCCCACAGGTTGCGGATGCTGGAGTGCGATGCCGGCGCGGCGGTAAACAGCACGTAGCCCCCAAGGATAATCATGCCGATAATGGCCGCCACCTTGATGGAGGCAAACCAGAACTCCAGTTCGCCGAACACCTTGACCGCCGACAGATTGATGACGTTAATCAGCAGGAAAAAGAAGGCGATGGTCTGCCAGTTTTCAATGCCGGGGAACCAGAACTTCACGTACACACCGACTGCGGTCAGCTCCGACATGCCCACGAGAACGTACAGTATCCAGTAGTTCCAGCCGGACAGCATGCCGGGAAAGTCACCCCAGTACTTGTGCGCGAGATTGCTGAAGGAACCGGCCACAGGTTCCTGGGCCATCATTTCGCCAAGCTGGCGCATGATGAGAAAGGCGATGAACCCGCCGACGATGTAACTGAGAATGACGGCCGGGCCAGCCATTTTGATGGTGCTGGCCGAACCGAGGAACAGGCCGGTGCCGATGGCCCCGCCCAAGGCGATAAGCTGGACATGCCGGTTCTTCAGGCCGCGCTGCAGAGTGTGGTTGCTGTCGGACATACTGGTTCCTTATGCAGTTCGCAAAATAGGCCCCTTGTGTTGCCGCACAGCCGTTACGGCAAAACGCACAGGGGGGCGTTCAGAGATCGCAGAATGTAGACGATCCCGTCTTGTTAGGCAAGCCAGGCGCCATACGCCCCGGATACGGCAAAAGAACACTGCGCCAACGCGCCGCCGATAAACGCCGAGCCCCCCGGCAGGGATGGCGACCCGGCCGGGGGGAGCAAAGACTGCGGGGCGGGACACACCTATTGCGTCCGCCTCACCCATGCTTCAAAACGGCTCATGAAGTCGCGCAGGAATTTTTTGGTGCTCTCGTCCGTCACCGTCCCGTCTTCCGCAATAATGCCAGGCCGCTCGGTTATGTAGACTTCGGGCTGGCTGATCAGGGCCATGCCGAGCATGGTCAGAATGCTGCGCAGATGCGACTGGGCGACCGCCGTGCCCGCGGCGCTCGGGCTGGTTCCGGCGACGGCGGCGGGCTTTCCGCCCCATACGTTCTGCCCGTAAGGACGGGAGCCCCAGTCGACAACGTTCTTCAACACCCCGGGAACACTGCGGTTGTATTCCGGAGTCACAAACAGCACGGCGTCGGCCGCGGCTACGGTCTCCTTCATGCGCAGCACCGGAGCGGGCATGTTGTTGTCCTGATCCTGATTGTACGGGGGGATTTCCGAAATATCCACAAATGTGAACGAAAAAAGGTCACCCGCCACGGCGGCGCAGGCCTTGGCCAGTTTTTTATTGAACGATTCCTTGCGAAGGCTTCCAACAATGACGGCCACTTTAGGCATAGCGTGATCCTCCTGAGGTTGTGCGGCGTGTGCCGCTTTCACTGCAATTCTTCAAGAATGGTCCGGGCTTCTTCATTGCCGCCGTCCAGGAATACCGCCTCATTGGCAGCTTCAAAGGCCTGATCCTTCTTGTTCCAGGCGCGGTAGAGCTTGGCGAGGTTGGTCATCGTCTTGGTATGCTTGCCGAACTGCCTGATGACTTTCAGGTACACGGCCTCCGCCTTCTCAAACTCCCTGGCCGTCATATAGCACGATACAGCTAAAGCATATGCCTTGCTGTCCCTGGGAAAAGACTCGATGGCCTGCTCCAGGAACTCCACGGCGTCGTAATACAGCTCCGCCTCCACCAGCCACTCGCCCACCTGGCGCAGGACTCCCGGTTCATTGCCGAATTCGTCGGCAAGAACGCGCAGGGCAGCCTTGCCTCTGGGGGCGTCGCCTCCCCGGAGATAGCCGAGGCCTTTTTCCCGCAGGGAAGCCTTGCGCTTTTCCCTGGTTTCCACCACGTCGCGTTCCCTGGCGGCGTCCGACTCGTTCAGAGCCTTATGCAGGATAGTCAGGGTCTGTTTGAGCTTTTTCTCCTGCCGTGGCGTATAGACAACGCTGGCCTGCCCCGATTTGGTCATAACCTCGAACAGGGCGCGCACTTTGGGCTGGCGGTTCAGTTCCTGTATGCATTCCTGAATGAGCACCTCGACCTCAAAACGTACCTTGCCCATGAGTTTGTCGGGCTCATAGAGGTCAAGCGCCGTAAGCAGCGACTCAAGAGCCCGGATGGTTTCATCCCGCCGCAGCAGCGCTTTCGCCCTGGCAATGTTGGATCCCACGTTTTGAGGTACGGTAAAATTCGTCGACATATCGCTCCTGTGCATATAGCACCGACGCCGGTGCACAGCGGCGCTGTTTCCCGGACACGCGTGTCCTTTGTCTGCCGGACCCGGACTGTTCAAAAAACGCCGGATACCGCGCCCGCCGCTCCACTCTATGCTGAAAATACGCTATTGCCGTGGTACTGCCAAGCGCTAAAAAAATAACAGGGGCCAAACCCCTGTACTATACCAGTGAAACGACCGGCGGCATCAGCCGCCGCAATGCTGCCAGACTTCCGCAACATCGGAAGCGTGTGTATGCAGCAGATCCTGCACGCCCCGCGGCACGAGAAAATCAAGGGAGCGCCGTTCCAGCCAGCGTTGCCGCACCAGGGAAGAGCTGATCTCAAGCCGGGGCTGCGGCAGATACAACATCCTGCCGCCGCCCGGCAGGACAAAACTGGCGGCAATGCGGGCCGAAGGCGGGGACACTTCCACAAAGCCGGGCCAAAGGCGGTGCAGGACGGCAACGCACTTGTCCTTCCCCCCTTCTCCTCTGGGCAGCACGGCCAGATCGGCCAGCAGCGCTATCTCCCGCCAGCGATGCCAGGTGTCCAGCACCAGAAAGTCGTCATCCCCCAGAATAAAGCACAGCCGCTTGTCTTGTTCCATGCGCGCAAGCTGGGCCAGGGTATCCACAGTATAAGACGGGCCGGGGCGCTCTTCCTCCACCCGGCTGATCTCCAGGCGAAGCGGCGGGGCCGGGCGCTCCGGGCCGGCTTCAGAAAGACGCATTTCCGCAATGCCCGCCTCAAGCAGCGCCACCCGCAGATCAAAAGGCAACAGGTTGCTTTGGGGCTTGTGGGGGGGCGTGGCGCAGGGAAGGAACAGCGTCCGGCAAGGGGCGAGGGCCTCGTGCGCCTCAATGGCAATGCGAAAATGCCCGGCATGCACGGGGTTGAAGCTCCCGCCCAGCAGGGCGAGGCAGGGAAACGGGGCGGACGTCATACGGCTCCTTTGCGTGCTGTTCCGGGCTGCCTGCGCCGAATGGTTTTCCCCTCCGGCGAAAGCCCGGACAGCGTGTCGCTGCCGGTTTTCCGGAGCACGGGGGCACCTCGGAAAGCGCCTTGCAGGCCGTCCTTACGGTAGGGGAAGGCATGAAAAAAGTAAATAAAGGGAAGTTGCCGGGCCTGCCAGGAGCACGATCGAGCATTGCCGCGCGGCTGTTTTTGACATTTTCGGGCAAGGCGGGTAGAAAAATTCGGTTCAGTACCGCGCCGCATGACGTAGCGCGTTTTTTACAAGACAAGGGTTCCATCACGCCTAAGGAGAATCGGCATGGCGCTTACACCGGAGAAGTCTTCGTCCCTTATGGATTCCATACAGTCCGAGGTCTCCACCGAAGCCTCGCCCATGTTGCGCTTTCTGACGCAGCACGCCCGCCTGCTTGCCGTGGGCATCGTGCTGTTTATTGTGGCCATAGGCGGTTTCTGGATTTACGAATGGCAGGCCGGCAAGCAGACCGTCGCGGAACAGCAGGAGTTTGGCCGCATCGTGACCGCGGGCAAGGCGGAAGATCGCCTGAAAGCGCTGGAAGCCTACGTGCAGACCGCGCCGTCCTCCATGCGCAATGCCGCCTGGTTTGCCATTGCCGAAGCGGCCCAGGCAGTAAAAGACTATCCCAAGGCCTATACCGCCTGGGAAAAAATCGCCGGTTCCGACGCCAGCATGAAAGTGCCGGGCACCTTCGGCATGGCCCAGGCCCTTATTGACCAGGGCAAACCCAAAGAAGCGCTGGCCCTTCTGGACGGCATTTCCAGCGGCCTTGCCAAGGCCGACGCCCTGAACGTGAACAACCGTATCGTCCTGCTGGCGGAAAGCCTGGGGGACTATAAACGGGCCATCGCCGCCTGCGATGCCGTGCTCGGCGATCCGGAACTGGCCGGCCAGGGTGGACTTTGGCTGCAAAAGAAAACCGCGTTGCAGCAAAGGCTTGCCGCCGCAAAGTAACGCCTTGACGCGGTCCGCGCACGAATCGGCGCAAGCATGCGCTTTCGTGCGGGAGTAGTATACTCCCTTATCCTTACGCCCACCATACACCCTCGTGAAAACCGGCCTCGGGCTGGGCGCGGTTTTGTGCCGCGTTTTTCAGGAAAGGAGTCCCTTATGAACCACCCTCTGCTGGATCCGGAAGGCTCGCGGCATCTGCTTCTGGGGAATGAAGCCATTGTGCGCGGCGCGCTGGAAGCCGGAGTGACCATGGTCACCTGCTACCCCGGCACCCCTTCGTCGGAAGTGCCCGACACGTTTCGCCGCATCGCGGCTTGCGGCAGGTTTACGCTGGAGTATTCGGTCAACGAGAAAGTGGCCATGGAAGTGGCCGCCGGAGCGGCCCTTGGCGGCGCGCTCTGCCTGGTGACCATGAAGCACGTGGGCGTGAACGTCGCGGCCGACCCCATCATGACCATGACTTACACCGGTCTGCCCGGCGGCCTGGTGCTGCTTTCCGCCGACGACCCCGGCTGCCACTCCAGCCAGAACGAGCAGGACAACCGCACCATGGCCCGCTTTGCCGGCATGCCCTGCTTCGAGCCGGCCACCGCCCAGGAAGCCAAGGACATGGCAAAAGCCGCCTTTGCCCTGGCGCGCGAAACCGCCCAGCCGGTCATGCTGCGCACCACCACCAGGGTGAACCACCTGCGCGGCCCGGTGGACTTCGGCCCGCTGCCCGAACCGGCCCCCGTAGTGCCTTTCCAGCGCGACGTGCGCCGCTTTGTGCCCGTTCCCGCGGTCGCCCGCGCGCGCCACAAGGCTCTTGCGGCCAACTTGGCCTCCATCGCCCAAACCGTGGAAGCCTCCCCCTTCAACCGCATCAGCGGCAAGGGCGAGGTGGGGGTTGTCGTTTCCGGCATCAGCCGCGCCTATCTGCACGACGTGCTTCTGGCCAACAACTGGCAGGACAAGGCCCGCGTGCTGGAACTGGGCATGACCTGGCCGTTGCCGGAAAAACTGCTGCTGGATTTCATGCGCTCCGTGCCCTCCCTGCTCGTGCTGGAAGAAGGCGAGCCCCTGCTGGAAAACGCCCTGCGCGCCCTGGCCCAGAAAAACGGCATCACCGTCGCCATTACCGGCAAAAAGGATCCGCTCACCATTTTCGGCGAGTACAACACCCTGCTCGTGCACGATGCCCTGGCTCCTCTCATGGGCAGGGACATCCCCCTGACCTGCGGCGCCAACTGTCTTGAGCTGCCCCAGCGTCCTCCCAACCTCTGCGCGGGCTGCGCGCACCGCTCGGTATTTTACGCCGTGCGCAAGCTGTTCGGCGACGGCGCCTACTATTCCAGCGATATCGGTTGCTACACCCTGGGGCTGCTGCCTCCCCTTGGCGCGGCGGACTTTCTCTTCTGCATGGGCTCGTCCATTTCCGCGGGCAGCGGGTTCGCCCGCTCCTCGGGCGAACCCGTGGTCGCCTTTATCGGCGACTCCACCTTCTTCCACTCCGGCATGACCGGTCTGGTAAACGCCGTCTTCAACCGCCACAACGTGCTGGTGGTCATCCTCGACAACGGCACCACCGCCATGACCGGGCACCAGCCCAACCCCGGCGTTACCCAGGACGTTCTGGGCGACGGCTGCGTCCACCTCGACATAGAAAGCGTGGTCAAAGGCTGCGGCATCACCCGGGTGGAGAAAGTGCGCGGCTACAACCAAAAGGGATTGCAGCGCACCTTGCAGGAACTGAAAGACGAAACCGGCGTCCGGGTTCTCATTGTGGAAGAACCCTGCGTGCTCTTTGCCCGCCGCACCCTGAAGAAGGCGCGAACCCAGGCCGCCTATGTGGCCGAACAGGGCGAAAGCGCGATCCTCTGCGCAGAAACCCTGGCCTGCCAGGCGTTCCGGCGGACGGGGACGGAGATCGGCGTGGATGAGGAGCTGTGTGCCGGATGCATGGTCTGCATGCAGGTTTCCCCATCCTTCAAGGCCAAAAAGAGAGGGGCATAGCCATGAATACCACGCGTCTGCGCATCTATCTGACCGGCGTCGGCGGCCAAGGCACTCTTACCGCCACGACCCTGCTCTCCCGCACCGTGCTCGACCAGGGCATTCCCGTCGTTTCAGGAGAAATCCACGGCATGGCCCAAAGGGGCGGGGTGGTGGAATCCACTGTGCTCATGGGCGGCTGGCAAAGCCCCGGCATCTATTTCGGCGAGGCGGACATCATCCTGGGCTTTGAGCCCCTGGAAACTTTGCGCGCCCTGCCCTATCTGGCACCCGGAGGCGCCGTGCTCTCGGCCACGGAATTCATCCCCCCCCCCAGCGTCAGTGCCGGGAAAGAATCCTTGCCGCCCCTGGAAGACATCACCAATACCGTACGCCAGGCCACGGACAAAGCCTGGTTCCTGCCCATCCAAACCTTGGGCCTCAAGGCCGGGTCGCTGCAAAGCGGCAACTCAGCCCTGCTCGGCGCCCTGTGCGCCACAGTGCTGATGCCCTTCGGACCGGAGGCGCTGAAGGCGGGCATCCGCAAGTTCCTGGCTCCCAAGCTCGTGGACGCGAACCTTGCGGCCGTTGACCTGGGCGTGGCCGCTGTGAAGTAAGTTGCCGAAGCTAATGTGATCGCATGTGGGCTCCGCCCACACCCGGCAGGGGGCAAGAAACCAGAGCTGCAAAGGTCACCCGGCCAATAACGCTCCCGCGGTGTGAAAAACTTGCCTTCGTGCGGTGCGGGCCGCACCCCTGCACCCGCGTATTTGTTTACAAGTATATAAAGAGCCGGAGCTAAGGCCCCGGCTCTTTATATTTTTGTTTCGCAGAAGAACCTACTTGGAGAACTTGTCCACATAGCCGCAGACAAAGATGACAAGGATGATCAGGGGAATAATATAGGCGCAGTAAAAGCGCAGCACCTTGGGAAACTTCATGCCCTCGCCCATATCGGCCTCGGCGGTAAAATTCTTCCAGCCCCAGCCCCAGCGGGAGGTGCAGAACAGCAGATACATAAGCGCCCCCAGCGGAAGCATGTTGTTGCTGACGATAAAATCTTCCAGATCCAGAACCACGCTGTCCCCGCCCATGGGATGGAAGTCGGACAACAGATTAAAGCCCAATGCGCAGGGCAGGGACAGCAGAAACAGCACTATTCCATTCACAACGCTGGCTTTTTCCCGGCTCCAGTGCAGCCGGTCCATGGAGTTGGCGATAATGTGCTCAAATACCGCCACCACGGTGGACATGGCGGCAAAGCTCATGAACAGGAAGAACAGCGTGCTCCAGAGCTGCCCGAGGGGCATGTTGTTGAACAGATTGGGCAGAGTGACGAAGATGAGACCCGGTCCCTTGTCCGGGTTCACCCCGTAAGAGAAGCAGACCGGAAAAATGATCAGCCCCGCCACTATCGACACAAAAGTGTCGAGCCCGGTGATAATGACCGATTCCCCGGTCAGGGAACGCTCCCTGCTGATGTAGCTGCCGAAAATGGCCATGCTGCCGATGCCGATACTCAAGGTAAAAAAGGCCTGGCCCATTGCGGCGTAGACGCTGGTCCACAGGCCGTTCTCCGTGAGTCTCCCGAAATCGGGCATCAGATAAAAGTTGAGACCCGCGTCCCCTCCCGGCAGGGTCAAGGCCCGCACGGCAAGAATAAGCATGATACTGAGCAGGCCGGCCATCATAATTTTTGTGGTGCGTTCCACGCCCCTGCGCAGCCCCACAAAGCAGATCAGCGAGCCCAGCCCCACGGTCACCGCCAGCCAGAACACCTGCGTGCCCGCACTGCCCAGCATGCCGCCAAAGACGTTGCCCACCGCTTCCGGGTTCAGTCCCGCCAGCCGGCCGCTCGCGGTGTACCAGGTGTAGGCCAGCATCCAGCCCGCCACCGTGGTGTAGAACATCATCAGAATGTAGTTGCCCGCCAGAGCTATGTAGCCGAAAATATGCCATTTGCTCCCGATGGGCTCCAGGGCGTAAAAAGAACCTATGGCGCTCTGCCTGGAAGCGCGGCCCACGGAAAACTCCATAACCATGACCGGCAGCGCAAGGAAGAAGAGAAAAAAGAGATAGATCAGGACAAAGGCCGCCCCGCCGTACTGGCCGGTAATAAAAGGAAACCGCCAGACGTTGCCGAGCCCGATGGCGCATCCCGCGGACAGAAAAATAAATCCCAGGCGGCTTCCCAAAGACTCCCTGTTCTTCATCTGCATAAGGGGCCTCTCCTTCCTTTGTCCGGACGCCGGAGCGCCCGAGGTTCCATCCTCTTGAAAAATTTCCGCAAACGTTTGAGGAACTATATAGACTCCGGCGCATAGCGTCAAACGGAGAGTAGCCGCCCAGGCGGACGAGCCCCCGCTGGCCGGCTGCCCGGTTCCGGAGGAAACAGGACAGCGGGGAAGCGCGTGCAACGCCTCCTGTGCCCATGGCAAAAACGCGGGACGAATCCCGCGCCCGAGTGCAAAGGAGTTGCCGCCGAAGGGCTCTGAGGAGGTAAAATCTCCCGAAAAATCAGACCGCAAGAATTCCCGCCCAAACTCCTTTTGCACCCAAATACGTGGGTGCAGGGGTGCGGCCCGCACCGCACGAAGGCAAGTTTTTCACACCGCGGGAGCGTTATTGGCCGGGTGACCTTTGCAGCTCTGGTTTCTTGCCCACTGCCGGGTGTGGGCAGAGCCCACATCTGACCCCGGTGGCTTCGACAAACAGTATTTTGCCGACAGCTAGAGCACTTTTCGCTTCAAATAGTCGCTTAACGGCGGGCAAAGCCCGCCGTTAAGCGACTATTTGGCGGCAAGGGTTTGCCGACCAATCCTTGCGAGCATTTCAAGTGTGAAATGCTCTAAATCGGTTGGGGGAGGCTGAAGCCGCCCCGAACCG
>JAVBTB010000040.1:0-38426 GCA_031556355.1 Desulfovibrio sp. | reverse complement strand
CCCCCCCCCCCCCCCCCTTTGGGTGGGGGCCGGGCCCCACTGCCCGCGGGCGGGGGCATGGGCCCGCCGGAGGGTAACGACGGCGCCCCGAAGGGGGGAGGGCCAGGATGGCCCGAATCCAACCATTTCCCCCGGCGGGGTTCGGGGCGGAGCCCCGTTTCTTCACCAAGTACTCGTTTCCCCACCAGCACGAGGAGAGAACGCCATGTCCGCTTCCGCCTCCAAAGCCCATGCCGTTACCGGGGCCTTCGGGTTTTCCGGCAAGTATATCGCCCGCCGCCTGCTGGACGCGGGCAGCCGTGTGGTCACCCTCACCAATTCGCCCGATCGTCCCAACCCCTTTGCCGGGCAGGTGGAGGCCCGCCCCCTCGCCTTTGACGACGTGCGGGCGTTGACCGCTTCCCTCGCGGACGTGGAGGTGCTGTACAATACCTATTGGGTGCGCTTTAACCACAAGCTGTTTTCCCATGCTGACGCCGTTCGCAATACCTTGGTGTTGTTTGAAGCCGCAAAGGCCGCCGGGGTGGAGCGCATCGTGCACGTGAGCATCGCCAACGCCGATACGGCCTCGCCTCTTGAATACTTCAGAGGCAAGGGGCATCTGGAAAATGCATTGAAGGCGTCGGGCGTCAGCCACGCCATCGTGCGTCCCGCGGTGCTGTTCGGACCTGAAGACATCCTGATTAATAACATCGCCTGGGCCTTGCGGCGCTTCCCGGTGTTCTGCGTGTTCGGCAACGGCAGCTACCACATCCAGCCCATCCATGTGGACGACCTTGCCGCCTTGATGGTGGAGCAGGGCGGCCGCCGGGAAAACGTGACCGTCAACGCCGTGGGACCGGAGGACTTCACCTATAGGGAACTGGCGACACAGATGGGGGAAATCATCGGGCACAGGCGGCCGATTGTGGGCATACCGCCCTGGCTGGGCTACTGGTCCACCTGGCTCATCGGCAAGCTGGTGGGCGACGTGTTTGTGACCAAAGAGGAAATCGCCGGGCTCATGGCCGACACCCTGCACGCGCCGGGGGCTGCTCCCACGGGAACCACCCGCCTGACCGACTGGATGCGGGAGCACGCCGCAACCCTGGGCAAGCGGTACCACAGCGAGTTGGCCAGACGTGTGCACCGCGACAAGGCCTATTAGAGCATTTCACACTTGAAATGCTCGCAAGGATTTGTCGGCAAATCCTTGCCGCCAAATAGGCGTAGGCGGGCTTTGCCCGCCGTTAAGCGACTATTTGAAGCGTAAACTGCTCTAGAATCGTCGCGCAATCGCCTTTTTGCCCTCTGCCTCTGTCAGAGGCGACTGCGAAAGCTGTCGGCAATAGAAAAGCTGCCTCCCGAAAAGGGGCGGCTTTTTACGTGTGTAGGTAAAGGCGGTTCGGGAAACCGCCCCTGGGGGAAGAGAGTTCTCTTTCCGCCCTTGTAAGGCGCCGCCAGCCCGTTGCGGATGAGCGAATGCGCATACAAATATTATTACCCTATTGATATATCATAACAAGTGTAAAATGGCATATTCCTCCGATAGAGGTGTTTGCGCAGATTTGTCCAACCATGGGACGTCGCGGGGATGGAGTGAAAATGTCGTTGCGGAGAATGCGGGCACCGCACACGCGCCCGGCCCGGCAGGTGCCGGACCGGGCGCGTGTGCGGTCGGAAGAGGTGCGGTGCGCTATGGCAAATTACCTTTGAGACAGTTCACTTGAGTCTACCGTACAAAATGGGGTTTCCAAAGGGAGTCGCTCCCTTTGGCCGCCGGAGGCAATCTGATCTCTTAAACAACTTCAAAATTGATTTGCCCTATACATCAAAGAGCATTTCCAGATCCTCGCGGGACAGGGATTTCCAGGCTTCCGCGCCGGGGATGATCGATTCCGCCACACCCTTTTTGGCTGCCTGCAGACCGAGGATTTTTTCTTCCACGGTGTTCTGGCAGATCAGCTTGTAGGAGAAGACCTGTCTGGTCTGGCCGATGCGGTGGGTACGGTCGGTGGCCTGATTTTCGACAGCCGGGTTCCACCAGGGGTCGTAGTGGATGACGTAGTCGGCGCTGGTCAGGTTAAGGCCGGTGCCGCCCGCCTTCAGCGAGATAAGGAAAATGGGGATGTCGGACGAATTGTTGAAGCGGTCCACCTGATCGAAGCGGTCCTTGCTGGCCCCGTCCAGGTAGCAGAAGGGCACCTCGCTGATCTGCAGCCAGGAGCGGATGATATGCAGCATCTGCACGAACTGGGAGAACACCAGCACGCGGTGTCCTTCCTCCACGATGTCCGTGACCATGTCCTTGAAGGCGTCGAACTTGCCCGAGGGCAGGTTGGTGGATACTCCCGGCAGGTCGAGTTTGAGCAGGCGCGGGTGGCAGCAGATCTGGCGCAGCTTCAGCAGGGCGTCCAGAATGGACATCTGGCTTTTGGCGATGCCGTTTTTGTCCACTGTGCTGAGCACCTGCTCCTTCAGCTTTTTGGCGAGCATGGCGTACAGTTCCGCCTGTTCGTCGGTAAGGCCGCAGAAATAGGTGTTTTCGATCTTGGGCGGCAGATCCTTGGCCACTTCCGACTTGGTGCGGCGCAGGATGAAGGGGCGCACACGGGTGCGCAGGAAGGCCAGGGTTTCGTCGTCGCCTTCCTTGATGGGTTTGACCACGCCGCGTTTGAAGGCGTGCTGCGCGCCCAGAAAGCCGGGCATCAGGAATTCGAACAGCGACCAGAGCTCGAACAGGTTGTTTTCAATGGGCGTGCCGGACAGGCACAGCCGTATGTCCGCCTTGATGTGGCGCACCGAGCGGGCAGTGATGGTGTTGGGGTTTTTAATGTTTTGGGCTTCGTCCAGAATGATGGTGTTGAACTCGTACTGCTGCAGCTCTTCCAGATCGCGGCGGAGCAGGGCGTAGGTAGTGAGCACCAGGTCGGATTTCTTGATTTTCTTGAACATGCCCTCGCGGCGGGTGCCGTAAATGGTCAGCCGGCGCAGGGAGGGAACGAACTTTTCCGCCTCGCGCTCCCAGTTGGGCAGCACCGAGGTGGGCACCACAATCAGGTTGGGGGCGGTGGACCCTTTTTCCACCATGTGCTGGATAAAGGAGAGCGTCTGCACCGTCTTGCCGAGCCCCATCTCGTCGGCCAGGATGCCGCCGAAGTGGTACTCGCGCAGAAAATTCAGGTAGGCCAGCCCCTGCAACTGGTAGCCGCGCAGAGTGGCGTTCAGCCCCTTGGGCGGCGGCACAGGCTTGATTTCCTTGAAAGTGTGGATCTTTTCGCGCAGCGTATCCCAGAAGGAGTCGGTCACCGTGCCCGGCAGATCTTCCAGCAGGTTGTCCAGCACCGGGGCTTCAAACTGGGCGAATTGCTGCTTGGGCGGTTTGTCGGGGTCCAGCCCAAGGGCCTGCAACTTGTGGGCGATACGCTCAAGCCAGGTTTCCGGCAGGCTGCTGTACGAGCCGTCTTTCAACTGCACGTAGCGTTTGCCCTGCACCCAGGCCTTCCAGATTTTTTCCAGGGGCACGCTCTGCCCTTCGTACTGGATGTCGATGTCGAGGTTGAACCACTTTTCCTTTTCATCCGAGCGCACTTCGGCGGTAATAACCGGCTGCGAGAGGCGCACCTTGTAGCGGGAAAGGGCCGACTCGCCGTATACGCGGTAGCTTTCGACCAGTTTGGGGTAGATATCCAGCAGAAAGGTGATGGCCTCCTCGGGCTCCAGGAACCAGACGCGCGAGTTACGCGGCTGGAACTTGATCTCCAGCAGCATGTTGGTGAGGGCCGCTTCTTCCTCCTGCTGCCTGCGCACGAGGAAGGTTCTGCCTTCATAGGAATAGCTGCCGGTCTGGAAGTCCGGGTTCGGTCCCGGCATGATGAATTCGCCGTGGATGGTTTCGTACACGTTTTGAATTTGCAGGGTGAGCAGACTGCCCTCTTCATCCAGAAAGAGCTTGGGATTATAGGCCGCCGGGACGAAATAGGGCTCCATGCGCTGCAGAAAGTCGTCCTGCCCGTAAAGGGCGGAAGCGGGCAGCCGGCTCCATACGCGATCGAGAAACTCCGAAATATCTTCCTGCGGAATGGCCAGGGGACTGTTGGTCAGCTCCTGCACCAGGCCGGAGTCGATGGTGGAATAGACGGGAAAAAAGCTCTGCTTCCAGCACACCCAGAGCGGCATCTGCCCGTGAAAGGTGGTTTCCATACCGGCAATACCTACGGGAGGTTTGCCTTCACGGTGCAGCAGAACATCAAAGGTAAGCCCCACGCCTTCCTGAAAGTCGGGGCGGAACTTGAGCTGCATGGTGCGCTGTTCTATGCGGCAGGGGGAGTCCGAGTCGCGCCAGAACAGATAGTATTCCTTGCGCACGGCCCATAAAAACCAGGTGAGCAGCCCGTCCGGTATGGTCACCCGGTGCCCCAGGTATTCTTCGTGCCTGCCGATAAGGGCGGCTACCTGGGGAAGGTTGGGGGACAGGTCGCACATGTCCGGGCTGGCGATAATTTGTTCCAGGGTGATTTCATTATGGACCGTGGACAGCCCGGATTTGTTCTGCCGTCCACGGAAGAACGCCACCTGCAGGCGGCCGGGCTCCGGGTAGAAGCGCAGAATCAGGTAATGGCGGCCCGCTTCAGGCTCGATTTCCGTGGTGAAGAAGGAGCGGAAGGTCTGCCGCCAGTCCGTGCGGGGCTTTAAGGCTTCGCTGCTCTCCTGGCGCACTTCCAGGGACGTGAGCAGTTTGAGGGCGGTTGCGGCCACATGCCGGCAGGCGCCGGAAAAGGAGTCGGAGCAATTACAGTGGTAACTTGCGGTGCCTTCATTCAGGGCGAGGGTGAGTTTGGGGCTGTATATCTGAAAGTCGTCCCCCTGGATGCTGCCCTCAACCTCCCAGAAGGAGGGGTCTTTTTTGAGGGCGATTTTTTGCACGCCGCCCTCAACCGCTAGCTCCCGAGCGCTATCGACAATATATTCAGGAACCGCATCATGGATGAATTCCTGGAGAATCTGCTTGATCAAACCTTCGTCCATTCCCGACCCGCCAGGCTGGGGCGTTCGCCCCGCTGCTGTTTTCAAGGCTTTCCGCCATTGGCATTCAAAGTAAATTACACCACGACAACGCTTTCATGTACACAAAAAAGGAATCTTACACAAGAGGAGTTGAAGATTATCTTGATTAAGGGGGCAAAAAAATAATGATCCGGTAGCAGCTAATCTATGTATTTTACATGATTTGGCAGAAAAGAGGATTCGGAGTATAATTATAGTATTTAGTAACTGATAATAGATTATAGCGATATTTTCAAGTACCCTGCGCTGTTTGTGCACACAAGATACTGCGCGGAGCTGCAACGTCTTAACAGATCCGTGCCCTGGGGGTAGAGCGCAAATTTGTTGTACTGTAACGATTTTGTCGGCAGCCGGCAGCCGCACAAGGGGGGGCGCCCGGCAAGCGGGGAAGGCGCGGGGCTGCCTGCTCGCCGCTTGCTATTCCCCGGCCAGTCTGAGAAAATAATTATTTAGCCGTTTTTGTCGTTCAAGCCGGGTTATGTTGCCATGAGGTGTCCTGTGTCCGCCGTTGCGTTTCCGTGTCTGTTGTACCGCGTTCCATGCCTTGTGCGGCATGCTGCCGCACGTGGGATCATGGCCTGTATCTGCGCCCTGCTGCTGTGCTTTGCCGGGTGTTTTTCCGCGCCGTCGGCGGGATCCGCGTCCGGCGATGCCGCTCCCGCCGACGGCGATTCCCTGATTATGGGTATGCTGGGCGAGCCGAGCAACCTTGTGCCCATGCTGGCGTCCGACGTGCCTTCGCGCGAGGTGGCCGACCAGTTCTTTGTCGCCCCGCTGAAGTACGACAAGGATCTGAACGTGGTCCCCTGGGCCGCGGAACGCTTTGAGGTGCTGGAGGACGGCCTGCTGCTCCGCTTTGTCCTGCACAAGGGCATGTATTGGCAGGACGGGGTGGAACTGACCGCCGAGGATGTGGAGTTCACCTACAAGATGATGATCGATCCCAAAACGCCCACGGCCTATGCCGGGGATTTCAAGATCATCAAGGATTTTACTGTAACCGGGCGCTACAGCTTTGATGTGCGCTATGAAAAGCCCTTTCCGCGTTCCCTGAATACCTGGATGAGCTCCATACTGCCGAAGCATGCCTTTGCGGGGCAGGATTTACGCACCACGCCTCTTGCCCGCAAGCCCCTTTCCTGCGGGCCCTATCTCATGCGGGACTGGCAGAGCGGGGCCAGCATCACCATTACGTCCAACCCCCGGTATTTTGAAGGCAAGCCGCCCATCGACCGGGTGCTGTACCGCATGATACCCGACCCCACCACCATGTTTCTGGAACTGCGGGCAGGCAAGCTGGACGTCATGCCCGCCCTCACCCCACAGCAGTATCTGTACCAGACCAAGGGCGAGGCCTTCCGCCGGGAGTTCAACGTCTACCGCTCCCTGAGTTCCACCTACGTCTACATGGGCTATAATCTGAAAAGTCCGCTTTTTTCCGATGTGCGGGTGCGCCGCGCCCTGGCCCACGCCGTGAACAAGCAAGATCTCATCAAAGGCGCGCTGCTGGGGCAGGGAGAACCCACCATCGGCCCGTACAAGCCCGGCACTTGGGCGTATAATACGGAGATCGAGGATTTCCCCTACGATCGGCAAAAAGCTCTGGCCCTTCTGGAAGAGGCCGGCTGGAAGAAAAATGCCGCGGGCAAGCTGGAAAAGAACGGCCGCCCGTTTGTCTTTACGCTGCTGACCAGCCAGGGGAGCGAGCAGCGCATAAAAACTGCGGTTCTGCTGCAAAGCCAGTTGCAGTTGCTGGGGATTGAGGTAAAGATCAGAACTGTCGAGTGGGCGGCTTTTCTCAACCAGTTTGTGACTCCCGGCTATTTTGACGCGGTGATTCTGGGCTGGACCATTACGCTGGATCCGGATCTGTACGATGTGTGGCATTCTTCCCGCACGGGCGGGGGACTCAATTTCATCAATTTTGTGAACCATGAGGCCGACGCTCTCATGGAAGAGGGCCGCAGCACCTTTGACCAGGAAAGGCGCAAGGTTATCTACGACAAGATTCAGGTGATCCTGCACAACGAGCAGCCTTACTGCTTCCTGTATGTGCCGTACAGCCTGACTGCCGTGCAGAAGCGCTTCCGGGGCATAGAGCCTGCGCCGCTGGGCATTTTTTACAATATGGAAAAGTGGTGGGTTCCCAAAGAGGAGCAGCGCTACCCCATGCATGTGGAGTAGCGCGCCGAGGAGGCAACACATGGTTCGCATACAGGACGTACTGGACAAGGTCGCCGAGAGCCGGACGCCCGAAGACGTGGAACTGGTGCGCAAGGCCTATGCGTATGCAAGCACCGCTCATGCCGGGCAGACCCGCATTTCGGGCGAGCCGTACCTTTCGCACCTGCTGGCGGTAGCCTACACCCTTGCGGATATGCGCCTGGACGGGGCTTCCGTGGCGGCGGGGCTGCTGCACGACACTGTGGAAGATACCTCGGTCACCATGAAGATGATAGAGGAGTCCTTTGGCGAAGACGTGGCCGACATTGTGGACGGGATGACCAGGATCCGCCTGCTTGCCTTTGACGGCAAGGAAGAGCGGCAGGCAGAGAACATCCGTAAGGTAATCCTGGCCATGAACGAAGATATGCGCGTACTTTTCGTCAAGCTTGCCGACCGCCTGCACGACATGCGCGTCCTGGAATTTTGGAGTCCGGAAAAACAGCTCTGCATGGCCCGGGAAACCATGGACATCTATGCGCCGCTGGCCAACCGCCTCGGCCTGGACCGGGTGAAGATGGAACTGGAAGACCTGAGCTTTCGCCATATCTCTCCCGCCGACTACTGCCGCATTAAGGACTGGCTTGACCGCCGCAAGGCCGACGATGAGGTCTACATCGGTTCGGTCATCAATACTTTGCAGGGTACTCTGGGCAAAAACGGGATCAGGGTGCGGGCCAAGGAGCGCATCAAGCATGTGTACGGCATTTACCGCGAGATGAACTCCCTGAACGCCTCCCTGGACGAGATGCTCGACATCATCGACTTTCGGGCCGTTGTGGGCGACCAGAAGGACTGCCGCGCAGCCCTCGGCCTGGTGCACGCCATCTGGAATCCCGTGCCGGGAGAGATCCAGGACGACATCGCCATGCCCAAGGATGACACATGCCAGAGCTTGCACACTACGGTCATCGGGCCCAGGGGCGGGCGCATGGAGGTGCAGATCCGCAGCGAGGAGATGGACCGCCTTGCCGAGCACGGCCTGGCCTCGCACCGGCTGAACAAGGAAGGCGGGCGGGTGAAAGGCAAGGACGCGCGCGGGTTCACCTGGCTGCGCGAGATGCTTGACTCTCAGAAGCTGGAGAGCGACTCGCGCGAGTCTCTGCGCTCCCTTCGTTGACCAGGGAAAGCGTAAGACCCTCTCTGGCAGGAGCCAGGGGGGTCTGCGCACCGGGCAGCCCGGTTTGCTTCCTGTATGTGCCGTACAGCCTGGCTGCCGTGCAGAAGCGCTTTCGGGGCATAGAGCCTGCGCCGCTAGGCTTTTTTACAATATGGAAAAGTGGTGGGTGCCCAAAGAGGAGCAGCGCTGCTCCATGCATGTGGAATGGCGTGCTGCAGTTACAAAAAACCAACCGTACACGCCAAAGGCGTCGGCCCGGAGGGCCGTGCTGCCGCA
This sequence comes from Desulfovibrio sp., assembly GCA_031556355.1. Lineage (GTDB taxonomy): Bacteria > Desulfobacterota > Desulfovibrionia > Desulfovibrionales > Desulfovibrionaceae > Frigididesulfovibrio. Next base: position 29,761 of record JAVBTB010000040.1, on the reverse strand, counting down.
CAGAAAGTGCAGCAGCCCCGTGAGGAAGCGGGCGCATTTTCGGGTTGGCCAAAATTCATTTCCGGCTCAGCCCGGCCGCGTCATCTAAGAAAGGCAACGCATGATTCGCATTCAGGATATACTGGACAAGGTCGCCGAGAACCAGACGCCCGAAGACGTGGAACTGGTGCGCAAGGCCTATGTGTATGCGGCCGCCGCCCATGCCGGGCAGACCCGCCTTTCGGGCGAGCCGTATCTCTCGCATCCGCTGGCGGTGGCCTATACTCTCGCGGACATGCGCCTGGACGGGGCTTCCGTGGCGGCGGGACTGCTGCACGACACCGTGGAAGACACTAAGGCCACCATCGAGGAGATAGACGAATCTTTCGGTGAAGACGTGGCCGACATCGTGGACGGGGTCACCAAGATCAGCATGCTCACCTTTGACAGCAAGGAAGAGCAGCAGGCGGAGAACATCCGCAAGATGATCCTGGCCATGAACGAGGACATGCGCGTGCTCTTCGTCAAGCTGGCCGACCGCCTGCACAACATGCGCACCCTGGATTTCCAGAAGCCGGAGAAACAGCGCCGCATCGCCCAGGAAACCATGGACATCTATGCGCCGCTGGCCAACCGCCTCGGCCTGCACCGGGTGAAACTGGAACTGGAAGACCTGAGCTTTCGCTACATCTCCCCCGACGCCTACAGCCACATCACGGACTGGATCGACCGCCACAAGGCCGACGATGAAGTCTACATCGGCTCCGTCATCAAGACCTTGCAGGACACCCTGAGCAAAAACGGGATCAAGGCGCGGATCAAGGGGCGCATCAAGCATATTTACAGCATCTACCGCAAGATGAATTCTCTGAACGTCTCCCTGGACGAGATGCACGACATCATCGCCTTCCGGGCCATTGTGGACGACCTGAAGGACTGCTACGCGGCCCTCGGCCTGGTGCACGCCACCTGGAAGCCCGTGCCCGGGCGGTTCAAGGACTACATCTCCATGCCCAAGGGCAACATGTACCAGAGCCTGCACACCACGGTCATCGGGCCCAAGGGCGAGCGCATGGAGGTGCAGATCCGCAGCGAGGAGATGGACCGCCTTGCCGAGCACGGCCTGGCCTCGCACTGGCTGTACAAGGAAGGCGGACGGGTGAAGGCCAAGGATGTGCGCGAGTTCACCTGGCTGCGCGAGATGCTCGACTGGCAGAAGCTGGAGAGCGACTCGCGCGAGTTTTTGCGCTCCCTCCGCTTTGACCTGTTCAAGGACGAAATTTACGTTTTCACGCCCAGGGGCGCAGTCAAGGAACTGCCGGAAAACGCCACCCCGGTGGACTTCGCCTACCAGATTCACACCCAGGTGGGCGATCGCTGTGCGGGGGCCAAGGTCAACGGCAAGCTGGTGCCGCTTTCCACTCCCCTGAAAAGCGGCGATACGGTGGAGATCATCACCGACCCCGCCCGCCACCCCAGCCGCGACTGGCTGAAGTACGTCAAAACCGCCAAGGCGCGCACGCGCGTCCAGCAGTTCATCCGCACCGAGGAGCGGGCCAGAAGTATCTCCCTCGGCAAGGAAATGCTGGAGAAGCTCGGCCGCCGTCTGGGGGTGAACATCCAGAAGGCGCTGAAAGAGGGTTCGCTGGCCAAGGTGGCCCAGGAACTGCGCTTTGCCGGGGTGGATGAGCTTATGTCGGCTGTGGGCTACGCGCGCGTCACGCCGCGCAAGGTGCTGAACTTTCTGCTGCCCAAGCCCGGCGAAGGCCAGGCACAGCCTGTGGAGGAAGCGCCCCACCCCGCGCCCAAACAGGCGGAGCAGCCCTCCAAGGCCACCAGCATCAGCATCAAGGGCGTGGACGACATTCTGGTGCGCTTTGCCAAGTGCTGCAACCCGGTGCCCGGCGATCCGATCATCGGCTATATCAGCCGGGGACGCGGAGTGGCCGTGCACACCATGGACTGTCCCACGGTCAGCCAGATGGAGCCGGAGCGCCTCATTCCCGTGTACTGGGAAGGGCGCGATAAGGAAGAAGCGCCCTTCCCGGCGCGCATCCGCCTGCTGTGCATGAACACCCGCGGGGTAATGGCCAAGGTGGCCGCCATGCTGGACGCGAGCGGGGTAAACATCGACTCGGGGCATATCCGGTCCACTGTGGACGGCCGGTCGGAAATAGAAATGGTCATCGAAGTGACCGACGTCGCCCAGCTGCTCATGGTGCTGGGCAAACTCCACAAGGTGGAAAACGTGCTGGAAGTCTCGCGTATGACGTCCACCGGGGCTTCCGCCGAAGGGTAGATGTTCCGGCTGCAAGAAGCTGTTGTCCCGGATGCGCAGAGCCGTGTCCGGGGTATTTTTTTCTGGCTTTTTGCCGCAGTACCTGTAGTATGGGTAGGTGGCAGTATTGCCGGAGACATTATATCCAAGGAGGAACCCCATGAAATCACTGAAGGGAACGCAGACCGAGAAAAATCTTTTGGCCGGTTTTGCCGGGGAGTCGCAGGCCCGCAACCGCTATTCCTATTTTTCCGGCGCGGCCAAAAAGGAAGGCTTCGTCCAGATCTCGGATATGTTCATGGAAACCGCCGAGCAGGAAAAAGAGCATGGCAAGCGCTTGTTCAAGTTCCTGGAAGGCGGCGAGGTGGAAATCACCGCCGCGTTTCCGGCCGGCGTCATAGCCGGGACGGAGGCCAACCTGCTCGCCGCCGCTGCGGGTGAACGCTATGAATGTTCGCAGATGTACCCGGAGTTTGCCGTAACCGCCGAAAAGGAAGGATTCAGCGACATTGCCGCGGTCATGCGCTCCATCGCCGTGGCGGAGGAATGGCATGAAAAGCGTTTTCTCACTTTCGCTAAAAACATCAAGGAAGGGCGCGTGTTCGTCCGCGAAAAGAGCGTGCGCTGGCGCTGCAGAAACTGTGGTTTCGTGCACGACGGCACGCAGGCGCCCCACGAGTGCCCGGCCTGTGCGCACCCCCAGGCGCATTTTGAAGTGATGGAACTGTACTGGTAGAAAAAGCCGGTTTTGCCGCAGACCGAGATTGCTCCCGGCCCTTAATTTTGTCGAAGCCATCTTGGTCAGATGTGGGCTCCGCCCACACCCGGCAGGGGAGAACGCTCCCCTGCACCCGCGTATTTGATGAACAAGCCGTCAAGTACAGGGTTGCCACGTTTGAGGGCAGGCATGACGCATTGTCGTCACGCCTGCCCTCTTCGTTGTTTCGTCCTCTTTGCAGCGGGCTGTTGGGGCTTGTTCCGCAATAAGTGGAGCGCGAGGCAAAGACGAGGAAAAGCCGTTTTTTGCGGAGGGAGTGTACTCTTATCGTACTCGACTGGAGCAAAAAACGGCTTTGACGAAGTATTTGACCGCGAAACGCGTATTGCGGGACAAGCCCCTATTCTCCCGCGTCCTCGTAAGGCCAAAGATCCATGCCCCCGTCCAGGACGTAGAGGTCCGTGGCTCCCAGTCCCGCAAGACGGCAGGCGGCGGCATAGGCGTCATCGCCGTCGGATGAAACAAGGACCAGCGGCGTATAGCGCGGCACTTCGTCCTGCAGGCGCTTTTTCAACTGGGGCAGGGGGATGTTGTAGGCTTCGGGAATGCGCCGCCGTTCCCATTCCGGCTTTGCACGCAGATCAAGAATGAAGAATTCCGCACCGGCAGCGGCGGAGTCCAGCAACTCGTCAGGGCTGATGCCCATGACGGCACCGGCAAGCTTGTTGCGCAGCATGGCGGCCCCGCGCGCAAGCATGGTTCCCGGCAGGCCGCAGGCTTCGCGCAGGACAAGCGCTTCCAGGCTGGTCCCTTCGGCAAGGGCGGCAAGGGCCGCAGTGAACAGGCCTTCGGCCGCGCTTTCCGGGGCGCCTGTCCCCAGCACCTGCACGCCAAGCAAGGTACGGTGCCGCTTATGGGCTATGAGGGTGAGCAGCAGTGCGTTTTCGCCGCCGCCCTCCGGGAGCGGTCTTTCCCGACCGCATTCGCCGCGAGAGTGCGCCGGGCAGGACCGGGCCAGAATGATATGCTCGGCTTCCAGCCCGTGCGCCTGCGCTTCGGCCAGGGTAAACCCGGCCCTGCAGAGGGTCAGGCCTTCTTCCGGCAGGGCGGTGCGCCGCACGCCCAGCAGGGCGGGGGCGGGAGATCGGGGATAGTCCGGGCGGGACGGACCGGAGAGTTTTTCCACAAGCGCGGCAGCGGAGATGGCGGCTGCCTCTTCACCGCCGGCATACAGGGGAACGGACGTTCCGGCACCGCCGAGCCCGGCGGGCAAGGGCAGAACGGCTGCGGGCAGGGCCGCGCCGCTGCCCGTAAGATAGACCCCGAGGCCGGGCTCCACGCTTTCGGCGGCTTCCATGCGTCCGTACCGGTCGAGCACGAACCCGTCCTCGCGCAGCAGCGGGTGGCGGGCCATCAGCGGCGTTGTCCACAGGCAGCAGGAGACGTTCAGGCGCGTGCCGTCCGGAAGGAGCACGGCTTCAAGGACGTCGCCGTCCGGGCTCACCGTGAGGGCCAGTTTGTCGGCGGTGGTTTCCGGCAGGACGGTGCGCTTGACGGCAAGCCCCAGGCGGCGCAGCAGCACCCGCAGCAGATGCGGCTCTATGCCTGGTGTCTCTTTTTCCGCCGTGCACAGCCACTGTACGGGCGCACCCGCCTCGCGGGCCAGAAATACGGCGTCCAGGGCGGGCAGCCCGCTGCCCACGACAAGCACGGGGCTGGTTTCGCGGGCCGCTTTCCGCAGGGCGGCATCGCAGGCGGAAGGGTCGGCCGCAAAGCCGGACATGGGCCACCCAAAGACGTTCCCGGCCTTTTGCAACGCGCGCGGAAGGCGCACCGTGGCTGGAATTTCCACCACCAGTTCTTCGTATCGTATCGTAAGTCTGCCCCGTTCGGAGGTGCAGGTCACCTCCCGGGTGTCCAGCCCCGGCATCAGATCCTGAGCGTGCAGCAGGCCCACCTCGCGCGAGGCCAGCAGCTCCAGATTGGGCAGCCCCTGTGCGATGCGCCGCAGGGCCGGACCGGGAGATGCCGGGAGGCTCTGCAACCCTTCCAGCGAAGGGGGCAGGATGACATTGATCTCGCTTTCGGGGAGGCGGCGTTTCAGCCTTGTGGCACAGGATACGCCCGCCATGCTGGCGGCGATGATAACGATGCGGCGCATTGGGGATCTCCTTGCATGCTGCGGCCCTTGGATTCCGGGGGGCCTTCAGGGCTGTTTCTGTTCCGGGACATTTTTGGGGAAGCGGCCTGTGATGTCAAGGAAAAGCGAGCCGCCGGGGACACCCTGCCCGGCGGCTGCTCCGGAAGAGAATGTGCCCTTTCAGCACGGTGCGTTATCTACTGCATATCACGGGGCAAGCAATTTCTGAAAAATATGGGCCGGCTCAGGCATCCCCCGGCGTATCCAGGTTTCGTAATTTACCATGATATTATACTCGTCGACGATATAAAAAAAGAGAATCGCTATTGTATTCAACATGATGGCAGTCCACGCCAGCCATGCGCGTTTTTTTCGGAAATTGATGGATAGATGCAAGAATGCGAGAAGTGGAACGATTAGCAGAAAAAAATCCATGCCTGTGTGATTGGATGTGGATCCAGAGAAATACCAAAAGAAGCAAAGTATGCATATGATAGGAAAAGCTATGCAGCAGTAAAGCATTTTTACCTCCCCATCCGGTAGGGAGGTATACGCTCCCCATCTGTATCAAATGGCGATTCGTATATATAGTTCTTCTTACGGCGATAGGCCAAAGATATACCTTTGGCTGTTCGCTTGGATCTTCGTTTATTTGGCTGTACCCATCCTTTTGAGAAGAGAAATATGCCTATCCTCGCCGTGCAAATATAGTACCGACATCCTGACTCTCGCGGAATTTTTCGATTGGCCTTGTCGCGGAGAGAGAGAGTCTATTAAGCCTGTGCGGCATCCGTAAAGCACAAGTACACTCTTTTCTGTCCAGTCAAGTGGCGAAAGAGATAATATTTCTACAAATGCTAGTGTTCCATCGTCTTGTTCTGACTTGGTGAACTCAAGACCTGAAAGAAAGCCTCCTATGCTCGCATGTGTTAAAAGGTGGGCTTGCTCTATTTTCATTCCTTTTTGACGCTGTTTTGCTACAATGTCGTTCCAGGCAGCCTCGAAGTCCGTTTCTGTTCTGACAATGTAGCTTATATCAAAGAATATTCTCCCTGTGGTGACAGGAATATCCACAACAGAGTTCTCTATGGGATTTGTCTCAATGGTTTGTTTGGGATCTTCTGTAGACTTTAGGGCTGTAAATTTCTGTTCTGCAGACTCACCAAGCCATACTTGGGCTTGTTGTGGTTCATCCGTATGTATACGGGGAGTCAGGCCTGCCTGATCTGTTCTGCCTTTATACACGGTGCCTTCTGATGTTTCTATGCAGTAAGGATAGTCGGGTACAGGGCGGCCTGTATCCTGATTGACAACTCTTACCTGTTCGTCCACTGGAGCGATAAACAAAAATTTGCCTGCTGCGTTTCCTTGTGGGACATCAGCGAATGTGTCTGGCGAGCCTGCGATTATCGTCGCTCCGCAAGAAGTCATTGAGCCCACAACTGCAAAGGGTCTCTCCGAGCCGAAAATGCCTGGCACGCCGCTTATGATTTTACACCTGCCGTGCTTACTGCACAACCAAGTCGCCCACGCGGGCCAAAGGACGCGCATTGACCAGAATGGTTTCATCTCCGGAGATGATAGTTCCGCCATGGCTGATTGGATCACCTAACCGGGCAATAGGTCTGTCCATTTCAGTAGATTCCTCAAGCGTATTATAGATAGTTTCGATACTGTGCGCCAACCTATTGTAAGGATAGTATTTTATTCGCGTATACTTATCAATCAATCGTATATCATATTGAATTATTGAACTAAAAATAAATTATGGTTTGTATGTCCGGATGATTTTCCCCCTCAACTCCTCCGTTGCCGCAGGGCCGGGGCGTTGGGGGAGGGGCATCTCTTTCTCCGGCGGCTCCGGCGAGATATCAGCTGTGCAAATGCCTCATTGCCCGCGTGCGGAGCGCCTTGACCTTGCAGAAGGGGGTGGATAGTATATCTCCGTCAGCGTCCGCTCCGACGGGAAGCGCCTTTGCGCCTCGCAAGGGCCGGGCTCTCGCGGCGGTGCGTTTCACGGACAGTAGTACACCTTGCCCATGGCCCGGCAGTCTCCGGTACGTGTGCATATACCCCCGGTTGGAGGTTTCCCATGAGTTTTCCGGGCTGGCAGGAAATTCTTCTTATTCTGGTCGTCATTCTGGTGCTGTTCGGCTCCAAGAAACTGCCGGAGATCGGCAGCGGTCTCGGGCGGGCCATCAAAAACTTCAAGAAAGCGGCCATTGAGCCGGACGAAATAGACATTACCCCGCAGCAGAACGCCAAAAAGAAGCAGAAGGCGGAAGCTGACGACGACGATGATAAGGCCTAGCGGCTGTCGCTCAGGAATCGCAGATTGCTGAAAGCCCGTATTCTACGGGCTTTTCTCCTGCATGCGCGAATGGATCGGGGATGCGGGACGTGCGCCTTTTGTACCCGGATACGCGGGTGCAGGGGTGCGGCCCGCATCGAACGAAGGCAAGTTTTTCACACCGCGGGGAATTATTGGTCGAGTGACCTTTGCAGCCCTGGTTTGCTCTCCCCGGCCGGGTGTGGGCGGAGCCTGCATCTGAGCAAAAGGGCTTCGACAAACACGCTTCTGTCAGCCTCAGGCAGGTTAGGCCCGCTCTTCCAGTTGTTTCATGGCTTCGGCCAGGTGGGCTATCCAGATATCCGCAAACCCGGCGTACTCCGCCGTGCCTCTGAGCACCGGGCGGCAGGCCATGCCGGCGGCTTCAATGTGGCTGCGCCATGAGCCGGGGCGCATGCCCGCCATGTCTTCTTCCGCATGTTTCCCGATGACCGAGAGCAGGGGCAAAAGCCAGACGGTTTTTGTTCCCGCCGCTTGCAGGGCGGGCAGGATGCCCTCTACGGAGTGCTCGCCCGAAAGGGTGCCGATGTAAATGCCCGGATCCTTTTTCCGCACCGCTTCGGCCAGCGCGCCGTAGCTGGCTGCCCCCAGGTGCCAGGTGCCGTGCCCCACGCAGACCACAGCCTCGTCCGGGCTGCGTTCCTTGGGCAGATGCGCCAGCAGGGCCAGGGCCGCGCGATGCACGTCGTCCTCCCTGTACAGCAACGGCAGGCCCACCTCGACATGGCGCGGCCCGCCGTCGGCACGGGCGCGTTCGGTTTCTTCCAGCAGGGTTTCGTATTCCGCGCCGGGAATAAGGTGGAGCGACTGCACAGCGACGTGAGTGTACCGTTCAAACCCCATACGGCAGAGCGCCTTGTGCACGGAGTCCGTTTTTTTGCGGGCGGCGGCAAGGCGGGAACGCATGCGCATGGACGTAAAGGCCCAACGCACCGGCACACCGGGAAAGGCGCGGCGGACCGCTTCGGCAAAGAGCGCAAGGGCGGCTGTCCCTACGTTGGTCGAAGAGCCGAAGGCGGCGAGCAGTATGCCCTTTTGGATTGGCGGCGTTGGCATGGCGGTTCTGGTTCCTCGTCCGGAACAAAGGCCGCCCGGACGGTCCGGCGGCTGTTTGTCCAAAAATTACGCTATGTAAGCCCAGCAGGCAAGAGCCCGCCGCAAAACCAGTCCCGGAGCGCGGCCGATGTTCGCTGGCCTGCGGCAACCTCCGGGTGATATATTGCTATGAGAGACCGGCAGCAGAAGAATGTGCACGAGCGATCGGAATCCCTGCGTCTGTCCGCGCGCGGTACAAGTTCTGTTTGACCAGCCCCGCCATTGCTTAGTATAGAAAAAAAGCACGCCTGCGAACCGACGGGCGATGCCTGTTTTCGCATGAGGGGTCTTGAGATGCGCATATTGGTAACCGGCGGCTGCGGGTTTATTGGCAGCAACTTCATTCATATGCTGCTGCACAATGAGCCTGACGTTGTTGTCTGCAATGTGGACAAGCTCACCTATGCGGGCAACCCCGCGAACCTGGAGGGCGTGGCAGAGGCCTTTCCCGGCCGGTATTTTTTCGAATGCGCCGATATCGCGGATCTGGCGGCTATGCGGGCGGCGCTGCAAATGCACAAGGTGGAGGCGGTAGTCAACTTTGCCGCGGAAACCCACGTGGACCGCTCCATTGTCGATCCCTCCCCTTTTCTGCAGACCAATATCCTGGGGGCGCAGACCCTGCTGGTTGCCGCGCGCGAATACGGCATACAGCGGTACGTGCATGTTTCCACCGATGAAGTGTACGGCACCCTCGGGCCAAACGACGCGGCCTTTACGGAAACCACTCCCCTTGCGCCCAACAGCCCGTACTCGGCGTCCAAGGCCTCGGCGGATTTGTTGTGCCGGGCCTGGTTCGAGACCTACGGCTTTCCCGTGGTGATTACCCGTTGCTCCAACAATTACGGCCCCTATCAGTTCCCTGAAAAGCTCATTCCCCTCATGTATACCCGCGCCATGCGGGATGAACCCCTGCCCGTGTACGGTGACGGCCTGAACGTGCGCGACTGGATACACGTGCATGATCACTGCCGGGGGGTGCTGCTGGCTTTGCAAAAAGGCACACCCGGCGCGGTCTACAATTTCGGAGGCGAGGCGGAGCGCAGCAATCTGGCTGTGGTGTCGGCCATCCTGGCTTTTTGCGGCAAGCCGGAGTCGCTGCTCCAGTTCGTGACAGATCGGCCGGGCCATGACCGGCGTTACGCCATGGACTATTCTCTGGCTGCGCGTGAACTCGGCTTTGCCCCTTCGTGCACGTTTGAAAAAGGGCTTGAGGAAACGTTGTCCTGGTATGCGAACAACAGCGAGTGGGTTCTCGGGGTCACCTCGGGCGCTTACCGGAAGTTCATGGATGCATGGTACGGAGGCAGGCTGTGACGCAGTTTCAGAAGGCGCTTGTTCTCGGCGGTTCCACGGGGCTTGTGGGACAGGCTCTGGTAGAGGTGCTGCAAGCTTCAGGATGGCAGGTGGCGGCAACGGGCCGCGCCGACCTCGACTTTGCCGCGCCCGATATCGCGGATGCGTTGGAACGCCTGGTGGACCGGGTTGAACCCGGCTGTATTTTCAATGCCGTGGGCTATACTCAGGTGGATGCGGCGGAAGATAACCTCGAAGAGGCCACGCTGCTTAACCGCACGTTGCCCTCCCTGCTGGGCAGGGTGGTGAAGACCCGCCCGTGCAGTCTGGTGCATTACAGCACGGATTTTGTCTTCAACGGGCGCGCGAAAGAACCGTACACCACGGAATCGCCCCCCAACCCCACCAGCGCGTACGGCAGGACCAAACTGGCCGGCGAAGAGGCCTTGCTGGGACTTTCCCTGTCCCACTGCATGATCGTGCGCACGGCCTGGCTGTTCGGTCCGGGCAGAAAAAACTTTGTCCGCACCATTCTGAACCGCTGCGCGGCGCAGCACAGCATTAACGTGGTGCACGATCAGGTGGGCTCGCCTACCTACACCCTCGATCTGGCCCAGTATACCCTGAAGCTGGTGGAGGCCGGCGCGAACGGTCTTTTCCATATCGTCAACACCGGCATGGCAAGTTGGTGCGAACTGGCGGACGAAGCCGCCAGCCTTGCCCAGCTTGAGTGCGTGGTCAACGCCGTACCCTCGTCGGCATACCCGCAAAAAGCCCTGCGCCCGGCCTTTTCCGTGCTGGACACGGCGAGCCTTACCCGGGCTACGGGCATTACCCCCAGGCCTTGGCCTAAAGCCCTGCGGGAGTATATTTTTCGGGAATTTCCCCCTGTATAGCAAGTACACCGGCAACCGCCCGGAAGGTTCCCCATGAATGCCCGGCCTCTTTGGATCAGCGCGGGAGAAGTTTCCGGCGACATGCACGGGGCTCTCCTGCTGCAAGCCCTGCGCAGGCTTGACCCCTCCCTCTCCTTTACGGGCATGGGCGGTCCCCATTTGCGCGAGGCGGGGCTTGAGGCCCGCTTCCGTACGGAAGACCTTTCCGTCATGGGCATTACCGAAGTAGTGGGGCACCTGCCCCGGATTTTCCGGATGCTCGGGGAGCTCAAGGAAGCCTTTGCGGCCGTGCGGCCCCGCGCCCTGATAGTCATTGACGCGCCCGACTTTCATTTTCGGGTGATCAAGGCCGCGCGTGAGCTGGATATTCCCGTCTACTACTATATCAGTCCCAAAATCTGGGCCTGGCGGCAGGGCAGGGCGGAGTTCATCCGGTCCCACGTGCGCCGCGTCATTTCCATTCTGCCGTTTGAGGTGGAGTTTTACCGCTCCTTCGGCATGGATATCGACTACGTGGGCAACCCCCTTGTGGATATCGTCAACTATCCGTCTCTCGCCGGCACAGCCCCGCAAAAGGGGCTGGTGGGTTTTTTGCCGGGCAGCAGAAAAAGCGAGATAACCTCGCTGCTGCCGGAGTTCGGCGGGGCGGCGCGCATTTTGCGCCAGCGTCTGCCCCATCTCTCCTTTGCCTGCGTGCGCGCCCCCAATATAGAGGACTCGCTGCTGCGCGCCCATTGGCCATCGGACGTGCCGGTGGAGTTCGTGTCCCCGGACAACCGCTGGGCCTTTATGCGCCGGTGTGAAATGCTCATTGCCGCTTCCGGCACGGTCACCCTGGAAAGCGCTCTTGTGGGCACCCCCACCCTGGTGACGTATAAAGTGTCGCCCGTCAGCTACGCCGTCGGCAAGATGCTGGTGAAGGTGCCCTTTATCAGCCTGCCGAACCTGATTGCCGGGCGCCAGATTTTTCCCGAACTGCTGCAAAGGGCCTGTGATGCCGTTCCCCTTGCCGACACCGCCCTGTCCTGGCTGCTGCCGGTGCCCGGCACAGATCCCCTGGAGGCGGTGCGCAGGCAGCTGGATGAGGTGCGCGCGGCCCTTGGCGAGCCGGGCGCGCCGGACAGAGCCGCAGCGGTTGTGCTGGAAGATTTACAGAGACTGTAGCGGTATTATGACCTGGATTTTCCACTTTACAGATATATATATTTGTCGCCTTATATAGCAACGCTTCGAATATATCCCAATCATTATATTCAACCGTCGGAGGTTGCTGCCGTGCGCGTGCTCGTTCGCGCTCTTTTGCCGCGCTCGCTTGCGTTTCTTGCTGTGGGCTGTGGGGGTAACAGGGCCATCGGCGTATTTGAGGATACCGGAGACGCGGTCTCACAGGATGCGGTTCAAAAACAGAGGGAGGACGGAAAGATCCCGTAATGGTCTGTCCGCTTGAGCGGGGCGGGCGGAGGAGCCTTAGAGGATCTGCTGTAAAAAGCGCTTCAGACGGGGATGTTCCGGGTTGGTGAAAAAGTGTTCCGGGGTGCCTTCTTCCAGAATTTCGCCCTGATCCATAAAAATGATGCGGTCGGCCACCTCGCGGGCAAAGCCCATTTCATGCGTGACCACAACCATGGTCATGCCCTCTTTGGCCAGCGTGACCATAACGTCCAGCACTTCGCCGGTGGTTTCCGGATCCAGGGCCGAGGTAGGCTCGTCAAACAGCATGATTTTGGGGTTCATGGCCAGGGCGCGGGCAATGGCCACGCGCTGCTGCTGCCCGCCGGAAAGCATGGACGGGTACATCATGGCCTTATCCTGAATATCCACCTTGGTCAGAAGGCGCATGGCCTGGGCGACGGCCTCTTCTTTCGGCACTCCGCGCAGCTTTATGGGGGCAAGGGTGAGGTTGTTAAGCACGGTCATGTGCGGGAACAGATTGAACCCCTGAAAGACCATGCCCAGTTCCTGGCGGATGGCGTTGATGTTCGCGTCCTTGGCGAGCACATCGCGTCCCTCCACGTAAATGCTACCCAGATCCACCGATTCCAGACGGTTGATCGAGCGCAGGAGCGTGCTCTTGCCTGAACCCGAAGGGCCGATGATGACGACCTTTTCGCCCGGAAACACTTCGAGCGAGACGTTGTTCAGGGCCATGACCTGGCCGAAGAACTTGTGCACCTTGCGGATACTGATGATCGGCGCGCGCTTCCCGTCTTTCTGCCCGGCCGGGGCGAGGGTTGTTCCGCGATCAGCGTTTGTCATAATACGACAACCTCGATTCCAGGATACTGACGCATTTGGAAAGAATAAGGGTGATGATCAGATAGACGACGGCCACCACCGTAAAGGCTTCAAAGTGGTTGAAGGTGGTGGATGCGTATTCGCGCCCGACCCGGAACATGTCGGCCACCGCCAGAATGGAGATGAGCGAGGAGTCTTTGAGCAGCGCGATGCACTCGTTGCCGACAGGAGGCAGAATGGTGCGCAACGCCTGGGGCAGGACGATGTAGAGCATGGTGTCAAAGCGGTTGAAGCCGAGCGAGCGAGCAGCTTCGGTCTGTCCCTTGGGAATGGCGCTGATGCCGGCGCGGAAGACCTCGCCCATATAGGCCCCGTAACAGAAACTGAGGCTGAGCACGGCGGCCAGGGTTTCCTGAATATTAAAAAGGGCGCTCAGGCCGTAATACAGATAAAAAAGCTGCACCAGCAGCGGAATGCCGCGGATGATCTCCACGTAGGTAGAGGCGAGCAAATTGATGAAGCGGTTGCGGGCCAGTCTGCCGAGGCCCACAAGGCAGCCCATGGGAACCGCCAGGCAAATGGCGTAGAACGTCACCTTGAAGGTGACCACAATGCCGCTGTTCAAAAACGCCCAAAAGGAAAAGCTCGCCGCATCCTCGTAGCCGACCATAAGGGAAAGTATGTTCCAGTAAGGGTCTGGGTGGCGCACACAAAGAAAAATCAGTAAAAAGATGGCCCCGAACAGACTGAGGGACCAGGCGGTAATGACGCGTTTGTCTTTGGGATCCGGGATGGAGGCCCCATCGGTGACTTCAATACGGACAGTGGTATTATCCGGTGTGGGCATGCGCTACTCGTAAAAAAATATGGTCGGCCGGGAGGAGAAAAAGCAACCCGTCCGGTGAATACTGTGTTGTGGCTATAAACGTAAAACAGCGCCTTGTAAACAGCGCGCGGAGACGGAAGCCCGCTGCCGGAAAGCATACTGCGGGGCTGCCTGGGCTCCTTCCGAGCGGGGCCGCTGCCGCACCGAAAACGCGCCCGGCTTCGGTCTTGCCCGTCTACGCCCGAAAACCGCGCGCCAAGGCTGAGCCCGAGGCGCATACAAAAGGCTGTCCAGCGAGCCCGCGCTCCTGCCGGACAGCCCAAAACCGGACCGCATGCGGGGGATTTGCTACCGCCCCATCCACTTCTTGCGCAGTTCGTCCTCAATGCCTTTGCTCTTCACGGCGGCAATACCCTTGTTCAAAAGGTCCAGCACCTGCTTGTTGCCCTTGCGCACGGCAAAGCCGTAATACTCCGGCACATCGGCGGGAATGACCAGGGCCACCTTCAGTTTTTCCGCATAGTCCTTGTTCACCAGAATATAGTTGCTGGCAACGGGGTCGTCGCACACCACGCCGTCAATGCGTCCGGAGGCGAGAGCCGCTACGGCGAGGCCTATTTCGTCATAGGTCTTGGCGTTCACATCTCCTGCGGCCTTGATGGCCATGTACCCGGTGGTGCCGATCTGCGCGCCCACGTCCTTGCCCTTCATATCGGCCATGGAGGTGACGTTGGCGTTCTTGGCAACAATAAGGGCCTGACGTACTTCGTAGTACGGTTCGGAAAAGTCCATGGCTTTTTTGCGCTCGTCGGTGATGGTCACGGACGAGGAAATGACGTCATACTTTTTGCCCGCCAGACCGGCAAAAATGCCGTCCCAGGCAACGCTTTTGTGCACGACCGTAAACCCGGCCTCCTTGGCGACGGCGTCAATGTAATCCACGGAATAGCCCACAATTTTACGCTGTTCGTCCATAAATTCCATGGGCGGCCAGGTGGCGTCGTGGGCGACAACCAGTTTTACCTCGGCGGCGGAGGCCGAACCGGCGGCAAACAAAAGACACATGGCAACAAGACACGCTCTGAACATGGATAGCTCCTTACTGACGGTTATGGCAGGGAGAAAAAATGCTGTGCGCGACTCTGCGCTGATGGTGAATCTTCTAACGACTGCCGCGCCTTGTCAACGCGAAAATGAGGAGTAGTTTCAAGGGATATGCCCGCAATGAAAAAAATCCGTAAAAAACTGTTGACGTCAGCGCCTCCTCGCAGGTATAAGCCCATTTCCACGATGCGCGCCAGTAGCCCAGCTGGATAGAGCAACAGGCTACGAACCTGTAGGTCGGAGGTTCGAATCCTTCCTGGCGCGCCAAAAAATTCAAGGTGTTATCCTCTATTTGAGGGTAGCACCTTTTCTATTGCCGCTATCATTCCGCTATCTTGAGCGGTGTTCTCTGGCTCCTGTTCATCTGGTTCGTATTCGAATGGACGGCTGTGCTGTCCCTTCATCCCAGGCTCAGGACTCATTAATTGTAAAAAGTAGGAAAGTTGGTTAGTTGTGCTCATGGAGGGTACAATGAGCCAGCTTTTCTACCTTTCTGTCGAGCAACTCGACGCATCAAGCCTTTTTTTCCACTTTCGCATGGCATTTCACGTGTCGATACCTGAAAGTTGTCAGCGGCATCATTTATGTCATCAAACACGGCCTGCAATGGAAAGACGCTCCTCGTGAGTACGGTGCCTGCACCCAAAACCGCGGGTGCAGGGTGCGGCCCGCATCGCGCGAAGACAAGTTTTTCACACTGCGGGAGTGTTATTGGCCGGATGGCCTTTGCGGCCCTGGTTTGTTCCTCTCCCCTGCCGAGTGTGGGCGGAGCCCACATCAAATCCAATCGGGTTTCAGCAAATACGCATTTGTCCGCCAGCGCAACGCACAAAGGCGGCCGTGAGGCCGCCTTTGTGCGTGCAATATGCATCGCCGGGGCTATTTGTCGATGCGCACCGAACGGGCGATGGTTTCCAGCAGGGTTTCGGTACCGGGCACGTCCGGATCGCCCAGCATCTTTATGGCAACGCCGGTGGGGCCGTCCAGATAGATATCCCAGTTGAGCACGCGGACTCGGCCTTCCGAACCTTTGCCCAGACCGCGCTGCAGGATGGCGATCCTGCCGTCGATGGCCTCGCGCGAAACCTTCCAGTCCAGCGTGTTGCTGGGCACCTTGTTTTTGGCGGCAAGTTCCTTTTCCCGCTTCAGGAAGTCCTTGCCCATTTTGATAAAGTCAGCGTCGGTGAGGTTTTCCGCCGCCTCGCGGGGGAGGAAGTTGGCGGCGCTGTCGAGCAGGAAGACACCCACCCGGGCGTCCATGCCCTGCGGGGAGCTGGAAGGCCGCTTGAAGTCGATGAGCAGGACGCGGTCGCCGCTGCGGACCCGTGCGTCAAGCGCGGCTTTGTCGGAGCTGTCGGGAGCGAGGCTGGTCGTGACGACCCAGCCGTCCGGAACTTCTATGCTAATGCCGTAAGGCAGTTTTTTGACACTGCCGCCGAGACTGCCGACACTCTCATCCCCCGGGCCTGAAGACATGCAGGCGGCAAGGGCGAATGAGATGCAGCAAAGGGCCAGCAGGGCAAAGAAACGCCGGCCGCCGGCGCGGGCAGGGGAGAACGAAGCTGTATTCATGGAAAACTCCTTACTGAGTGGCAAAGATATTCTGCAATACACGAAACCCGATTTTGATACAAGGGGCGGTTGCGGGAGCGGTTGCCATGACTCGCGCGTCATGGGGGCGCCCCTGTCGCCCATAACCGGCGCAGGCGCCGCAGCAGATCTCCGCCGCGTTCTTCACGCAGGGCCAGCAGGCGTTCGCGCAGGGTGCGGGCTTTCTGTTCCAGTGCGGCGACATCGCCGGTATTGTCGATCACCATATGGCAGGCGCGCATTTTTTCGTATTCCGGCCACTGCCATGATTCCATAAAGGCAATGGTTTCCTCGTCCCAGCCGCGTTTGTGCATAAGCCTTTCGCGCCGGATGGCGAAGGGGCAGTGCACTCCCACCAGCACGGGCAGGGTAAGGGAAGCGTCCGCCTGTGCGAAGGGGATGACCCCCTCCGGCAACGCCGGGGAGGAGCCCCCAGGCCTGCGTCCCGCCGCCGTTTCAAAATACACGGGAATTTCCGCCGCCGCCAAGGGAACGCCCGTTTCGGCCTGCGCGGTCCAGAACGCCTCCACGGCCTGGAAGACCAGGGGATGGAGCAGAGCCTCGACTTCCCGCCGGAAGGTGCCGGATGCCCGCATGGCCGCACCCAGGCGGGCCTTGTCCACAGGGGAGTTTGGGCCGGGCACGAAGCGCTCGCCGTAACGGGCGCGCAGCAGATACTGGCCGTGCCCGCCGGGAGCGTAGAGTTCCTTCACGTACGCGTCGGCGCTGAAGACAGGCACTCCCATCGCTTCGAGGGAAGCGAGCAGGGCGGACTTGCCGCATCCCGGCGACCCGGTGATGACGACGCGCACCGTGCCCTTCGCCAGACTGGCGGCCGTTTCCTCAAAGTCCTTGGGCGGGGGGCAGGTGAAGTGCAGGGTGCCGCCTTGCCGCTCCATCGAGCAGCCCGAAGCAGCGCCTTGCTGCGGCGCAACAGCTTCCGCAAAGGGATGGGCAAAGGCCAGCTTCCAGGCGTGGAGCATCTGGCGTGGGGCGATATCCAGCGGTGGAAGTGGAATCCGCCCGGTGTCGGGCTCTGTTGCCTCGCGTTTCTTTTTGCCGGGCGCTCCAGCCGTTTCGCCCCGGTACACGGCGTCGCCCAGCAGGGGATGCCCCAGGTGTTCCATATGTACCCGGATCTGATGGGTGCGGCCCGTAAAAATGCGGACCAGAACCAGGGAAAACCGCCCGTCCGGGTCGGCGTACAGGGTCTTCCAGGCGCTTTTGGCATACCTGCCCGCCGGGGTGACCGCCATCTTCACCCGCATGTGCGGGTGGCGGCCCACCGGGGCCTCGATTTCCCCGCAGGGGGTCTTGAGCACCCCACGCACCAAGGCCAGGTATTCCTTGTGCACGGCATGCCCGGCAAACATCTCGGCCAGGGCGAGCCGGGCTTTTTCCGAAAGCGCCACCAGCAAAAGCCCGCTGGTATCTTTGTCCAGCCGGTGTACAATACCGGGGCGAAAGCCCTCCTGTTCCGCCAGTTCGGGAAAATGCGCCACAAGCCTGTGGGCCAGCGTGCCGGTGGGGCAACTCGGGGCCGGGTGCACGGTGATCCCGGCAGGCTTGTTCAGCACGGCCAGCACACTGTCGCGGTAAATGACGTGAATTTGTCCCTCTTCCGGGGCCAGGGAGGCTTGGGCGGCCTCCAACGTAATGGAAACGCGGCTGCCGGGAGAGAGCGTTTCCTTGGGGCTGTCGCAGGGAACGTCATTTACGCGCACCGCGCCATCCCGGATCATCCGCTTGATCTTTTCCCGCGACACGCCGTGCTCTTCCAGCCTCGCTGCCAGAAAGCGGTCCAGGCGTTCGCGCGTGCTTCCCGTTTCCAGGGTGAAGGTATGGATGAGGCGTTGCGCACCTCCCTCGCGGGCGGAGGAGAGCGGTTCGGGATTTGCAACTGTAGGCGCGTTCTTGGTCATGGGGCAGAAGGACGCAAAGAGGACGTGACCGCCTCTTCGGCAAGGGTTGGCTTGACCCGTCCGGGCATGGGCTTTACAAAGAGGGGAGCGCCGTTTCCGGGCTGCCGGGACGCATCCCGGGCCGCACGCCCAAAGTCCTTTTTGCCGCCCCCTGGGGCAGGAGTTTGCCGATGCCGCTTCATATCGTAGATCATCCGCTGGTGAGACATAAACTGGGAATCCTGCGCCGTCACGACATCCCCGTACGCGAATTCCGCGCCGTTTCCAACGAGCTTTGCCGCCTTCTCACCTACGAGGCCACCAAAGAGCTTGAGACGGAAAAAGTCACCATACAGGGTTGGGCCGGGCCTGTCGAGGTGGAGCGCATCAAGGGGAAAAAAATTACCGCCGTGCCCATCCTGCGCGCCGGCCTCGGCATGCTGGACGGATTCCTGGACATGATCCCCGGCGCCAAAGTCGGCGTGGTGGGCATGTTCCGCAATGAGGAAACCCTTGAGCCTGTCCAGTACTATGTCAAGCTCGCCAAGGACATGAAGCACCGCATGGCCGTGGTCCTCGACCCCATGCTCGCCACCGGCGGCACCCTCGTCGCCACCATCGACCTCCTTAAAAAAGCCGGATGCAAGCGTGTCATGGGCCTTTTTCTCGTGGCCGCCCCCGAAGGCGTGGAACGTGTCACCAAAGCCCACCCTGACGTGGATATCTTCGTCGCCGCTCTGGATAAACGCCTCAATGAACACGGCTACATCCTCCCCGGCCTTGGCGACGCCGGCGACAAGATATTCGGCACTAAATAAGGGGAGAGAGAAAGAGGAGAGGGGCGAAAGGCCTGTGGGGGAAGGGGAAAGGATCCTTTTGAAAAAGTGCCCTTTCCCCTTCCCCCACACCCCCATTCTCTTTCCCCCAAAACTTTTTAATTCGGGTGTGTTTTGGTGGGGGGAGTCGGGACAGGGACGACTTCTCTTTTATGAGCGGGGCAGTGTATTGACTTGTTGTCCCATCTGGAGGCGCTGCAAACCGGAGATGTGTGGCCGAAATGCATCTGTGTTGCGCGCGCCTCGTTCTTTTCCGTCATTTTCCAGGCTTCCCCGTCTTTCCCCGGTACGCTCTTTTAAGGGACTCTTGTTTTCCTCCGCGAAATCTCCTTGCGCTGATTTCAGCAGTTTCCAATAGTGACGCAATGTGTTTGGACGTTGCTTGACTTGTTATGCAATAGTTGTTTGCCTATTCAGGCAAGGTGTTGGAAACACACAAAATAAAAAGCGCGAGAAAGAGAAAAAGTCCTTGACTCCTCCCGGTTGCTCACCTATAGTCCCCTTCCTGACGGCGAACAGGGCCTGTACCCCTCCCACAAGGGAGGAGGCAATGTCACCAGATCGTCGTTCGGGTCATACCGCGGGGTGGAGCAGTTTGGTAGCTCGTCGGGCTCATAACCCGAAGGCCGTAGGTTCAAATCCTGCCCCCGCAACCAGAGATTACAGGCACTTATGAGTTTCTAACCATAAGTGCCTTTTCTGTTTTCTAACCTATTTCTAACCAGAACAGTTTTTGCCGGATAGCGCTTGGCCTTGGTTGGCGCGGTTTGCGGGGGGGTGACGAGGGGTTGCGGGGGATGGGGAAAATTGCGGCCAACTCTCCATAGCGGGCACTCAGCAAGCAGGGGCGGAGCATCAGCGCGGGGATACTCTCCGCCGGTCCTAACCATTTCCTAACCACGTTTCTAACCAATTTTCTAACCACGTTTCTAACCAATTTTCTAACACCATGCGGCCCGCAAAGATTTTTGTGTCTATTCTCGTATTACTTCGCCAAACTTGGCAAGTTCTTGTGGTTGTGTCTGTTCATTCAGATACCCGAACAAAGGGCAGTCGTTTGTTTCCAGATTAAAGGGCACAGCGCGAAGGATGGCGGTATCCTTATAGAAGTGGAAGTCAGGCAAGGGTTCGCAAAAAGAATCTGTTTGCGGATAAATAAGAAAAGACAACCGGGTGGGATTTTGAACCATGTATTTTTCCGAATAGGCGAAAAGCTGATACAGGTCGGCACTGGAAACATCATCTTTTCGATCAATATGCTTCCATTTTGTATCCGCAATGATACGCTCCGATTTTCGTTCCAACAGCAAGTCGGGCTTCAGTATATGGGAAGGCGTATTTTGGTGCTCCTCCACAAGATATACTCTTCTAGCCTGCGCTATTACATTCCAGCCGCCTGGAGATAGCTTCCGACGTACCTGAATGGCAACGTATGCCTCAAACAGCTTTTCCATAGGGAATAGTACAGCCGTGCATCCAAGATTACCGGGAGTCGGGATAGGTGTTTCTCCGCGCAGTAGCAAGCGACTCCAGAAAAGCGGCGTCCGATAATGGCACGTGTTTCGGTCGAGATTGGCACTGGCGGCAAAATCAGCCCTGATATTACACGAGAAAGGAACACCTCCAAACACATCGAGAAAGCGTTTGCACCGACGTTTGCTCTCCAGGTTCCTGCTGATGGAGTGTACATGGAGCAACGCTGTTTTTAGCAGTCTATTTTCGGGCCTATCAGGCAAGTATTCGTCATAGCTAACATAAAAATGCTCGCGGTGGATGCTGTTGGCGCGAATATGCTGGGGCATGAGTAGCTTCCCGCGTAGGCATTGGAGATTTTCTTCCACCGACGCATACCCAGAGCAGACACCGCGCCGAATCAAAGTGCCGATGTCATCAAGAAAACAAATGATAAAAATTTCAAGCAGAGGCATGCGAGCGGAGTCCAGCCCGGCGTGCCGAAAAGTGATATGCGGAAAACTATGTACCGTAGACAGCATCGAGAGGAGGATTCTCCGCCCACGCTCCTTGCTGTTTTCGTCCAATTTTTTGGCTATCTTGGGCAGGATTTCGAGGCTATCTCCGGAAGGTAGTTGGACAATTCCCACAAAGTTCTGCACACGAAGCGCCCCGCGTTTCCTCGCATCATACCTGATGGGTGCTTTGCTTGAATCTGTCTTTTCTACAGAGAGCAATTGCCTGTTTTTTTCCTCCAGGCGCATTTGTTCGGAGACCCAAAGCTCAAGCGCGTCAAAATCTTTTTCCCGTAAAACTACCCCGAACGAATCTTCCTTGGAGCATTCACAACCCTTGCCCCTGATAATCAGGTCATGTTCAGAAAGAGAGAAAACATTCATAATACGGTTATGATCTTGATGATTCGGTTGGGGTGGAACTGTCGTATATTTTTATATATGTATCTTCAGCTTGTAGGGCATCATCATTAAAAAACCATTGCGGAGAAATCCGATATTCCTCGGCGTATCCTAGCAAAAAAGGATCAAGGGCTTCCTTTATGAAAAATGGTGCATTTCCCAGCACTATGTGGAGCCTTTCCGAATCTTCGAAAAAATACTCTTCCAGCAAAGGCAGAATTTTATTTTTGAATACGTTAGCCAAGTCATCGAGTGTTTCCACATTCCAAAAATAGGAATGCCCGATGCAGTGTTCTTTGTCATATAACGATGCAATACGTTTATTGATGGCTGTCAGTAACTTCACTAGGTCAATCCTGCCGATGGTCTTTGTCGGCAGGGCTTCTGTATTGGGATATATAGGTTCAAAAGAAAACCGACGCCGCAAGGCTGTGTCCATTTGAGCTAGAGACCGGTCTGCCGTGTTCATGGTAGCAAGGATATAAACATTCTCCGGCACGCCAAAATTCTGTCCTGAATACGGCAATGTGGTTCGCAACTGCTCCTCTGCGCCGATTCGTTTTGAAGGCTCTATAAGAGTTATCAGTTCGCCAAATATTTTTGAAATATTACCGCGATTTATCTCGTCTATGATAAAAACACGGTTTGAAATTTTCATCTCTTGAGGAAATAGAGCCGGATTGACCTTGCTGAGTATTTGAAGAACATCAGCTACAGGAATAGAAAGTTTATAGATTGTTGAAAGAGTCATACTCTTTCCATTATTAAGGTCTGTTATGTCTTCATTGATGCCCTTAACGAGCCATCTTACTCTGCGGATACGCTTGTAATGCGAGGCTTTATCGTCCCATTCGGGTTCTCCTGTAACAACTCCGATAGCGTCAATAGTTTTACTTGAATAGCAGGACAAAACAATATCGCCAAGTTGCATACGGTTATAAAAAGCATTGAGAACAGCCTTGCCGCCATTCTCGCTGTAGTCCGTCGAATCAGATATTTTTTCCCCATATTTTGCCCATCCGATGCGAATGTGGCCGTTCTCCATGCATTCGGTTCTGGTGGGATTGTCCCCTGTGCCCTCAAGCGAGACTTTCCAGATCGTAGGGCTTTTGCTAATTCCCAAGTCTACAAATGCTCCATCCCCAATGGGTGCTCCAGCTTTATCGCAAAACGCTTTAAAAATACCGTCACGAATTTCATACTCAATATCCTGCCCCGCCTCGGTGTTTTCTTCCGAAGACATTACTGGACGAATACCCTCTATAAACTCCTCATAGCCGAAAGATTGGTGAAAAGTTGTAAAGGCAACAAGCCCATCATCCTTGTATTTCAGGTAGCGGGAAAATACCGCATCATAATTTTCCATTTGAATAGCAGCAAGCGGCTCATTCTCAATAATTGCTACAGCATATTGAATAGAGCTATACGTCTTGCCTGTTCCTGGCGGGCCGTAGAGAATGATGTTTTTATTTAGGCTTTTTTTGGACAAATCAGTTCCCGCCATGCTAGTTCCTCTTGGTTCATTTATATTGCTGTCAAAAATATAATCTTTATGCGTTTCAATTATATGGTTGAAAGCACTATTGTTTCCTTTTCCCTCTAACGGTCTATTTAAGCCTATCCAGCCATTAAGGTGGTTATATTTTTTTCGCGCTTCAATTCCGCGCGTATCACTTGTTAATATATTATAAATGCGTGTATATGGGATTTTCTTCCCTCCACATGCCGTTTTTATTTGCCGCAATAATTGAAGATATTCAATTCTTTGCTCATCATCTGTAAAGATTGGCAACCCTGTTTCATAAATATTATATATTTTTTTGAATTCAATATTACTTTCATATGTCCAATTTTTAAGTTTATGGTGCAGTGTGTCCAGCAATTCTTTGTCTAATTTGTCTATATCGATAATCTTTGCTTCTTCTGATGTGATTTCGAAATATTCATATTGCGGTGGAAATTGTTTTAAACTTTTAAGAAAAGCAAGGTAATGTTTGATGCCACTTTTCAAATCATCTCTTTGGGCAGTCCCATCAATGACAAAAACGGCGTCCATCTTTGAGTAATCGCCGCCACTCATTTGAAAATAATCGCCAAGGCCGCTATTTTTAATGGCAGAATCAAGCACGTCAAAAGCTGCAATAGAAAATACGCTACGCCCGTTTTTCAGCTTTGCCTTGCCGATAGCTGACGAGATCGTATTAGCGGAATTGGGAGATCCACCATTGTTTGCATACCACTTCTTAAAAGCTGCCCGTTGCTGTTTTTCATCCACGTAATTTTCATTCTGCTCCCACGCAGTGTACGACAATTCAGGCAATGTAATGTTTGGGGTTAGCTGGGCTATTTTATTCTTTAGCGAAGTAAGAAAGGAAACATAGTCATCGCCACTGCAAGAAGAACTTGGCGCGTTAATCCCATATCGGCCAGAAATGAACGCTCGAGAGTTCTTATCAAGGGGCATAAAAATATTTGGACGAATCCAGTATAAGCCCATAGTGATAGAGGTCAGCCCGTTGCCCTTAACTGTAATTGCTTTTTCAAAGGCGATTTTGAACTCGTCAGTGATATTGCTCGTTTCAGCAGCTTCCATTGCCGCAATAAACAAAGCCCACACCTCATCAACGCCCGCAAAGAATGACTTTAAAGGATTAAGGACTGGAATTCCGTCAAATTGCGCAGGAGCAGGCAGGCTCATGCCAAATATATTGCCAAGGATTTTGGCTAACCCGGTGCGATTCGAGTAAGTCATCTGGCCACGATTCAGAATTCCAATCACGGAAAATGGATCAATCTGGTGTTGGCGAGGCCCCCACCAGTCTTCGCGCTCAAAATTGAGATACTGCATCAGCGGTTGCCCGGAAGAGGCTTTTTTTATCAATTCAAAAAGGTCATCGCGTTTATCCTTATATGAGAGCAGGCTATCAGCAAGAGTCTCATAAAATGGAACCCACTGGAATGCATTATCCATAAATTTCGCCTTTGATCGTGATTATGAGCGTACCACCCCATACTGTGACGTAAAATACGTGGCAAAGATATCGCATACTTTTTTCAGAGCGTAAATCTTGGCCAAGTTAGCGTCCCAACCCCGGCCCCCGGCTGCGCTCCCGCAACCGCTCTATTTGGCGTTCAACAAGGCGCTCAAGCGAGACAAGAGCGGTTCCAAGCTCGCGTGTATATCGCTCAAGCGTTGCAAGTGCCGCGCTGATTCCTGTTGCTCGGTCTGGAGTTGCCCGATTTTCTCCTGTAGCTGCCGGATGGCCTGGGCGTGGCTCTCCAGGCTGCGTTGATGGTTGACCAGGGATGTGCCGTGCGCTTTCTGCGTGGCGGTCAAGTCCTGCTCCAGGGTGAGCAGGGTATTTTTGAGGATGCGTTCCAGTTCGGTCATGGCTTATTTCCTCACTATTTCCCAGGCTTCGCGTTTGTCCGGCATGAGGCCCACAAATTGAAATTTCCGGCCTGCCGGGAGCAACAGGTAGTCCTTGCCTTCCGCGTGGTGCGGTTCCAATCCCTTGAACGAGGACCATATCCGGGCGCTCTGCGTCTGCAAGGTCTCCTTTTCCCGCGTCAACTCGGCCAACTCCCGGCGCGTGTCCGTGATCCGGTGCTGGTACAGCGTAATCAGCCCGCAGCAGGTCACCACGGTCAGGAACAGGATGCCCGCGCTCAGAGCGATGGACAGCCAGTATTTCCGGTTGAACATCTCGCCCAGGCTCTGGCAGCGGGAAGTGATGTTCTTCTCCATATCCGCGATCCCGCTGAGGATAGCGGCCTCGGTTGTATTGAGCGCGTTTTTCGATGACTCGCTCAAGCTCTTGCTCAAGGCGTCGAACTGTTGCCGGGTCAGGGCTTCCACTTCCTGCCGCTCCCGCTCGGTTTTGGCCTTCACTTTCTCGGCCAAGGAGTTCAAATTTCCAGTGTTCTGCATATATTCCTCCCTTGAGGCGGAGCTTTTCCCCGCTCTCTGGGTCTTTGACTGTGATGTAGTCTTTACCGGCGCGGTTGATTTCAAGCCCTGCCTCGGTAAGCGCCTGTAAAATGTCGGCGCGATCTGTGATGTGCCCTTGTTCGATCCCGGCCTTGAGATAGCTGTGGACGGCCTCTTTGGCTTCGGCTCGATCATCCTTGCCCGGCATCGTACGGGATGCTTGGCCCCAGCGCAGCAGCCGGGCCTTGTGCAAATCCGCGTGTTCCGGCGTATGCAGCCGGGCGCGGGCCGGGTCGTCCGGTCTGGCCCAGCCTTCCCGGTGGTTGTGCAGGTCGCGGAACACGTCAAAATGCTTCTGCCAGCCGGGAGGACAGGCGTTGAGCGCCTTGCCGCCGGAAAGTTCCACACGCGGAATGACGAAGTGCAGCTCATGGTGATCGGCGTGTATGTGCCGCACCCAGAGAATATTGCGCTGGTCCGGCTCCAGACCGGCAAAGGACACGCGCTCGAAATCGTCCATAAGCCGCTGTTCCTGCTCCGGCGTCACCGTGTCGTCAGGATGCCAGGAAAGCACCCCGGCGGTGAATTTCCACTTGGTGTCCAAGGTGTCGATAAGGGCGCTGGTCTGTTCCGGGTCGCCGCGCAACACTTCCGGCGGGCGCTCGTCGCGTCCGGGGTAATCCGGGCGTACAAGGTAGCGGGTCGGCCCTTCGCCCGCGCCTTGGCCGTGCGGGAAGACTTTCATGTACATGACGGCTCCCCATCGTCGGGCGGCGGGGGTGTGTCTTTCAACGCTCGTTCCAGGCTGACCAGGGCGGTGAGCACGTCTATGGCCTCGGTCCGGCTTTTGTGGATGTTCACCCACCGCGCAAGCTGATTCAGATTCGCGCCGATGCGGGCAAGCTGGCGGATACGCTCTTTCTCCAGGGGCGTTTGCCGCAGCCGGTAATCCAGGGCGCGTTGCCGGATGAAATCCGTCACGGTCTGGCCCTGGCTGGCGGCCTTGGCGGTCATGGCCTCCTTTTCCGCCGGGGTGACGCGCAGCTTGATCCAGGCTGTTCGGGTGTCGGCTTGCGCCGCCATTGCGGATTTCGGCTTCATGGTTTTTGCCTTTGCAGGGTTCGAAGGGGGCGCAGCCCACTCGCCAGCCCCCGGCAGTGGACACCGCGCAGAGTGTGGCCACAACGGGTAGGCTGGCTCTCTTCGATAAGCGCGAGGGGCTGAACAGCCCCAGACGGAAAAACGAAGAACGAAAGAAACGAAACATACGAAAGAATGTTCATGACCGTGCGCTCTTTTCTTCGTTACTTTCGTTACTTTCGTTATTTTCGTTTTCTTCGTTTACCGCGTTTATTTCGCGCAAAGTGAAAACCAGCCTGGGCCTTCCCCTGCCGTTTTGCTTGATATGCGTTACCGAAATGCGCCGTTGCGCCTCCATCTGTTGCAAGAGGGGTTGCAAGCGTTCCTTGGGGACATTCCGGTTCAGGGCCGCGCTGAGTTCCGTTGCCGCGAGCGGTCCTTGCCGCAGAATATCCAGTATTTTTTCTTCAAGCGGATCAGCCGCCCGGTCGCCGAAGATGTAGAGGGCGGATTCCTGGGCATAGCGCCACATCGCCAAGGCCGCTCGCAAGTGGGTTTCGTCAATGCCGCCCTGGCCGTCCAACAGGGCATAGACCAGGGCAAGGCGCAGGGTCTGGGCTTCGGCGCGATTGATGATGCTCCCGGCAAGGCCGGTATGCTCTTGGGACAGGTCGGGATAGATGCTCTCCCACAGTGCCAGGGCGTTGGCGGTCATGCTCATGGCTCCGCGCTTCTGCGCCTGGGCCACCAACCGCCACATTTCCCGCTGGAGCGGGGCCAGTTCGCTTTCCGGCATCCGCGACGGGAGCGCCACCAGCTTGGAGCGGCGGGCGCAAATCCAGAGAAAGCGGTTGCCGAATCCGTTCACGGCCTGCACTTCGCCAAGGCAGACGGCCAGCTCCTGCATGGTGATGTGGGTGATGATGTTGATGTGCGCCCCCCTGACCGTGATGGGGTTGTTTTTGGTTAACGGGGCATAGTCGCCGGAATCCCAAAAGCAGCGAATGCCCATGGAAAGCGTGTTGCCCTCGCGCTTGGTGCAGGCAAGGCCGCTGGCGAATTCCTCATCCTGAATGATGAGGCGTTTGTCGCCTTTTTCGCGGATCGGCTCATTGGGATTCTGGCGCTGCCGCCGTTCCCGTTCCTCGTCCGTTTCATCGCGGACGTGATGGGCAAGCCCCTCGCCGGTGGACAGCGGCCCGCCGCTCTCCCTCGAAGGCAGGGGCAAGCCCCATTCCCGCAGGTCGGCAAGATAACAATGCTCCCGGCCAAAGAGCTTTGTCACCGGATGGCGGGATGTGCCTTTCCGCGCCTTGCTGGAATTGCCGCAAATGACGGCGAACAGGCGCGGCGGATGGACTGTTTCCCCAACATAGATGTGCGGCCCCTGATCCGGCGCGTGGCCGTAAACTTCCGAGCAGAAGCGCACCAGGGCGGTGATGGCGATTGCCGCCGGATCGGCCTCACTGTCGCGTGTGGCCAGCTTCACAAACTCCCCCAAGATGCCGGGGCAGGCGTCAAAGGAGAACACCGGCCATTCCTTGATGGTGATGTCCTCCACATCCGGCGCGTCCGGCGTATGCGAATTCGTCACGAAAACGGATAGCCCAAGGCCTGGAAAACGCCGCGCCGCTCTGCTGGAGAACTCAGCTATCGGCATGGCGGTTCTAATATGCACCTGCGGCAAAAATCCCGGCTCAGCCTGATCGGCCAAATCCCAAGCTGGCGGCAAGG
Organism: Desulfovibrio sp.; assembly: GCA_031556355.1. GTDB lineage: Bacteria > Desulfobacterota > Desulfovibrionia > Desulfovibrionales > Desulfovibrionaceae > Frigididesulfovibrio. The sequence continues at coordinate 1,403 of JAVBTB010000040.1, read as the reverse complement.
TGTCGGGCGGCTGCACGATGACGACGCTCCGGGCTTTGCTCTCAAGGATTTTAGCCAGTTCCAGAGCGGCGGCAAAACCCGGCTCGTCGTTGTCCGGCCAGATTATGACTTCCCGGCCCTGGAGCGGAGAAAAGTTCGCTTTGCCCACGGCATTACTTCCGCCGCTCCAGGTGAGCGCCGCATGGTGCGGGAAATAGCGTTGGGCCGCGTCCGCCGTCTTTTCTCCCTCCACCAAAAGCACGGGAGCATCCGGCATGGCCGCGAGCTTGGGCAGGCCGTACAACGGGCGCGGTTCCGGCAGGGCTTTCCAGGCCCATTGCGGGCGGTTATTGCCATATTGCCCGTAGCAGAGCGGCAGAACGGCCTTGCCGTCCGGTAGATCGAAGCGGACGGCATAGGCCAGGGCGCGGCCCTGCGAATCCTGGTAGCACCACATCTGGCTACATTGTCCATGTTGCGGATGGTGGCGCGGCGGTTCCGGCGCTGATTCGGGAACAGGCAGAACCGGAGAGAACAAGGCCGGTGCCGGTGCTGGTTGTGTTGCGCTACAGGTGGCCGCTGGCCGGAAAACCTGTGCGGTGCCGACGCCGTATTGTTTGCGGAGTTCTCTGGCCGCTTCGCTCTGGCGCATTTTCCAGATTTTGGCAGCAAGGCCGATAATGTCGCCCCATGTGTCACCAGAGGCAAAATCGCTGCCCTTGCCGGTTTCCAGGTTGGTACGGCAGGAATCGCCGCTGCCGCCCTGGAGTGAGCCGCAGAGGTATTCCTTGCCGGAAACTCTGCCTCCGGGCAGAAGATTTTGCACCACGTCCGGCAATCGGGCTTGCAGGCCGTCTTTAACTTCCTGAAAGATACTGGCGCTCATCGGACGCTCCGGAGTTGCGGGGCTGTATCCACGGTATGGACGCTCCTGGAGGCGAAATAGTCCTCCAGATCGTTGACGTCATACAGAACGCGGCTACCGATTTTGGAGTATTTCGGGCCTTTCTTCTTGGTGCGCCAGACTTCCAGGGTGTTGGGCTTTACGCCCAAAAAATCGGCGGCTTCGTCGTTGTTGAGTTTCTTGGCGGGCATATTGGGTCTCCTTGTATAGGGTTGTGGTGTGCCCGCGCGAAATGCGGCAGGCTGGAGACCTTCGTATAGACCGGCATCAAGGGAGAAAAAATTTGGATTCAAGCCAGGGCATGACAAAACCCCTCCATCCTAGTGCTAGAATGAAGGGGTTCCGTTTTTATTTTGTAAAATCAATGCAATATGGACGCGAATATCCCGCCGGAACAAAGCTAGCCCGGCTAGGTTTTCTCCTTTTTAGCCCCCTGGTTTGGCGCTCCGCCCCAGTTGATGATGTCTTTGGGCATGTTTTTGCGGAAAATCTCCACATACGCGCCCGGCGCTTCGGTGAT
>JAVBTB010000006.1:0-52294 GCA_031556355.1 Desulfovibrio sp. | reverse complement strand
CGGGGATGCTTCTAGCCTTTTCCCCGAAGCTTGGCAAGAAAAATAATTATTTCAATTTCTTACCCGTTCGCCGTTGGGCTGTTCCTCTGCGGCGAGGTGGAGTTATGCCCCGACTCGGACAAAGAGTCAACCGCTTTTTTGCAAAATTTTGATTTTTTATTTTTTCTGCTGCAACGCCAAGAGGTTAGCGACACCCTCCAGGGACGTTCCAAGCCCGTTCTACCGCCTCCAGCGCAACGTACGCACGTTGGAGGAGCAGAATAGCCGGAGTCCGCCCCGCCGCCGAAACAAATTCTCAGCGTAAATGCCTGTTGCGGTCCATGTCCATCCAAATGCCGAAAAATGTCGCCTGCAGCCCAGTGCTGAATGCGAACAGCAGCGCCATGAAGGTGAGCATGGGGGCGTTCCCCTGCTGTATCCATAGCCAGAAAAAGCGGACGGACAACAGCGTGCCGGAGCTCAGCAGCAAGAGGCCCAGAAACACGAACAGCACCAGCGGATGCGCGTCGCGCACGATATATTTCTTCCACAGCCGCCAGATGTACATGCGCAGCAGCAGCGTGCTGATGGTGAACAAGACCTTGCGGATCTTGATATTGCTCTTCTCTCCCACGTTGTAGATCGGCCGTATGGGCACGTCGCGCACGCGCATGTCCTCGACATTCAGACGCACCAGGAGGTCGTTGGGCTGTCCGTACCGTTTGTACATCTTGTCCCAGTCGATGAGCCGCAGGGCGCGCTTGCTGATCACCGTGTACCCCGTCTGGGAATCGGAAATGTGCCAGTACCCCGAAGCGATCTTGGTCAGAAAAGAAAGCACGGCGTTGCCGTAAAAGCGCACCTTGGGCATGACCGCGTACACTTGGTCATCGACAAGGCGGTTTCCCTTGCTGTAGTCCACCCCATCTTCCGCTACGGGATCGCACAGGGCGGGCAGATCCTCATGATCCATCTGCCCGTCGCCGTCCAGCCGCACCGCCATATCCACGCCGTTGTCCCGCGCCCACTTATAGCCCGTGGCCATGGCCCCGCCTACGCCCTGGTTTTGCTCATGGCGCAACAGGACAACCCGCGGATCAGACTTCTGCAGGGCCTCTACTTTTGCCACAGTGTCATCAGTACTTTTATCATCGATAATGACAATATGATCCACAAAATCCGGAAGCGTTTCCACTACCTGGTGAATCTGCGTGCCTTCGTTGTAAGCAGGGATCACTGCGGCCAGCGTCTTGCCTTTATACATATTCCGTCCTCTTCTCGGCCCTACTTCACGGGCTGTGGCCCTCCCTCAACGAGGGAATAGAGCTTGCGCACAGCGTTGCCACTGTCTGCAAGCCGGTTCAAATGCGCTCCAATGTAAAGAAATCCCCATCCAGGAACTCATCGGCAAAGCATACCGCCTGCAACGGCATATAGCTTGCTTGCCCGCTGTATCTTTGCTTCAACCATGTACTCATGCTAATATTATTTATAGCTTACGCACGTTCTCGCTTCTTAAGAAATCAATTAATAATAAGCAAAACCGAGCACACATTAGGCATGCCCGGCAGAAAGCGCAATAATTATTACGTAGCTTCTATCTTTTTGCAAGAAAATGATCCAGAATGCCGCAACACATTCACGGCCGATCGAGCCCTTTCTCGATGGCTATTGCAAATCGTTCCCCCAGCGGCCTTTATCCTTTTTATGCAGCACCCCAAAACGGAACCCACACGCGGCGATATTCTTCTTAACTGCCTGGCTGTGGGCCTTGCCGGTATTTCCGCCCTTTTGCTGTTCCTGCTTATCGGAACATACTACGGCCCCACCGCCCTCGGGTCGTTCAACAAAGTATTCGCGGTATACATGATCCTGTCCCAGGTGGCGGCTTTCGGCGTGCACATATCGGTGCTGAAGCATCTTGCAGAGGCTTTGGACGACACGGCGAAGAGCGGGCTGATCCTGACCGGCGCCTTTGCCGCCCTCCTCCCCATTTCATTCGGCGTATCCCTGCTCCTTGCCCTGGCTGCCCCCATCACAGCCCTTGCGATGCACAGCCCGGACATGGAACAGGGACTCTACTGGGCGGCCTGCGGGCTGTTTTTCTTTGCCTGGAACAAAACCCTGCTTGCGGCGCAAAATGCCTTGATGCGCCTGCGCGCCTACGCCGTATACAACTGCCTGCGGTATGTGCTGCTGCTTGCCGGCCTTGGGCTGCACATGGCATTGCGCCTTTATCCCTCCAGCATCGCCCTGATCTTTCTCTTTGCGGAAGGACTGCTCTGCCTGCTCCTGCTTGTCTCCCTGCGCAAAGAAATACGCCTGCGCGCCCTTTCTTTGACGGAAGTGGTATCCGAAGCCCGGAAACACCTCTGGTTCGGCCTTCGTGGCTTCAGCGGGCAGCTTATGCTGGATATTAACGCCCGGGTGGATGTGCTGTGTCTGGGGTTCTTCTCTGTGGACGACAGGACCATCGGCATTTACAGCATGGCGGCCATTCTGGCCGAAGCCGCCTACCAGTTGCCCATGGTGTTGCGGACGGTCTATGCCCCCAAGGTCATCCTGATGCTGGCGGGGCGGCGGCATGCGGAACTTACCGCCTTTGTCCGGCACATACGCCTGCGCCTGTGGCTGCTGATGGGGGCTGCGGCCCTGTTCGGCACGCTCCTCTACCCCCATATACTGCCCCTGCTCACGGGGCGGCCCGAATACGCCGAGGGCACGGGCTACTTCGGAGTTATGCTCGCGGGAGTGGCGGTTGCAGCGGGGTACGGGCCCTTCAGCCTGCTGTTGTCCTACGGCGGCTGCCCCGGCCGTCAGAGCCAGATGCTTCTGTTCCTGGTGCTGCAAAACTTTTTGGGCAACCTGCTGCTGCTCCCGTTCCTGGGCCCCACGGGGGCCGCCGTCAGCACCGCCCTCGCCTATCTGACCTCGGTGGCGCTGCTCAAGATGTATTCCCGCAACTTTCTGGCGCTACGCATCTGAGACTGCGCGCATGAAATGCCGCCGGCGCCGCACCCAGAAGGTGCCGGCCCGCCTCGGCAACCGCGCCACATCCTTTCCGCATCAGGAACCCGCCCGTTTATAGCAAAGGAACACCGTAGGCAAAAACTCCTTTGGCACCTCCACCCGCGTAAAGCGCACCCCGTGGCTGTCGGAAAACTCCTCCACCTCAGGCCAGCCGGTATCGCTGTCTTTCAAAAAAATGCCGTCCACCCGTTCATTGCCCGGAGCCTGCAAAAAATCCTTATAGGACGGGAGCCGCACCAGGGCCGCGGTTTCCATGCCCATCATGGCGACAGCCGGCTTGTTCACAAGAAGGACACTGCCCGGAGAAAAATGCTGCCGCAGGAAAAACGGCGCTTCAACCGTCCGCTGCACCGCTTCCAGCGTCCGCGCCGGAGAGGCCAATGCGGAAAGCGTTCCCTCTGCATCAACAGTCTTATAAGCGAACAAAGCTACCCCCGGCAGCGCGAGAAGCGCGATAAAAAGCGCTCCGCGCCGGTACTCCCGCACGCACAGCGCAAACGCCGCAATATAGAGGGGGACGCTGTACACGGCGTAACGGTTGGGGACATGCGGGCGCGTGCCCCACATGATACAGGGGATAATACTGAAAATCAGCGCCAGCAGAACCATGCGCCGGACGAGAGGCGGCACGCGCCTGTACCCCAGCGCGACAAAGCCCAGCGCTACCCAGGCGACAGGCCCGAGGCGCCCGATATGCGAGCGGATATGCTTTACAACCCGGACGGCGAAATCGGAATCCGTCAGGGCACCCAGCCATTGCGTGTGGTTTTTGATGTAAAAGTTCTGCTGCTGTTCGCCGACGCTGAACAGCAGCTTGAGCCCGTACGCCGCCCCCAGCGCGGGAAGAAACCCCAGAACCAGACCCGCGCCGGCGCGCAGATACCCGCGCACGGACCCGCCCTGCGGCGACAGAAGCGGCAGAAAAGGCAGAAACATCAGGGCGTGCTCGCGAACGAGATAGCCCAGGCCGAGGAGAAGTCCCGCGGCGAAATGCCGCTCGCGCGCCAGGCACAACAGCACCAGAAGGAGTATCAAAAGCAGAACGATATCCGGCCGCGCCTCTCCGGCCAGGGGCACGACCAGCCTGTGGGAAAGCAGTACCAGGCCGGAAACCAGCGCCAGCGTGCGGTTTCCGGTCAGCGCGAGAAACAGGGCGTAGCTCGCGAACCCCGCCAGTACCAAGGCCATGCCCGACATCCAGATCCCCCCCATGGTGGTAAAGGAGCCTCGCATAAGCCCGATCGCTCCCTGCAGGAGCGAATAGCCGTAATTGGGATAGTTGCGCCCAAGGGAGCCGAAGCTCCCGGCGCCGTGTTCCACAAACTCGGAATACGGCACCGCCTCCGGCATAAAGCGGCCTTCGAGCACCATATACCGCCCGGCGATCAGGTACTCCGTTTCGTCGGACCAGCCCTCGTACGGCTGACTGAGCACGCTGAAGAAGAACACCAGCACTGCCGCGATGCCGAGAACCGCCAGAGCGAGGGCATGCGGCAGCCCTTTGCCGCCGGAAGGAATCCCCCCTGCGGGCGAGGCAGGGGCATACGTCGTTGTCATGGCGAGTATCCTGGAAATGACGATGTGCGAGACACTCCCCTCTGCGGGAACGGGAGGGGAGTTTGCCGTTATTGTGTTGCAGACGGGGGAGCCGCTTCCCGGCCTATCCGACCCTCAAGCCACGCTTCCCACCCCTCTCCTGTCTGGCAGAGCTGCTCCCGGCAAAACGCGTTCTGTTTCGCCAGAATACTTTCGTAATACCCCGCGTCAAGCAGCAACCGCTGGAGCATCTCCCAGAGAGAGCCGGCGCTGTCGGCCACCAGAAAGCCTTCCTTTTCCAGCATTTCCGCGAAAGTCACGTCGCGCGGATGGTACAGGCCCTGCTGGCGCCGGTCGCGCAGCAGAATGGCCGGACGGCCCGCCAGCATGGCGTGCAGCAGAGGAGCTCTGGTGTAGTTGACGGCCACCGCCACGTCGGTGGTTTCCAGAACCGTGGCCAGATGCGCCTTGTGGTAGAGAATATCCCTGGCCGGGACGCCGGCAAGAATCTGCACCCCGAATTCGTTCATCAGCGGGTGCACCTTGTGGAGCATGCGCAGACCGCCCCGCAACGGCTGCGGCACGGTGCGCGCTATCTCGCGCAGCAGCAGGATCGTACGCCAGGGATCAATATGCCACCCGTCGCACTGGCAACCGCTGTGCAGGAACAGGACGGTCTTGTCCTTTGACCGCGCCACCCGCTTGATTTTGAACGGGTGCTGGTTTTCCAGGTCGATTTCGGCAAAGCTCGCCGCTGCCGGGGCCTCGGACGAAGAGGTTGCCAGAAAGGATTCCTGTATTTTCGTGCAGCAGGCCAGCGAGTCCATGTAGTCCAGGTGGTCCCAGGGGCAAAGCTGGTACCCGAAGGCATGGGGCACGGCCACGGCGGGGATGCCGAGCTTTTTCGCCGCATGCATGGGGGTTGAGGATTCCGGATTGTGCAGGGTGCTGCCGATGCAGACCGCGGGGCGGATCGCGCGCATCAGGTCCAGCCAGGCCTCGTGGTGGGCCTCAAAGCGCGGCCAACGGCTCTGCGCGCAGTATTTCCAGAAGAACTCGATATCCGTGGCCCTGGGCGTGCACGCCTGCACCTGCGCCACCAGGGCCGCTTCGGCGGCCTCCGGCCGGTAATGGTGCGGCAGTACCCGGTCCGGCAACCGGATGACCGGGACGCCGAGGGGGGCATACAGCCGCTTGATGGCCTCATGGTTGTTCCTGTTGTGCAGGAAGTCGGAAAAACAGACAATCACCGGCCGCTTGCAGGCTTTCGCCGTGGCCTGCACCACGGGAAAGTGACGAAAGGCCTCGGCGCTGACAAACGTGAACAGAATGGCTCCCTGCGGCAGGCCGGACAGGGACTCTTCCATCCTGTCGGGAACCGCGCGGGGGGTCAGCGACGGCAGGATGATCGGCCGGGCCGCTCCGGGAAAGCGGCGCTCCCACACCGAAGCCAGGTAGTCGTTAGGGTACTGTCCCCTGCCCTGGCGGAACTCGGGCGGCCGGAAGTAGGTAATCCGCTCCAGCCCCTGCTGCGCAAAGTTGTCGCCCAGCGCCTCGGCCAGCACAAAATTGGTGACGGCAAGCAGCATCATGTTGCTGTCGTCGCGCAGCCAGTTGACGCTCCAATGTTCCTGCCAGGGAAAATCGCGCCACACGGTATTCTGGATATGCGCGCCGGTCTGCCGCATGGCTCCCAGATCCGCATCGCTCAGAAAGCTGCCGGGAAGGCGAAAGTCCAGATCCAAAGCGCCGGTTTGGGCGGCGGAGTCCGGATCAAGCGGCACCAGGGTATGCGTTTTCGCCATCTCGAACAGCAGGCGTGGGAAGGGAACCCGGGGAATGCGCACCCGGTGCAGGTTATACCACAGCCGATACTGCCAGAAGCGCGCGAGCGCAAGAGGAGAGGCCGCAGGAGAAACATGTGCGGCATCGCCCAGGGGATCGCCCGCGGCGGAGTCGTCCAGCCCGGCAGGCGGCGCAAGGCGAAGCCCGGCAAGGGCACGGGCGGACATATGTAACGGATCGGCAAGGGAATAGACAAAAAGATGCATTCTACCGTCCCGGAGATGAACCTCTAAGGCTATCTGATGATGGAACTCTTACAGGGCCCTACGAAGATTGGACTGATCCCGAGGCGGCATAGGCAAAAGAGGCTCGGCAAAAAACGGCGGACGGGAGGGCACAAGCGGCATCCTTCTCTGCGCGGGGTGGATTCCGGCTGCGATCCGCTCTTCCAGCCATCCGGGCCAGTCCGTCCCGCTCTGGCCAAGCTGCTCCTCGGCAAACGCCTTCTGCCTGTCCAGCAAGTGCTGCCGGTAGCGTTCATCCGACAGCAACGGCCTCACAATATCCCAAAAGTCATGCGCCGTATAGGCTGTCGGCAGTCCCCGCTCCTTTATAATCTCGAACAGGCGCAAAAAGCGCGGCGGATAAAAGTCGCCTTGCCGCCGGTCATGCAGGATGACGGTAGGACACCCGGCCAGCATGGAGTGCAGCAGGGGACCGCCGGTATAGCTGATGACCGCGACCGCGTCCGCATCCTTGAGAAGGGTTCCCAGATGGGCCTTGTGGTACAGGATATCCCGCACAGGCACATGGCCCAGTTGCAGCAGACCGAATTCGTTTATGCCGGGGTGCACCTTATGCAGCATGCGTACCGCCCCCCGCAGGGAGGAGGGGACCGAGGAGGCTATCTCACGGAGCAGCAGGATGGAACGCCAGGGATCCACGCTCCAGATCAGCGTATTGTCATGCTGGCAGGGCGAGTGCAGGAACAGGATCTTCCGGCCGCGCCCGCCGGGAAGCGGCCGCACCTTGAAGGCGTGCTGGTTATCCATCTCCACTTCGGCAAAGCTGGCGGTTTGCGGAGAGCCGGCATGAGGGACGGTTTGCAGCCCTTCCTGTATTTTGGTGCAGCAGGCCACGGCGTCCATATATTTCAAACGATCCCAGGGGCAGACCTGATCGCCGAAGGCGTGGGGCACGCCGACGGTGGGAATGCCGAGTGTCTTGGCCACCTGCAAGGGGATGGTCGTTTCCGGGGTATGCAGGGTGCTGCCGATGCACAGGGCCGGACGCAGCCTGCCGAGCATATCGCGCCACACGGCGTACTGCCCCTCGTAATGCGGCCAGCGGGACTCCGTATAATGCGGCCACAGAAAATCCAGGGAACCGGCATCGGGGGTCACCGCGTGAATGCTCTCCCGCAATGCCTCCGTCGCTCCCTTTGGAGGAAAGGACCGGGTCGTCACGGCCGGCAGATGCACTACAGGAGTGCCCAGGGGCTCATAAAGGCGCCGGGCAGCTTCAAAGTCGTTTTTGCCGCCCGCAAGGTAGTCGTAAAAGCAGAGAATGACAGGGCGCCTGCCCGCCCGCACCGTGGCCTGCACCACCTGAAAATGGCGGCGGGCCTCGGCGCAGACGAAAATGAACAGAATGGCCCCTTCCGGCAGGTTCCGCTCTTCCTCATACGATTCCGCCGGATGCTGCTCCACAAAGACATCCGCCGCCGCACCGGAAGGCGGCGCTTCCGGCAGAATAATCGGCTTTGCCACGCCGGGAAAACGGCGCTCAAACACAGAGGCATGGATGTCATTGGCTTGATTACGCGGCCCGGGACGCAGCACGGGCGGACGGAAATATACCAGTTCCCGCAGCCCCTGCGCCGCAAAACTGTCGGCCAGGCGCTCGGCTAGCGTAAAGCTCAGCAAGGCCGAATGCAGCGAATGGCTGTCTTCGCGCACCCAGTCGTTGCTCCAGTGCTTCCGCCAGGGAGAACCGCGCATCCATTTTTCCAGAAGCCCGAGAGAGGCTTCCTGCATGCCGCTCATCACCTCGTCGCTCAAAAAGCTGCCCGGTAGCCGTGCGCTCAACCCCACGGTCTCTGCCAGAGCGGCCGCATCCGCATCTACCGCCACGAGGGTGTGCGTTTTGGCCATATCGCAAAGCAGACGGGGAAAAGGCGCCCGGCGACTCCGCACCCGGTGCAGATTATAGCGGGCGCGGTGCAGCCAGAAACGAGCAAAGGAGAAAGATAATTCCGGAACAGACGCCCCGTGGCCGCTATACGCCAGGAGATCGCCGTCTCCGGCTCCCCGCGCCTCCGGCGGCAAGGCAAGCCGCAGCTCCGCGAGATCCCGTGCGGATAGATGGAGCGGATCCGCAAAAGAATAGAGAAAAAGACGCATCACTCGTCCCCCCGAACGAAGCTCCCTTTAGGTAAAGATGCCATACAACCGTTACCCCACAAGTTGCTTGCGCTTATGATATGTAACAGCCTATATCACACACCGGAATGTCCGGCAATCTCCTTATAAAAGGATGACTACCGCAGTCCGACCGTCTCTAACAGGCCCAAGCGGCAATTGCAAGACAGCGGTCATATTGTGGGCTGCCCCGCGTTACGCCCCGTCGCATCCTCTATCATCCGCCAGAACTGCCCGGCGATCTCCTCATTGGAAAACGTTTCCCGCAGCCCGGCCATTTTTGACAGTCCGAAACGCCAGACATCGGTGCCGAACTCCGCCTGGGCCTTACGCATGTAGCGCAGTACCACCTCTTCGGTCGGTTCCTCCTTGATCAGGTAGGGATAGTCCTCGCCAAGGTAGTACAGGGCGTCGCCGTCATCCTTGTGCACCAGCATATTCGCGTTGCAGGTGGCCGCGATGATACCCTTCATGAAGGGCTTGTACACATGCTCCTTCATGGGAGGACGGACGGCGTAGTGGAAGTTCGCTTCCGCAAGGCGCAGATGCCAGTCGTGGTTGGGGACATCCTGAATGTCCGTATACACGATGGAGAGCAGCGGTTTCAGGGAGTCAAAGAGCAGCAGATTCTTGGGCGCGCCGAAGTAGTATGGGGCAAAGCGATCCGCCGGCGGCGTCACCGCTCCTATGCGGGGATCCGTGCAGTGGGCGACGAAATAGACGGGCAGCCCCATGCGGAGCGTGTCCGGGCAGCTTTGGGAATAGTAGTCATACGCCTTGCGCGAACAGCAGATAATGCCGTCGTAGTGGGGCAGGTTCTCCGGCCTCGGCACGCCGTCCACGATATCCACCAGCAGAATGTTGCCGTTCCGCTTGATTTTCCGGAGCAGGCGCCGCCTGTTGATGACGTGCTTGTGGACGATGACGATGGAGTCGCGGATGCAGGAAATATTGGTGCAGGATATGGAATAGTCCCCGCACATGCGGGAGGCGGCGATCTCCGCGTGCATGAAGACACGCATCAGCACGCTGGGGGAACACTGATCCACATGGCGCATCAGGGCCGCGTCGGCCATGTCGAAGCCCTGGAATTGCGAATGGAACGGGGCGAGCAGGCAGTCCTCCACGGCATGGCGCGATGGACGCCTCTTGCCGGCAATGTGCACCGTCACCCGGTTGAAGTGCGTCTTCACCTCTTTGACGAAAAAGAACACGATATTACGCATCAGCCGTGCCCTGTTTCCGGGGGTTCACGATATCCTGATAGATAGAAAACAACTCGCGCGCGTAGTTTTCCATGGTGTAGCGCTCCGCAATGCTTCTGGCCGTTGCCCCAAGGGTGCGGGCCAGTTCCGGATCGTGCAGAATCCGGGCCAGTTTCTCCGCGATGTCCGCCGGGTCGCGGCGGCAGACCAGGGCCGCGTCCGAGGCGATTTCCAGAAGCGGCACGTGGCGCGAAACAACGGAAGGCAAGGCGCAGTACATGGCCTCGAGCATGGCGATGAGAAAGCCCTCAAAATCCGACGGCATGGCGAAAATGTGTGCGGCCTTGTAGAACGAGGCCACATCCTGCTGAAAACCCGCCAGCAGCACGTGCTTTTCAAGGTCCAGATCCCGCGCCAGGGCCTCCAGCTTCCCCCGCTCCGGCCCTTCGCCCACCAGCACCAGGGAAGCTTTTTGCCCGGCGTCGTGCAGCAGGCGTAGCGCGCGCACGAGCAGATCCAGATTCTTCTGCGGTACGTACCGGCAGACGGAAATAATAATCGGTCCCGTGAGCCCGTAGGCCGCGCCCATATCCAGGGGCGCGCTGTCCATGCGGGAGGGATTGAAGGCATTGTACAGCACCCGCACGGGGCGCTTGGCGATGTTATGGTCCGTTTTCACCACTTCCGCCACGGCCTTGGAAACCGCCAGGTACAGGGTGGTCGCGTAGGAAAGCGCCTTGTCCGAAAAACGCCGGTTCAAGGTCCGCTCGTGCTTGGTGTTGCGCAGATGGGTAATGACCGGAATGCCGAGCCCCAGCGCGGCGATACGCCCGTGGTGGTTGCCGGTGAAGTGCACGGTGTGGATGATATCCGGAGCGTAGCTCTTGAGCAGCCCGCGCAGCTTCAGCGAGGTGTCGAAACGGTGGGAGGCGATGGCGCGCAGGCCATTTGCCACGCATTCCACGGGCAGGCCCGCCTCAAGATACTGCGGCATCAGATCGCCCGTGCCGGACAGGTTGAACACCCGCCCCTCCACAAGCCCGTTCCGGCGGTATTCCAGCAGCAGATCGTACAGCCACCGCTCAATGCCGCCAAAAGGCAGCCCTCCGACAATGTAGGCTACTTTCATGCGTTCCCGCCCGCCCGTTTTTCCGTAAGGCATGTTTCCACCAACTGCATCAGTTCGGCAATGCCCGTGCCCTTGGGGACAAAAGGCGGCACCTCGGTTTTCCGCCGCAGTTGCCCCACCTTGTCCGCGATTTCCCGGACATCGGCCGGATCCTGCACCACCTGCTCCGGTGGCAGAAAGGCCGCCGCCCCGGCCCGGTTCGAGCACAGGGTCTTCAAGCCGCTGCCCAAGGCCTCCAGCACCACGTTGCCGAGAGTATCATAAAAAGAGGGCAGCACAAACATGTCCAGGGCATGGTAAAAAGCCCCCATGTCCCGCACCTTGCCGTGGAAATGCACCCGCTTCGCCACGCCCAGACGGGCGGCCAAGGCGTCGTAACGCCCGTGATTACGCCCCCCGGCCACATGCAGGTGCACATCCTCCTCCAGCAACGGCAGGGTGGAGATCAACTGCCCCACCCCCTTGAGCGCGAAATTGGTCGTGGCCACGCCCAGAGCGTATGTGCCTTCCGTTACGCCGAAGGCCTTGCGCGCGGAAGCGCGCTGCTCCGCCGTCGGCGGAGCGAACCGGGACACGTCCGGGCAGTTGTAGATGGTTTGCAGGTGCTGTTCCCCGCCCGCTTCATCCAGGTGGGGAAATTCCTCCACCAGCCAGCCGCGCACGGTGTCCGAAATGGCGACGACGTGCTTCGTCTTGTGGAACATGCGCTGCTCGATCAGCAGGGTCAGCCAGTTGGCAGGCTGCAGCAGGCGCGAGGTCTGTTTCAGGAGCCTTGGCAGGCCCTCCTCCCAGGCCTGGCCGGAAAGACGCCAGAACACCCGCAACGGCCCGCCGCCCACCCGGGTGATATCCTGGTTCCAGGTTTTGCCGAAGCTGATTGCAAGATCATACTCACCCTGTTTGCGCACCTGCTCGGCCCGCACCAGAAACCAGAGCATTTTCAGCACCTTCAGGCCGCCATAGCGGCCCACGGCGATAACCCGCACCCCCGGCGGAGGGTCGGTCTCCTGCCGGGCGCAGATAAAGTCCACGGCAAAGCCGCGCTTGGCCAGCGCCTCGGCCGAACGGAAGGCGAACTGCTCCACCCCGCCGTAGTGGGAAAAGCGCGGCAGCATAAGGGCGATGCGGGGAGGCGTGTTCATACGGGCCGTCCATATACGGAAAGGGAACGAAGCCGCTCGGACAGGCCCGAGGCCAGCAGGCAGGCAAACAGCAGTGCCGGGAGCAGATCATACGCCCCGGTGAATTCCGCAGTCATAAAGGCGGCCATCAGCGGAGCATGGGTCGTGGCCGCCAGCACGCAGGCCATGCCACAAAGGGCGAAAAGAGGCAAGGCCTCGCCCGGGATGGGAACCACCGGCGGCAGCCAGGAACCTGCAGCGTCCCCGGCCCCGGCCAGCGCAAGGCCGAATGCCGTGCCCACAAACAGCGTAGGAGTCAGCACCCCGCCCGGAGCCCCTCCCCCGTTGCTGGCCAGCATGGCGCACAGTTTGGCCAGTAAAATGGCGCACACCGTCAGCGTACCCGGCGGAGCGTGCAGAAACATCTGTACCGTGCTTGCGCCGTTGCCCCACACTTCCGGATAGGCCAGGGAAAGCAGCCCCACCATAAGCCCCCCCGCGCCCAGGCGCAGCCAGCGCGGCGCACCCAGCTTCACCGCTACGCGGACAAACAGGGAACGGGATCGTTCGAGGGCAACCAGAAGCCCTGCCCCGGCCCCTCCGCACAGCAGGGCAAACCCGCCCAGCAGGGCGTAAAAGGCCACCCCCGGCTCGGGCAGAGAGGGAACGGCGTAGAGTGGGGAAAAACCGGCAAGCGCCCCGGTAAGCAGGCGGGAGCAAAAGGCGGCCAGGGCCACCGGCCCCAGAAAACGCAAGGACAGCCTGCCCCCGGTAAGCACCTCCGCCACAAAGAACACCCCGCCGAGCGGGGCGTGGTAGGCCGCGGCCATGCCTGCGGCCGCCCCGCAGGCCACCAGTATGCGGCGTTTTTCCGTCAGGGCGGACGGGGATGAGGGAGAAAGACCTGGGCTCTGCCCCGGACCCCGCCGGGGGAAATTATTTCCCCCAGCCCCCCTCGATTGGGGCGCGTGGTCGCCATCCGGGGGCATGGGGGAAAACATGTTTTCTGGGGGAATGTTACCGGCTGGCAGAGCGGGCACACTTTCTCCGCCGGGCAGCAGGTAGGAGAACAGCGAACCCAAAAGGGCCGCAAGCAGAATCATGGCTCCTTCGCGCCCCACGGCCAGCCCGCAGGACACCACCAGCAACGAGGCCGCGCAGGTCACCAGGGTAGCTGCCATGTCCAGTCTGCCGTCGCCCACGACGACGGACTCGATATAGTCCGAGGACGGGCGCTTTGCCGCTGCGCTACGCCGCCGCTCGAAGGCATGCAGGATCAGGCCCGCCGCCGCCGCACCCAGGAAAGGGGTGAGCACCCTGCGCCACTCCGGCAGGGCGCGTGCGGCGGCCACCAGGCCATGGTCCGAGCCGAGAAAAAAAGTTTCCAGCGCGGAAAAGCCGAGCCGGAATCCCCACACCGCCAGCGCGCCCCCAAGACCTGCACAGATAATCAGGCAGGGAAAGGCGACAAAGTCGATGCAGAAATTCCGGCAGCACTTCATGAGTCCGCCTGTTCTCGGGCAGGAGGGCCTGTCCGGGCCGCTATTGGCCGTTGTCCGGCCGCTCGCCCTCTTCCAGGGTTTCCGCCCGGCGCAGCAGTTCCTCAAGCTGGATATCCGCGCCGATGATCCCGGTAATCTCGTCCTTGTCGTTGGACACCGGGGCCGACACCGTCAAAATGAGCTTGTCCGTGAACAGGGACTGGTAAATGTCCGTCACGTGCAGCCGCCCGTCCTTCATGGGCTTCTGGAACCAGCCCCGGTTCGAATAGTCGTAGCCCAGCGGCACGGCGTCGTACCGCTCCTTGTAGGCAGGGTCGGTATGCCCGGCGGCCAGAAGTTTCCCTTCGGTGTCGGTCAGATACAGGTACTGGATAAACGGGTATTCTTTCAGGAACTGCCCCAGCCAGGGGTACTTGTCGTTGCCCGGCCCCTGCACTTCGCATTCCTTGCCCAGCTTGACGATAATGCTCGCGGCCAGCTTTTTGGTCAGCGCGCGAATACGCTCCAGTTCCGAGGGGAAGAGTTCGGGCATGTAGCGCTTGGCAAGAGCGATCATCTCCTTGTGAGAGAAGGAAGTGTTCCGCCCTTCTTCGTAGGCCTGGAGAATGCGGTTGTAGATCATGCCCACGGCCGGGTGGGTCTTGCTTACCTGGGCGTCTTCGGCAAGATTGAGGTTCTGGTTCAGCCAGTAAGCCACGCCTGCCCGACCGCTCTTGTCGGTGATGATGATGGGCACCGGGCGGCCGAGGATTTTGGCGGTATCGAAGATATTGTAGATTTCCTCGTTTTTACTGAGGCCGTCCACGTGGATGCCCGCGCTGGTGGCGTTGAAATCCTTGCCCGCAAAGGGATAGTTGTCCGGAATGCGGTATTCCAGCTCGGTCTCGAAGTACTTGGCAATCTTGCTGATCACCTGGGGATTGGCCGCGTCGTCCTCGCCGGTGAGGGAAATGTATTCGATGACCAAAGCTTCCAGGGGCGTGTTGCCGGTGCGCTCGCCAAAGCCCATGAGGGTGCTGTTCACGCCGCTGCACCCGTACAGCCATGCCGTGACGGCGTTGACCAGCGTCTTGTGGAAGTCGTTGTGCCCGTGCCATTCCAGCCACTCGCCCGGCACTCCGGCCTCGTCGGTAAAGGCGCGCACCAGGCGCGGCACCGAACGCGGCAAAGCGGCCCCAGCGTAAGGCACGCCGTAGCCCATGGTGTCGCAAAGGCGGATCTTGACCGGCATGCCGCTCTCCTTGGCAAGCTCCATCAGCTTGGCAGCCAGAGGCAGGCAGAAGCCGTAGATATCCGCCCGGGTCACGTCCTCGAAATGGCAGCGCGGCACAATACCCCACTCCAGAGCCTGGGCGGCCAGGGAGACGTAGCTGTCAAAGGCCTTTTGCCGCGTCCAGCCGAGCTTCATGGCGATGTGGTAGTCCGAGGCGCTGGTGAGCATGCCCACTTCCGAAAAACGCATGTCGCGGGCGATGCGCAGATCGTCGATATGCGCCCGTATCCAGCCGGTAACCTGGGGAAAGGCGTATCCGCGCGCGCGGCAGGCCTCAATGGCCTTTTTGTCCTTGTCCGAATACATGAAAAATTCGCAGGCATGCACCAGGCCGCTTCTGCCGCCGAGCTCGTGGAGCAGATCGTACATGTGCACTATCTGCTTTACCGAATAGGGAGGCCGGGCCTGCTGCCCGTCCCGGAAGGTGGTGTCGGTAATGAACATGGGCGAGGCCGGGCGCGGCTCCACATGAATGCCGTCAAAGGCGACGCGGCTGATCCGGCTGTAGGGAAACATATCCCGGAAAAGCTCCGGCTCTTCGGGGTGTTGCAGGCTGAGGCGCGCGGAATTGCGGCCGGGGTGCAAAAGGGGCATGGCGTCCTCCTTGAGAAGCGCTCAGTGATAGCGTGATTGCAGGGACGGTTCCGGGACCGCGCCCTGCCCGTCCAAGGCCTGCCGCAGGGCAAGGGCCGGGGGACTCGAGGGGTTAAGGGACAAGGCAGCGGCCACGGCCCCGGCGGCCGCCTCGCACCGCGCGCTTTCCAGAAGGGAATGGGCCGCTTCCACGTGCATGCGTTCCGGCTCGTCGCCGTACACCGCAAGCAGCAGCGGTTCATAGTCCTCCTGAAAGGCGTCGCGGATCAGCGCGTTTTTGTCGTGCAGCAGCCGCGCCAACGGGCGGTGGCCCGCCTTCCCGGAAAAATAGAGACAAAAAAGTTTGCGGGCCTTGATGAACAGGCACTCCAGCCGGGCCGTTTCCCGGCCCATGCTCTCGCGGGTCTGCTCCTGGATGACGAAAAGCCCGGCCAGCAGCCCGGCCACCCCGCCGGGCTGCTCCAGTCCCTGAAAAGCCGCCAGCTGCGGCACATAGTACTGATACTGGTGGGCGTCTTCCATCAGCTTCAGCGATTCATGAAAAATATAGCCCAGCGTCCAGTCCAGAAGGGCGCCGGCAGGCGTATACTCCTCCGCATTGCGGAAGAGGTGGTGGGCTTTGTCCTTCAGCCGCCAGAGCAGCCCCTTGTTCATGGGTTCGCCCACCAGGCCGCGCAGCACGGGAAAAGACACCGCACCGGCGGAGGCGTAACGCCTGAACTGCTCCTCAAGCTCGCGCGACGCCAGGCAGAAGTCGTGGAGCACATCCCGCTCAAAGGCCTCGCGGTTATCCCAGATCCAGCTTTGCATGATGATCCTGCGCTGTGGGGCGGCCGTGCCCCGGCAGCGGTTTTTCCTGCTGTTCCGGCTTTGCGGAGGCCGCCACACCGGCAGCCTCGTCCCGCCATCAAGATTTAACAAACGACGGGCTTATGCCACAGCCCCGGACATACCGCAGTGCTGCCGCGCCCCTGCCCTGCTCAGGGCAGGGAACAGGTTGCGCCGCAGCAGGTTTTCAAAAATCCCGTATACGCATGGAGGATGCGGCTTTCCTTCTCGCGCCGCTCAATGCCCAAAGGGGAATGCGGGCGGTTCGCGGCCAGCTTCTGCAAGGCCGCGAATCGGGGGATGGCGGGCAGACCCCTGGCGAGAATTTCGCCGTTATCCACAGCAAAAAGCTCCGCCTCGCGCATATCGGTCACCACCGCCAGGGGGCAGGGGGAAGGAGCGGCAAGCCGGGCCAGGGCCGTAACCTCACGCGTATAAGTATGCACCTGGCCGGGGCAAAATACAAGCATAAGCAGGAGTTCCCCTTCCGGCGTAACCACCGCGAGATCCGCCTCCCGGCTGTGCTCCTCTCCCGCCGCCTCAAAGCGCACGGAAAAGCGCGGCACAAGCTGCGAGCGCTCGTAGCCCAGCTCTTCCACCAGGTACTGCGCAAGGGCCTGCCGCAAATCCTCGTAGGTGGTGCACTCGCGCTCCTCGCCGGTCAGATAGTCGGCCAGAACGCCGCCAAGGCTTACTTCATGCATGGTTGAACCTTTTTCCGCCTGCCGGGGCTCCGCCAACCCCATATATCCTTCGCCCTCATATGTGTATCCTTCCGGGGCGCGTGCCGCATAACTCAAGTACGGCTGTTGCAGCGTTTGACAAGGTTGCTCAGCAGCCTGCCCGCATAGGTCATGACGACGCCTATGACCAATCCTATCAAGAATAAATACGACACAGCCAACATATGGTCTGCCGGCTCCATTTTTAGGGGCAGGCTGTTTTGCGAATATCGCGGCAGGTTTAATCCTGTCGGGAGATAGATTGCCGTCATTATGACTGCAAAAATAGGGGCCTTTCTCAGATAGCCCAACATAAACGGCCCCAAAAACGTCACCGCGATGATCAATGTCCATTCTCTGCAACCAATAGGAATACCTGTAAGCAAAGAGGCCAGGGCAAGCAGGAAGACGGCAAGCAATACTATAATTTTATTACTCATTTTTTTGTATCTAACCGCCTTTAAGCAAGCAAAAATCACCCCATCTTGCCCCTCATACGCCCTTGATCAACGCGCGGGCTACATTGATGTCGTACAGCGCCAGCGGGTCCGAGCCGGTTTTACGATCCTTGTACATGGCGGCGGCCGCCATGATGACATCATAGGGGAGCCACTCGTGGCGTTCCCACACCTCGGGCCGGTCGGCGCGCCACAGGCGGAATTCCGCCCCGGAGGCGCCTTCCCGCACATAGACGCGGGTTTGAATGTCCGAGGGATCAGGATGGTAATACAGGCCGTTTTCATCTTTCATGGGCATTTCCTGTTGCAGTGCAAAGGTCTTCGGCCGCCCGCACTGTGGGCGTTCCGCTGTTTTCGCAGTAAAGGTACGTCTTGAAACAAGTAATAACCGGCGTCAGGGAAGGCAAGGCCAGGGCCTATCCGCATGTTCTTTTCCTGCATCGGCATACCCTGTGCGCCCCCTTTTGTCATCCGCCGCCGGTCCCCTCCCCGGACAGAGGGGGACGGCATCGCCCGGCATTCATTCCGCCTTGAGCAAGAAGGGGCTTGACAAATCGGCCAATTAAATCTAATCGGTTGGAGAGAAGTTGTGCAATTTTTCCCAAGGAAGGGACGGCCATCTCCCGGCCTGAGAAAACGGCAGAAGCTCCCTGAGCGCGCAGTTTTTCCTTTCTGCAGAGGCAGGGTTCTAACGAAAAACCATAGTGGAGGTAAGGCAATGGCGAAACATGCAACTCCTAAGCTGGATCAGCTCGAGTCCGGGCCGTGGCCCAGCTTTGTGTCCGACGTAAAGCAGGAAGCTGCTATTCGGGCCAAGAACCCTAACAAGGTAGAATATCAGATTCCCGTGGACTGCCCCGACGACCTGCTCGGCGTTCTGGAGCTTTCCTACGAAGAAGGGGAAACGCACTGGAAACACGGCGGCATCGTGGGCGTATTCGGTTACGGCGGCGGCGTTATCGGCCGTTACTGCGACCAGCCTGAAAAATTCCCCGGCGTTGCGCACTTCCACACCGTGCGGGTGAACCAGCCTTCCGCCAAGTACTACACCACCAGCTTCCTCCGCCAAATCTGCGATCTCTGGGACATGCGCGGTTCCGGCATCACCAACATGCACGGCTCCACCGGCGACATCGTACTGCTCGGCACCCAGACCCCGCAGTTGGAAGAAATTTTCTTTGAACTTACCCACAAGCTGAACACCGACCTTGGCGGTTCCGGCTCCAACCTGCGTACCCCTGAAGCGTGCCTCGGCCAGTCCCGTTGCGAATACGCCTGCTACGACACCCAGGACATCTGCTATCAGCTGACCAAAGACTATCAGGACGAATTGCACCGTCCGGCCTTCCCCTACAAGTTCAAGTTCAAATTCGACGGCTGCCCCAACGGCTGCGTGGCCGCCATTGCCCGTTCCGACTTCGCCCTGATCGGCACCTGGAAGGACGATATCAAAATCGACCAGTCCGCCGTGAAAGGCTATGTGGGCGGCGAATTCAAACCCAACGCGGGCGCCCACTCCGGCCGCGACTGGGGCAAGTTCGACATCCAGGCCGAAGTAGTGGACCGCTGCCCCACCAAGTGCATGAAGTGGGACGGCTCCAAGCTCTCCATCGACAACAAGGAATGTACCCGCTGCATGCACTGCATCAACGCCATGCCCCGCGCCCTGCATATCGGTGACGAGCGCGGCGCCTCCATCCTGGTGGGCGCGAAGGCTCCGGTGCTTGACGGCGCGCAGATGGGCTCCCTGCTGGTGCCTTTCGTTGAAGTGACGGCGCCGTACGACGAAGTGAAAGAAGTGATCGAAAGCATTTGGGACTGGTGGATGGAAGACGGCAAGAACCGCGAGCGTCTGGGTGAAACCATTCGCCGCCTCTCCTTCCAGCGCCTGCTTGAAGTCACCAACATTGAGCCCCAGGCCGTTCACGTGAAGGAACCCCGCCACAACCCGTACATCTTCTTCAAGGAAGAAGAAGTGAAGGGTGGCTGGGACCGTGACCTTGATGCCTACCGCAAAAGACACCAGAGATAAGGAAAGGGGTACACTACTATGGCATTCGTATCTTCCGGGTACAATCCCGAAAAGCCCATGGAGAACCGGATCACCGACATCGGTCCTCGCAAATACGACGAGTTCTATCCTCCCTTCATCGCCAAAAACAAAGGCAAGTGGCTGTACCACGAAATCCTCGAACCCGGCGTGCTGGTGCACGTGGCCGAAAGCGGCGACAAGGTGTACACCGTGCGTTGCGGTACCGCCCGCCTGATGAGCGTTACCCACATCCGCGAGATGTGCGAAATCGCCGACAAATACTGCGGCGGCTACCTGCGCTTTACCACGCGTAACAACCTGGAATTCATGACCGACAACGCCGACACGCTCAAAGCGCTGAAGGCCGATCTTGCCCAGCGCAAGTTCGCCGGCGGTTCCTACAAGTTCCCCGTGGGCGGCACCGGCGCCGGCATCACCAACATCGTGCACACCCAGGGCTGGGTGCACTGCCACACCCCGGCCACCGACGCCTCCGGCCCGGTGAAAGCGGTCATGGACGAAGTCTTCGCCGACTTCCAGAGCATGCGCCTGCCCGCCCCCGTGCGTATCTCCCTGGCCTGCTGCATCAATATGTGCGGCGCGGTGCACTGTTCCGACATCGGTCTGGTGGGCATTCACAGAAAGCCCCCCATGGTCGACCACGAATGGGCCGACCAGCTCTGCGAAATCCCCTTGGCTGTGGCCGCCTGCCCCACGGCAGCCGTGCGTCCCTCCAAGGTGGACTACAAGGGCGAAAAGGTGAACTCCATCGCCATTAAAAACGAGCGCTGCATGTACTGCGGCAACTGCTACACCATGTGCCCGGCGCTGCCCATCTCGGACGGCGACGGCGACGGCATTGCCATCATGGTCGGCGGCAAGGTGTCCAACCGCATCAGCATGCCCAAGTTCTCCAAGGTCGTTGTGGCCTTCATTCCCAACGAAGCGCCCCGCTGGAAAGGCGTGACCGACGTGGTCAAACACATTGTCGAAGTATACGCCGCCAATGCCAAGAAGTATGAACGCCTTGGCGAATGGGCCGAGCGCATCGGCTGGGAGCGCTTCTTCTCCATTACCGGGCTGAAGTTCACCCACCACCTGATCGATGACTTCCGCGAGCCCGCCTACTACACCTGGCGTCAGAGCACCCAGTTCAAGTTCTAGGCCTCGTACGGCACACTCTCTCCGGGCGTAACCCTACGCCCGGAGAAAAATCCCTAAAGGGGCTACATATGAACGAAGACCATCAGAAGATTATTGATTTCATCAAGGGTAAAAGCAAAACCAAGTTTTATTTCAATGACTTTCTGGAAGTGTTCCCCGACAAGGGCCCCCGGGAAGTGAAGAAAGTGCTGACAGCCATGGTGCAGGCTGAGCTTCTGGAGTTCTGGTCTTCGGGCAGTACCACCATGTACGGCATGAAGGGTGCCGGCAAGCAAAGCCACGCTGAAGGCGAAGATTAAGAGCTTGTCCGTAAATAAGTGGGGCGTGAGCCGAGGACAAGGAAAAGCCCTTCTTTGCGGAGGGAGTGTACTCTTACGGTACTCGACCGGAGCAAAAAGGGGCTTTGACGAAGTAATCGGCCACGAAACGCTTATTTACGGATAAGCTCTAAGAAGAGCCGGCTCCGAGCCGTAATTCTGTGAGCGCACGGGTCAAAGGATCTGTGCGCTTTTCGCATCTGCCGGCGGGACACCCGCGCGCGCCTGAAAAAACACAGATTGCAGTCATTCCCGGTGGAAAACTTCTCTCCCCGGAAAAAAGCTCTTTACAATCGAGGAGTTCTGGGAGAAATCAATTCCACCAGCGCGGTCCGTGGCGGCCCCCGGTCTGTCAACCATTTCCTCAGGTTGCGCCCAAGGTTCTCGTATGCAATTTCCACGCATTGTCATATCCGGCCTTTCCGGCGGTTCGGGCAAGACCATGGTCAGCCTGGGTCTGGCCCGCGCTTTCGCCAGCCGGAGGCTGACGGTGCGCGCCTTCAAGAAAGGGCCGGACTACATTGACGCCGCCTGGTTGGCTCTGGCCGCAGGCTCGCCTCAGGCCACCCTTGATCCCTTCTTCTCGCCTCCCGGGGCGCTACGCTCGCTGTTCCGCGCCGGGGCCGAGGGCTACGATATTTCCATTATCGAAGGCAACCGGGGCCTGTTCGACGGGCTGGATATTGCCGGCTCCTGCTCCACGGCCGAAGTGGCCCGCCGCCTCGGCGCTCCGATCATTCTGGTGGTGGACTGCACCAAGATGACCCGCACCGTCGCCGCCCTGGTTGCCGGCTGCCTGCGCTTTGAGCCGGGGATCCGCATCGGCGGGGTGATCCTCAACCGCACGGGCAACGAACGCCACCAAAGCATGGTGCGCCGCGCCGTGGAGGAACTGACCGGAGTACCCGTGTTCGGCGTCCTGCCCCGCAAGCGCCTGCCCTTTCTGGCAGAGCGCCACATGGGCCTTGTCGGCACGGATGAATGCGCCGATGCCGACGCCCGTCTTGATACCCTTGCCGCTTTTGTGGCCGGGCAGGTGGATCTGGATCGGGTGTTGCGCCTTGCCCAATCGGCCCCGGCCTTTGCCAACCCGCAACCTCCCGTTGTGGAACTCTGCCGGGAGGATCCGTGCGCCGCGCCCTCCGAAGCCGGGGAACCCGCCCCTTCGGACGCTCCCGCCGCACCCCAGACGGCCGCCTTGTCCGATTCTCCGGAAGAGCCCGCCGAGGCAACGCTTTCCGATGTGTCCGAGGAGGCTGCCGCCCTTGCCGGGGGCGTAGCCCCGGATGAAGCCTTCACCGTATCCGCCGGAGACGAACGTCCCCGGATCGGGATCGTACGCGACGCCGCCCTGTGGTTTTACTACCAGGAAAATATTGCGGCTCTAGAGGAGGCGGGAATGGAACCGGTGTTTCTTTCCCTGCTGGATACCGCGCTCTGGCCTGTTCTGGACGGACTGTACCTGGGCGGCGGCCTGCCGGAACTGCGCGCCGAAGCGCTTGCCGCCAATGCCGCCCGTCATGCGGAGGTACGCGCTCTTTCCCGCTCCGGGCTGCCCATCTATGCGGAATGCGGCGGCTTCATGTATCTGACCGAAAAGCTGATCATCGATCGCGTCTCCTATCCCATGGCCGGGGTGTTCCCCTGCTCGGTGGAAATGCTGTCCCGCCCTCAGGGGCTCGGATACGTTGAGGCGGAAACCATGGGGAAAAACCCCTTTCACCCCGAAGGCTGCCGTTTCCGGGGACACGAATTTCACTTTTCCCGCTGCCTGCCCAAGCCCGGCGCGACGCTTACCCCCATTTTACGCCTGCACCGGGGAACCGGCGTGGGGCCGCATGTCCCGAGCGAGAATCCTCCGCCGCATACCCCGGACTCGGCCGGACAGACGACTGGCGTGGACGGTTTTTGCACGCGCAACACCTACGCCGGGTATACTCACATTTTTGCCCCTGCCCTGCCCCATTGGGCACACTCATTTGCCGGGCTCTGCCGGGACTTTCGCAAAAAAGCGAAGGCCACGCGATAACGGCTCCGGATCTTCCCTGGCCACCGCATCTTCCTGATACGGGGAGGACAAAACACGTTTCCATAACACTCCTTGCCCGCAGATCCTCTGCTGGAACGGCCCGCAAACCCATTACTTTCCCTTTATAATTTTTTGGGTTATTATTGCTTTTCGCAAAATTTTTTGTGTATACCGCATAGGCATCGAATACTTTTTAAAGGCACCCTCATGTCCGCATATGCACATAACAGGCACGTACGCTTTTTGTCCTTTCTGGCGCTTCTCTGGTGGGCGGTCTTTCTGGTGCTGTTCGCCGCCGGGCTTTACCTTCTGGTGGACTACATAACTTCCAAACGCGCCTCCACAGCCGCGCTTAACGCGACACAAGAGCGGGTAGCGGCGCTGGGCAAAACGGAAATTACCCTGCAGGCCGGCACGATGCGCAATATGACCGCCGGAGCGGGGGCAAACGCCACGGACGCCCTGCCTTCCGGTACGAATCCGCCGGCGGCCGTTTCCCAAACAGCCGGTTCAAGCGTTGCCGAAAATCCGGGAGCGGCCTCCCCCTCTGCCGCGCACAACGCCACCCTCCCGGTCACCCTTTCCACGCAAAACAGCACGGAGCCGATTGTCACCACAGCGGTCAGCGCATCAAACCGGGAAACAAACGCCACCTCTCCCGCGCTCGCCTCCGCCGGAACCGGCTCCCTCCTTCCCTCAGACGAGGAGGGGCAAAACGGCCTTGTGGACGGGCAGGCCCCCATCCCCGGCGCCACAACGCCAGGCACTTCCCGTATTCTTGACCCAGCCTGGATGCCGCTTATCGTAAAACTTGGCCAGGATGGGTTCGACGTTGAAAAAACGACCCGCCTGTTTGCCGGACTCGGCCCTTCCTCGTATTCGCCCGCGTTCATGGCCGCCAAAATCCTGGAACTCTACGGCGTGGGCGGCGTGGGCATCAGGCGCAGCCCGGAAGGCGACGTGGTTCCGCCCGACGGATATTCGCAGCCCATATCCGACGTGACCATCGGCAGTTGCAGGGCCTTTATGACAAAGTACGCCGACGTGCTGGAAAACATTCGCAAAAAGCACGGCGTACCCGCCACCACTATTGTGGCTGTTTTGCTGGTTGAAACAGGCCTCGGCTGCGACCTGGGCAGCGACCCCGCCCTGCGCGCCCTGGGCAGCATGGCTCTAACCTCGACCCCGGCGCTGCTCGGCAGTGCGGGGAACAGCGCCCAGGTAAAACGGGTCTCCGCCGCCTCGCTGAAAAATACCCTGAAGGAAAAGTCGGCCTGGGCCTACGACGAGGTCAAGGCGCTTATCCGCTACGGCGAGGACACCAATCGGGATATTGCACAGATGCCCGGCTCCATGTACGGCGCCGTCGGCCTGTGCCAGTTCATGCCTACCAATATCGTCCCGTACGGTGTGGACGGTGACGGCGACGGGAAGGTCGACCTGTTTTCCGTGGTGGACGCCATGTATAGCGTCGCCAACTATTTGGAAGGCAACGGCTGGCGGGGCGCCAAAACTCCGGAGCAGCGGTTTTCCGTCATCCTCACTTACAACCACGATAACTACTACGCGGCGCGCGTGCTGGGCGTTTCCAACCAGTTGGATCTTGCCGCCAAAGGCAAGGTGGCCAGCGGCAGAAGCGCTCTGGCGGGAGTCGGCCCGGTACCCCCGAGCGTCCTTGATCCCAGCCTCAAGCGCCGCGGACGCTTTGTGCCCCCCTCCGCCCGCATCAAATCTCTCAACAGCTATCAGGATTTGCTGAGCAGGGAGTGAGAGCTTGGGCCCGACGCTCTTTGTGCGCCAGTCATACATGTCTGTATTATGACTGGCGCACAAGTTTTCTCTTCCCTGACGGCGGGCAAACACTCTGACTATGAGGGGTAGAAATTACCCTTGAAATTTTCCACTGGGGCCGGACAAAAAATGGGGTTCCCAAAGGGAGCCGCCCCACGCGGGGGCCGTTGCTTCTTTGGCCGCCGGAGGCAATACGATCCTTGGGCGACTTCAAAATTGATTTGCCCTAAATATTGAAAGGAATACCGGCAAAGAGCTTGAAATCACGCTCGCTTTGAAAACCGTTTTTATACGGCGTCCAGTCTCCCTTGTGCGTGCCGTTACGGTATTCCGTGTAGTGCAGCTTGATGAAAGCGCCCTGAAGCGGCCCTTCCGGACGGGTATAGCCGAGATCGAAGGTAAAGGCCCATTCCTTCAGATGTTCCGCCGCCCCGTAACCTTCGCCGTCCCAGCCCATGACCGCGCCGGAAGCGGCGCTGAAGCCTTTTACCGGCACCAGATCGTCCAGGGAGCGCTCCACCTGGAAATAGCCCGCCTTCTCGTTATGCGCGTTCCAGTCCGAACGGGCATCCCACCAGCACTCGTATGCGCCTTTGGAACTGCCGTTGGGCGTGGTCAGGCGGTAGGCGAAATAGCCCTGCTGCTCTTTGCCGCGAAAAGGCGCGCGGGTGTACGTGCCCTCCAGGCGCAGGGTCCACGGCCCGGTGGTGTAGCGGGTAAAAAGATAGTGCTGCGAAGCGATGCCGGCAAAGTTGTCGTTGGGGCTGTCCACGGAGTCGTCGCTGTCGTCCATGAGATACAGGTGATACCCCGCAGTCAGCGTTCCTTCGCCAAGCTGCGTTGCGTAGCGGCTTTTGAAGTGGGCGTTTTTCAGGTAGTCCTCGGACTCCCCGTAGGCCATCTCAAAGGTCAGCCCGGCGTCAAACGAGTAGCGCGCCCCGGCGCTCCACATCCAGGCAACGTGCGTTTTCCCGTCGGTCTGCAAAAAGTGGTTGACGCTCTTGAACCAGGGGGCTTTGTAGGCATCCGCCCAAGACGCGGCGACCGAGAGCCGGCCGAAGTCCGCCCCGGCTTCCACGCCTTCGTATGTTCCCGGCATGATGGACCAGTTCACGCCCAGGACGCCCGGCCCGGACGGCTGGAAATACCCCGCCTTGCCCCAGACCGGTCCCCCCTTCGCCTTCAGGTGCGCCTTGTAGATGGAAAACCCGTCCTTGGTTTCGGTGTTGCTCCAGTCCGGGTGCCAGGGGTCGCCCCAGGGCAGAAAATTCATCTCATGGTCGACGGCCCCGCTGTTTTTGAGATCCGCCGAGCCGAACACGCCGAAATCAACCCCCACGACGCCTCCGGCAAAGCCAGAGACAAACTCCGCATTGGCCTGCGCCGTGGCGTGGTTGAGGTTGACGTGGTAGTCGCCCGTTTCCGGATTATAGCGCCTGCGATCCCGCTGGAAGTAGTAGATGCCGCCGGAAACCCCGGCATCGTCGAAAAAGTCCGTACCGGTGGAAAAACTGCGTTTCTTCTCCTCTTCCATTCCGGCGGTGGCCGGAGCGGTATCCTCTTCCGCAAAAGCGGGAGGAATATGCAGCGCCAGCGCCGCAAAAAACGCGCAAACGACAAGCGCCCTGCGGCGGACACAGGCCTCGCACAGGGCGGCAAAGGCACGCAAAAACACGGTCACGGCATCCTCGTCGGAACAGATCGAATACACCAGGAATAGGGCGCAGTCTTGGCAGGATGTAGCAAAAAAAAACGGAGAATGGTATTAGAGACTTGGACGACGCTTGCGCCGTGCGCGGTTTCGGAGAGACAACGTGCGGGAAAACGGTGTGACGCGGCTTTTGCCGCCGCGATACGGCACCGCAAGGCTTCACCTCGCACACGAAAAGAGGCTGGCTATGAACCTGGAATTCCACGCCGTCGCGCTTGCTTTCGGCCTGACGTTGCTGGCCGGGCTGGCCACGGGCATCGGCTCCTGCATCGCCTTTTTGTCCAGGCAGACCAATACGCGGTTTTTAAGCCTGGCTCTGGGGTTTTCCGCCGGGGTGATGCTGTACGTTTCCTTTGTCGAAATTCTGGCCAAGGCGCGCGCGTCCCTTGCCGGGCCGTGGGGAGACACGACCGCCGCCTGGGCCACGGCAGCGGCTTTTTTCGGCGGCATCGCCTTTATCGCCCTGATCGACAAACTGGTGCCGAACCATGAAAACCCGCACGAAGTGCGCTTTGTGGAAGATCTGCAAACCTCCATGGAGCTTTCGGAGCGCGCCGCGCTGTTGCCGGCAACGGCACAGGCGGGCGCATCCTTCCGGGAACCGGGCACGTCCGGCCCGGCAGCGGCAGTTACGGATGCGGGTATTGGGAAGAGCGCGGACCGGGCCGCAAAAGATGATACGACGGAGAGGCGGCACATGACGGGCGGCCTTGATCCGGAAAGCCGCGACAAGCTCAGGCGCACCGGCATATTCACAGCCATTGCCATTGCCATCCACAACTTTCCCGAAGGGCTCGCCACCTTCACCATAGCGCTCAGCGAACCGGCGACCGGCATAGCCATCACCGTCGCCATCGCCATTCACAATATTCCCGAAGGCATCGCCGTCTCGGTGCCTCTGTACTACGCCACGGGCAGCCGGAAAAAGGCCTTCGCCTATTCTTTCTTGTCCGGGCTCGCGGAACCGGCGGGAGCCGTAGTGGGGTTCCTGCTCCTGCTGCCGTTTTTCTCCCCTGCCATATTCGGGCTGCTCTTCGCGGGGGTGGCGGGCATCATGGTCTTCATTTCCCTGGACGAACTACTGCCTGCGGCCGAAAAATACGGCGAGCACCACCTGTGCGTATACGGGCTGGTGTCCGGCATGGCCGTTATGGCACTCTCGCTGCTGCTCTTTTTATAGGGAATCGGAGAAGCAGGCCCTACGGCTCCAGGAACCCGTCATCCGACGGAGAATGTTCCCAGACAATTTTACCCCGGCTCTTTTTGTACTTGCGCAGCAGGACATACAGCGCACCAGGACCGCCATCGGAAGCCTGGGCGGTGCAGAAGGCGAGCACCACACGCTTGAAGGGATCTTTGGAAAGCCACTGCGACAGCATGGGACGCAGCACACCTACGCCGTCGGGGGAGTTTTTGCCGCGCCCCGTCACCACAATGACCGTGCGCAAGCCCCGCTGATAGGCGTTTTTTATGAACCAGGTCAGGGAGTCCAGGGCCTGCTGCGCGTTCTGCCCATGCAGGTCGACATGCGCCTCCGGGCTGTACTGCCCGGCCCGCAGCCTGCCGAGCACCAGGGGGTCGACGCCCACCACAAATCCTTCCATATATTCATCGGTGTTGTGCAGGGCAAACTCCACCCGGCCTTCCAAAAAATCCCGCAGAGCCTGAGCCGGGTCCGGCGCGGGCTGAGCCTTGTCCGCAAGGGAGCCCGGAGCGCTTTTGCCGGAAAGGGCCAGCTCCCGCCCTTTTGTTGTGACAGGAAGCACACCCTGCATGGCCTTGAAAAACAGCGCGTCTTCGGCGCCATCTTCGGCAGAGCCGCGGGCACCCGCTTGCGGCTGTTCCGCCTGCAAAGGCGTTTGCGAAGAGGGGGAAACCCCTCCGTCCCGCTCCGGCACAGCAAAAGTCCCGCGCGACAGTTCGCGCGTTCCCTTCCTTTCCCCCCTGGCCGCGCGTTCCGCATGGGCCTGCCCCGCGGAGCGTCCCGGCAAGGGGGCCGCACCGGCAAAAAGCGCGTTCTGCGCAAAAAACACGGCCTCATCATCCGGAGGACGGGCTCCGTCGCCCGCAACTGTGCCCCTGAAAGGGTCTGCGGCACCGCTCCTGTTGCCTCTTTTCCCCTTGCCCCCACGCCCTTTGTCGTCCTTTGCCCCGGCAGCGCCGGGCAACGGGCGGGTGTTGCTCATGGCGTTCAAAAACAAAGCCGCATCAGCGTCCGTGGGGCCAGGCTCGTTTTGGGCTCTGGTGCGGCCCGGAGCGCCGCTTCGCGCACCGCCCGCCGCCAAAGAGCCCGGGCCTTTTCCGGCCCCGGTCTGCGTTTGTCCCGGCTTCGCGGGATCGCGCCCGCCGTCTTTGGCCGGGAACAGTCCGGCAAGACGCGCAAAAGGATTGGAAGAATCGTGTGCCATACTGTAAACTCGCGCGGCGTATGTTCGTTGCCCGGCATGCCAGGTCTTGGCTGCGGTTTTTGGGCTCCTCCCGCCAAGCTGTCTCCCTACTCCCTGGGGGACTCCAGCTTGGCCCGGCGCGCGGCGCGCAGCCAGGCGTACCAGTCCTCAAGACCCTCGCCGCTCCGGCAGGAAACCGAACACACCTGTAACGAGGCATTCAGTTTGGAGGCGAACCGCTTTGCGCGTTCCATATCAAAATCCACATGGGGCAGCAGATCCGTCTTGTTCAGCACCATGACCGAGGCCATGTTGAAGAGGAGCGGGTACTTTTCCGGCTTGTCGTCCCCTTCCGCAACGCTCAGCAAGGCCACCTTGTGGTCCTCGCCGCAATCGAACTCCACGGGGCAGACCAGGTTGCCCACATTTTCGATAAAAAGAATGTCCACCGCATCCAGATCAAGACTGCCCAGGGCTTCCAGAACCATGGACCCGTCCAGGTGGCAGCCGCCGCCGGTATTGATCTGCACGGCCTGCGCGCCGGTGGCGGCCACGCGGCGGGCGTCGTTGTCCGTTTGCAGGTCGCCCTCGATAACGGCCATGCGAAATTCATCCTTCAGATCCGTGAGGGTCCGTTCCAGAAGCGAGGTTTTTCCCGCGCCGGGGGAACTGATCAGGTTAAGAACCAGCATGTTGCGGACGGAAAAAATGATTCTGAGCTGCTTGGCGATGGTCTGGTTCGCCTCAAGCAGATTGCGTATGACAGGCACTTGCATGCGGCACTACTCCACTTCAATATGATCGATATACAGTTCCTTGCCCGTAAGCACGGTGTGCCCCAGTTCCTCGCCGCAGGACGGGCAGGGGGCGAAACGCGCCGCGGCGGTGGTTTCCGGCCGGAACTCCCGCGCGCAGCCCCCGCAGGAGAGCAGGACGGGCTCTTCATCCAGCGCAAGGCGCGCCCCTTCCAACTCGCTGCCCTGCGTCAGCACCTCAAAAGCCATGGCAAGCGCCTCCGGCACCACATTGGCAAGGGCGCCGTACCGCACCCGCACCAGCAGAAGTTTGGCGGCGTTGTGCTTTTTCATTTCCTCGCGGACAATATCCAGCAGGCTCACGGTAAGTGACATTTCATGCATGCGGAGCAGCATAGGGCAATTTGCCTTGAAAGCCAATCTCTGCTGTTCCCTTTTAAAAAGGAATGATATAGGCTGCCCGAATATGCTTCGGCCCGCTTATTTCTTGAGCACACGGCCCTCCTCTGGTACAAGGGCCGGCAGACATCCGGTACATCGGCATTGACAGCGTAGCCCCTAGAGCAAGGAGTGTTTGTGGACAACGCGGTTCCTCTGGGCATCTACACCTCCGGCGACAAAGGCAAAGAAGGCTTCCTTCCTCTGCGGAATGCAAGCGGGCTCTGGCAGGTGTGGAAACTGCCGGACGCCACCTTTATGATCCAGCCGCTGGATAAAGAACGGGAACCCTGCGGTGGTTCCGTCATGATCAGCGGCGAGGTTTTTTATAACGCCATGACCCCTCTGCCCCCCCAGGGCGCCGCCGGAAACGGCGAACAGGCTGGATCGCGCCTGCACTCCAATTCGCCGGATCTGCTCGTGCATTGGTACGAACTGGCGCTTGCCGAATCCCCGTCACGCGCGGCGCTGTACCCCGCTTCCGAGTATTCCCTCGATCCCAACGACGAAATGTTCTTTACCGCGGTCTGGCATCCGGATGAACCGCAATCCACCGCGCCGCCTTTTACATCGGAATCCTTCAACGACGCCCGTTTCGAGTTTTCCGCTCCGCTCCAGGAGGATGTCTCGGCACAGTTGCCGAGACCCGAAGCTTTCAGCCTTCCCCCTGTTCCCGACGCCGCCAAAAAGCCGCCCGTCCTCTTGTTCGCCCCCACGGAAGAGCAGACGGCCGCCGGAGTGGAAGACGGCGGCCTCCCCATAAGCGAGCCTTTTGTCGAAGAGAGCGCTTTAGCCCTGCCGGACACGGAAACGGCGGAGGAAGGGAAGCTTTCGCTGCCGCCTTTGGACGCCTTTATAGCGGCCAACCAGTTGCCTGCGGATACCGTCCCCCCGCCCAGCGACGAAGACAGGGAAGCCGACGAACGCTGCCTGCGCCTCGAAAACCGCATGCGCGCGGAATTTGACGTGCTCGTCAAGCAGCTCGACAACAGCCCGCACCCCCAGGTAGAGGCGGAAATCGAGCGCCTTGTCCAGCGCGGGGCCGGGTTTACCTGGCGGCAAAAATACATGTTTACCGAGTTCGGCCTCATCCTGCGGCGCAAACGCCGGGGAAAGCTCGCCCTGAAATGCCACCTGAGGGCTCTGGACCTTGCCCCGCATGATGAGCACGTCCTTTTCAATGTGGCCCGCATGGATTATGAACTCGGCAACGCGGAATCCGCCAAAGCCCATCTTCGGGCGGCTGTGGCGGCGGCCCCGGGGTTTGAGGCAGCCAAAAATTTTCTGGATTTCCTGAGTGGCATAGCATAAAGCCCGTTTCGCACTCTTCAAGGAGACTCAAGGAAACGGGTGCCCTCCTTCGGCAAAAGCACCGGCCCTCCCCTTCGGGCACTCCGCCATGCTGAGCGGGCCCCCGTCAAATACACGCAGCCGCGCGCGCAAGCGGGCGGGAGAACACAGGAGAAACGCAGCACTATGAATAAGGGCATAACCATACTTATTCTTGTTGTACTTTTGGGCGCCATGGGACTGGTACTCTATTCACATACCCGGCCGGAAGACAACGCGGCAACCGTTGCCCAATCCGACGCTTCCGCCTCGCGCCAGCAGAGCCCCGGCGGGGCCTCGCTGCCCGTGGGCGCCGTGCCGCCCTCTTCGGACGATTCGTCCCCGCCCGCCACGTCTCCCCGCAACTCTCCGCAACCCCGCGAAAACGGCCTTGCCCGGATTGAACCGCCCCTTTCCTCGTCACCCTCCGAGGGCACGCGCGCGCCGGTGACGGTAACGATGGGCAACACGGGAGAGGCCCCCCGCGTAGTGTCCCCTCCGCAGCAGCCTTCCCCCCCGGCAGGTTCCAAAACCGACGAGGCTTCCCCGCGCTCCGGTGCCGGAGAAGCGCAGACGAACGCTCCCGCAAAAACCGATCCTGCCGCTACCGGCGCCAAATCCGACAAGCCGGATACCCCCGAGGCCAAGGCTGAAGCGAAGCCGGCGGAACCCGACAAGAAGGCGGCAACCGAAGCAAAACCCACCGATCCGGAAAAAACCGCCGCCAAAACCGCCGGTTCGGAAAAAACGCCTGCCCTCTCCGAGAAAGCGGCCCACACCATGAAGAAAATCGGACTGCATTTTGCCGGGCAGCGCATAGTGCTGCGCATGGAGGCGGACACCGCCTTCCCGTGCAAAACCTTTGCCCTCGGCAGCCCGGACCGCCTGGTGGTCGATCTGCCCGGCACATGGAAGGGAATGCAGACCCCCGGCGTTCCGCAAAATCTTGTCGTCAAAGGGGTGCGCGTGGGCAAACAGCCCGCCGGACCGCGCATCGTTCTCGACCTGGAAAAGCCCCTGCAAAAGCACGAAGTAGTCCGCCAGGGCAATGTTGTGGAAGTGTATTTGCAGTAACCCCGGAAAACCGGCGGACCAAACGCGCCCGGCCGGAGCGCCGCATATACCCGTGGGGGCTCTATGCTGATAGGTCTTGATGTGGGAGGAACCCACACCGACGCGGTTCTGCTGGAAGCCTCGACAGCCCGCTGCCTCGCGGCGGTAAAGGCCCTGACCCGCCCGGAGGATATCTCTCAGGGTGTCATAGAGGCCCTGCGCGCGCTCATGGCCGGAGAGGGAGCATACCCCGCGCAGGATGCGTCCGCGCCGGCCCGGCCGGCGCCTCCCTCGGCAATCCGGCGGGTATGCGTATCCAGCACCTTGGGGCTCAACGCGCTGCTCACCGGCAAAGCCGACCCCACGGGCATGCTCGCCGTGCCCGGTCCCGGCATCGACCCCTGCCTGCTGTGGGGAGACGACCCGGACTTCCATGTGCTTGCGGGCGCGCAGGACCACCGGGGCAAGGTCATTGCCGCGCCGGACGGGGCCGAAGTGCACAGAGCCCTGTCCTCCCTGCGTGACAAAAATATTCAAGCCCTCGGCGTTGTCGCCAAGTTCAGCCCCAAAAATCCGGACCTGGAACACGAACTGGCTGCCGCGGCCCGCGACATGCTCGGCCCGGAATCCATCATCGTGCAGGGAGCGGAAGCAAGCGGCAGCCTCAACTTCCCCCGCCGCCTGCATACCGCGTGGTGCAACGCCGCCCTCGGGCGGATCAGCCGTTCTTTTATCGCGGCCTTGGGCGACGCCATGCAAGCCCTGTCCCTCACCTGCCCCCTGGTCATTCTGAAAGCCGACGCCGGCGTCTTTTCCGCCGGGGAGGCCGCCCGCGATCCCGCGGGAACCATGGGGTCCGGTCCCGCGGCCAGCCTTCTTGGCGTATGGGCGCTCTCACGCGATCCCGGCACGGCCGCTTCTCCTGTTTCCCATACCCCGAAAGCCGTCCCTTCCGGCGATACCGTCATGGTGGACATGGGCGGCACCACCACCGATCTGGCCCTGCTTGCCGGGGGCGAGCCGCTTCTGGCCCCGAACGGCCTCACCGCCGCGGGCAGGCCCACGCTGGTACGCGCCCTGTGGACGCGCTCCATCGCCCTTGGCGGGGACTCTTCCCTGCGCGCTGCCGGAAGCTCCCTGAGCATCGGGCCGGATCGCATCGGGCCGGCCCTGGCGCTTGGGTCCGCGTATCCTGCCGTACCTGACCGCTCGCCCACTCTCACGGATGCGCTGAACCTCCTTGGCCTGTGCCGCGTGGGGGACGTTGCTCTCTCCCGTGCCGCCCTGGAAGCGCTCTTTACGGCAGTCCCCGCCGACCTCAAAAAGGGCATGGCCTCGGCGGAAGACATGGCCCGCGCGTTTGCGCGGCAAGCCCTGCTGCGCATCCGCGCGGAAATGGAATTGCTGCTGGCCGAAGTCAACGCCCTGCCGGTCTATACTATCCGCGAACTTCTGGTGCAGGATCCCCTGCGTCCCGCCGAGGCGGTCTTTATCGGCGGCCCGGCGGCGGCCCTGGCCGGCATGGCGGAAGAATGCTGGGGCCTGCCCGTGCGGGTGCCGGACATGCACGCCTGCGCCAACGCCGTGGGCGCGGCCCTGGCCCGGCCGACCCGCGCGGCGGAACTCTACGCCGATACCCAGCTTGGCCGGATGACCATCCCGGATCTCGGCATCGCCGGAAGCGTGGATCGCGGCTACCTGCTGGATCAGGCCAAACAGGATTTGCTCCGCGCCCTGGCCGAGGCCGAACGCGCGCAGGAGACTCCCGGCGGGCAAGAGGCCCCGGCCGCCCAGATCGTGTTTGCGGAAAGTTTTCTTATGCTCGACGACGCAGGCAGGCGCGGACGCATTCTGCGCGTCCGCGCCCAGCTTCCCGCAGGATTGATGACGGGGTGAAAGACTCCGGGGGAGAAGGGAACCCCCTTTTGAAGAAGGGGCCATCCATCCTGAGCAGAGCGAAGGTGGACATATGTGCGAAAATTTCTCCCCCAGACCCCCTCATCTTTCCCCCAAAACTTTTTGATTTGAGGGAGACTCGCGGGGAGCCCGTTGTTCAAGTAAACTAGAAACAGGCGCCTGCACGGATTTTCTCGCAAGGAACTCGTATGACAAACGCTGTCGATGCCACATCTTCCGCCCTTGCGGCGGGCAGTTCCTCCGGTCTGCGTGCCGCCCGCTCCCTGGGACTGGTCTTTTTTCCCGCCTTTGACTGGGCCATTTCTCCCGGCCACCCGGAACGCGAAGAACGCCTGCTCTATACCCAGGATCAACTGCGCGAGGAAGGCCTGTTCGACATTCCCGGCATTTCGGAACACAAGCCGCAAATAGCCGACATGGCCGATGTGTCCCGGGTGCACTTCTGCCCCCCCGAGTTTCACGCCGTTGTGGAGACCCCGCACCTGATCAGCGCGGGCAGCGCCATCACGGCGGGGCGGCTCATGCTTTCCGGCAAAACGGACCGGGCCTTCGCCCTGACCCGCCCCCCCGGCCACCACGCCATGAAGGTGGTCCAGGGCGGACGCGGTTTCTGCGCCGTGAATATTGAAGCCATCATGATCGAGCGCCTGCGCAGGGAGTTCGGGGTACGGCGAATTGCCATCGTCGATACCGACTGCCATCACGGCGACGGCACTCAGGACATCTACTGGCACGATCCCGATACCCTGTTCATCAGCATGCATCAGGACGGACGCACCCTGTATCCGGGCAGCGGATTCGCCCACGAACTGGGCGGACCGGCGGCCCTCGGCTCTACCATCAACATTCCCCTGCCGCCGCGTACCGGGGATGCGGGCTTTCTGTATGCTGCCCGCCACATCGTGCGCCCCATCCTGGACAACTGGAAGCCGGAGCTGATCATCAACTCCGCCGGGCAGGACAATCATTTTACGGATCCCATCACCAACATGCGCCTGACCGCCCAGGGCTACGCGCAGCTTCTGGACTGCATCAACCCCGACATTTCCGTTCTGGAAGGCGGGTACTCCATTCAGGGCGCGCTGCCCTATGTGAATCTGGCCATCATTCTGGCCATGGCGGGCATGGACTACAGCAAGGTCAAGGAACCGCTCTGGAAGGAGGAACAGGTCCGCACCGGCCCTGACATCATGGAATATGTGGAAAAACTGACCGAAGCTATCATGGGCCTGTACGCCTCGCCCCACCTGATGGAGCACGAGTACACGCGGGAAGGCGGGTTCTGGGTGCGCGAGCGTGACATCTATTACGACACCGACGGCATCCGCGAGCACCAGCGCGAGGAGCTTACCGTCTGCCCCGACTGCCCGGGCTGCCTGTATATCCATACCCGCGTGGGCGGCATGGGGTACACCCTTGCGGTGGAAATACCGCGCACCGCCTGCCCGGCCTGCCTGCGCGCGGGCACCGAGGCCTACCACAAGGCCAAAGCAGCCGGAAAATCCGCGGAACTGGGCAACCGGGCGGAAGACGTCTATCTGCGCAGTTTTTAGAGCAGTTTAATTTTGAAATTACTTTTACAAAGGCAGCCATAATTGCGGGATTCCAAAGGAACCAAATCCCTTTGGCCGCCGGAGGCAATGCAACTCTTGGGCAACTTCAAAATTATTCCGCTCTAAAACCGCTTTGCCCGCATGGCCTTCTCAAGCCAGAATTTTGCGCCTTCGCCCACCTGCCCGTGACAATCCGAAGTCGCCCGTATGACGAAGAACAGCGTCTGCCCGCCGGCGGCGGAAGAAAAATATGTCCACAACTCCTTGGCCGTCCCGGCAAAAGAAACCGCATAGACGCCTTCAGCCAGTTTGACGGAGTCCAGCCTGCGTATTTCCTCAATAGCGACGGACGAGTCTGTTTTGCAGGTCACAACAAACACGGCCATACGGCGGATGCCTCCAGCATTTGCTTCTCATTCCCAAGGGCTTTTCCGGGCAAACCGGACGCGCCGCATCCCACCCGCGCGGGAGCGGCAAAAGACATTACAACTGCCGTTGGACAATTAATTCCAGCACCTTTTCGCTCAGCACCTGCAGATCGGGTTTGGCAAACTGGGCGTCCGCCCCCACGGAATCGCCCTTGTGTTCGGTCCTGTCGGAAACAAGGGACGAGAACAGCGCCACCGGCAGATAGTTCAGTTCCGGATCTTCCTTTATCTTGCGACACAGCGTCAACCCGTCCATGCGCGGCATCTCTATATCGCTGATCACCGCCTGCAGGCTTTCCCGCAGGGAGGGGCCGCCTTCCTTGGCCCTTTTTTTCAGAGCCTCAAGAGCGCTCCAGGCGTCTTCCCCGCTGGAGGTTTGCAGCACCCGGAACTGGCCGGAATCTTCCAGCAGCTTTTTCACCAGCGTGCGCACATGGCCGGAGTCGTCCGCGTGCAGTACGGTAAACACCCGGTTGGCCGTGGCCTCGTGTATCGGTAGCCTGCCCAGACGGATGGCCAGAGAGGGGTCCAGATCGGCCACGACGCTTTCCATATCCAGCAGAAACACCACCCGCCCTTCAAGGCGCACGACGCCGGTAACGGAACTGCGGCTCACATTCTGCAGAAACTTGCCGGGCTCTTCCACCTCGGTCCAGCTCAGGCGATGGATGCGGTTCACCCCTGACACCATAAAGCCGGTCACGATGTTGTTGAACTCCGTCACAATAATTTTGGCGTCCTCGGAAGGCTCGCTCGTTTTACCCAGATAGCAGGCCAGATTCACCAGGGGAACCACCTTGCCGTCGCGATGCGGAAACGCGCCCATGACAGAGGGGTGACGCATCTGGGGCATAGATGTGGCCGTCTGCATGCGGATGATCTCGACCACTTTGGCTACATTGACTCCGTAATGCCCCCGGTAGCCTGGCTCATCAATAAAAAACTCAACTATTTCAAGTTCATTTGTACCCGATTCGAGCAAAATATTCGTTTGTGACATATTTCTACCGCCCCTGGCGTCAGTATTAAAAAAACTGCAACAACTTCTTCACGCTATTGGCATATTTCATAAGATTAGGCAAAGAAATTTAAGAAAATTATAACGAGCAATGCTGTAAAATATCCTATAAAGCATCATACACCATAGTGTTTCTGCTTACACGTAGACAAAACGGCTTATTATAAGGACATGCATACGTACGGCAACGAATCGCAGTAACCACCGATACAGCTCTGCACGGGATACCGAGTCGCATCTCTTCTGCCCGTACTCTCCTGCATCCTGTTTCCTCCCCCTTTGCGGCAAGAGGCTTCCTTGACAGGAGGGGGATTCTCCCGCTATGAACCTGCCACGGAATCAGGAGTTCCGCCTTGCCGTCCGGTGTTGCGGCCATTGCAATACCCTTTACGGCAAACGCGGATGCAAGCCCTTTTTTGCCGCGCCCGCGCAAGCGCCCGGGCGATGCATGC
Source organism: Desulfovibrio sp. (assembly GCA_031556355.1). Lineage (GTDB taxonomy): Bacteria > Desulfobacterota > Desulfovibrionia > Desulfovibrionales > Desulfovibrionaceae > Frigididesulfovibrio. The sequence continues at coordinate 14,338 of JAVBTB010000006.1, read as the reverse complement.
GGCGCAAAGGGGTTCTGCAAGGGAATCCCGTGCGAATCGGGAGCGGACCCGCCGCCGTGACCTCCATACGGCAGAAGTGAGCCGTGCTGTCTGTGCAGCCGGTCTTCTCCTGCCGGATATGCTGTTTTCTTCACGCGCCACTGGCTTCCTTGGGGAGTTACGGGAAGGCCGAAGACAGCGGAGCAAGCCGGAAGACCTGCCTGATCATGCTCTATTTACGCACAACGGGCCTTTGCTGCGTGAATACCCCGGAGAGGACAAATACGGCGTCTTTTCCCCGCTGCCTATAGCAGGGGAAAAGACGCTTTTCCCTTTCCCGACCGGCCCCCAACCTCTCCGGAGGCTCCATGCGCTTGTTGGCTTCCCCCCGATATGCAACCCGTTTTTTTGCGCGCCGTGCCCCACGCGGATATCTCTACGCGGCCGCCGCGCTTTTCTGCCTTCTATGCGCCGCTGCCCCTTTGCAAGGGCTCTGCGCCGAACATGCGGCGTCGGCCCCGCCGGTAAAAAAGGCTGTCGTCCTGGCCACCTTCGGCACCACCTATGACCAGCAGGGCGACCCGCTTGCCCTGGTAAAGGCCGAAATCGCAAAGCGACACCCGGATCTGCGCCAGTCTGTGGCCTATACGTCCGAGCATGTCCGCAAAACGCTGCACGCCAAGGGGAAAGAAGCGCAGACTCTGGCCGGGGCATTGGCCGCTCTTTCCGCCGAAGGTTACACCCACGTGGCCGTGCAGTCCCTGCACGTCACCCCCGGCCTGGAATACGAGCTTGCAGCCGAGACGGCAAAACGCTTTGACAATCTGCCCAAGGGCATACGCAAGACAGTAACCGGCCGCCCTCTCATCGGTTCCCACGAGGACGCCGACCGGCTGAGCGCCGTGTTGCTCGCAAGCCTGCCCAAGGAGCGCACGGCGAACGACTCCGTCATCTTCGTCGGGCACGGCGCTCAGGCCGACTCCGGCAGTCTGGCCTATCCCGCCCTGCTCGCCATGCTGCGGCAGCGCGACGCCAAAACCCTGATCGGCACCCTGGAAGGCCCTTTTGACGACAGCTATGCCCTTGCGGCCGTCAAAAGCAACGCCAGCAAAAAAGTATGGCTGGTTCCCCTGCTGACCCTGGTGGGCGACCATGCCGAAAACGATATATTCGGCGATGAAAAAGGCAGTTGGAAGCTGCTGTTCATCCAGGAGGGCATCACAGCGGAACCCGTGCGCCAGGGACTTTTTTCCCTGCCCGGCGTCGCCGCGATGTTTGCCGATCATCTGGACGCGGCGCTGCGACAACTGGACAGCGCGGCAAACTGAACAGCGCGGATAGAAGCTCACATGCGTACCCCCGCTACCGGCGCACCATGACGCGATCCACTCTCCTTCGACTGGCGGGCGGCCTTGCCTGCCTCCTCTCCGTGCCCCTGGCCTGCGCCTTCGGGCCTCTGGCCCTGCCCCCTTTTGAGGTACTGGGCGTCCTTGCAGGCCAAGGAAGCGCGGGGCCGGTCACGGCCATTACGCCGGAGGGGCTTCCGCAGCTTCTGGATGCCGAGTCCCTGCGCATGATTGTCATGGATCTGCGCCTGCCCCGCGTACTCCTCGCCCTGGGGGCCGGCCTCGGGCTGGCCGTTGCCGGTACGGTCTTTCAGGGCATTCTGCGCAATCCCCTGGCCGATCCGTTCACTCTGGGCGTTTCCGGCGGGGCGGCCTTTGGCGCGGCCCTGGCCATCAGCCTCGGGTTTACAGGGGCCGCCTACGGCTTCGGCCTGCCCCTGGCTGCTTTTGCCGGAGCGGGTGTTTCTCTCGCGGCGGTGTTGCTTTTGGGCCGCATCGGCGGGGGGCTGCGCCGGGAAACGCTCGTCCTCGCCGGTGTGGTGGTGTCCGCCTTTCTGGCCGCCCTTATTGCGCTGGTCAAAGCCCTGGACGAATCGTCCGTCACCGGCATCGTGTTCTGGATTATGGGCAGCTTCCAGGGCCGGGGCTGGCGCGACCTCGCCCTGCTGGCCCCCGGTCTGGCGGCTGGAACCCTGGCTGCTCTGGTCCTGGCGAGGGAAACGGATCTGCTCTCCCTCGGCGACCGGACCGCCCGCCACCTCGGTCTGCCCGCCGCCCGCATCCGCCTGGTTCTGCTTATGGCGGCAAGCGCCATTACCGCAAGCTGCGTGGCGGTTTCCGGCATCATCGGCTTTGTGGGGCTCATTGTGCCGCACCTTTGCCGCCGCCTTCTGGGCGGGCAGCACACGCACCTGCTGCCCGCGGCCGCTCTGTGCGGCGGGTTTCTGCTCCTGTGGTCGGACGTAGCCGCCTGCATCGTCCGGCCCGGCGGGGTGGAACTGCCCGTGGGCGTGCTTACCGCCCTGCTCGGCGGCCCGTTTTTCTGCTACATCCTGGGCAAAAAATCCCCCGCTGCCGCGAACAGCGCGCACCATCTCCCCAGTCGCGGCCCGGTAACGACAAAGCCGCTCCACAACCGGACCCTGCCGCCGGAATACGGCAACAGCGAACAGGCAAACCGCGCCGCAATATCGCCGCCCTCTCCTTCCGCCAGCCACGTGCAGGTCGCCAGCCTTTCCCACACCTACGGCAAAGCTCACCTCCCCGTGTTGCGTGACATTTCCTTTCACCTGTATCGAGGCGAGTTCACCGGCCTGCTCGGCCCCAACGGCAGCGGCAAAAGCACGCTGCTGCACTGTATGGCTGGCCTTGCTTCCCCTCTTGTTCCGGTGACCGTGCAGGGAAAAGCCATCGGCAAGTTGCCGGAAAAACGCCGCGCCCGCCTGCTGGCCTTGCTCCCCCAACGCCCGGAAAGCGTGCCCTCCCTCTCCGCCTTTACCCTTGCCCTCATGGGCCGCTACGCGCACACTCCCTGGCTGGGCGGATACAGTAATGCGGACGAAGCCGCCGCCCTGCAAGCTCTCGAAGCCACGGGCGTCGCCCACCTTGCCGCGCGCGACGCCTCCACCCTGTCCGGAGGCGAACTGCAACGGGTACTGCTGGCCCGCGCCTTGGCCCAGGATACCGGACTGCTCCTGCTGGACGAGGCCACAGCAGGACTGGACCCGGCCTGTCAGGCCGCCGTCTTTGACCTGCTGGCCCGCAAAAACCGCGAAACCGGGCTCACCGTCTTTGCCGCCCTGCACGACATCAACCTCGCCGCCCTTTACTGCCGCAGGATTATCTTGCTGAAGGACGGCGCCATCGCCGCCGACGGGCCGGTGGACCAGGTCTTCACGCGGGACGTGCTGCAAAGCGTCTACGAAACCACCGTCACCCTGGTGCCCCACCCGGTCTCCGGCAAGCCCCAGGCATTGCTCCTTCCGGAGGGTGTATGATGGGCAAGAAGAAAGAGAAAGGCGGAAGAGTGGGGGAAGGGGAAAACCCCCTTTTGAAAAAGGGGGTTTTCCCCTTCCCCCGCACTTTCCTTCCCCTCTCTCCCCTTCCCTTCCACCACCTGACGGCGGGCGGCATGATCGAGGTAACCGGGCTTACCAAACGTTTTGGCGACACAACGGTCTTGAAGGACATCACCTTTACCATCGAAAAAGGCGAGGTTTTCGGCGTTGTGGGGCATTCCGGCGCGGGCAAATCCACGCTGCTGCGCTGTTTTAACGGCCTGGAAGGCTACCAGGAGGGCAGCGTCAAGGTTATGGGCAAGGAAGTCCGCAACCTGGACCGGCACGGCATCAAATTGCTGCGCCGGGACATGGGCATGATTTTCCAGACCTTCAACCTGATGTCCAGCAAGAATGTTTTTGACAACGTGGCCTTTCCGCTGGAGGTCTGGAACGTTCCCAGGCGCGAACGCTCCCGCCGCGTGATGGAACTGCTGGCCCTGGTTGGGCTTGCCGACAAAAGCCACGTGCGGGTGCAAAGCCTTTCCGGCGGGCAAAAGCAACGGGTGGGCATCGCCCGGGCTCTGGCCCTTTCGCCCAAAGTGCTGCTGTGCGACGAGGCCACATCGGCCCTGGACCCCAGAACCACCATCGCCATTCTGGATCTTTTGGAAGATATCCGCGGCAGCCTGGACCTGACCGTCATCCTGGTCACCCACCAGATGGAAGTGGTTAAACGCTCGTGCCACCGGATGCTGCTGCTGGACGGCGGCGTGACCATGGGCATAGGCAGGACCGACTCGCTGTTCCTGGCCCCGACGCCGGATTTGAAAAAGCTCATCGAGGACGAATTCACCCTGATCCCCACAGGCACCAACATCCGCCTATGGTTTCCGCGCGAAATATCGCAGGACGCCGTCATCACCAACATGGCCCGTTCGCTGGACATCAATTTTTCCATTGTCGGGGGAAAGCTGGAACGCTACCTGGACGACGTGCGCGGGTTTCTGATCATCAACGTGGACGACGCGCACCTGGAAATGGTGCTGAACTACCTGCAGGAAAAACAGCTGTTCTGGGAGGTTATGGGCGATGAAAACTGAACGCCGCATGGACCTTCTTTTCCGGCTCTGCCTTGTGCTGGTCTGCGCCGGGGGCGTCTGGCTGTGGCTGGAGCTTGCCGGGCTGACCCCTGCCCAGGGCTGGGAGGCCGTGGCCGCCTCTTTCCTGCGCATTTACGAGGATCTGTTCACCTCTTTGTGCGAAACCCTGTACATGGTGTCGGTCTCCACCCTGCTGTCCTTCCTGCTGGGCTTCGGCCTGGCCACGGCCATGATCATGACCGGTCCCCACGGCCTGCGGCCCAGCCCGCGCGCGTACTTGCTTCTGGACATCACCGTGGACACGCTGCGTTCCCTGCCCTTTATCATTCTGATCATCGCCATCATGCCCGTGACCCGCTTTGTCATGGGCGTGGCCATCGGCACCACCGCCACCATCATGCCCCTGACCATCGCCGCCGCGCCCTTTGCCGCGCGCATCATCGAGGCCAATTTCCTTGAGGTGGACCGGGGCGTGGTCGAGGCGGCCCGCTCCTTCGGCGCCGGGGCCTGGCAAATCATCTTCAGGGTGATGCTGCCGGAAGCCCTGCCCGCCATCGTGCTGAACGTTGCCGTACTGGCCATCGCGCTTATCGGCTACTCGGCCATGGCCGGAACCGTGGGCGGCGGCGGCCTGGGCGATTTGGCCTACCGCCTGGGGTACAACCGCTTTCAGGCCGACGTCACCGTCTGGTGCATCCTGGTGCTGGTGGCCCTGGTCAAGCTTATCCAGACGGCGGGGAACGTCCTTTACCGCCGCCTGAGGTAGGGATTGTTTACACAATGAAAAAATACCGCTCTTTCCAGATTCGGCCTTCCTGTGTACTATGCGGCACGCCGTTACGGCATGTTGTGCCCAAAACAGCAGCCACACCATGTAACCCGTGAGGAAGACTTATGAAAAGACTGCTTATCGCTCTCGGCCTTATCCTTTGCTTCGCCTCGCAGGCCCTTGCAGCTGAAGACAACAAAATCGTCATCGGCGTCACCCCCTTCCCGCACAAGGATATCATGCTGGTGGCCAAGCCCCTGCTGGAAAAAGCGGGCTACACCCTGGAAATCAAGGAATTTACCGACTACGTGCAGCCCAACGTGGCGCTTGCGGAAGGTTATCTTACCGCCAACTTCTTCCAGCACATCCCCTATCTGGAAAACATGAACAAAGAAAAAGGGCTGAAGCTGGCCTGGGTGGCCAAGGTGCACATCGAACCCCTGGGCCTGTATTCCAAAAAAATCAAGAAGCTGGATGAACTGAAAAAGGGCGACACCATTTCCGTTCCCAGCGACCCGACCAACGGCGCGCGCGCCCTGCGCCTGCTGGAAGCCAACGGCCTGATCAAGTTGAAGCCCGGCGACCTGGTCACCGCCAAAGACGTTATCGCCAATCCCAAGGGCATCAAGATCATGGAACTGGAAGCCGCCCAGCTTCCCCGCACCCTGGTTGACGTGACCGCCGCCGTCATCAACACCAACTTTGCCGCCGAAGCCGGGCTTGTCCCCTCGCGCGACGCCATTGTCATTGAAGGCAAGGACTCCCCCTACGCCAACGTCATCGCCGTGCGCGCCGCCGACAAGGACAGCCCCAAGATCAAGGCCCTGGTCAAGGCCGTGAACTCTCCCGAAGTCAAGGCCTTCATCGTCAAGGAACTGGAGCCCAAAGGCATCGTCCCGGCGTTTTAGGGCTTGTGGCCAAACAGCTCTTGTATCCGACAGCTTTGTCCCCCGGCCCTTTTCGCTCCGGTCAAGTACGGCAAAAAGCGCGCTCCCTTCGCAAAAAGGGCCGGGTTCTTTACTCTTGGAGTGAAACAGCTTAGCTGGAAACAACGCCTGACAGAGGCCCGTGCTCAAAAAGCGTCCCCTGCCGGGCAACAAGCCGGTGTGGCGGATTGTATTGGTCCCGCCCTTGCGGATGCTCCCGAAATGCAAGGACGCGCCCCGGAACGCCCCTCACATCAGGAAAAGCCCGAACAACCCACGGCAGCGGCGGCCAACCCGCCGGAATGCCGCCGGCATCAGGATCATCGTGACCCAAGAACCCTTCCCGCCCAAAGACGATTCAGCTTCCAGGCCGGACAGCGCGGCGCACGGAGCGGAGAGCGCGTCCTCCAAAGCGCCGGGCCGGACCATTTCCGAAAAGCAGCGCAACGAGCTGTGGATGTATCTCGCCGTCTCCATCGTTGCCGTGGAGCTTTTGGTGACGGTCGGAGCGTTGTGCTACGGATTCATCGCTTCCGCCGCCTCCGCGCCGGGCGAGTACGCCTTTCCCTGGCTAAGCTGGGGCGCGGTCTCGCTGCTTGCCCCTGCCTGCATTCTGCTGGCCGTGCATCTGGCCGATGTGGGCCTGTTCACGCACAAGGCCAACGCCGACTCCGAATGGCAGGAAAACCTGCCCGAGCGCCTGCGGCGCCTGTACCGCTTCATCAAGGGCGCGCCCGCCATCGTGGTGCTGCTGCTGGTCGTCGGCCTGGGCGCGGCCCTGCTTACCCTGGAGGGCGCGCTGTCCGCCCTGCGCAGTCTTGGCTCCGCCCTGCTGCCCCACCTGCCCTGGATCATCGGCGGCGCGGCCGCCGTCGTCTGCGTTATCGCCCTGTGCGCCGTATGGCTAAGCTACCGCACCCGCAGGCTCCTGGCGGAATATGAGTTCCGCCGCGAAATTTTTGAAAAAACCGGCGTCATCATCGTTGACAAGGGCAGCACCCCCCTGCCCCCCGGCGGCGCGGGACCCATGCCCTACGCCCTTTCCGGTCCCGGCGGCAAGCCCCTGCCCGCCCTTGAAGCCGGCACTGTCATTGAGGCCGAGGTGGAACAAACCTATGAGGCAAAGCCCTCTGAGGGGGCAAAAAACCCTGAGGGGGCGTTGCCCCCTCAGACTCCCCCACAAGGGACTTTCGTCCCTTGACCCTGTATTTGGGGAAAACGCCGCTTATCGGCAGCTTGTTTCTCTCTGCCGCATAGCCGCTCCCGGCACGAGTCCAGCCTTTGCGTTCAAAAAGCCGGGAACCGGAGCCTTATTCTCGCGTGAGCCGCGCCGGAGCAAAACGCTCCCAATCCGGCACAGCGCCCCTACCCTCAAATTAAAGTAGACAGGACGCCAGCCCCCGGCGGGTTCCAAGGGCGGAGCCCTTGGCCCGGAAAGGCGGCGGGTGCCTACCGGCTGGCGTTTTTGTTGCCGAAAAAGCGGACGGTGCTGCGGGTGTGGAGTTCGGCGGCGGTGGAGTCGGGAACGTCGGTGTAGTAAAGGGCGCCGGGGTTCTGGTCTTTTTCTTTGACGGCCTGGGCGAACTCGCGCATGGGCGGAAAATGGCGGATGACGAACGGGGCGAAAACAAAGACAAAAAGCAGCACAATGCTGACGGCCAAAGCCAGGCGCAGCAGCCGCCTGCCCAAAGGAACGTCGTTTGCGGAGGAAGAAGGGTTCATGGCTGCTCTGCGGCGGCGCGCTCCCGGATGATTCCGGGAACGCGCCGCCCGTTTTCAGACTGTTTTAAATGCGTGCGGTGATTTCCGGAAACACCTTGTAGAACATAAGATAGGCCATAGCCAGGGTAAGCACAAGGTTGAAGCTTTGGCCCACAACGTACAGGATAAGGGGCTTGCCGCCCTTGAAGTACTGCGCCAGTTCACGGAAGTTGGTGGCAAGGCCGATGGCGGTAAAGGCCAGGGCAAAGCACCAGTTGCGCGCGGGCGAAGCGATGCCCCGCACCAGGCCTTCGTTGACCATGGCGTTGGACAGGTCCGGTCCCAGACCGCCGCTGATCAAAGAAGCGCAGATGGAAGCCGCCAGAAAGCCCAGAACGAACTTGGGGAAGCGGTCCCAAATTTCGCCAAGGCGCACCTTCTGGCCTTCCACGCAATCCACCTTGGCGCACCAGTATACGGCCACGCCAAAGGCGGTAACCCCGATCAGCACGTTCTGGATCATCTTGATGGTCGCGGCCACGTACAGGGCCTTTTCACCAAGGAACGCGCCGGCGGCGGCCACCGCTCCGGTGGCGTCAATGGTGCCGCCCATCCAGGCGCCGCCCAAAACCTGAGGAATGCCCACCGCCTTGATAAAGGCGGGCATGGCGATCATCATGATGGCCGTGAACACCAGGGAAAGCCCGATGGACAGGGTCAGTTCCTCTTTTTTGGCCCGGCATGCGGCGGCCGTGGCGATGGCGGCCGAGGTGCCGCACACGCTCATGTCGGCGGAGATGACGATATTCAGAGTCTTGGAGGGCATTTTCAGCACAACCTGGCCGAAGATGAAGGTGCAGACCAGCACAATGGGCGTGACCACCCAGGCCACGAAGATGCCGGGGATGCCGATGGCCACGATTTTGTCGAACAGCACCTCCGCGCCAAGCAGCACCAGGCCGGTCTTGATGAAGAACTCGACCTGCAGGGCGGGCTTGACGAATTTGGGCGTGCCCACTGTGTTGGCGATCAGCATGCCGATGATGATCGCCCAGGCTTCGGAGCCGAAGCCGTAGGTTTTGGAGGTGTTCTGCGAGCCCATCATAAAAGCCAGGACCGCCACGATGAATACGGGAATGAAGCCCACGGCGAACTCGCCCACGCTCTTTCCCATCAGGGCCATGCCGATGCCGAAGAACACCATGCTCGCGATCATCAGCATGCCCAGAGAGGGCAGGATATTGAATCCCTTAAGCTTGGTCTTGGCCTCGGCCTTGCCGGAAGCGGTCTGGGCGGAGCGCCAGTCGGATATTTTGCCTTCCGCCGCGCTGTTCAGGGCTTCGTCCTTGAATCCGGCGGCGGCGGCGGCCTGCTGGGCCACCTTGGCCGCCTCAAGAGCGGCGGCCGTCTTGGCCTTGGCCTCGTCCGCCTTGGGTTTGGCCGCTTCGTTGGCGGCCTTGGCCGCCTCTTCGCTGTAGACGAAGGAATCCCCCGGATTGGCAGACCAACCGCCGGGGGTTTTCAAAAACGCGGCAATGGCCTTGCCGGCCGCGCTGTCGCGGGCGCGCAGTTTTTTCTTGGCGTCCTGCTGCTGATAAAATTCAATGGTCTTAAAAGGCGCCTTGGCGGCTTCCGCCTCCATGACGGCGTTGGATTTGGCCACCTGCTCGGTAAACTTGGCGGGCACTTCGGCGAGAAAAAAGAAATACCCGGCGATAAGGATCGCGAACCCGAGCCAGATGGCAAGGTAGTCTTCCTTTTTCCACAAGTCGGAAAGTTTGCTTCTGCTGTCGTCAATCACGACATCGGGTTGCTGGCTCATACGCTCCTCCTGGATTTTGTCACTCTATTGTAATCATATTGTAACAATTACCCTTTCATACAAAATTGTACATGTCAATTAGTAAGGAGCTAACCTGTTGATAAACTAAAGATTTACTAAATGTACCGGTATGTTGTATGCAAAATCCGCAAGCGCCTACATAGGCGCACCGATTTGCTTGTGACTCCGGAGACAGCTGTCTTCTCACCCGGCAATGGCGCAGGGCTGTTTTTCAAGCTCTTTCGGCATGAAGAAAAGAAAGAACAGCAATGGAGCTTGCATCCACCGTTCCCTGAAACGGTATGGATCCAAGCCCCTTTGCTGTTGCTGAGCTTTTTGAGCTTACGGCTGAGCCTGTGCCGGAGGCGGATAGATTTTTATTTGGGGGGCGCGAATTTGGCGAGCTTGGCCTTGTAGGCCATGATGCCGTCGACGACGCCTTCGGCCTGGCGTTGGAGGAAGCGTTCCGACCTGAGGTGGGCTGCTTCTTCAGGGTTGGAGGCGTAGCCGAACTCGATAAGGACGGCGGGCATGCGCGCGCCCATCAGCACGTAGAAAGGAGCGGAACGCACGCCGTGGTCCACGGCGGGCAGCTTGGCCTCGCGCAGGGACTGCAGAATGCCTTCCCGCACGCACCCGGCCAGGTCGTGGGATTCTTCCAGCTTGGCGCTGAGCATAAGGTCCGTGAGAATATACTGAAGGTCGCTGATGTTTTTGACGGAAACGGCGTTTTCACGGGCGGCCACCTTGGCGGCGTCGGCGCTTTTGGCCATGTCCAGGTAATAGATCTCAAGCCCCTTGACGGCGGGGTTGTTGTTGGAGTTCATATGCAGGGACAGGAAGAGATCGGCTTTTCTGGAATTTGCGCGGTCCGGCCTGTCTTGCAGGGTGATGAAGGTATCCGAGTTGCGGGTGTACAGTACCGTGAAGCCTTTTTTCCGCAGCAGCGTGCCCACGCGCCTGCTCATGGCCAGGGTGAAGTCCCGTTCCACAAGCCCCCCCGTCATGGCGCCGGGGTCTTTGCCGCCGTGTCCGGGGTCAAGCATGATGGTCTGCACGGTCAGGCCAAGCTGTTCCATAAGCGAACCCGGAGACTTGCCGGAACCCTTGCCCGCGCCCAGGGAAGCAAGCCCGCGCCCGGCTTCTCTGGGGGCGGGCGCCTGCCTGCTCTCTTTGCCGCCCCCGGGCGCCATGACCGTTATGCCGCCCTTGATGTCGTTGTTGCGGCTTATCTCCACGCGGATGGTGCCGGGCTCGCCGGGAGCCGTGTTGACGATGTAGCAACGCGCCCCGTCGCAGTCGAACATGATGCGCGTCCCCCCGCCGGAATGCCCGGTGCGGATGCGCGTTACCGCCAGCCCTTTGGGAGCAAGACCGGGCTTGACTCCGGGGGCGGGCAACGCGCCGGGAATGTCAAGATACAACCGGGCCGGGGTATTTTTGGCGGGATCACCCGGAACGAACTCGTAGGAATAATCGGTCCCGCCGTCCAGTTCAAGCGATATGGTGGCGCGGCTTTCCTTGCCCTTCCAGGAGATCTTCTTCAGATTGACGGCAGGGACGGATTTGCCGGCGGCTTCCCGCTTGACGGCCGTTTCCGCGACGTCCCGGCCGTCCGGAGAGCCCCCCCCCGCCCGCGCGGCTTTTGCGCCTGAGGCATCCGCGCTCTTCGCCGCCGAGTCCAGTTCGCCCAAAAGTTTGCGCGCGGCGCCCGCTTCATCGGATTTGGGATAGCTTTTCAGCAGCAGGGCGGCGGCGGCGCGGGCATGGTCCGGCTCGTCCAGGCGCTGGGCCAGGATAGCGGCCCGGCGGTACAGGCTTTCCGGAGCGACGGCGTAGCGGGCATGGGTGCGCGCCACAACGCCATACAGGCGGGCGGCTTCACGGCAATCGGCCGGGTTGAAGGAGCGCCGGCTCAGTTCCTCGTGCGTGCGGGCCCGGTAAAAGTCGGCTTCCGCCCTGACCTTGCCGGAACTTTCGCCGGAAAGGGCGATGAAGCGATCCTCCAGGTGAAGCCAGTTTTCGCGCAGGCCGCCGCGCTTTTCATCTTCGCACAGGGAATCAAGGTCCTTTTTCAGGCCGGAAAGGGCGGCCTGGGCCTTGGAAGGCTTGGGAGCGGGGGCTTTGGCGGAAGGGGAGGTTTTGGCGGAAGGCTTGGCCGCCGTTTTGCCGGCGGCCGGTTTGGAGGCTTTGGCCGGGGCGGCGCTTCCTGAGTCAGAGGGTTTGGCCGGGGCGGCAAAAGCCGCCGAAGCGCTGCCGAATATCAGGAATATGCAGAAAAAAACCGTGATGAAACGCATGTAGCCGCCGTAAAGAAAAGCGATTGCCCATGAAAAGAAGGCGACAGCGCCTGCCGCCTTCTTTTCATGGATGGCATGGACTAGAAGAATTGTCCCATGGAGAATTCGAAGCGGCCCGAATCCCTGCCGCCGTTGCGGTTGTCGTCCAGCGGGATGCCGTAGGAGAAGCGCAGGTCGCCCATGGGCGAACGCCAGCGCAGCTCCATGCCGAAGGACCGTTTGATTTCGTCGCTCCAGGTCCAGTCATGGTCGTCGTCGGCGTTGAAGCCTATGTCGAAGAAGGGCACCAGGTTGATGCCGATGTCGTTGGACAGGCTGTAAATGTATTCGAAGTTGGCAAAGGCCATGCGCGTGCCGCCGATACGGTCGCCCGTTTCGGGGTCGCGGGGCACGATGTCGCGGCTGTCATAGCCGCGCACGGAATCCATGCCGCCCATCCAGAAGCGCTCGAACACCGGCACCTCGCTGGAACCGTTGTTGAAAATGGCCGAAGCCTTGCCCCGGAAGTGCAGCACGTGGTTGGGAACAAGCTGGTAATAGGTCTGGTGTTCGCCCGACACGGTGATGAAATCGTCGTCGCCCTGCATGAGCCCGCCGCCGTATTCCACGCCGATGCGGTCGATGTTCCCGCTGGTGGGACGATCGCGGTTGGTCGTGTCGCGGGTGATGCGGCCCAGGGCGACGCTGGTGTAACGCGTGCCCGTGGCGTAGTCTCTGATTATGCTGGAGGCGTCGTCCTCCAGGTCATACAATTCGTAGCGGTCCAGACGGTAGCCCCAGCCCACGGAGGTATATTCGCCTATGGGGTAGCTGAAGCGCAGCACGCCGCCCGTGGTCCTTTTGCGGTAGTCGATGTAGTCGTCGCGCCAGTGATAGGCGTCCACGCCGACGGAAAGATTGGTGTCGTTCCAGCGCGGGTTGGTGAATGAAGCGGTATAGGCGTCGCGCATCCCGGAAAAGCTTGCTTGAAGGGAGGCCGTATAGCCCTTGCCCCAAAGGTTGCGTTCCATCAGGGTGCCGGAAACGCCGAGCGCCGAATAGGTGGAGTACCCGACGCCGCCCATAAGCGCCCCGGTGGGACGTTCCTTGACCTTGACCTTCAGGTCCACTTCTTCCTCGTTGGCCGTGGGCACCAGTTCGGCTTCGGCCACTTCGAAGTAGCCCAGCTTGTTCAGACGCTCGGTGCTGCGGCGCAGCTTGGAGCCTTCGAACATGTCGCCGTCGGTAAGGCGCATTTCGCGCAGGATGACGTTGTCGCGGGTTTTGTTGTTGCCTTCCACCAGCACCCGGCGCACGTACACCTTGTTTTTCTTGTCAATGGCAAAGGTGACGTTGACGATATGGGTGTCGCCCTCCGTGGCCTTTTGCGGACGGGGGTTCACCTCGGCAAAGGCGTAGCCGTAGTCGGCGTAAAAATCGGTAAGTTTTTTGGTGTCGGACTGCATGGTGGTAAGATTGAAGTATTCCTTCTTGGCTGCCATGTCGTCCAGTTCGATCAAAGAGCGCAGGCGCTCGTCCGTGTCGATGAGAGATCCGACAAAATTCACTTCGCCCAGTTGGTAGCGCGGTCCTTCGCTGATGGGAAAAGTCACGGTGATGCCGTCTTCGGCATAGTCAACCTTGGCCGCGCCCACGGTGATGTCCATGAAGCCCCGGTCAAGGTAGTAGGAGGCGATGGCGGACGAATCGCGCTCGATAAGCTCTTCCTTCAGCACGCCGGTGCCGGTAATCCAGGAAATGATGGTCCGTTCCGAAAGCAGCAGCTGCTTTTTGACGTCGCTTTCGTCAAGCTGCTTGGCGCCTTCGATTTTCACTTCCTTGATATACAGTTTCTTGCCTTCGTGCACGGTGATGAACAGGGCCGTGTTGGTGCCGCCCTGGCGCGGTTCGGTCCGCTGCTCCACGGTGGCCAGGTAGTAGCCGTCCTTGCGGTACAGTTCAAGAATCTTCTGCAAATCGTCGGCCAGCATTTTTTCGTTAAGGATGGAACCCACCTTGCTGCTCATGACGGTAAGGATGTCGTCCTGGTCCTTGTCCTTGGTGCCTTCGACGGTTATGGACTCGATGCGCGGTTTTTCCGTAACCGTGTATATAAGAAACATACCTTCGTCGCGCGGTTCCAGGGCCACCTGCACGTCGCTGAAGTAGCCCAGATCCCAGATGCGTTTCACTTCCCTGTCGATGGTGGCGGAATCCACAGTGTCGCCCTTGCGGGGGCTGATGCGCAGCACCACCACAACCCGGTCCAGCACCGCGGAGACGCGCCCCTGGTGAAGAACGACGACCCGGTCACACAGCGAAGCCAGTTCATCGATGTCCGTTGAACAGATGAGCACCGGCGCGCCCGCCACGGCCGTCGAGCGGATCAGCGCGTGCATCTCGGCCTTGGCGCCGA
>JAVBTB010000084.1:0-27989 GCA_031556355.1 Desulfovibrio sp. | reverse complement strand
GCGCATGGGATTCAATTGCGTTTCTTACCGGCCTATAGCCCCGACCTGAACCCAATTGAAAAGATGTGGAGTAAAGTCAAAGGGGTGTTACGAGAGATGGCCGCAGAAGATTCAGATTCTCTTCTCGAAGCAATCCGGGCAGCCTTTGCCCGGATCACTTCTGAGAATACAAAAGGCTGGTTTGAAAGTTGTGGGTATTTTCAATTTTAAAATGCTCTAACGCAACGCTATATTGTTATTGACATAATAAACCTTTGTTAACTATGCTATAAATCTGTATTAATGGCATTTATGTATATATTGAAATTGTAGAAATAAACGTATCGATCATAAGTTTGTAATTATTGTGTTTTTAATATTGTCATAATTATTTATGTATATTTTTTGTTTGATGGTGTTTATTGCATTTGCAGTCTGTATAGAGCTGATCACGATTCTTGTTGGCAAGGAATAGAAGAATTTTTTTCAGCAATCCCTGTTTTTGCTTAATGTTGCAAGAGATTATGAAAATATTGCATTTTTTTAAAGGTTAGCGTATAGGCACCCATATACATATTTTAGACTCTTAGGTTGTATTTTGTGCTCCCATAAAAGCTAGTGTGCACGCGGGTATGTGGCCTATGTGTCCTATAGGGGGGACATTGCATGGAGCAGTGCGCCTTGAACAGCTATGTGGAAATGTGGGGAAAGCCTCTGAGCGAGGACGCCCCCTGCGGTGAAGATTCCAGTTTCTCTCCTGAATTTGAGGCCTTGCGGGCGGAAGTGGACAAAGACTCCTCGCTGCACGCCACAGACGCTACGGACTGGGGGCTGGTGGCGCGGCTGGCTGCGGAGTTTCTGGCTGCGCAGAGCAAGGATCTGTGGGTGCTGGTATACGCCGTGTTCGCCGAATACCGGGTGCGCGGCCTTGACGCCTGCCCTCCGGCTTTCGCGGCTCTTTCGCATCTTCTGCAACAATACTGGGATTCCATGTATCCGTTGCCCAAACGCATGCAGCGCCGCCTTGCCCCGCTGGTCTGGCTGTGCTCCCGTATGGAGCACAGTGCGGAAAAAACCTGTTTTATGGACGGCTCTGTGGAGACCTCCCGCGCATTGAAGGAGGAGTTTGCGGTCATTCAGAAGATTCTGGATGAAAAGGTGGGTGAGGACGCGCCGCATTTCTCCGGAATATTCTCGCGCATTCCAGAAACGATTTCCACAAGCGCGGAGAAGGAGCCACCCGCTTCCCAGCCTGCGGCGCAGACCTCTCCGCAGTCTTCCGCCCGCGCGGCGGCTCCCGTGCCCATAGCGGCCAGCCTTGCGGAGATGGACAAGGACGGGCGCGTGCCGGCGGGAGTGCTCCCACAGCTTGTCCGGAATATCGCCGATCAGGCCCGGCAGCTTGCCGGGCATTTTCTGTCGTTGAACGCGCTGGACGAACGGGCCTACCAACTGCACCGGACGGCGCTTTGGAGCACGCTGCTGCAACTGCCGCAGGCGGATGTGGCCGGAAAAACCCAGCTGACCAGCGGCGTTCCCGCGGACCGGATTCAGGCGTACGCCGCGGCGGTGGAGGGCAAGCAGTACTCTGAAATTCTTCCTCACCTTGAGCGCTCTGCGGGAAAAGCCCCCTTCTGGTTCGACGGGCATTCCATGGTGGTGCGTTGCCTGGACGGGCTGGGGGCGCCCGCCGCCGCCGCCTGTGTACGGGAAGCCCTGGCGGACCTGCTCAAGCGTTTTCCGGAGCTTTTGAACTACAAGTTTCGGGACAATACTCCTTTTGCCTCCGCCAAGATTCTGCCCTGGCTGGAAAATCTGCGGACGCCGGCAACGGAGGGGAACGTCGCATCCGGCCTTGCTCTTGGCGGAACGGCGTCAGGAGACGCGGATGAAGGCGCCTTGCTGCAGGAAGCCATCACCTGCAACATGGAAGAGGGGTTTCAGGCAGGCCTGCGCCGTCTGGGAACCGTCCCGGCGGGACGCAGCCGCGCTGCCGTGCTGCATGGCCTTATGCAGGCGCGCTATTGCCTGGCTGTGGGGAAGAAGAATGCGGCAGTGCAGCTTCTCTCCGCGCTGTATATACAGATGGAGGAGTGGAATTTGCTGGATTGGGAGCCGGATCTTACAGCGCGGATTCTCGCTCTTTTACTTTCAGCGCAACCGAAACAGCGCGGCGGAAAAATGGACGACATGATACGCCGCCTGCACTGGCTTAATTTAGATACGGCTCTCAGTATTTTGCACGAAACATAATTCACAGAAACAAGTATCGGAGGAAGCAAATGGCCAAAAAAGAATCATCCATCGCTCCAAAGGAACGCATTAACGTTACGTTCAAGCCGGCGACCGGCGGAGCGGTTGAAGAGATCGAACTCCCCATGAAAGTAATGGTGCTGGGGGATTTTCTGCAGCGTCATGACCCCAGAAGCCTGCCTGATCGCAAGCCCATCTCCATCAATAAGAACAACTTTGCCGAAGTGATGGCGAACCAGAAACTGGGTCTGGATCTGAGCGTTCCGAACGTGCTGCAGGACGGCGAGTCTGAAAACGACGTGCCGGTCCATCTGAATATTGAAACCATGCGGGATTTTGAACCCGGCAATATTCTGGAGCAGGTTCCCCAGACCAACAAGCTGTTGCGCATTCGCGAAGCGCTCGTGTCCTTGCGCGGCCCGATGGGCAACATGCCCGCCTTCCGCAAGGCGCTTGAGGAAGTGATGAAAGACCCGCGCCAGCGCGAAGCCGTGCAAAAGGAACTGGAGCAGGCGGGCATCGATCTGTCGCTCTCTGCGGCGAAAAAGCGCGGCAAGGGCGCTGACAAGACTGCGGCACAGGCGACTGACAACTAATGTAGTGGAACAACCACAGCCGATATCGTTCATCGCTTCTTAAGGAGTGCACGTATATGACCCAGGTAAGGAAAGAGTTTGAGCGCGGTTCCCTTCCCGCGGATTCCCTGCTCGCGCAGATCATCAGCGAAACCAATATATCGCCGCAGGGCGAAGGCTATGAAGAAGCCCGCCTCGGCATCGGGGCCATCGTTTCCATGCTGACCCCGGAAGCGGTGGGAGAAAAAGTCAACAAAGCCACCATCAACCACATGATCGCGGATATCGACCGCAGACTTGCCAAGTTTACGGATCTGGTTCTGCACGACGAGACCTTTCAGGCTCTGGAATCGTCCTGGCGTTCCATGAAGCTGCTGACGGACCGCACGGATTTTCGCGAGAACGTCATTGTGGAATTCATCAACGTCACGAAGGACGAACTGCTGGACGACTTTCTGGATGCGCCGGAGATCGTGCAGTCCGCCCTGTACAAGCAGGTCTACACGGCGGAATACGGGCAGTTCGGCGGTAAGCCCGTGGGCGCCATGATCGGCAACTTCTATTTCGGTCCCTCGGCCATTGACATGCGCCTGCTTGAAAACGTCGCCAAGGTCGCCACCATGTCCCACGCGCCGTTCATCGCCGCGGCCTCGCCGGAATTCTTCGGCCTCAAGGACAGCTTCGAGCGCCTGCCCGCCCTTAAGGATCTGCAGGACGTTTTCAGCGGCACCCGCTACACCAAGTGGCAGTCGTTCCGCGAGTCCGAAGACTCCCGCTATGTGGGCCTCGCCCTGCCGCGGTTTCTGCTGCGCCAGCCGTACGATCCGGAAGAAAATCCGATCCGGGCCTTCGTGTACAAGGAAGACGTGGACGACAACCATGCCAACTTCCTGTGGGGCAACGCGGCCTTCGCCTTTGCCACCCGCATCACCGAAAGCTTCGCCAAATACCGCTGGGCGGCCAACATCATCGGTCCCCGTTCCGGCGGCGCGGTGGAAGACCTGCCGGTGCATCTGTATGAGTCCCTCGGCGATATCGAAATGAAGATCCCGACGGAAGTGCTCGTCTCCGACCGCCGCGAATACGAGCTTGCCGAGCAGGGCTTTATCGCCCTTACCATGCGCAAGGGCTCGGACAACGCGGCCTTCTTTTCCGCCAACTCCTGCCAGAAGCCCAAATACTTCGGCATCTCGGAAGCGGGCAAGGCCGCCGAGCTCAACTACAAGCTGGGCGCGCAACTGCCGTACCTCTTCATCGTGTCGAGGCTGGCGCACTACATCAAGGTGCTGCAGCGCGAGCACATCGGTTCCTGGAAGGAGCGGGTGGACCTTGAGCGCGAACTGAACACCTGGATCCGCCAGTTTGTGGCCGACCAGGAAAACCCCAGTTCCGACATCCGCAGCCGCCGCCCCCTGCGTGAGGCGCACATTGAAGTCAGCGATGTTGAAGGGGATCCGGGCTGGTACCGGGTGAGCATGAACATCCGCCCCCACTTCAAGTACATGGGCGCGTACTTCACGCTGTCCCTCGTGGGCAAGCTGGAGAAGGAATAGGCCATGGCGGGGAGCCTGTTTGAACGCCTGACGCGCGGAGAGGCCGGCGAAGCGATGGAAGAGGATGAGTCCATCCGCCAGCATCTTCTGCGTATGTTCATTGCGCGGCAGGGATCCGTCCAGACCCTGCCGGACTACGGGCTCCCCGACATCAACGACCTGAGTTTGTCGCGTACCGATCTGATCAAGCAAAGCTGCGCGGCGCTCAGGGAGTGCATTGACCGGTATGAGCCGAGGCTGGTCGATGCGGATGTGACCCACCGGCCCCTGCCGGACTCTACCTTTACCCTGGGCTTCCATATTTCCGCCATGAAATATGATGAGCAGGGCCATCTGCGCCCCTGGCAGTGGGATATTTCCCTGGAAGGCGAAAAAGTGCGGGGGCGCTTGTAATACTTATTTGGATGGATCGCCTATGTACAGCCTGCTGCCGGACGCCAACACCACCTGGTTCGGATTTACCTCGCAAGGGGGGGATTTCTCCGTGTACGCCTTTTCGGGCGAGGAGGAAGTCTGCAAACCGTATGAGTTCCGCATCGAACTGGTCAGCCGCTCGCCCAATGCGGACGTGACCGGCCTGCTCGGCACGCCCGCCTGCCTGTCCATAGCGGACAAGAGCGGCGAGAAGCGCCTGGTGCACGGACTGATCCGCGAGATGGAGCAACTGCACACCGCCAATGCCTTTACGCACTACCGCTGCGTGCTGGTTCCCCGGCTCTGGTTCTTGGGGCAGATCATCGACCACCGTATTTTCCAGAACCTCTCTGTGGTGGAGATCATTGAGCAGATCCTGAAAGAGCAGGGCTTCGACGCCGGCGGCGTGTCCTTCAAGCTTTCCTACACCTATGAGCCGCGCGAGTACTGCGTGCAGTACGGCGAGACGGATCTCCACTTTATCAGCCGCCTGTGTGAAGAGGAAGGCATCTACTTTTACTTCGAGCACAAGGAAGACAGCCATACCCTGTGCTTCTGCGACCGCGAGGGCGGTCCCCCAATTTCCGGCGAGGCGGCCCTGCGTTTTTATCCCGGCTCCGGCCAGGCGGCGGACACCTCCGTGATCAGCCGTCTGGATCTGCATCATGCCATTAACAGCAACGCGGCCGAGTACCGTGAGTGGAATTTCAGGCAGCTCAAGCTGGATCTCACGGTCAACGACCGCGAGGCGGACGCGCAGAAGGCCCCGGTTCCTCCGGGCATGACCCTGGAGCAGTACCGCTACCCGCACCTGTACGAGTTGAAGAAGCCGGGCGCGCGCTACGCCAGGCTCCAGGTAGTGCGGCAGCTCACCTTCGCGCGTTGGATCGAGTGCGAATCCGACGTGGCGCGCTTTTTGCCCAGCTACGTGTTCAGCATCCACGAGCATCCGCGCTCCGACGTGAACACGGGCTGGTGGACGACCCGCGTGCGCCACGAAGGCGAGCAGCCCGGCGTGCTGGAGCACGAATCGCCCGATCGCGGCCTGCGCTACCGCTCCTTTGTGACGGCCATCCCGGAGATGACCCGCTTCATTCCTGCCCTGGAGCATCCCAAAAATCAGGCCATAGGCCAGCAGACGGCCATCGTCACCGGGCCTGAGGGCGAAGAGATCTACCCCGACGAATACGGCCGGGTGAAGGTGCAGTTCTTCTGGGACCGGGAAGGGCAGTGGGACGAGACAACCACCTGCTGGATTCGCGTCTCCCAGGGCTGGGCCGGGTCCGGCTACGGGGCCATGGCCATTCCGCGCATCGGGCATGAGGTGATTGTGTCCTTTCTGGAAGGCAACCCGGATCGCCCGCTGATCACCGGACGGGTCTACCACGACCTGAACAAGGTGCCTTACGAACTGCCCGCCAACAAGACGCGCACGGTGTTCAAGTCCATGAGCACGCCGGGCAAGGAAGGCGAGGCTCGGGGTTTCAACGAGTTCCGCATTGAGGACAAGAAGGGCGAAGAGGAAATTTACCTGCACGCCGAGAAGGACGTAAACGCCTACGTCAAGCACGACTGGAAAGAACATATCCTGCATGACGCCCACCGCACCGTGGACCACTTCACTTATCTGGACACCAGGGGCGAAACCCACGAGACGCTGCAAAACCAGCGCAAGACGGAGCTGTTCGCCAACGACAACCTGACCGTGCACGCGGACAGCCACACCAAGGTGGACGGCCGCTGGCTGGGCAAGGCCGGGACGGAAATTCACCTCTATGCCGGGCAGAAGATGGTCCTGGAGGCGGGCACGGAACTGACGGTCAAGGCCGGCGGAAGCTGGATCAAGATCGATCCCTCGGGCATCCGCATGGGCGGCGGGAGCGTGCGCCTTGGCGGGGGCGGCAGTCCGGGCAGCGGGAGCGGGGCGCGGCCGTTGTTGCCGGGGGATGCAATATTGATGGAGGAAGGCACTGCACCGGAAGGGCTTATCTTTTTGTTGCAGCAGGCGGCAAAGGATCACACAACATGGTGCGAAACCTGCGAAAAAGCGGGAGCAGGGGGCTAGCTCATGTTGTTATCCACAGAAGACTTTACGAAAGAGCTTTTTGGCCGTACCGGGGGCGGCATTTCAGCATACTTGCTGCTTGATGGCGCTCAGTTTGAAAATTTACCGGCAATTATATATTCCTATGATGAACAACCCACAGTAACTGCGCTTTTTGCAGGAACATATTATGAACCTGCCGTAAAGGCTGGTCCCTATCTGGTGCATGTTGCGAAAGAAAACGCTCTTTTCAACTGGTTCATGCAGGAAGGGGTAAAAGCGCACGCCGGTATCGCACTGACAAGTCGGCTTGATTTTGCAGCCTCCTGCGAACATTTGCGCAGCTGGCTTGAAGTGACACTGCCCAATTATAATCTCGCTATATTCCGATATTATGATCCTGTTGTATGTAGCAGGATCATGCAGTCAATGAGTGCGGCTGAAAAAAAGGCCCTCATAGGGGAGCTTGAGGCGATGTATTGGCCTGTTCACCAGGATGAAGACATTCAATGGGACTATTTTCACCGGGATAGCCTGTAGGATGGGAGGTACATCATGACTCAAAGCTCTAATAATCGTGCTACCGCTCGCCCATTGCCCGCAGGCGCGGCAGCTTCAGGGAAGGGGACGTCTTGTAAAAAATGGGCTGTAAAGCTCGTTCAGAAAACAAAAGACGGCAAATATTCGCCAAAAGGCGAATTGAAGGGTATGGCAAAAATCCCTTATGAAATATATGTAAATGACAAGCTACAAAAAGGAGTTCTTGGTGGGACTGGAAAAAGTAAGGATTTTACAAGTACAGTCCCTGCTAATGGGGCAGCCATTGATATTCGATTTGGTTTGAACATTTTGCCGGATTATGCTTCTATAGACAAAGATTTTTTTGATATGAGCTCTGATAGGATAGATGTAATTCTTGGAGAAAAAATTGCTCAACATAAGAATAAATGTGCAGTACGAATCTCAATGGCTTTAAATTCTGCGAAAGATTGCAAATATATCATAGAGCGTGTGCATAGGATACCAGGCCCAAATGCTTTAAGAACAATATTGAAAACAGATGAATCTCGATCCTCATCTGGTGTATATATAGACTCCGATGGGAACCCAATACTGGATAAAAATAAAAGCACAATAAAGGTGTGGTATCTTTTTTCTTCAGAGGATGTTGGCGACTATTTGAAATATAAATATCCAGATAGCCCGACCCTTAAAAAGGCAACCAGAGAAGCTGACGGATCATTTGAATATTCAACATCCTATCAGGAATACAATGATCGCCCAAAAGGCTTTTACCAAGTTAAGGCAACTTTTTCCGATGCTGTTGGGCATGTGGATGTCTTAGAAAATACAGGTATGGACAAATTAGATGACTACGCGAAGAAAAGGGAAAATGTATCAGAATTTTATATGTAGATTTTTACAAAAATAGAATACATAGAAAAAAAGGAAGAAAATGGAGTCGTAGTGTATATATTTGAACACAAACACATATAGATATTGGTAAAAATATTATATGAAAATAATTGTTTCAATAGCAATAATTCTGCAAATATTACAGTGCGATATTTGCTCAGCAGAACTCGAGCTTTTCTCAGAAGGAAGCCATATTCCCGCAGGCCTATATCCTTTAGAGAGAACAGTCAATGGGAAAAGAGAAACTATTCAAATCTACCTGGATGAATATTATATAGATACTTTTGAGGTTTCTGTATCTGACTATGCAGCTTGTGTAAAAGCAGGGAAATGCAGTGCAGAGCCTTTTAATCGCTTTCTAGCAGAGAGTGAGATCTCAGGGTATTCTGGAAGCTACGAGGATGCCATAAAGAAAGCAGAACAAGACAAAGAGCCTATGAGATATGTTACCTTTCCTGAATCTGCAGAGTTCTGTGCTTTTTTCGGAAAACGATTGCCGACACAGGTTGAGTGGGAGAATGCTTCGCGTGGCTCTGAAAAATTTAAGACACAATTGCTGTTAAGCGTTAATGATACGAGCCATGCTCCAAGCATATTTGGTGTATATAATATGCTCGGAAACATACGAGAGCGCACACTAGACAGCTATCATTCGCTCTTCCGTTCACTACTTCCACAACGCAACCCTTTATGTACAGGTGATTTTTTCAATAAGCATCCAAACTACAAAGAAGCATTTATAAATATGCGTATCGCAAGTGGATTTATGGTATTTGATAATGTATACAGAAGCGATACTGGATTTAGATGCGTAAGATCAAAAATTATGAATAAAGAAGATTTTAACAATTAGTATATTTTGAGTATATGATATATATTCAAAGTAGATTAACAATATGGACACGGAAATGCTTCTTTATATAAGCTCCTGTAATCACATTTGAGCCATTTACAGACTGAAGTGTGTTGGATGGAAGAATACCGATGGCCATATTGAATAATGCAGAATAAGTCAGTATGAAGAAATTAATTTTATCAATAACTTTTTGTATGCTGGGTTGAAAGAAAATATTTTACTGAGAAATGTTCCATTGTGAAGTTGTGGAAATTTTCTGAAATAAAATATATCAGAACAGATGTTGTCAATGAGGTTAATGTTCTTCTTTTTGAGCATGTGGTGAGGAAGTAGATATGACGCTAGAAATTCCATTATATATAAAAATATTTTTACTCCTGCAATCACCTTTTATCTTGGGAGTGCCTGACTATACAGAAATGCCCATGGTACGCATTCCTGCAGGAGAATATATCCGTGTTGTTGAACGGGAAACTAGGCAGACTGTACAAAAAAAAATATATTTGGATGAATTCTCCATTGATCAATTCGAAACATCGGTTGCCGAATATGCACGTTGTGTAGGTAAAGGAGAATGCGATCCGGAACCGCTGATCCGCATGTATGTGAACATTGAAGAACAAGGAAGACTGCAAAGCCAGACAGGAAGAAAGGCGACAAATGATTGCGATGCAATCTATCTTAGCCAAATGAAGTCTCACAGAAAAGATATTGGGGATGAGGTATTTGCCGAGATGCCTGGCTATGTGGAGCTGCTTACTTGCGCACTCGGAAAAGCAGCAAATGATCCTAAGCCAATCGGGTATGCCAGCTATATTGATGCTGCCAACTACTGTCGATTTGTGAATAAGCGCTTACCCACAGAGGCAGAATGGGAAAAAGCGGCCAGGGGGGACAAGGACGCCCGTCTATATTCTTGGGGAGATGAAAGGCCAACGGATTGCCGGTTCGCCAACCTCAGCGGCTTATTCAAAGGGGGAGGAAAGCTCTGCCCCGATGGACCGATAGACGCGCGAGACACGCGCTACCCCCCCAGTCCGTATGGAGTGTATAATTTGATCGGCAACCAGTCAGAGTATGTGGCAGATATCTATAATCGGGGTTTTTATGCCAAGGCGCCTTATAAAAACCCTGTTGGGGATTTGGAGACTTTTGAGGCTTTGCAGTTGCCAGTCTATAAACACATGTCCTCCATCGGCAAGGGCACAGGATTTGCGACGCAGGAAAAGAGGGCTTTTCGAGCCGCATGGTCCAATACCCCTCCCTCTTTACCTGGTGCCATTGCCAATTCTAGAAACCAGCAGGGCCTTTCTCGAGATCATGGATTTCGATGTGTCCGCCGGTAGTTCTCTCTGGTGGTCCAAGAATAAATTTTTTCTGCACCGTTTTTACTACATGGTTTTCTGCGGCATGAGAGTGGATAAACAGAGATATATACTTGCTACCAACATGGCTATGAGAGAATGTACCCGTGTTAGGAAGTTTGACAATAGTCAATGCGTCAGTAGTATTTATTTGTGTATAAATTGATTGCTGCAATGCATAAAATAAAACAGGGCTCAGTGGCACACGGCTGGATGCATTCATATAGTGTTACATTCTATCCACTTCATAAACAAAGAATATGTATAATGACAGATCTTGATATAATCCTGCATCTAAATATAATAGTGATGGTGAATACATACACTGGCACATAGATTATGGCATATTATTTTAAAACACGCATATGGAGAAACTTTTTCGTGGGGCCATGAGGGTTCCACATCATAAAATTATAGAAAATTTATAATGTATGAAAAAAGATATGTATTCTTTTTGCTGCTCTTTTCTTCCTCTCTGGCTGCTTTGCCTTTATGGGGCATATCCGGGATCAGTTCACGTTTATCGTACACAATAATTGCCCTTATGCGTTGGATGTGGCTTATGTGGGGTATACAGATATAAAGAATTATCAGACGATACAGTCGGGTATGGATTTTGTGGGCGGCGGTCTTGTGAATAGGCAAGGCAATACGTATGACGAGGGTGAAAAGTATTTTCTTTCCGACCCGATAGACAAGATACATATCCTGTACCCTGATGGACATGAGGATGTACTGACGCTTCAGGACTTTGTAACAAAAGCCGCGACGCAGATGGGGGCAAGGGCTAAAGGAGAGTGGATGCTCTCCCTCTGCCCCGGACAGAAGTAGCGTGCAGGATTTTTTAAAGAGATAGTTTACGCAATTACCCGCATTTACTTTGCTATGACAGGTATTCACAGAAAAGAGAGAATATATGAGCTTTAACCGCTATTACCAGGACGAACTGCTGGCCCTGCGCGAGCTCGGCAAGGAGTTCTCGGAGCGCAACCCCGCTCTGGCGCCTTTTCTCGGCACTCCCGGACGCGATCCGGACGTGGAACGCATTGTGGAAGGGTTCGCCTTCCTTTCCGGAAGGCTGCGCCAGAAGCTGGATGACGAACTGCCCGAGCTGACGCATTCGCTCTTCAACCTGCTCTGGCCCAACTATCTGAGGCTCATTCCCGCCTGCAGCGTCATCTGCTACCAGCCGGGGGACAACGTTTCGGGCGCGGTGACCATGCCGCGCGGCACCATGGTGGAGTCCGTGGAAGTGCAGGGCACCCGCTGCCAGTTCCGCACCGTCTATGACACCGAGATTTACCCCCTCCGCGTCGGCGACATGCGCATTCTTGAACGGAACGGCGAGGTAAGCATCGCGCTGGGGTTTGAAGCGCTGGGCGTGCCGCTGGAGAACATCCCCCTCTCGCGCCTGCGTTTTTTTCTGACGGGCGAAACGGCCGTTGCGCACACCCTGTACTTTACCTTGCTGGAGCGGGTGCGCGAAGTGCGCATCGTCATGCGCGACGCGAAAAAAGAACCGCACGTCGTCGGCGTTTTGCCGGCGGACTGCCTGCGGCCCATAGGTTTCCGGGAGGATGAGGGCCTGTATCCTTACCCGGCCAACACCTTCC
Organism: Desulfovibrio sp.; assembly: GCA_031556355.1. GTDB lineage: Bacteria > Desulfobacterota > Desulfovibrionia > Desulfovibrionales > Desulfovibrionaceae > Frigididesulfovibrio. The sequence goes on along the minus strand of JAVBTB010000084.1, from coordinate 15,922 downwards.
CAGGCTACCGAATTCTGCAGGAGTATTTCTGCTTTCCGGAAAAATTTCTTTTTGTGGAACTTGCCGGACTGGAACGGGGGCTCCACCGGGAAACCATGCAGAACCACCAGGGGGCAACCGGGTTTGAGCTTCATTTTTCACTGAAGGAACTGCCGGAGCTGTACGAGTCCTTCCGGGCGGAGAACTGGCGGCTGTTCTGCACGCCCGTGGTGAACCTTTTTCCCATGGATGCCTCACCCCTGACTTTAGATCAGCGGCAGACGGAATACCGTGTCGTGCCCGATCCGCGCCTGCCGTATCATTACGCCGTGTACAGCGTGGACTATGTCGGCACCTGGGGACATGACGGACGGCAGAACCGCCAGTACCTGCCCTTTGAATCCTTCGGGTTCGAGGCCGAGGGGACTCCGAACACGGCCTATTACCGGCTGCGGCTGCGGGCCTCGCACAAGGACGGCGGCACGGAGACCTATATTTCCTTCGTCCAGTCCGCCGACAACGCGGTCATTCCGCTGGCGGAAACCATCTCGCTGGACCTGACCTGCACCAACCGCATGCTGCCGAGGGAACTGCGGGTCGGGGATATCCATATCCACGCGGACAATACCCCCGGCGCGGTGAACTTTTCCAATATCACGCCCGTCATTCCTTCTTTCAACCCGCCGCTGGAGGGAGATCTGCTCTGGCGCCTGCTGTCCAACATGTCCCTCAACTACGTGTCACTGACGGACATCAATGCCCTGCGCTCCATGCTCAGCGCCTATGATTTCCGCGCGCCCCATGACAGGCCGCGGGCCAGGATGCTGGAAAAAATCATGAAGGGCATGGTGCGCATTTCGTGCTCGGAGACCGATCGCATTTACAAGGGGCTGCCGGTGCGGGGCGCCCGGACCCGGCTGGTGGTCGACCAGCGGGCCTTTTCCTGTGAAGGCGCCATGTACATGTTCGGTTCCGTGCTCAACGAGTTTTTCGCCCTGTACGCCACGGTAAACAGCTTCCACCAGCTTATCCTTGAGGAAGCCCTGCGGGGTGAGGAATATGAGTGGCCGGCGAGGCTGGGCGGAGCGTTCAGCATATGAGCGCCGGCAAACTTGCGCCATACCCGCCCCTTGTGCGGGAACTGGTGTCCCTGCCGGGGGCATTTGCATTCCCGCAGGCGGTGGATATTGCCAGGCGCTATATATGCAGTGGGGGAGGGGAGGAGACTCCCGACCTTTTCCGCTACAGCGTCAACCCCGCCCTGTCATTTCCGCCGGGTGACATAGAGTCGTTGGAATTTGTCGCACGCGACGACAAGCCCCCGCAAATCGCCCTGATGCTCAACCTGATGGGGCTGCACGGGGCGGGCTCCCCCTTGCCCGCGTATTTTACCGAGTATGTGGCGCAGCATACGGACGGGCCGGACGCGTTGCGGGATTTTTTCGACATTTTCAATCACCGGCTCATCTCCTTGCTGTACGGCTCCTGGGGCAAGTACCGCTATTACGCGCAGTATAAAGCCCAGGCCACCGACCGGCTTTCCCGGCGGTTTTTCGGATTTATCGGGCTGGGGCACAGGGAGCTCCGGCAGGCCAAGAAGCTGAGTTGGCCCAGGTTGATGGCCTATATGGGGCTTATCGCCTTTAACGGCGAAGCCGCGGGGTCGCTGGAAAGCATTCTGCGCCATTATTTTTCCCACCAGTCTATCAGCATTATTCCCTGCATCACGCGCTGGGTGGCCGTGCCCGCGGATCAGCAGTGCCGCCTGGGAGAAAACAACTGCCGGTTGGGCGAAGATTTCATCACGGGCGAGGAGGTGCCGGACCAGACGGGCAAGTTCCGCATCCGCATAGCGGAACTCACCTGGGAGCGCTTCAACTCGTTTTTGCCTTCAGACAGAAATTTTGCGGAGTTGCAGACCCTGGTCAAATTCGTCATGCGCTCCCGTCTGGATTTTGATGTGGAACTGCGCCTCCTGCCGGAAGAAATCCGGCCCTGGAAGCTCGAGGCGGACAATGAATGCCGTCTGGGCTGGTCCATCTGGTCCGGCGAGGGCGGCGACGGCATAGTTATTTTGGAAACTGATCACCAGGAGTTGTAAGGAATGGCCAATGTAACTCTGACCGCGCTTTTCGAGGCTCTGGACATCCCCTGCCGCGAAGCCCTGGAAGCGGCTGCCGTGGCATGCGCCGGACGCGGCGGCTATGAAATAACCATAGATGATTATGTGGAAGCGTTGCTCCCCCTGGAAGGGATGCGCAATATTCTGACGCAGTTCGAACGCAACCCCGACCGTTTGCGTGAACTGCTGGAAGAGAGCCGTCCGAGAGACGGTCGCAACACGGGGCGTCCGACCTTCTCGCCACTGTTGTACCAGTTTTTGCAGGAAGCATACCTTCTGGCGAGCCTGGAACTGCGCCAGGAGCGGGTTGATGTGGGCGTGCTGGTGCTTGCCCTTTTGCTGAACCCCGTGCGGTACAGTGTGTTTCCCTTCTTTAAGGAACTCAAGGATATTCCAGCGGACAAACTGCGGGGGCTGCTTGAAGGACTGCATGCTGAAAAAAATCCCGCACGTCCGCAAGGGACGGGGCAGGCATCCAGTGCTTTGCAACAGTATACAACAGACTTTACAGAAGAGGCGCGCGCGGGTAAAACAGATCCGGTATTTGCCAGAGGCCCTGAAATACGGCTGATGACAGATATCCTGACCCGCCGTCGTAAAAACAATCCCATTCTGGTAGGCGATCCGGGCGTCGGCAAAACCGCCGTGGTGGAAGGGCTGGCCCGCAAGGTCGTTGAAGGCGCCGTGCCGGACGCCTTGAAGGGGGTACGCATCGTGGGGCTGGATATGGGCCGCCTGCAGGCCGGGGCCAGCGTCAAAGGCGAATTTGAAAAACGCCTCAAAGCGGTCATTGATGAAGTCAAATCCGCACCCGTGCCGACCATTCTTTTTATCGACGAGGCGCATACACTGGTGGGCTCCGGCAACCAGGCCGGCAGCGGCGACGGCGCCAACCTGCTCAAGCCCGCTCTGGCCCGGGGAGAGATGCGGACCATCGCGGCCACGACCTGGAGTGAATACAAAAAGTATTTTGAAAAGGACGCCGCTCTTGCCAGACGTTTCCAACTGGTCAAGCTGGACGAACCGTCTCTTGAGGAAACCGTCACCATTCTGCGCGGCATCGTGCCTCACTACGAGAAGACCCACCGGGTCTATGTGCGTGACGATGCCGTCAGCCGTACGGCGGAACTGGCCGGGCGCTACATTACCGGTCGGCAGCTTCCGGACAAGGCCATTGACGTTTTGGACACCGCCTGCGCGCGGGTGCGGGTGAGCCTGGGAGCCAAACCTCCCATCCTGGAGGCCATGGAAGAGGAATGGGCCTCCGTGCGCAGGGAACTGGACGCTCTGGAGCGGGACCGCTGCAAGGGGGTGGCGCAGGAACCGGGAGAGGACAGCACCGCCCGGCACGCGGAACTGCAACAGCGGTCCGCGGATCTGGACGCCCGGATCAAGGAAGTGGAGGCGCGCTGGAAGCGGGAAAAAAGCCTGGTGGAAGCCATCATCCGCCTGCGCACGGAAAATGCGGCGGACGCAGAACCGAATGCGGACGCGGCCGCACCCGGCAAAGAGCCCGAAAAGGCGGCGGAAGATGCAGCCGTTCCGGAGGCTTCGCAGGAGCAGCCGTCCTCCCTGGATACGCTGACAAAGGATCTGCGTGCGATCCAGAAGGGCGAACCCCTTGTTTTTTATGAAGTCAGCCCGGATCTGGTGGCCGGCATCGTTTCGGAATGGACCGGCATCCCCGTGAGCAAACTGAGCGGGACGGGTTCCGCCTCGCTGGCCTCCTTAAGCGGCACGTTGCGCCGCCGTATCCGGGGGCAGGATCACGCCCTGGCAGCTATCGAACAGGCTGTCCTGGCCGCTCATGCCGGGCTGGACACCCCCACGCGCCCGACAGGCATTTTTCTGTTTGTCGGCCCGTCCGGGGTGGGCAAGACCGAGACCGCTCTGGCCGTTGCCGATGAACTGTACGGCGGCGAGCGCATGCTGGTCAGCATCAATATGAGCGAGTTCCAGGAGAAGCATACGGTTTCCCGGCTGATCGGCTCGCCTCCCGGCTATGTGGGCTACGGCGAGGGCGGGCGGCTGACCGAGGCCATACGCCGCCAGCCGTATTCCGCGGTGCTGTTTGACGAGGTGGAAAAGGCGCATCCGGATGTCCTGAACCTTTTCTACCAGATGTTCGACAAGGGCATTCTGGCGGACGGCGAAGGCAGGGACGTGGATTTTCGCAACACCATGATCTTCATGACGTCCAACCTGGGGAGCGACATCGTGGCGGCGCTGTTCGAGGACGGGGAGAAGCCCGCTCCCGAAGAGGTGCTTGAAGCGCTGCGCCCGGCGCTTTCCCAGTTTTTCCGCCCGGCGCTGCTCGGCCGCATGACGATCGTGCCGTTCATGCCCATTGCCCCGGAGACCCTTGCCGAGCTTGTGCTGATGAAACTTTCGCTGGTCGGAGAACGTCTGCGCCACCGGCACCGCCTGTCCTTGAGCTGGGCGGACGAGGTTGTCGCGAACATCGCCGCCAGTTGCACCGCTGTTGATACGGGCGCACGCAATATCGATCATATTATCAACGCCAACTTGCTGCCCGGCATCGCCACCACGCTGCTGGGCACGCTGACCGCCGGGAGCAGGAGCGAACTGCCGCAGGGGCTGCACATCGGACTGAATGCGGAAGAAGGTTCGTTTGTGTGCAGCGTGCGGGGCAGAGGATAAGGCTATGGACACGGAGCATTCCTGGTTTACGCGACTGAGGGGAACGGCCGGGGCGGATGACGCCACGGTTATCACGGCCCGCGCGGTGGGGGAACTCTCCGGCGCGGCTGCCGTCGGCGTTTTCCTGTTGAACGAAACCAAGGACAAGCTGCTCTTCTTTGCCTCCTGGCTTTCCCAAAACGCGGCAGTGCCGGCACGGAAGCAGGAAGTCTCTTCCATGAATCTGGAAGATCCTCTCTGCCTTGCGCTCCATAACGGAAGCCCCCGCAAGGCTGTTCTGCAAAGAGGGATGCCCGCTCCTGCTTCCTTGCGCCTGCTTGGCTCTCATGAATATGTTGAGAACGAAGCGATACTGGCGTATCCCTTGTTGTCGCACGGGCATGTTTTGGTTGGCGGCGTTCTTGTGTGTTTTACGGACGATGTACAGGATGTCCATGCGGAAGTATTGAAGATATGCGATTACAGCGCGCTGCTGTTGTATTCCTTGAACAAGGAACTGCGTGCCGATGCGCAGATTTCGCTGTTGCATGAAGATATTTCCAGAATAGAGGGAACACGGCATAAGCGGGTGCGGGATATCGCCGGCATGCTGATAGGGCAAAGCCAGGTCATTCAGGAGATTCGGGAAAGAATATGCAAGATCGCCTGTAGTGACTCGCCCGTGCTGATAACAGGTGAAACGGGGACGGGAAAAGAGGTGGTCGCCACGGCCATCCATGCCGCAAGCCTGCGCAGCAACGCGCCGTTCGTCAAAATCAACTGCGCGGCCTTGCCCGGCCAACTGCTCGAAAGCGAGCTGTTCGGCCATAAAAAAGGCGCATTCAGCGGTGCGGATGCCAATCACATAGGTTTGTTGCGCAGTGCGGACGGCGGAACGATCTTTCTTGATGAAATAGGTGAAATGCCTCCGGAGCTCCAGGCGAAGCTTCTGCGCGTTCTGCAGGATCATGAGGTACGTCCTGTGGGAGATGTCCGTTCCTATCCGGTGAATATACGCATCGTTTCGGCGACCAACAAAGATATTTCCAAAGCGATAGAGAAAAAGTCCCTGAGAAAGGATTTGTATTACAGGCTGTCCGAACTGCATATCCATATGCCCCCGCTCAGAGAGAGGAAGGAAGATATTCCTGTTCTGTCAGAGCATTTTACGCATATGCTGTGTGAAAAATACGAAAAGAACCATGCCGTTCTGTCGCATGATGCCGTATTTTCGTTGAGCACAAGGCCGTACCCGGGGAATATACGGGAGCTCAAATCGTATATCGCGCAGGCGGTCATGATGAGTACGCACGATGCGCACGTTATTACGGCGAAAGATTTTCCTTTTGAAGCAGAGGTGCCGGAAAATGCCTCTCTTGCAACACTTCCCGATTTATTGTCCGCGTATGAGAATAGCATAATACATATTGAATTGGAGCGAAATTCCGGGAGCATAGACAAAGCTGCCAAGGCATTGGGCATACCCGGCAGCACGCTCAGATCCAAAGTGAAGAAAGGGGTTTTGCTCAGCAGCAAAAAGAATAGGGCGAACGCCATGAAGAAACACAGACGTAGCGGGGTAAGCCATGGATATCATGTTTGAAATTGTCAGCCGACAGAAATTTTCCGCGACATTTCCAACCGCCCATGTTTTTGGCGAAGCCGGGGGGTATATAGGGCGTTCCAGCGAATGCGAGTGGGTGCTGCCTGACAAATCAAAGCATATATCCCGCAAGCATGCCTTGGTCACGTTCGAGGACGACGCCTTCTATATCGAGGACGTCAGCGCCAACGGCGTGTTTCTGTCCCTGGGCAATGAGCCCGTCGGCAGGGGAAGCCGCCACAGAATAGAACACGGCGAGGGTTTTGTCATCGGCGGGTATACCATTATGGCAAGGCTGCTGCATAACCCGCGCGCGTATGCTGCTTCGTCGCATACGGCGGAGGAGGACATCCTTTCCTTCTCACAGCCCCTTTCGCTGAATCCGCTGACGGCGATGGAACAGGAAGAGGAGATGATCGCGCGGCAGCGCCTGGGTGACTACGACGATCTGCTCGGACAGCGTAGCGTGCAGACGGTACTGCCGGGCGACCATACCGACCCTCGGATCAGCCGGTTGCAGCCGATGGTGGCTGTTGCGGAGTACCGGGAATTGATTCCCGCGGACTGGGACGCTGATCCCGATGAAGAGGAGGAAGACTTCGCCCCTGCTGCTCCTCCTCCTGTGCCCCCTGTCTCGCGCGCTCCTGCGCGGCCTGTTGCGCAGGCGCCGGTGCCCCCTGTTGCACAAGCTCCTGTGGCGCCTGTTGCGCAGCCCCCTGTGCCTCCCGTTATGCAGGCTCCGGCACCGCCCCCTCCCATGGCGCCGGCTTCCCTTGTGCAGAAGGGAAGAGAACCCTCGCCCGGCACTACCGAGGCCTTTTTCAGAGAGTTGGGGTTTGCCGAGGCGCCGGCGTCCGCGGCGGAACAGGAAAGGGTCATGCTGTTGACGGCGGCGCTTTTGCGGGCTGCCGTGAACGGCCTGACGCGCGCGCTGCAGAACAGAAACGAATGCAAAAACGAACTGCGGCTGCCGATGACCACCATGGGGCTCGGGGTCAGCAACAACCCCCTGAAGTTCAGCCCGACCCCGGAGGCCGCCATGGCAACACTGCTGGGGGTGCCGCAGAAAGGGGTGCTCGCCCCGGTGGAATCCGTGCTCGAAGGCTTTCAGAACTTGCACAGCCACCATATGGGGCTGATCGCCGGAGCGCGTGCCGCCGTGCGCGCGTCGCTGGAAAAGGTCGCCCCCAAAGTCGTGGAGGCGCGTCTTGATGCCGACGGCCCGGTGCGTTTCAACCGGAACAACCGTCTGTGGCATACCTTCATCCGTATGCACCAGTCGTTACAGGATGATCATGAAGGGTTCGCCGCCCTTTTTCTGCAGGACTTTGCCCGCGCCTATGAAGTGCAGGGGCGGACGCTTAATCCCTCACTTCGGGATACCAAAGGAGAACAGTCATGAGGCAACGTTTTTTGATTCTTGGTCTGATTATCGGCGTTTTTTGCCTTGTGGGTTGCGGGAAATCCCGGATCGATCTGAACGTCGCCAGCCAGCCCAACGTCAACCCGGACAATTCCAACCGCCCTTCGCCGATAGCGGTCAAAATTTACGAACTGCGCACCGATCTGGCCTTTAATCAGGCGGATTTCCAGTCCCTGTTCGAGCACCCCGTGCCCACGCTGGGGTCTGACCTGATTGCGGCCGACGAGCAGGTGTACATTCCGGGCGAGGCACGCAAAATTTCATACAAACCCAATCCGGAAACGCGGTTTGTGGGCATTGTCGCCGGCTTCAGGCAAATGGACCGGGCGCAGTGGCGCGTTATCAGGGCCGTTCTTCCGGACACGCAAAATATTGTTGCCCTGGAATTCAACGATACCAGCATCATGGTCATTCCCGACAAGGCCGCCAAAGACTGGGAACCGGAAGAAGCCGTCAAGCAGTTCCAGCAGCAAATGGCGCGGGACTCGCAGCAGCCTCCTCCAGGACGCAAGCTCGGACCCAGGAAGGTCACGCCGACGCCGCGACGCGGCCAGGCCGCTCCCTCATCGTCTTCCTCTTCCGGCTATGAGGGCGGATCGGAAGGGGGGGACTCCTCCATACGCGGCATGAATTCTTACTGACCTTCAGGAACCTTTACTATCACCGAGAAAATATATGCTTCCAGAACGAGTTATTTGGAGCCAGGGCATGGGTGTAAGCCCGGTGCACATGCAGCAGCAGGATCGGTACACCGATATCCAGCTGCGCCGGCGTGGGGATATGCTGTGCACCCACGCCTGGGGTTGTACCGAGTTTCTTATTGATGAACAGCACCTGACCCTGGGAAAGATTGTGCTGAGCGAGGCGGCGGGCCTGCTGCCGGACGGCACGATGTTTTCCGTGGGGCACGGGCAGAACGCCCTGGCTCTGGATGTGGAACCCGGCCTTACCAACCGGCTTGTCATGCTCGCCCTGCCCATAAGCCTTGAAGGCGCTTTGGAAACCAGGGATGAGGATACCCTGGGGCTGTCCACACGCTACATCAGAACTCCGGTGCGTATCCGCGATCATAACGCCTACAAGGAGCGCAACAGCGGTGACGCCTCCATCATCTGCGGGCGCCTTGATCTCAGGCTGATGCTTGAGGAGGACTCCGATCTCAAAGGGTACGTGACCATGCCCGTGGCCCGGATTGTGGAGTGCCGGCAGGACAAGAGCATTCTGCTGGACAAGGACTTCATGCCCACCTTTTTGCATCTGGAAGCTTCGCCCGTGCTCAGCGGGTATGTGCGCGAAATTCTCGGCCTTCTTGCCCACCGGGCGGATCACCTGGCCGGCCGGATCAGCAACGCGGGGCAGACGGGCACGGCTGAACTGGGCGACTTTATGCTGCTGCAATGCCTGAACCGCATGGAGCCGGTATTCCGCCACCTGGCAACAATGCCGAAACTGCACCCCGAGGAGTTTTACCGCCTTTTGCTCGCCCTGGTGGGCGAACTGGCCACCTTTGCGGAGCGGGGCAAACGGCCGCCGGAGATCCAGCCCTATGATCACGGCTCCCAGTACGTCTCCTTTGCCGAGATCATGGACCTGGCCCGCTTTGCCCTCAGCATGGTGCTGGAGCAGCACGCCGTGATGCTGCCCCTGCAGCAGCGCAAAAATAATATTCAGCTCGCGCCCATTCACGACAAGAGCCTGCTCAGCACAGCTGTTTTCGTCCTCGTGGCGCAGGCGGATATGGATCTGGAAAACCTGCGGGCTCTGCTGCCCAAACAGATCAAGATCGGCACCCCGGAAAATATCCGCGAACTGGTCAACACGCATCTGCCGGGCGTCAAAATCCGGCCCATGCCCGTAGCGCCGCGGCAAATTCCTTTCCATGCCGGCAAAAGCTACTTCCAGCTCGATTTTTCCTCCGGGCAGCGTGCCCAGCTTGAGGCCTCAACAGGATGCGCGTTGCACGTGTCCGGAACTTTCCCAGGCCTTATACTGCAACTCTGGGCCATCAAGGAGTAAGCCATGGCGCAGCATATGAGCAATATGGACCACGATAAGACATCCATTATTTTAGATGCGTCGCGCAACGAGCCGGAAGAACTCCCGTTCACCCCCGTAGCCGTGGCCCCGGGCCATCAGGCCCCGCGTAACGCGCCTTACCTCGCCCAGCAAACCTCCTTTGACGAGTATACGCCCGGACTCAATCCGCTGGTCAACGCCGGCTCGATTCTGCTGATGGAAATAGTACGCCTGAGGGGAACCAGGGAAGTAGATCTCGAAACCCTGCGCTCCAAGCTGGAAGCGGAGATACGGGGTTTCAACGCCCAGGCGGTGGCGCTCGGGATCAGCGAGTCGCAGGTCAATGCGGCTCAGTATCTGCTTTGCACCGCCCTGGATGAGAGCGTTACCACGTCTTCCATTCCGGGGGCTCACGGCGAGTGGCAGCAAAAGTCGCTTCTCAGCACCTTTCACAAGGATACCTGGGGCGGCGAGATATTTTTTGACGTGCTGGCAAGAACAATGGAACAGCCCGCCAGCCGCCTGTATCTGCTGGAATTGATCTACCTGTTGCTCAGCCTCGGCTTTGAGGGCAAATACCGCCTGCAGGACAGGGGTACCCTGACGCTTGAGTCTCTGCGCGATCAGCTTTACCGGCAAATACGCCTTTTGCGGGGCGAATCCACCCCCGATCTTGCGAAAAAACTGGCCGAAGGCACGTTTGTAAACAGGATATACGCCTACATACCCCTCTGGCTCATTGCCGCGATCGTCGTGTTTTGCCTGTCCGTCACCTGGTGGGGCTTTTCGTTCGCCCTGAACGGCAAAGCCAGCCCGCTGCTCGCCAAGATGGAGCAGCTCGCCCCTACCGGCAAACTGTATGTTCCCCCCGTCCCCCAGGTAGAACCACGGCCGGGACAGGTTACCGGGCCTGTCTCCACTGAGGGGCCCGCCACTGCCAGCCCGGCTCCTGCGAGCCCCGCCGCCGGAGGGGCCGCCTCTGAAGGCACTGCCCCTGCCGCTCCCCAGCCCACCCCGGAGGTGCGCCAATGATGACGCGTTTTTTCCGCGCCCTGTGGAAAGCCCTGAAAACACCCTGGGTTCTGGCGCTCCTTGTGACTTTGATTCTTATTTTGCTCGTCTGGATTGTCGGACCGCTGATCGCCATAGCGGATCATATACTGCTGGAAGGGATTATCGCGCGTTTTGTGGCAACCGTCCTGCTGATCTTCTGCTGGGGGCTTTTCGTCGCGCTTTGGTTCTCGCGGCAACGTAAGGCGGCCCTTGCGGATCCGGAAAAGGCGGAGCAGCACGAGCGGGAAATGATCAGCCGCGGCCGCCTGCGGGAAGAAATCGACTATATCAAGGATCGCCTGAAGGCGGCCATCAAAATAGTCACCACATCCAACTTTTACGGCCCCAAGAGCCGTTCGCGGTACGTGCTGCCCTGGTATCTTCTGCTCGGCACGAGCAATTGCGGAAAAACCTCGCTGCTGCTCAACTCGGGGCTGAAGTTTCCGCTCAACGAGCAGGCCGACCGGCACCTGTACCAATTGAAAACGACAGAGCGCTGCGAAGTGCTGTACAGCAACGAGGCGGTCTTTGTGGATACGCCCGGCTCGTATACGAGCAGCCAGCCCGACACGCCCCTGCACAAGATATGGACGAGCTTTCTGCGCCGCCTGTTTGCGATTCGTCCGGCAAGGCCCCTGAACGGGATTGTCGTTTGCGTAAGCATACGGGATATCATCGACGCGGATCAGGCCCGGCGCGAACATCTGGCGAGATCCATCCGCTCACGGCTCAGCGAGGTGCTCAAGTCGCTGCGCAACTATGCCCCGGTGTATCTTGTCTTTACCAAGTGCGACGCGGTGCCGGGCTTTGCGCAGTTTTTCGCCCATCTGTCCCGCACGGAGCGCGAGCAGATCTTCGGCTGTCCGTCAGGGACGGACACCATGGAACCGGGCACCGTCCGCATGGAACTCAAAACGCTGATGCAGACGCTGAATGCTCAGCTGATCACAAAAATTCACCAGGAGCGCGACGTTGTCTCCCGGGGCGAAATGTTCCGTTTTCCCCAGGAGCTGGCCGCGCTCGGGCCGCGCATTGAAGACTTCATCGCGGAAGCCTTCGGGCCTTCCCGTTATCATAAGCCCGTGATGTTCCGCGGGTTCTTCTTCTCCAGCGCGCTTTCCTCACGTGATGTGATGGCGGCCGCGGCCCGTGAAGGCGAACTGAGTTTCCAAAAAGGCTTCACCGCCGCCGTGGGCGACTATGCCAAGGGTTTTTTCCTGCTGCGCCTGTTCGAGCAGTGCATCATTCCGGAAGCGCGCCTCGCCTCCGCCGACAAGGAGCACATGTGGGGGCTGCGTCTGCGGCGCTATGGCATGCAGTTCGCCGCGGTGGCGCTGTTCCTGTTCGCGGGGGTGTTTTTGGGTACGAGCTTCATGAACAACTACGCGCGGGTGGATACGCTGGGCAGCGTCTATGCGTCCTTTGAGGAGGCGCAAAAGAAAGTGCCTCAAGTCAATGAACCGAAGAGCGCGTTGCCGGAACTTGGCAAAATCGCGCAAACCATCACCGTATACGATCCTGCCGAGGACTCCCGTATTGCTTACGGCCTTGGGCTATACCAGGGCAACAATTTTGACAGGGCGACCAACATCGCCTATCTCGGCACGCTTAACAACAGGCTGATGCCTGCGCTGCGGAAAACGGCGGCCGACAAAATCGAGGACTCCATGGGCAATGTCACCGAGCTTAAGAACGCGCTCAGAGCGTATCTTATGCTATGCCAGCCCAAGAACCTTGAGTACAAGTTCGTTACCGGCTGGCTGGACAAACAGTGGTCGGAGCGGTACCTGGGCCAGGCCGATACGCAGAAGAACCTGCATTCCCACATGGACTACCTTATCGCTCACGGCATAGTTCCCGTGGAGCCGGATCCCGAACTGCTGGAGAAAGCGCGCAAGGCCCTGCTCAAGGTGCCCCTGGCAGAGCTTGCCTACCAGCGTATGCAGGAAGAATCGGCGGAAAGCGGCAAGCCTCCCTTTACGTTCCGCGCCGCCATCGGCGACTCGCCGTTTTCCGGCGACACCTTCCCCATTCCCGCTCTCTATACCCGCGAAGGGTATGAAGAGTACCTGATCAAGCGCTGCCCGGGGATTATCCGCAGCCTGACGGACGAGAACTGGATCTTCGGCACCAACCCCGTCGCGCTGAGCGTGCTGGACGTCAACAAAGTGCACAAGGACGTCCGGGTTATGTACTTCCGGGATTATACCCAGTACTGGAACCAGGCCGTGCAGGCGCTTGAGATCCGGATGCCGTCGAACATGCCCGACGCCCGCAAGCTGGCGGAGCAACTCACGACGGGTACGTCGCCCGCGGTGCTTGTGCTGCGGGAGATCCGGACCAACACCAACTTCATCCTTCCCAAAGAAGATCCCAGCGCTGTCGAGGGTGCCGTGGCGACTGAAGCCGCCCGCAGGGTGCAGCAACGGATCGCCCGCACCACCGGAACCAGAGTTGCCAAGGCTGTGGTGGATCAGGCCAAGGGCGATATTGAGGAAATGCGCCACCAGGCCGAGGAAGAGGCCCAGCGGGAAGCCGTTGCGGTATACCAGTACTTTGCGCCTCTGGAAAACCTGCTGGACGCCTCGGGCAACCCCAATCCGCCGCTGAAGTCGGTTAACGAGTATACGGCCAGCGCCGGAGAATACTTCGGCAGGCTGATCACCAGTGATAACAAGGAACAGCGTGTTCTCGCGGCCTTGCTGGAAATAGCGGACGAAAAAGACGACACCCTGCGCCGTCTCGAAAACGCTGCGGAACGGCTGCCGTCTCCGGTACGGGCCTGGTATTCCACCGTGGTTTCGGGCGGCCTGCGCGACATGCTCGCAATAGGCGCGCAGCACATCAATCGCGCGTATCAGGAGCGGGTGGTCAGCACCTACAACAGAAACCTGCGTTCGCTCTATCCCTTCAACTCCCACTCGGATCGGGACGTGAATCTGGATGATTTTGCCGAGTTCTTCCGCGCCGGCGGTGTGCTGGACAACTTCCACGATGCCTATCTGCGGCCGTTCATCAGCAAAAACGGAGCGTTGCGCGGCATTATGAACCGCACGCTGCCCGTATCCAGCCAGGCCGTCATCCAGTTGCAGCGGGCCAACCGCGTGCAGGACGCCTTCTTCATGTCCGGGCGGGAGCTTGGCATCAACTTCCTGATGGAGCCGTACGCCCTGGACGCTACGCTGAAGCAGGTGAACCTGAGCAGCGGCGGCAAAACCTTAAGCTACTGGCACGGCCCGGTGCAGGGTGCAGGTTTCTCCTGGCCCGCCGGTACCGGCCAGGCGACTTACGCTTCTCTGGAACTCAGCGACCTGAGCGGCGTAAACGCCAAGGTGGAAACCAAAGGGGAGTGGGCGCTGTTCCGCCTGTTCCGGGGCGGCAGCATCAAACGCCAGGAAGGCAATACCTGCCTGCTGGAAGTGCAGAGAAACGGCAAGTGGGCGCAGTTCCTGATTCAGTTCCGGAACAGGGTCAACCCGTTCGATCCGCACGTGTGCTCGTTTGCCTTGCCGGAGTCACTGCTGTGATGCGGTAGAAATGTAGTAAAAGAGCGGATCGGAACGGGCAAACCACTAGGGAGGAATCCTATGTCGCGTTATAAGAAAGAAGTCGTGGTAGTGGGCATGGCGAGAACCCCCATTGGCAATTTCTTGGGAGGCTTGTCCAGCCTCAGTGCCGTAGAGCTTGCCAAGATTGCCGCCCAAGCTGCCCTGGAGCGCGCGCGCGTGACGCCGGAGCAGATAGACGAAGTCATCGCCGGGACTGTCTACAAAACCGGGCTTAAGGGCAACCCGGCCCGGCAGATACAGATAGGCTTGGGCATTCCCTTAAAAAACGCGGCTGTTACAATTGAACAACAATGCGCATCCAGTATGCGCGCTCTGGAAATAGCCTGCGATGCAATCCTTTTGGGCAAAACGGAAGCCGCCCTGGTGTGCGGCATGGACAGCATGTCCAATATTCCCCACTTGCTTATGGGCGCTCGTAAGGGACTTCGCATGGGACCGGCTCCGGTGGAGGACGGCATGCTGTATGACGCGCTCCTGGACGCTTTCGATGGGCAGCACATGGGCGTTACCGCTGAAAGGGTGGCCGAGAGGTATGGCATAAGCCGTAAGGAACAGGACGAAATGGCCTGCCTCAGCCATCAGAGAGCTTGCGCCGCTGTGGTCAACGGCGCCTTTAAAGAAGAAATTGTTCCCGTGGAAATTAAAAGCAAGGCAGGGACAAAGCTTGTTGAAAACGATGAGCACCCGGAAACCACCACGGTTGAAGCTTTATCCAAACTGAAGCCGGCCTTTAAAAAAGACGGCACAGTGACTGCGGGCAACGCTTCGTCCATTAACGACGGCGCTTGCGCGGTGGTTGTCATGTCGGCTGAAAAGGCCGCAACACTTGGCCTCAAGCCGCTTATCAAAATCCTTTCCAGTGTTACGTATGGGGTTGAACCGGAAGTCATGGGTATAGGCCCTATCTATGCCATTCCCCAAGCGATTGCGGAGGCTGGCCTGACCGCCGGTGATATCGAGTACTATGAACTCAACGAGGCTTTTGCCGCTCAGGCGGCGGCCTGCATCAAGACCTTGAAGCTGGACATGAATAAAGTAAACGCCAATGGTTCGGGCATTGCCTTGGGCCATCCGGTTGGCATGACCTCCTTACGGCTTATTATCTCCGGCTATCATGAAATGAAACGGCGCGGCGCCAAATACGGCTGCGCTTCGTTGTGTGCGGGGGGCGGTCCGGCCATGGCCGTGGTATTTGAGCGTTTAAGCTAACCAGGCGTAAGAATGGAACAGAGGCGGCCCCCAAAGCAACGCCCGCCGCGATATCGGAGTAGCTGATTATACGCAAAATCGGGGGAGATCGCATCCCTGGCGCTGCCAGCAATAAAATAAAACCCTACAGGCGCATAAATAAATATCCCCGGCTAGGCCGGGGATATTTCAGACTGTAGACAAACCCCCGTTTTCGCGACGGGGGTTTTACTTATGCGGCTTTTGGGATGGAGATGAGGCGGTTGTTTGGAAAAAGCTGCTTTGGGAGCCAGGTGAGCCAAAAAGATGTCGGAGTATGCTTGGGACCG
>JAVBTB010000067.1:0-7625 GCA_031556355.1 Desulfovibrio sp. | reverse complement strand
AAAATATCCGCAAGATGTGATTGAGTATATCGTCCTGTTTGATACGCTTCCAATGCACGCTGACGAAGTTCTGGTGTGATTTTTCTCATGTGCTATTCTAGACTATATTTAGAGAAAGTTCAATTTTAAAATGCTCTAATGCGCTTCCGCCCAGGTGTGCCCTATGCCCCAGTCCACAAGCAGGGGGACGGAGAGAGGCTCTGAGCCAGGGTTGACGCCGTTCATGAGCAGGGCGAGGCGATCTCCTGCTTTTCGGGCGTTTTCGGAGGGGGCTTCCAGAAGCAGTTCGTC
The DNA here is from genome assembly GCA_031556355.1 of Desulfovibrio sp. Taxonomy (GTDB): domain Bacteria; phylum Desulfobacterota; class Desulfovibrionia; order Desulfovibrionales; family Desulfovibrionaceae; genus Frigididesulfovibrio. The sequence goes on along the minus strand of JAVBTB010000067.1, from coordinate 7,334 downwards.
GTGGATCTGCAAAAGCAGCTTTGCGCCGAGGCTGTGCAGTTCCGGGTCGTTTTCCACGGCGATCATGGCCAGCTTGATGATATCGGCCGCGCTGCCCTGGATGCGGGTATTGATGGCCTGCCGCCGGGCCTGGGAACGCAGTTGGTTGTTCTGGGAGAGGATATCCGGGGTAAGGCGCCTGCGTCCGGCCATGGTGGCGACGAAGCCGTATTCGCGTGCTTCTTCCTCTATGGCGTCGTAGAAGGCCTTGAGGCGGGAGAGGCGGGCGAAGTAACGCTCAATGAAGGCTTTCGCATCCTTGAGAGAGATGCGCAGTTCCTGGGCCAGACGTTGCGCGCCCATGCCGTAGACAAGGCCGAAATTGATGGTCTTGGCGTTGCGCCGCTGTTCGGGTGTAACGGCGTCGAGGGAGACGTCGAACAGCAGACCGGCGGTACGGGCGTGGATGTCTTCGTTTTTTCGGAAGGCGTCCAGCAGGGTGGGGTCGCCAGAAAGATGGGCGAGGACGCGCAGCTCGATTTGCGAATAGTCGGCGCAGACCAGACTCATGCCTTGCGCGGCGATGAAGCAGCCGCGCATGCGCCCGCCCAGGGGGCCGCGCACGGGAATATTCTGCAGGTTGGGGTTGCTGGAAGAAAGCCGCCCGGTGGCGGTGGCCGTCTGGTTAAAAGTAGTGTGAATGCGTCCGGCCGCGTCCGCGAGCCGGGGCAGGGGCTCAAGGTAGGTGGAACGCAGCTTCTCCATCTTGCGGTACTCAAGGATGGCTTCGATAATCGGGTGCTTGCCGGACAGCTTCTCAAGGGACTCCTGCGAGGTGGAGACGGCCCCGCCCCGCGTTTTTCCGGCTTTGGGCAGTTCGAGCACGGTGAACAGCACGTCGGAAAGTTGCTGGGAGGAACGGATGTTGAAGCTTCGCCCGGCCAGACGGTTGATATCTTCGGTCAGATGATCGAGGTTGCGCTGTACCTCGTCCAGAAACGCGGCGAAAGCGGCGGTGTCCACGGTGATGCCGCGTTCTTCCATGCGGGCCAGCACAGGCACCAGGGGCAGTTCGAGCTCGCGGAACACGCCGGTCAGGGAGGCCCCGGCCAGGCGATCGCGCATAAAAGCGTGGAGGGCAAGGCCCAGCAGACCGGGGTGCTCCTGCGGGGAATGGTCGTCCCCGCCCTGTTCCGCCCAACGCTGGCAGAGATGCTCCCAGGAATACCCCCGGTCTTCGGGACTGAGAAGATACGCGGCCAGGGAAAGGTCGAACCAGACAGAGGGCGGTAGCGCCCACAGGGCCGGGCAGGCCTTGCACAGGCTCTTGACGTCGGGCGTGACCAGGGTGAGGCCGGGGGAAGCGGCGGCCTCGCCGGAGAGAGTTGCTCCGGCGTCACCGCTCCCGCCGCCATCCGGGGTCTTTCCTTTCGCCGCTGCCACCAGGTTTTTTTGCAGAGCGGCGGCCACATCCTCCACCGGACCGGTATACAGCCGCTCCCATCCGGCGGAAGCCAGCAACAGGCCGGAGTCCATGGGCAGCAGAAATACCGTGGGACCGGCCCCGGATGCCGCCTGGGACGCTTTATCGCTGGCGGCATTCCCGGTTCCGGCGTGAGGCTGTCCCGCCGGACCGAAGGGAGGCAGCCCGGCCACTGAATCCGCAGCAGGAAAGGCGGGGGGCCGGGTGGCTTCCGCATCACTGAACAGGCTGCCCTGGGTCATTTTTTTGTGCGTGCGGGTAAGGGGCTGCGGGCCGGAAACGCTGCCCGAGATCAATCCGAGAGAGCCTGCCGAAGCGGAGGGCGAAGCCGCACCGTCGCCGGAAGGAGCGGACGAAGCAACGAAAGCCTCCGCCTCGCCTTCATGGAAGGGATCCGCCTGGACTTTTCCTTGCGGCCCCGGTTTTCCGATAAACCCCGCCCCTGGCCGGGGAGCTTCCAGAGAAGCCGGACCGCGCCCGAATATACCGGCCCGGGCCATGGATTCCACCTCGCGCGCCAGCGAGCGCAGCTCAAACTCTTCCATAAAGGCCAGCACCGGACCGAGTTCCACGGAACGCACGGAAAGGTCGGCAAGGGAGAGGCTGGGGCAGGCCGTGCATTGCAGGGTGGTCAATTCGCGGTACAGGAGCGCATTTTCGCGCTGCCCTTCCAGCTTGGGCCGAACTTTCGGCGGCACGGCGGGCAGGCGGTCGAACAGTTCCTCCAGAGTCGGAAAGGCCTGCACGAGCCCAAGGGCGGTCTTGGGGCCGATTTGAGCTATACCCGGAATATTGTCGCTGGAATCGCCCACCAGAGCCTGGTAATCGGGCCAGGAAGAAGGCGCAAGGCCGGTTTCTTCCTGAAAATCGGCCAAGGTGGTGATTTTTTCTTCCTTGGAGGCCGGATCCCAAAGCACCACATTGGTGTGCAGGCACTGCTTCAGATCCTTGTCCGCACCCACCATGACAACGGGCCGTTCATCCCTGTAACGGGAGACCAGAGACGCGATGCAGTCGTCCGCCTCGCACCCGTTGGACACGACCACCGGCACTCCCAGAGCCGTGAGCAGAGAATGCAGAGGGGGGATCTGCTGCGACAGGGGTTCCGGGGTTGCGCTACGCTGGGCCTTGTAGTCCGGAAAACGCTCATGCCGAAAGGTCTTGCCCTTGCCGTCCAGAATAAACGCGAAATGCGCGGGCCGCTCCTCGCGCAAAAGCTTGAGAATGAGACGGGTCACAATATACAGGGCGTTGGTAGGGAAGCCGTCGGAACGGGCCATGTTCCGGAAGGCGTAAAAACCACGGAACACAAAGGCAGAGCCGTCCATAAGATACAAAGGCTCGGAGGAAAATCCAAGACGCGCGCGCAATGACATACTACACCTGTTCGGAATGGGGGGTAAAGGCAGAGCAACCGCTTTTCAAAGATGCCCAAAAGGGAGGCGATGCCCGTCTGCCGAAACGATTCGGGGAGGCCAAGCCTCCCCGGAACACGATACTGCTGACAAAACTTGTTTGTCGAAGCCATCATGACTTGATGTGGGCTCTGCCCACATCCGGCAGAGGGGAGCAAACCAGGGCTGCAAAGGTCACCCGGCCAATAACGCTCCCGCGGTATGAAAAACCTGTCTCAGTACGGGCCGCACCCCTGCACCCGCGTATTTGGGGGAAGGGGCACAGATCCCGGGTCTGCCGCCAATAGCGGTAGAAAACTCCTATGGGACCAAGAGCAGTTCTTCTTCCGTGTTGGTCTTCAACTGCATAAAACCATCCAGCATCGTAAGCAAGGCATTTTTGCTGAAGGGCTTGGCCAGGAACTCCGTGCACCCGGAAAGCATGCACTGGTGCTTGAATTCCGGCAACGCATGCGCGGTCTGGGCCACAATGGGTGTGGGGACAGCGCCGGAGTCCGCCTCAAGGGCGCGTATGATGCGCGTGGCCTGGTAACCGTCCATGAGGGGCATTTCCATATCCATGAAGATGACGTCGAACTTTTTGCGCTGGAACGCCTCCACCCCTTCCTGGCCGTTGTTGGCCTCGGTGATGCGGTGGGTGGTATCGCGCAGGAACAGGGAAAAGAGCAGCCGGTTGTTCAGGCTGTCATCCACCAGCAAAATCTCGAGTCCTTCCGCGGGGGTTTCCTCACTTTCCGAAAGCACCGGATTGTCCATGACCAGCAAGTCCAAAGGCGGCGCCTGTTCGCCAAAGTCTTCCGCAACGCCGGCAAGGGGTGTGTCCATGACCGGGGCCGCGTCGCCCACCTCTTCCACAGCGGGATCTGGCTGCGGCGCGGCAAGCAGAGAGGCCGCGGGCTGGGACAACTGCTGCTCGTCCAGCATTGCCGCCGGAATATCGCCGAGGGACTCCGCTTCTTCTGCCACGGCATGCTCAAGCTGCACGATAAACTGCATTGAGCGCGTCTGCTCCGTCAACACGCCTTCCAGCAACTCGCCGCGCATTTTCTGCACCAGAAAACGGATAACGGCGCGCTCTTCGGAAATGTTCAGGGATATGCCTTCCAACGGCTGCACGGTCTGTTCGCCCCCCGCAACAGAAGAAGAAGCCTCGCCGGCTGCTTCCGCCGCGCCCGTGCTTGTGCCGCCTGTGGATTGTGCGGCCTCGGGCGCTACAGCATCTGCTCCTTCGCCGGCAAAGGATCCGGGAAGCCCGGCGCCCAACCCGGCGGGCATGCCCTCCGATGCAGACCAGGAAGCGGAAAAGACCAGGCGTGAAGAGCCTATAACACGCGGCGCGTTAGGATCGCGCGCAACGCCGATGTACGCGCACCCGCCCTGCACAGGAGCGGTCACCGCGAGCAGGGTACGCAAAAGAGCGTGGCGGAGCAGCCGGGAGGGGCCGCTTAGCCGGTCCACAAGATCCTTCTCCAGGTCGCTGACAAGCCGGGTGCCCTTGGCCTCCATGGCGGGCAGGGCCTGGAGAAACAGGCTTTCCATCAGGCGCGACAGTTCCATGGGCGCGGCCACGGGGGCCTTGCCTTCGGTTTCCGCCACAGCTATCCGGTAAATATCGTCAAATACGGCCTTCAGCGAATTGGTGCCCTTTCTGCGCTCCGCCACACGCGATTCTTCCCCCGGAACCGGGCAGTGATGGCCGGGAATCAGGTAGCTTTGCGACTGCTGGCAGGTGGCCGCCAGCAGGAGGGCCAGCGAGGAACTCTGGGCGGCGGCGCGATCGCGCTGGCGGCGCAGGGAGTCCACCTGCTCTTCCAGCACGGTATCGAGCAAAAAGCCCTCCAGCAGATCGCGCCCATCCTCCGTGGGTATGAGGAAGCGTAGCGATACTATGGAAAAATTACGGAGCCGCCCGCTGCGCTGCACCAGAGAAATCGCATGACGCAGGCCCGGATGATCGCTCAGGGCCGCCAGGAGCAGATTTCCTTCCCCCTCCTGAGGGAACAGATCCACAAGGGAGAACCGCTCGGTCATAAGGAGCATGGGCGAATCATAGCCCAGCATGGCGGCAAAGGCATGGTTCACCTGAACGAACTTGCCGTCCCGTTCCATCCGGAAGATACCGTGGGGGGCATTATCAAAAAAGCGGCGAAACTCCGCCCCGCCCTGAGCCGCTTGCTGTTCACAGCTTTCCCGCAGCTGTTTGCGTGTTTCTTCGTGCTCCCGCATGCACTGACGCACAAGAGAACGGCTGGACTGCACCGACGACGCTATCCTGGCGAACGCTTCATCCACCTTGCCCGGCCAGGAATACACCCGGGCGGGCTCCCCCTCTCCGGCAAGTCCGGCCAACTCGCCAGCAACGGCGGTAAAGAGCGCCCCTTCGCGCTGCCGCAACCACAGCAACATCAGCAGAGCGGCGACCAGACCCGCGCATGCGGCCAGGGCCGGGTACCAGATTGGCACCGTCATGGGCGGTTGCCGCTCGGGCATGACCATGACAACGCCGACTGTTTTGCCGCCGGCGTCCGTCAGAGGACCGGCCCCCACAGCGGGGGTCGCTTCATCCTTGGCGGGCACAAACCCGGCAACGGCTTTCGGAAAATTCGCGGTAAACAGCGGCCAAAGCGTCGTATCGCTGTTATCGCCGGACACGGCGCGCGTGCTGGCCTCCCTGGTAGCGGCAAGCTCGTCCAGATTAAACACGACAATGTCCGCCTGCGCCGCTTTTTTCACCGGCCCAAGGGTTCCGGCATTCAAAGGAAGACTCACCACCACAGCCCTGATCACACTGCCGGATACCGGAGCGGCCGCGCTTACGGCAAGATGCCCCCGGTATTCGCTGTACTCCTTTACCCTCTTTCCCGCGAGGGCTCCTGCCACCAACGGGGCGGCCGTGCGCTGCAAAGGCGCGTCCACCAGCCCCGTGCTGGTGGGCACGGCACGCAGGACGACCGCATCGCCCTTGTTATCATAAAAGGCGATGTTGCCATCGGGCCAAAAGGCGTTGTACTGGGCCTGCAACTCAAGCGCCTGGTTCCGGTTCCCTTTTTCCAGCCGCTGGGCGGCAAACTGCGCCCAGCCTTCGGCGCGGTTCCACAATTCCCGTAAGGCGGCCTGCGCGGAGCCGACCTTTTGCAGGTTCACGGCCCGCAGTTCGTCTTGCCTGCCCGTTTCCCCCGTTACAAAAAGCAGCCCGAACACACCCAAAGCGACCAGCACCCCAAAAAGCAGCACAGACCACGACGACGCAAACCGTTGCGTCCCCCTCCGCACAGAGGCGGCTTCGTCCGAACTCGTGTTCCCCATAATATATACCTACACTCCAGCGAGAAACATTTCAGGTTGACGCGATCCTCGGCACACCCAAAATGCCGTAACAGCAACGCTGTCGCGCATGCCGTTACGGCCCGGTCCGGCGCCTTCCGCATGCGCGGCAGCATAAAGTTGCTGCACACACACGGGATATGGTGTATAGCTTTACATCAAACCTCACGCAGAAGCAATTACTTAGTTTTTAACATGACTGCCCTGCCTCAGGGGGATATCACATGGCCCGGTTCAGACAGGAAAAAGAACGCCTGGCCCGCATGCTGCAAAGTGCGGACTGGCATGCTGCTGTGGAAGGCGCCTTCGCTACGGCCCAGGAGGCGAAAACCTGCCTCAATCCCCTGCTTTCCTTCCTCAACCGCCCGGAACTGCGCGCCAAAGCCGCCCATGCCCTGGGTCTGGCCGTGGCCCGCATTGCCGGCCACAGCATGGAAGAAGCCCGCATTATCATGCGCAGGCTCATGTGGAGCATGAACGAAGAATCCGGCAACCTCGGCTGGGGCATCCCCGAAGCCATGGCCTGCATTCTGGCGGAAAGCCCGCCCCTGGCAGGCGAATACACCCGCATTCTCCTCTCCTACGGCCATGACACCGGCATCGAAGACAACTTCATCGACCACGCTCCCCTGCGCCGGGGCGTTTACTGGGGCATAGGCAGACTTGCCGCCGCCCGCCCGGAACTCGTTCTGCCTTCCCTGCACATTCTTATCGCCGCCCTCGACGATGAAGACCCCGAAGCCACAGGCATGGCAGCCTTCGCCGTCTCCCAACTGGCCGCATCTGCCCCCCAGTCCGCCTTTGACAGCGACCAGGCGGACTGGCGCGCGCTCCTCGCTGTACTGGAAGATCTGGCCGGAGCCCCCCCCGCCTCCCTGGAACTCTTCGACGGCACCAGCCTGCGCCCCACCACCACAACAGCCCTGGCCCAGGAAGCTTACGCTTCTATCGAAGCCCGCCTTGCGGCAAAATAGAGCATTTCAAGTGTAAAATGCTCTAGGGCCTGTTAACGCTAATTGCAAAAATATGTATTATGGGTTACATTTAACCCATGAAGATTTCCAAAGAACAATATGAGCGCATTGCGGACAGCTTTCCGCGACAGCGAGGCAATGTTACTCAGGACAACCTTC
>JAVBTB010000077.1:0-12007 GCA_031556355.1 Desulfovibrio sp. | reverse complement strand
GGCTTGGGCTGGTGTATTGACAATTTCACTCTGCTCTAAGCTGCTTGGGCCCTCACCGACTCGGGTCGGGACTAAGAGGGGCGCCCCCGATTCTGTTTGGAGGCATCTTTGCCGGAGACAATCCCGCCTTATGAAACGGTCAGCTTTACCGTGCCGCACGGACACTCCACGAGCACACCCGCAATCTGCCCATGGCCACTTTACACAAGATAAAAAGTTTTTGGGGAAAGAGGATGGGGGTGCGGGGGAAGGAGAAAACCCCTTTTTTCAAAAAGGGGTTTTCTCCTTCCCCCACTAGAGCAGTTTACGCTTCAAATAGTCGCTTAACGGCGAGCAAAGCCCGCCTACGCCTATTTGGCGGCAAGGATTTGCCGACAAATCCTTGCGAGCATTTCAAGTGTGAAATGCTCTATTCCGCCTCTACGGCAAAATCCCCTGCCTGCCGGCGCGGCCGAAGGCGAGGACGGGAAAGGACGGGTCATCGGCCTCAAAGACCAGCAGCATGTTTTCGCCCATCTGCACGGCTACGCCCGCTTCGGTGCCTTCCAGGGTTACCAGCAGGGAGCCGGGCTCAAAGGGCGGCGCGGCCGGGCGGGCGTTCAGGGGCGCTTCCATACCGCCGTTTTTAATGGCCACCTTGCGGGTAAAGTCGAGGGTGAGGGAGGAACTTTCCCCATAGACCAGACTGAAGGAGCCCGAGGGGGGCGTTTTGCTGGCCTGCGGCACCGGCGTACCCTTGCGAAAGAAAACCATGAGTTCCGATTCGCCGAACATGGCCGCCATGGCGTCTTGATCGAGGGAACACAGGGTGACGGGAATGGAAAAGCCCTGCTCGTCGTAGAGCGTCAGGCGCAGAAACAGAGAACCGAGTGAATCCGCCCTGGCAACGAAGGTTTCGGTATGGTCCTCTTCGCGGATGATCACTTTTCCGGCGGTCATGTCCACCTGCATGCCCGCGGGTTCTCCGTAACATTCCCACTCCCCGTTGGGCGAAAAGCCGAGGGGCGCGCCCGGGTTTTCAGGAGACGTCACGTCGGGAGCAGGGGCATCCGCAGCCCGGGACAGGCCGGGGCTCGCCAGAACAAAAAGACACAACGCCAGAGCCGGAAAGAGGAAAGGCAGCGCGGGCCTTGCTCGGCGCAGGCAGACAAAGGGGGTCATGGAGGGGCCTCCTGCACGGCGGCGCCGGGCGGGTAGTGTGGCGGGGCAGAGATGCAATGCGCGCACATAATACTGGGGGGAACATTTTTATTCAAGCCCCGCCCAGGCGGTATTCCGAATAAATTTTGCCGGCAGGGAAAACAACGTTGCAGCCTGCACGCGAAGTGAAGACGCCGTAAAAAATAACGCTGTTACAGACGTCGCAGTATTCCCGGGTCTGATGCCATTCCGGCTGCCGATAGCACGGCGGCCCGCACTGCATGCACAGCGCGGGCCGTACCGACGGGTTCGCGGATGCGGGACGGATCTCGCCCCGCTATTTTTTGGGCCTCCGGTAAAACGTGTTCTCCAGGGGAAGTTTGGTACGAAAGACGCCGTCCAGCTTGTAGTAGGCGCCCTGCGCGGCGGGCGCGGTAGGGATGGTGGCCAGCTCGCCCACCCCCTTTGCGCCATAGGCATGGGGACCGAACTGGTCCTTACGGACAATGCGCACGGTGATGGGCGGCGTTTCCGTGGCCCGGAACAGCCCCAGGGTGCCGTACCTGGCCTTGACGTAGCCGTTTTCCATGGGGAAGTCCTCGGTCAGGGCGTAGCCAAGACCCATGGCCACCCCGCCCTCAATCTGCCCTTCGGCGGCCCTGGGATTGACCACCCGGCCCACATCGTAGGCGGCGGTGACGTCGATGAGCTTGCCCTGTTCATCCAGGCGCACCACCTGGGCGGCGTAGCCATAGGCCACGTGGCTGACCGGAAACGGCTTGGGGCTGCCCATGGGGTCGGTTTCCGCGAGGTACTCGGCGTAAAACTCTTTCCCTTCCAGGTCGGCCAGAACTTTGCCGTTGTCCAGCTCCGCCCTGATCATCCCGGCGGCCCTGATGACGGCTTCGCCCGTGACCAGGGTCTGGCGTGAAGCCGTGGTCGTGCCGGAATTGGGGGTTCTGCGCGTATCCGGCGGCTCGACCACAAAGAGCTCCGGCGGCATGTCCAGGGTTTCGCAGGCCATCTGCAGCATGACCGTGGCCATGCCCTGGCCGATGCAGGCCGCGCTGGAACGAATATGCAGCCTGCCCTGCTCGACGGAAATGATGCAGCGCCCGGTATCGGGCACGCCCACGCCGAGTCCGGCGTTTTTAAAGCAGGATGCGACCCCGGCGTAGGGCGAGCTTTCATATGCCTCTTTGACAGCCTCCAGGCATTGCGCCACGCCGGTGGATTCGTCGGCGATCTGGCCGTTGGGCAGCACCTGCCCTGGCCGTACCGCGTTGCGGTAGCGTATTTCCCAGGGAGAAATTCCCGCCATTTCAGCCAGCAGATTAAGGTTGCATTCCATGGCAAAGGCCGACTGGGTGACGCCGAAGCCCCGGAAGGCCCCTGCGGGCACGTTGTTGGTATACACGGCCCGGCCGACGACATGGAAGTTCTGGAAGTTGTAGGGTCCGCCGGCATGGGTGCAGGCGCGTTGCAGCACCGGCCCCCCGAGCGAGGCATACGCGCCCGTGTCGGACAGGATGGTGAACTTGGCCCCCAGGATGATGCCGTTTTCGTCGCAGGCCGTGGTGCAGTCTATTTCCATGGCGTGGCGTTTGGGGTGGATCATCAGGCTTTCCTGGCGGGAAAACTTGACCTTGACCGGTTTTTTCACCAGCCAGGCCGCCAGGGCGGCGTGGTGCTGCACCACCATGTCTTCCTTGCCGCCAAAGCCGCCCCCTACGAGTTGCGAATGAACATGCACCTTTTCGTGCGGCAGCCCGAGCAGGTCGGCAACTTCATGTTGCTCGTCGTAGATGCTCTGCCCGGCGGTATAGAGCAGGATGCCGTCCTCGCCTTCGGGCATGGCGATGGCGCATTCCGGCTCCATGAAGGCGTGCTCGGTAAAGGGCAGGGAATAGTGCCGGGTAACCACGTGCTTCGCCTTTGCAATGGCCGCGTCCGCGTTGCCCTTGTTGAGGATTTCCTCACGCAGCAGGTTCCCGGACTCGTGGACACGCGGGGCGTCCGGAAGCAGCCCCTGGGCCGGAGAGGTGACGGGGGTAAGCTCTTCATATGCGATTTCAATGAGATCGAGCACTTCGTCGAGGTACTCCTTGCCCGTGGCAACGACAAGGGCCAAGGCGTCTCCCACGAAACGGGTAATTTCCCCCACGGCGATCAGCGCGTCCCAGTCCTTGACCAGGTGGCCAAGCTTTTTTTTGCCCGGGATGTCCGCGGCGGTGATGATACGCACGGCCTCGGGGTGGGCGGCCGCCTTCGCGGTGTCCATGCTGAGCACGCGGGCTCTGGGATACTTGCTGCGCAGAGCTTTTGCGTAGAGCATGCCGTCAAAGACCAGATCGTCCACATACTCGCCGGTGCCCAGGGTCTTTTCCCGGGCGTCCAGACGAAAGATGTTCTCCCCGAGTTTGCCCGCGAAGACGGTCTGCGGGATCTCTTTATTCTCCCGCAGTATTTCGGCGGCGCACAGCACGGCGTCCTCGATCTTCACATAGCCGGTGCAGCGGCAGATATTGCCCCTGAGCGCCTTTTTCACCTCTTCGCGGGAAGGCGAGGGGGTAGCGTCCAGCAGTCCTTTGGCGCTCATGACCATGCCGGGGATGCAGAACCCGCACTGCACCGCCCCGGCCTTGGCAAAAGCGTAGGCGTACACGTCTTTTTCCCGCTCGGTCAGCCCTTCCAGAGTGACGACGCTTTTGCCTTCCAGTTTGCCGAGGGCGGGAACGCAGGCTCGGGTAGCCTTGCCGTCGACAAGAACGGTACAGGTGCCGCAGGCGCCTTCGCCGCAACCGTTTTTAACGGACGTCAGCCGCAGTTCGTCCCGCAAAAAATTCAGGAGCTTTTTACGGTCGTTGTCGGAGCTTACAGTTTTTCCATTGACGGTAAACGAGGGCATGGTCGTCTCCATTCGCTCAAGGAGGTTACAGAACACTATCCGGGGACACGGCTACCGGCGGCGGCGTTTTCCGGCCCGCCGCCGGGCCTTTCCCCGCTGCCGGGTTACGCGCGCAGCAGGCAGCGCTTATCCGGAATCGGCACAAGCTTCCCGCCGCCGTATGCGGTAACGGCAGGCCGCAATAGCACGCTTTTTTTCCTGGCAATCATGAAACAGGCTTCCAGCACCCCTCCGCCCACAGACCGGGCCTTGTCCGAGATGGAATGAAAATCCACCTCCTCGGCAGGGCGGGGGTCCACGTCGGCGCACTTCAGTCCCTGCCGCGCCACGATGCCGTCCTCAACAAGTCCGCGCAGGGTGCCGGTCAGGGGCGAGCGCACCGGCACATCGCCCACGGTGAAGAGAACGTCCTCTTTTTCCACCCGGTCGCCGATGCGGCGCACGTGCCTGACCAGCCCGGCCGCGGGCGCGTAGATCACCCGCTCGGCACTCTTGCCGCCGAGAGATCCCGGAATGCCGGTGTTGGGCTGGGCGAGGCCACGCGTGATCAGGCGCCCGAGGGAGTGCCCGCGCATGGTTTCCACCACGCAGTCCGCGTCTTCCGGAGCGGAAAAACCGGGACCGAGAGCAATGGTCACCGGAGCCAGAGCCGGACGCATACCCGTATTGCGTTTGGCGATAATGGCGTCCACGAGTACCGCCGGACGCAGCAGGGCAAGGCAGGCCATGTGCGGATCCACGAGAACGGGGATGCGGTCGCTGCCCCATATTTTCCGGCAGGCGCGGGCGTCGGGAGCAAGCTCCGCGGTCATGTCCTCGACCGTGCATACTTCTTCGAATACGGCGGAACTTAAGGACACGTTGCGCCGGATGGCGAGGGGAGCCGCCGTTTCCAGCACCGCGACCCGGAACCCGGCCCGCCAGAGCTTTTGGACGACCCCGGTGGCAATGTCCCCGCCGCTGCGCACCACAATGGTATCGGCGGCGTAAGCAGGTGTGCGCATGGATGGCTGCATCAGCATGGCGGCTCCAAGGCTACTGTGTTTCATGGCGGACCGGCCGGGCGGAGTTGAAGCCTTTGCCGGGCCGCGCGCCAACAGCTCAGGGCGAGGCCTGAGACAGCAAATGCCGGTACTGTTCCGGCGTATCAATATCCCGCAGGACGGAAGCGTTTCCCACCTCCGCATAGAGGCAGGCTTCGGGATGGCGTTCACGCACGCCCCTGCCCCCGGCATCTCCCCGCAAGGCCATGAGTTCCTCTTTGAATCCGGCCGGGAAAAAAGCCGGGCTGCCGGGCACGCCGCCATGGGCGGGCACGACAATACAGCGGGGGTTCGCCTGCGCAAGAACGGCCATGGCCGTATCCGCATCAAGCAGCGGCTGGTCGGCCGGAAAGAAAAGGTATCCGTCCGCGTCGGAGTGTTGCAGGGCCAGACGTATACTCAGAGACTGTCCCTGTTCCGGGCAAGGATTGTGCACCAGACGGACCTCGGAAGGAATATGCACGCGGGCGGCGGTTTCCTTTGTGGTCACCAGCACCACCGAGGCAAGGGGAAGAAGAAGGGCAAGATCCAGCACGTGCCGCAGCAAAGGCTTGCCCAGGAAGGGCAGCAGGAGCTTGTTTTCCCCCATGCGCCTGGAAAGCCCCGCCGCCAGGATGATGCCGTCAATCTTCATGGCCGCCCGCCTCCCGCCGGCTGTAGGGCATTCTGGCGTATTCCGCCGTTCCGGGATATAGAACGGTTCATGCCGCTGGGGAGGATGTGATGATCGGAATTCCGGAACTGCTGTTCCCGAAAAGCGGCAGCGCGGGCGAAGTGGTCGCCCTGATCGGCAGCGGGGGCAAGACGACCCTGCTCTGGCTGCTGGCGGAAGCGTTTAGGGAGCAAAGGATTCTTGTGGGCGCCACCACAAAGATATGGCAGCCGCAGGCGGGACAGTACGATGCCTTCCTCCCTCCTGAAGATGCGGGCGCTTTGCAGGAAGCCAGCCCCGGCATCACGCTGGCGGGCGTGTTCCTTGAGAGGGAAGGCAAAGTGGGGGCGCTGCCGCCGGAGCTGTGTGCGCATCTTTTTCCCCGTTTTGACAAATCGTTCCTTGAGGCGGACGGCTCCCGCGGTCTGCCCTTCAAGGGCTGGGCACGGCATGAGCCTGTGGTGCCGAAGGTTGCGGACATGACCGTCGCCGTTCTGCCGGTACCGCCCGCCGGATGCACGGCCACGGAAGACTGCGTGCACCGCCTGTCCCTTTTTCTGGCAATTTCCGGAGCCAGGGAAGGGGAAGTACTGCACCCCCGGCACCTGGCCTCGGCTATCGCCCACCCCAAAGGGCTGCTGGCCAAGGCGCGCGGGCGTATCGCCCTTGTCTTCAACCAGGTGGAAAGCCCAGAGGCCGAGGCGACCGCCCGGAACATTTTCGACCTGTTGCCCGCGTCCTGCAGAAAACGCCTCTGGGCCGCCGTTGTTTGCAGCGCCCGGCACAACAGAGGATACATCCTCTGGCAAAACCCACGGCCCGGGGCAGGCGCAGGGCCGTCCTGACAATGGGCGGACAACCGAGCCGCGGGATTCCCGCGCAAAATTGTTCGACGGCGCGCAGAGGTTGGTTCGCCTTCTCGGCATATTCCGGTGCGAGACTGCTATCGGTCCGGATAAAGAAGACGCCCTCGCGGGAGCGCGCCGCATTCTGCAAAGAATCGCGCGCCGTCTTACCCACACTAGCAAAAATAAGGCCAAGAGCTTCGTTTTCAATATAGTGAAGCATTACAGCTACAATGGCGTACCGCGCGCGCAAGAACGGGCCGTGAATATTTTTTCATTTTGATAATTTTCTCAAAATAAGAAAGTCCGTAGCGGCGGCATTGCGAAAAAAGCGCACTGCCGGAAGACAGGAATCGGCACAAAGGCATGCCTTTGGTGGAAATTCTCAATTTGACAACACGCCGCGTGCTCCCGGCACCGCCGGCAGCCGTGCCTGTTTCCGCGCATACAAACTCTCTGGAGGGGCCATGAAACACTACCGCAAGGAACTGACCATGCACGTCCCGGCCCGCCGGGGCTTTGTGAATATCACCGGCGAGGTGCAGACCGCCCTGGCCGCCAGCGGCATCCGCAACGGTCTGCTGCTCTGCAATGCCATGCATATTACCGCATCGGTCTTCATCAACGACGACGAGTCCGGCCTGCACCACGATTACGAGGTCTGGCTGGAAAGACTCGCCCCGCACGAGCCGGTAAGCCAATATCGGCACAACGGCTACGAGGATAATGCCGATGCCCACATGAAGCGCCAGATCATGGGCCGGGAAGTGGTGGTGGCCGTTAGCGGCGGCAGGCTGGATTTCGGTCGCTGGGAACGGATTTTTTACGGAGAGTTTGATGGCCGCCGCGACAAGCGGGTGCTGATAAAAATCATCGGGGAATAACGAACGGGCGTGGCACAGGCCCAACGCGCCGAACGGACGTTTCATGAATCCATGCGGCGACATTCCGCCATCCCGCGAAGCTCCGGAAAACCCCGGACTGCGCCTTTTTCGACTTTCCATCATCCTCAGGATACTGTGGGCGCTGGTCTGCGTCGCCATGTGCGCGCTGTTCGCAAGCGAGATCGCGGCAATGAAGATGCGCCCGGAAGACTATGCGGCCCTGTGGGCCGGCGAGGGGCCGGCGGCCGGCGTGTGGTATTACGCCTCCGAAAGGATCTATCTGCTCCATGCGTCGGCCCTGGCGGCCTGGTTTCTGGCCGGGGTGTTCGCCTGTTTGCGCGGAAAACCACTCCGGGACAATCGCCTCTTGATCGTCCACATGGCCCTGAGCGGCCTGTGGTTAGCCGTTTCAGCCCGCCTCTGACCCCCGCGAGCCTCCCATGACGCCGGAACGCCCCCATCCTCTGTGCCTGGTCAGCGCTTGCCTGTGCGGCGTTGCCTGCCGCTACGACGGCGGCGCTTCCACTGTGGAGCGTCTGGCGCGGCTGAGCGCGCGCGGTTTCTCCCTGGCCGTGTGCCCGGAGATGGACGGCGGGCTGCCAATTCCGCGCCCTCCCTGCGAACTGAACAACGGCCGCGCCCTGACCCGCGACGGGGACGACCTGACGGAGAACTTCACGGCCGGAGCAGCCCATGCCCTGCGCCTGGCGCAAAAACACAACATCCGTTTTGCCATACTCAAGGAAAAAAGCCCGTCCTGCGGCGGAACGATGATCTACAACGGCAGTTTCAGCCGCACCCTTGTGCCGGGCCAGGGCGTTGCCGCAGCCCTGCTGCAAGCCCACGGCATCCGGGTGCTGAGCGAGCTGAATTTTGAAGAGGGGCTGGCCGTTTTTGCCCGTGAGGACACTCGCGCAGAACAGCTCGTTTCACTCCTGTTTCCTGAATGCTCTCGATAGAGGTCCACGCGCCGTCTTCGGTTTTCCGCCTGTTTTTCCCGCCCGCGTTTTCCCGCGAAAAAATGCACAGTCGTCTTGTCCGCAATGGCCGAGTCGTGCTATCGTACAGCCAATATTCCTTTTCAGGCCACGCACAGGCCAATGGACAAAACGCGGCCCGCACCGCCGGGCGCAACAAAGGGGAAAGCCCATGGAAGAAAAGCACGTGCTCTTTATTGTGACCTCGGCCGGGACAATGGCCCCGCTGGACAGGGAAACGGGCGTCTGGCTTTCGGAGTTCGCCGAACCCTATCTCACCCTTGCCGGGGCCGGGCTGAAGGTGACCGTGGCCTCCCCGGCCGGCGGCAAGGCCCCCATTGATGGCAGAAGCATAAACGGCGCATCGCTGGAATTTCTGAGCACGACACCGCATCTTGAGCGTACGCTCAAGCTCGCCGACATCCGCGACACCTCGCCCTATGACGCCGTTTTTCTGCCGGGTGGGCACGGCACGATGTTTGACCTGCCGGACAACGCCGATCTGGGCCGCATCATCAGGGAAATGTACGAGGCCGGCAAAATAATCGCGGCCGTGTGCCACGGGCCCGCCGGCCTGGTGGGCGTCACCCTGTCCGACGGCAGCCCGCTGGTGCGGGGCAAGCGCCTTACCGCCTTTACCGACGATGAGGAAAAAGCGGTCGAGTTGGATCAGCACATGCCCTTTCTGCTGGAATCGAAACTGCGCGAACTGGGAGCGGATTTCGCCCGGGCCGAAAACTGGGAAGATCATGTGGAGTTCGACGGCAGGCTGATCACCGGGCAGAACCCCCAGTCGGCCCTGAGCGTGGCCGGCGGCGTTCTGCTCGCCATCGGTTAGATGTGGAGTAATTTTGAAGTTGCCCAGGAGTCGTATTGCCTCCGGCGGCCAAAGGGGGTCGGGGACACAGGCTCTGTGTGACCCCCTTTGGAAACCCCATTTTGTGGGTCCGCGTACAATTTCTCAGGAAGTGATCCGGCCGCTTTTCGCCGGCCCTACCACCAGCACGTCCGCTTCCACCCGCACGGGGCGAACCGGCGTCAGGGCGCGGGGCAGAGGCGGGTCGGCGTCCGCGATACTGGCGGCATCCAGACGGCAGTCGGCATAGAATTCATTCACACCCCGCCAAAAGGGGGGGGCCGCCGCTTCGGGTTTTGCGCTTTTTCCTCCCGCCGCGCCGTCGCCAGGACCGTTCTCTGCCGCGTCGTCGCCGGGCGGCTCGCCCCGGTCTTCAAACACCACCCGCATCAGGGGCTGGTTCAGGAGCGATTGCAAAAAGGCCCGCTTTTTTTCCCGCACCATGGCCCGGAGCGCGGCTGCCCGCTCTTTTTTCAGGGCCGGGGGCAACTGACCGTCCATAGTCGCCGCCGCCGTGCCCGGCCGCCGGGAATAGGGGAACACATGGGCATAGGTGAGGGGCAGGGCCTGGCACAATGCCAGGCCTTCGCGGAATTCGGCCTCGCTCTCGCCGGGAAAGCCGGTCAGCAGATCCGCGCCCAGGCCGAACACCGGCCAGACGGCGCGCAGGCGGGCGAAAAAGTCCGGCAGGGTCGCCGGGTCGTAATGGCCACGGCCCATGCGCCCGAGTACCGAAGGACTGCCGCTTTGCAGGGAAAGATGCAGGTGCGGGGCCGCCATCCGGCTGGCGCCAAGCACGTCCAGGGCCTTTGCTCCAAGTTGCCCCGGTTCGAGGGAACTGACGCGCAGGCGTGCCTGCCCGGCCCATTCCGGGCCGAGTTCGCGATCCAGCCGGGCCAGCAGATCCCAGAAGTCACCGCCGGCCTTGCCGCCCCGGCCGGAGGCTTCAGACAGATCCCGGCCGTATTGGCGCAGGTTCACGCCGCTGAGCACGATTTCCCGAAACCCGGCCGCCAGCAGCCGCCTGGCCTCACTCAGGGAATCTTCCGCGGTTCGGGAGCGCGCCCGGCCCCGCGCCAGAGGGACAATACAATAAGTGCAACCGTGCGAGCAGCCGTCCTGGACCTTCAGAACCGCCCTGGAACGGTCATAGCCGGAAACGGCAAAGGCCGGAAAGGGCGCCGCGCCGCGCCCCTTTCTCTTTTCCAAAGCCGGCCCGGCAGGGGGGCCGGCCGCATGCGCCTCCGCGTGGCGAAATCCTTCCTGCGTGAGAACCCGTCCCCAAAAATCCGCCAGCAGCTCCTCCTTGCGGCTTTGCCCGATCACGGCGCGCACGCCCGGCAGATCCGCCAGTTCCTTTTCCAGCACCTCGGCCGCGCAGCCGGTGACGATGATGGCGCTTTCCGGCGCGGCCCGATGCAGCCGGCGCACGGCGTTGCGCACGTCGGCCACGGCCCTGGCCGTTACGGCGCAGGAGTTGACCAGAATAACTTCGGCCTGTTCCGGGCTTTCCGCCTCCAGCCAGCCCCGGGCCGACCAGGCCTCCCGCAGGGCGTGGGATTCGTATTGGTTGACCTTGCAGCCAAGGGTGGCGAGGTAAAAGCTTACAGCCATTGCAGGGGGAGGGGATCGCGCGGCGCGGCCGAGGTCGGGCGCAGGGCGACATGCCCCAGCATCTGCCCGCCGGAAACCTCTTCGTTCTCGGCCAGACCCAGCAGCCGCTGCAAGGGTTCGTGTTGGCGGGCCGCCGTGGTCACGTACCCGGCCCAGCAGGCTCCCACCTTGTGCGGCAAGGCGGCAATTTCCATGTAGGTCAGGCAGATGGCGGCGTCTATGCCGCCCCAGGCCCAGTCCTTGGGCGTTACGGCCAGCACCAGATGAGGGGCGCCCCGGAAAAAAGGATCAATGCCCCGGCGCCAGGCCCGGGCCAGGGCCTGAACCTCGGGAAAACCCGCTGCCGCTTTTTTGTCGGCCGCCACAATTTCCAGCCAGTCGGCCATGCTGTCGCCAATGGCCTTCAGTTTTTCCCGCTCATAGGCCACAATCCAGCGCGCCGGCCGCCGGTTTTTGGCCGAGGGGGCGTGCCGGGCCGTAGCCAGAATGCGTTCCAGCAGATCTTTGGCCACCGGCTCCTGTTTGAACTGCCGGATGGAACGCCGGCTCTGGCACAGCATTTCCACAGCTTCCGCGTCCGGCAGGCGCTTTTTGTCCAGAGGCAGCATTTCTTCCACGTTCAGCACATCCACCCTGGCCGCCCTATGCGGACAAAACGCCATACAGTGCCCGCAGGCGATACAGCTCGCCTCCGTACCCGGCCGCATCACCGGCTGCTGGCCCGCAGGCCCTTTGATCACATGCGCCGGGCACACCCTGGCGCAAATTCCGTCAGCGCGGCACAGCTCGCTGACAACAGAAAAAACAGGCATTTGTTATATCTCCTTACCTTGCTGAAGGGCTGAACGCCCGCAGGGGAAATTCAGTTCCCGCTCATGCTTCGTGTCCGGTCACCATACACCCCAAGCCGGCAAAAAGGAAAGCCGCGAATGTTCCGCAAGCGCGAATACTCAAACAAAAGCTTGAATGGTTGGGGTGGCGTGGGGGGACAAAGCGTTACTGTAGCGGGGGGGGGGCGGGAATGGGGGGGGCCCCCCGCCCCAAAAAAAGGGGTGTCGAAGGGGGGTAACCCAGAGGGGGCGGGGGGG
>JAVBTB010000003.1:0-16432 GCA_031556355.1 Desulfovibrio sp. | reverse complement strand
CCGCACGGACACTCCACGAGCACACCCGCAATCTGCCCATGGCCACTTTACACAAGATAAAAAGTTTTTGGGGAAAGAGGATGGGGGTGCGGGGGAAGGGGAAAGGACACATTTTCAAAAGGGTTCTTTCCCCTTCCCCCGCATTCACATATTCAGATTTTCGGCGGTCCCTGCACGATCATTTCGGCCAAGGTCAGGTTGACTCTGGGCAGGGGACGCCCGACCCGCCGCAGCAGGGCCAGCTCCAGTTCGGCCAGTTCCTTGTAGAAGGGGGTGCGGTCAAGCGTGGGACATTCCGCAGGGGAAGGCTGCGTTGTTGGCTCTGCCGGGGGTTGTGCCTCGGGCTGTGGGTAGAGCGTTTGGGCGGAGTCTTTCGCCGTTGCTTCGGGGCTCTCTCCCGGTGCGGCGGCGCAGGGCAGGGTTACGAAACGGGCGCATCCGGGGAAGACCTGCTGCCTGCCGTCGGGCAGGGTGAAGACGTTGCGGGTGCCGTGCATGCGGCAGATCATCAGGCGGTAGGCATAGAGGGCGCAGAGGCCGTCTTCGTTCAGGGGGCACACGGCCGAGGGCGGAACGTTCATGGTAAGGCAGCGCTGCACTTCCCGCACATAGGCTTCGGCCCGCTGCACGAAGGCCTTGCGCCGGGACGGGGCCAGGCCTTGCAGGCCGCGCCACAGGTAGGCCCATTCCACATAGGTGTGGTGCTGGAAAAAGCTGGTGCAGCAGTTGGTCTGGCAGCCGTTGCAGGTCAGACCGGCTGCCGCGGCGGTCTGTTCATAGGCCTGCTCCATGCGGGCGTACAGATCGCGCAGGCGGCCGAAGATATTGCCTGCGGCATCCGCTGCGGGTGTGTTTTGTGCCTCTGCGGGCGTCTGCCGGGAGGCTGCCGCACGGTGCAGCATGTTGTGCAGTTTGCCGCTCACGCTTCCCTCGCCAGCCACTCGGCTATCCGCAGGGCATAGCTCGCCGCCGGAGCGTGCCCTCCTTCCACTGTAAAGGTGGCCGCCGCTTCGTACAGGCGGGCGCGCTCGTGGTACAGATCCTCCACCGTCTGGCCCGGGGCGATGGCAAGGCCGCGTTCGGGCTTGCGGGCGATGCGTTCCAGGATGATGGGCAGGGGAACCGCAATGTAGATGATCGGACCCAGTGTTGCCAGATAGCGTACGGCTTCCTGCCGGTAGACGGCGCTGCCGCCCGTGGAAACGACAACCCGCTTGATGGAAAGGCGGCGCAGAATATTTCCCTCCAGGTCAAGAAACTGCTCTTTGGTCATGCTGTCGGCGATGGCCTGCAGGTGAGCGCCGTAATTTGACTCGATAAGATTGTCCGTGTCCAGTTGGCTCCAGCCAAGCAGGGCCGCCAGTTCCCTGCCCACCGTGGTTTTCCCCGCGGCGGCCATGCCGATGATGGTAATGCAGCCGTCCGGAGGCACTTTGGAAGGATGGGGAGAGTAGGGGGGAAGGCTGCTCATGGAGGGCGGCTCGCTTGGTTCGAGGGTTGCGGACACAGGTTTCGCTAAGCGTCTTTGCCGGTGCGGAGGGGGATGCCGCGCCACGCCGGAAAGCGGGTAAAGCGCCTGCACGGCGCGGGGGGCGTCGCCTGTTTGTAGTAGCGGGCTTGCGGACTGTCAAGGAAGCGCCGGGAATGCGCACCGCTCCTTTCGTCCGGCGAGTATTGCGGCCGCTCTGAAGAGCGGGTAGAGTGCGCCAATATTTCGCAGCAGGAGCCTCCATGGGATTTCTGACCCGCACCCAGGGCATGGGCGTTGCCGCCCTGGCCCTTGGCATCAGCGTATTTTTGTCGCGCATTCTCGGTCTGGTGCGTGACAAGGTCATTTCCTATTGCTTCGGCGCGGGGCTTGAGTCCGACGCCTACTTCATCGCCTTTGTAGTGCCGGATTTTCTGAATTATCTGCTGGCGGGCGGGTATTTTTCTATCACTCTGGTGCCGCTTCTCGCCGTGGCCTTTGCGAAGGACGAGGAAAACGGCTGGCGCTTTTTTTCCTCCGCCGTATGCTGGGCCGCTCTCGCCATTGCCGTCCTGACCCTGGCCGCCTGGCTGTGTGTGCCGGAAATAGCCCGCCTTGTGGCCCCGAAGTTCACGCCGGAGGCCCATGCGCGGCTCGTATCCTTTCTGCGCATAATCCTGCCCGCGCAGATATGCTTTCTGCCGGGGGCCTGCTTCACCGCCATGCTCTATTCCCGGCGGCAGTTCACCGTCCCGGCCCTGACCCCCCTTGTTTATAACGGTTGCATCATACTGGGGGGGGTGATTTCCGTGCATCTCTTCCCGGCGCGCGGCATGGAGGGCTTTTGCTGGGGCGTGCTCGCCGGGGCGGCTCTCGGCAGTCTTGCGCTGCCTGTGCTGGCCGTGCGCGCGGGCGGCATGCGCCTGTCGCCGGTGCTGTTCCACCCCGGCATGAAAAAGCTGCTTTTGCTTGCTTTGCCTTTGATGCTGGGGCAGTCCATCGTGGTTCTGGACGAGCAGTTCGTGCGCAGTTTCGGCTCTCTGACGGGCGAGGGCGGGGTCAGCCTGCTCAATTACGCCCGCCGCATTATGCAGGTGCCGGTGGGAGTTGTGGCCCAGGCCGCCGGGCTGGCCTCATACCCTTTTCTGGCCGCTCTTGCGGCTGCGGGTGATACGCGGGGCTTCAACGACAGCCTGAACCGGGCGCTCTCCAACACCGTGCTTATCGCTCTGCCGCTGTCCCTGTGGATGATGGTAGCGGCGGAGCCGACCATGCGCCTGATTTTTCAGCAGGGCGGTTTTACGCCCCAGGCGGCGTCGGAATCGGGTCTGCTTCTGGCCCTGATGCTGGCGGGGGTCGTGTTCTGGGCGGTGCAGCAGATAGTGGGGCGGGCATTTTACGCCTACCGGGATACCCTCACTCCGGCCCTTGCCGGGAGCGTATCTACCGTGGTCGCGCTGCCTGCCTACTGGTACGGGGCGAAAACGTTGGGAACCGCCGGAGTGGCCCTGGCCGGGGTCTTCGGGGTGGCCGCCTACACCGCCTTGCTGTGGGGCGTCTGGCAGCGAAGATTCGGCCGGGGGGGGCTGGCCGGTCTTGCCGGAAAAACGGCCAAGGCCTTTGTGTTCTGCCTGCCTGCCTGCGCTGCCGGGTATGGGGCGGTGTTGGGTATGGATCGTCTCTTCGCCGCCTATTCCCTGTGGGGGGCGGCCGCAAAAATCGCGGCGAGCGGTCTGGCCTTCGCCGCTGTCTACCTGGGGTTGACCCTTGCCTTTGCCCCGGCCCTTGCCGCGCCGCTGGCGGAATTTACCGGCAAGATTATTCGCCGCTTGCGAAAGAAGCAGGCAGCTTCGGAGTGACCGCCGGAAGGCGCCGGGAAAGGCATGGTTGTCGAAGCCATCTGGTTTTGATGTGGGCTCCGCCCATACCCGGCAGGGAGGAATAAACCAGGGCTGCAAAGGTCGTCCGGCCAATAACGCTCCCGCGGTATGAAAAACTTGTCTCCGTGCGATGCGGGCCGTCCCCCTGCACCCGCGTATTTGGGGGAGGATGTAGTGTATAGCAAAGTAACTTCAATTTACCTCACAAAATGGGGTTTCCAAAGGGAGTCACTCCCTTTGGCCGCCGGAGGCAATGCGACTCTTGGGCAACTTCAAAATTGATTTGTTCGAACTCGCGCCTATCTTCTGCCGGAACCCCGGCGGGAAGTCTTTGACGATGCGCCGCCGGACTTGCGGGAAGTCCCTTTCTCTGTGCGCCGTCCGGAACGGGAAGACGATTCCTTCTGAATGCGGCCGGGACCGCGTCCCCCTTTGCCTGCACCCTTTTTCGCGGGTTCGCGGCCAAAACCGTCCTCTTCGCCTCGGGCCGGGCGTTTTTTCAACGCGTGCTCCGGTCTGCGTCCGGACACACCTTCCACGGCCGCAATTCCCTCTTCGTCCAGGGCCAGATTAACTTCCAGCCGGGCCAGATTGACGTCGGTAATCCGCACCCGGAGCCTTTGCCCCAGGCGGAAGATGAGCCCGGTGCGGCTGCCGCGCAGTTCCTGCCGTTCCGGAAGATACTCATAGTAATCGCCCCCAAGGCCGCTGAAGGGCACCATGCCCTCGGCCATCAGGGAGGGCATCTCCACGAACATGCCGAAGTCCGTGAGGCCCGACACCAGCCCGTCGTAGCTCTCGCCTGTTTTGCCCCGCAAAAAGAGCGCGGTGAGGCGTTTGTGGATTTCGCGCTCCGCGTCCATGGCGGTGCGCTCCGTGCCGTTAATATGCTCGGCTATGGTTTCCAGGCGGGCGGGAGAGGGCAGCTTTTCTCCTTCCCCGTAGCCGAGAGCGTCCTTGAGGGCGCGGTGCACCACAAGGTCGGCATAGCGGCGGATGGGCGAGGTGAAATGGCAATAGCATTCGGAGGCGAGGCCGAAGTGCCCGTCGTTTTCCGTGGCGTAGCGGGCCTGCATCATGGAACGCAGCACCATGCGGTTGATGGTGTATTCCTGCGGGGTTCCGGCTGCCTTGGCCAGAATTTGCCGCAGATCGCGCGCCGTGGGCACTGACGCGGCGGGAGGGAATTTCTTGCCTTTGCCGCGCGCTGCCCGGCGTTTTTCCGCCAGCGGGTTTTCCCCAAGCCCGGTTTCTTCCAGAAAAGTCATGAGGGCGGTGAGCTTTTCCTCGTCCGGCTGCGGGTGCACCCGGTACAGGGCATTGCGTTGCCGTTCCGCCAGAAAACGCGCCACGGCCTCGTTGGCGGCAATCATGAACTCCTCGATGATCCGGTGCCCGAAGTGACGCTCGCGCGGGCCGATGTGGACTATCTCGCCGACGTCGTTGAACTGGAATTCCGGCTCGGGCAGGTCAAAATCGAGGCTGCCGCGCCCGGAACGCAGCCCGGCCAGCAGGCGGGCCAGTTTTTCCGCCTTCTGGAGCATGGGCAGCACCGGGGCGAGATGTTTTTCCTCTTCCGGCTCGTGGAGCAGCAGGCCGCGCTGTATTTGTCCGTAGGTCAGGCGGGCCTTGCTGCGGATGACGCCGGAATAGAACTCCGCGCCGCGTACTTCGCCTTTGGCGTTAAAGCGCATGTCCGCCACCATAACCAGACGGGGCACGTCGGGCCGCAGGCTGCACAGCCCGTTAGAGAGCTGTTCGGGCAGCATGGGTTCCACCGAAAGGGGGAAGTAGTAGGAATTGCCGCGCAGGCGCGCTTCGGCGTCCAGGGCGCTGCCGCTATGCACATAGTGGGCCACGTCGGCGATGGCCACCTGAAGCCGGAACCCTGTGGCGTCTTCATACACGCACACGGCGTCGTCAAAATCGCGGGCCGTGCGGCCGTCGATGGTCACAAAGTCGCTGTCCCTTAAATCGCGCCTCTGGACGGCTCCAGCCTGCGCTCCCGTATAGTCTTCTTCCGGGGGATCGGCGGGCAACCGCGCGGCTTCGGCCAGGGCCGCCGGGGGAAACTCCGAGGGAATGGCGTGGTTGCTTTTGGTCAGCCGTTCCTGGGCGAGGGGGCTTTCTTCATGCTCCAGATTGGCGGTGGCCGTCGCCAGCCAGAGGCCGGGCGCGGTCTTCTCGCCCGGCAGCACGAGCAACAGATTCCCCTCCTGCACCGGGGCGGGAAGGGCGCTGGTATCCACGGCGAACATGGCCTGCAGGCGGGGCGTGTCCGGCACGCAGATCCATTCCCCGTTTTTTTGCCTACGGACGGCATGCACGGCGATTTCCTTGCGGGAGCGATGCAGAACGCGGGTAATGCGCCCCTCCGCGCTGGGGCCGCGCCTGCCGGGCAGGACGAGCACTTCCACCACGTCGCCGTGCCAGGCGTCGCCGAAGGCCGAAGGGTGGATGAAGATGTCCCGCCCCTTGCCGTCGCTGGGGGTAACAAAGCCCATGCCCGCGCGCTGCACGGCGAGCACCCCTTCCACATGCTTGAGCTTGGCGGAAGCGGACCAGGCCGCGCTTCCGGTACGCACCAAACGGCCTTCGTCCTGCAAGGAGAACAGAGCCGCTTCCACCCGTTTTTTCGCCTTGCGGGGCAGGTGGGTGATGCGCAGCAGCTCGTCCATGCCGAGGGGGCGTCCGGCCTGCTTGAGGGTCTGTAGCAGGGAGGAGGCAAGAAGCTCGGGGTCATGGAAATCCAGAGGCGCGGCAAAGCGTTCCTGTCCGGAGTCCTGGGGCGTTTCGTCAGCGGCGCGGTTTTTTTTGCCGCCGGAGTGTTTTGCCATTGCGGTGTCCTGGCGTGATAGGCGTGTTATGCGGACTGTGAAGAGGCGTGGGAAGCCCTTGTCCACCATTCTTTCCACCATTGCGGAAAGTCTGTGGAGGAGAACAGGGCCGGACCGAAGCGCACTTCGGTTTCCAGCACCAGTACCGGGTGGTTCGCCAGCAGAGGGGCGAATCGCTCCAACTTCACGGCGTCCTTGGCGGTGCATACGATGGGAAGGGGAGCCGCACTAAGGCTGAGTACGGCCTGCACGTCCACGGGCGTGTAGGGGTGGTGGTCCTCAAAGTCAAAGTGCTGCACCGGGGGACGGCCCATAAAGGCGGTAACGTCGTTTTCAACCTGCGCGGGATCTCCCACGCCGCTTATCAGGATATAGGGAGCGTTCCGGTAGGGGGTGTCCGCGGGTAGAAAAATCGCGCGGGTGCAGGCCGCCGGCGTGTCCGCCATGGGGAGGGCGTCGCCCCCGGCTTTATGGAACAGGGGCCGCAGGCCTTTTGGCGCAAGAGTGAAGGAGAACAGCGGTATACCGAACTCTCCCAGATGTTTCTGGGCCAGGGGAGCAAGGCGGGCGAAATCTTCCGGTCGCGCCTTCACGGCAAAGGCGGCGGCCCGGCTGAGGGCGGATTTGTTTTCCCGCCAGGAACCGGCGGGAATAACCGCGTTCCATTCTTCCTTCAAATCCTGGGGGCGGAGCAAGACGATATCGGCGTCGCGCCGCACGGCGAGATGCTGCATGCCGTCGTCCAGGACGAAGAGTTCCGGCCGCAAGGTTTCTTCCGCAAAACGGCCGCTCACGCTGCGCCGGGGAAAGACCACCACACGGCTTTGGGGATGGCAGCGGGCGAGCAGCAGGGGTTCATCCCCGGCGTTTTCCGGCGGCGTGTTCTGGGCGACTACCAGCGGCGTCTTGCCGGGGTTGCCGCCGTATCCGCGGGTGAGCACCACGGCGCGCACCGAGTGTTCTTCCGCCCAGTCCAGCAGCCAGGAGACGAACGGCGTTTTGCCGGTGCCCCCCCAAGAGATGTTACCTACGGCCACACAGGGGCAGGCCGGAGAAAAGCGGGGCAGGACACCGCTTTCATACAGGCTTCTTCTTTTGGCCATGAACAGGGAATAAGGCAGTGAGAGGGGGCGCAGAAGGGGGCCGAGGCGCCGGTAGAGGGCGGGCAGTTTCATGCGTCGTTCCAGTGTAAGGGTATTCACCGGCTGCGGTCAGCGTGTTTTCAGGGAATGCGGCTCATGTTTCTTACCTGTTTCCCGCGTACAATGCAAAGGGGGAAACCGTAAACACGGTTTCCCCCCGCGGCACAGGCCTGTAACGCCGGCTAGTTGCGGTTGCCCATCAGGCGCAGCAGCATCAGGAACATGTTGATGAAGTCCAGGTACAAGGACAGGGCCGCGATAATGGTGCCGCGCCGCACGGCTGTGGCGTCGTCCTGGGGCATGTTTTCGCCCATCTCCTTGTAGAGCTGGGTATGGTAGGCGGTCAGGCCCACAAAGATGAGAATGCCGACGCAACTGATGCCGAATTCAAGCATGGTGGAGCGCAGGAAGAAGTTCACAATCATGGCGATGATCAGGCCGAGCAGGGCCATGATTGCGTAGCTGCCTATGGAGGACAGATCGCGCTTGGTGAACAGCCCGTACAGGCTTATGGCGGCGAACATGCCTGTGGTGGTCAGAAAGGCCTGGGCCACCGAGGTCTGCTCGTACTGCATCAGGGCGAAGGACAGGGTAAACCCGTTCAGCGCGCTGTAGATCAGAAACATGATGGAGGCGGCAGCGGCGGAAAGTTTGTTGATGCGCCAGGAAAGGTACATCACAAGGCCGAGTTCCGCGATAATGGCGACGATGCCGAACGTAAGGACGCCCGGAGACAGCATGACGCTGCGAAAACTGGTGTACGAAAGCACCCAGGAAATAACGGCGGTGATGCCGAGGCCGAGGCCCATCCAGTTATACACCGAACGCATGAAGGCATTGGTGACCTCCACGCGGCTGAGGCTCCCCGGAAGATGGGTGGAACGTTGCATGTTCATTGCTTTCTCCTTAATAAAGAACGGAAAGTTTTCTTCACTGCGAAATATAGCAATCTTTTCCTTACTTGACAATGGCGGCGCGGAAAAGATCGCGCTGTGGGCGGCGGCCCATTGCCCGGCCGGGAGGAATTGCCCCTGGCGATTTTGGCGCTTGTGCTTTCGTCCGGGCTGCTATATGCCATAGGGGATATCCGGGGACGGCGGTCCCCTATGCCGCTTTTTGCATCATGCTCTGGAGAGGGTTGATGAGCATATCCCTATGCATCCACGGCCATTTTTATCAGCCTCCGCGTGAAGATCCGTGGCTTGGGCGCATTCTCGGCGAAGCCAGCGCCTCCCCCATGCGCCACTGGAACGAGCGCATCCTGCGCGAAAGTTACGCGCCCCTCGCCTTTGCCCGGAGGGTCGGCTCCGGGGGGCGCATCGCCGATATCCTGAACTGTTACGAATGGATGAGCTTCAACGCCGGGCCGACCCTGCTGCAGTGGATGCGCCGCACCGCTCCTGGGGTGTTGGCCCGCATGCGTGAAGGTGATGCCGTAAGCCGCGCCCGCTGGGGTTTCGGCAATGCCCTGGCGCAAGTGTACCACCATGTCATTATGCCTCTGGCCACCCCTGAGGACAGGGCGCTTGAGGTCCGCTGGGCCGTTGAGGACTTCCGGTTCCATTTCGGACGTGCGCCCGAGGGTATGTGGCTTTCCGAGTGCGCGGTGGATATTCCCAGTCTTGAAAGCCTTGCGGCGGAGGGTATCCGCTTTGTCATCCTGGCTCCGCGCCAGGCCAGGGCCGTGCTTGAGGTTAAAACCCCCGGCGGTTCCGGAACCCGCTCCGCCGCCGAAGCAACCCCTGTTCCTGTGGATGAGGGCAGCCTGAACATAGGCGAGCCGTATCAGGTGCGCCTGCCTTCCGGCGCTTCCATGACGGCGGTGTTCTATCACGGCGGGCTCTCCCAGAGCATCGCCTTTGAGGGGCTTTTGCGCGACGGCGAAGCCTTCTGGAAGCGCATCTCGGAGGCGGCTGCCCGCCTTGCTGCGGGCCGTTCCGGCAATACCCTGCTTACCCTGGCCACGGACGGAGAAACCTACGGGCATCACTTTACCTTCGGGGAGATGGCCCTCGCCCATGTGCTGGCGCAGGGATATTCCAGGCGCGACGGTCTGGAACTGACCAACCTTGCCGCCTATATCGACAAAAATCCCCCCACCCGCCAGGTTATCCTGCACGAGCCTTCGTCGTGGAGCT
The DNA here is from genome assembly GCA_031556355.1 of Desulfovibrio sp. GTDB lineage: Bacteria > Desulfobacterota > Desulfovibrionia > Desulfovibrionales > Desulfovibrionaceae > Frigididesulfovibrio. The sequence goes on along the minus strand of JAVBTB010000003.1, from coordinate 6,967 downwards.
GCGTCCACGGCGTGGAACGCTGGCGGAGCGACTGCGGCTGCACCGACGGCGGCCACCCGGACTGGAACCAGCGCTGGCGGGGCCCGCTACGCGAGGCCCTGAACGCCATGCGCGAAGCCCTTGCCGCCCACTTTGCCGAAGCGGGCAAGGACTGCTTTACCGATGCCGGTGCGGCCCTCCTGGACTACGGCGTTGTGCTGGCTGATCCGGCTGCGGGCGACGCCTTCGCGCAAAAGTGGTTTCGCGCCGGAGCCCGTGACAAGGCCTGGAAACTTCTGGCCATGCGGGAGCAAGCCCTGGCCGCCTTTGCCAGTTGCGCCTGGTTCTTTGACGACATTTCCCGCATTGAGCCCGAAAACGCCCTGACCTTTGCCCTGCGCGCCATGGAGCTGTGCACCGACACGGGCGGCCGGGACGTTACCGGCGAAGTGCTGCGCGCGTTGGAGAAGGCCGTGTCCAACCGCCCGGAAATGGGCAGCGGCAAGGATGTTTTTGCGCGTGAGGTGCTGCCCCGGCGGGATACTCCGGCGGTGCTCTGCCTGCTGGCCGCGCTGCTTCTGGATTCCGAAGGACGCCTGCCCGGTCCGGGCGGCTCCGCCTTGTACCGCTTCCCACGTCTTTCCGTGGAACTGTGCCCGGAGGCTCCTGCGGAATCCGGCTCGCCGCGCCTGTGGCGTGGAACCGCGATTATCCGCACCAGCCTTGAAGAATCCGGGACGCGCTATGCCTGGGAGTGGGCGGCGCCGAGCCGGGCGGAAGACGATGAAAACGGTTTCGTACCCCTCGCGGCCAGCACGATGACGGCACGCTGGCCAGAGGGAGAGAGCGGCACAGCCGGGAACACGTCCTCTTTGGAGAACGAGACGCGGGCCGTGGTGGGCGAGCTTTCCCGCCCCATGCGCGATTTTTTGCTCACGCAGATTTTGGAGAACCGGGAGGCCGTGGAGCGCGGCCGCATGTGCGCTACGGCCGTTCATGTTCTTTCCCTGACGGACCTCTGGGTGGAAGGGCAGCGCGAGATGCCGCGGTCGGAGCTGTGGAACGGGTTTCTCGCCTTTTTGCCCTTTGCCTGCATGCGGGATGAGCACCTTGCCCCTGAACGCAGGGAACAGGTCGCCGCGCTGCTTTCCCGGCACCTTGCCCCGCGGGAGAAAATCTTGGCTGGCAAGGCTGTCGAGCGGGTGTTGCTGCAACATCTGGCGGAGCCGGGGGCGGATGACGCGCTTCTCGCCTCCTGGGCGGAGCGGGTCCGGCCCATGCTGCCGGATATGGACTGGTGGGCGGTGCAGAATGCCGTTTGGGAGCGCTGGCCGCAAAAGCTCCCGCTTCTGGCGGCGGTGCTGGGGTTCCGGCGTGTGTCTTCGGCAGTGTCCCCATGAGCGCTTTTTTGCCCCCGGCAGCAGAATTTTTTGCAATACCTTGGCAGGCCCCCGCATGACGACGGTGCGGGTTTGGGCCTCCACGTCAAACCTTGCCGGCAGACGTGCCGCAGGAACTGAAAAAGGCGGATACACACATGGCTTCACCCATTCTCAGGAAAGAATCGCTCATTCCCGGACAGACCAGCAGGCTGATTATTCATGCCCCCCATATTGCCAAAGCGGCGAAGCCAGGCAGTTTCATCATCCTGCGCGTTACGGAGAACGGGGAACGCATTCCTCTGACCATCGCCGATGCCGATCCCAAAGCGGGAACCATTACCATTGTGTATCTTGTGCTCGGCAAGACCACGGCCATTCTGGAATCATTGAAGGAAGGCGACAATATTGCCGACCTGTGCGGCCCTCTGGGCAGGCCCACCCACATTGAGAAGGTGGGCACGGTGATCTGCGTGGGCGGCGGCACCGGCATCGCGGCCATGCATCACATCGCCAAAGGGCACCACAAGGCGGGCAACCACGTGGTGGCCATCATCGGGGCGCGCAGCAAAAATCTGCTTCTGTATTACGACGAGCTTTCCGCCTTCTGTCCGGAAGTGCTGGTGTCCACTGACGACGGCAGCTTCGGACACAAGGGCCTTGTAACGGATCTGCTTGTGGATCGGCTGAAAACGGACAATACCGTGCGCGAGGTCGTCGCCATCGGCCCTGTGCCCATGATGCAGGCTGTCGCCAACGCCACCAAGCCCTTTAACGTGCCCACCACGGTGAGCTTGAACTCCATCATGGTGGACGGCATCGGCATGTGCGGCGCCTGCCGTGTCACCGTGGGCGGGAAAACGAAGTTCACCTGCGTGGACGGGCCGGAGTTTGACGGGCACCTGGTGGACTTTGTGGAACTGCGCCAGCGCCTGGCCATGTTCAAGGATCAGGAGCGCCACTCTCACGACGAGCACTGCCGGTGTATGAGCGAAGCGCAGGAGGGCAAGAAGAAAAAATCCAGAAAGGAAACCCCCAAGCGCGTGGCCATGCCCTGCCAGCCTGCGGAGGAGCGCATCAAAAACTTCCGCGAAGTGGCCCTCGGCTATTCCCCCGGCCAGGCGCTGGAAGAGGCCCGGCGCTGCCTGCAGTGCAAAAAGCCGCTCTGCGTCAAGGGCTGCCCTGTGGAAGTGGATATCAAGGGCTTTATCAAGGCCGTGGCCGACGGCAATATTCGCGATGCCTATGAAATCATCAAGCGCACCAACAGCCTGCCCGCCGTGTGCGGCCGGGTCTGCCCGCAGGAGATACAGTGCGAAGGCGAATGCGTGCTGAACGCCAAGGGCCAGCCCATAGCCATCGGACGTCTGGAGCGCTTTGTGGCGGACAGCTACCTGGCGTCCAGCGCCTGCCAGGCCCTGCTCGGCAGCGACGTGTGCATCATGCCCGACCCGGAACTCAAGGTGGCCTGCATCGGCTCCGGCCCCTCGTCCGTCACTGCCGCCGGATATCTCGCGGCGCGCGGCATTTCCGTCACCGTGTTTGAAGCCCTGCACGAAGTGGGCGGGGTGCTGATCTACGGCATTCCGGAATTCCGCCTGCCCAAAAAAGAGATCGTGGGCTCGGAAATTTCCGTACTCAAGCAGCTCGGCGTGGAATTCGTCACCAACTACGTGGGCGGCAAGACCTTCCAGATTCAGGAGCTCTTTGAACAGGGCTACAAGGCCGTGTTCATCGGCGTTGGGGCCGGTCTGCCCAAGTTCCTGAACGTGCCCGGCGAAAACCTCATCGGCGTGTTTTCCGCCAACGAGTATCTTACGCGGGTGAACCTCGGCCGCGCCTACGATTTCCCCAACTACGACACGCCCGGCTTCCCCGCCCGCAACGTCACCGTGTTCGGCGGCGGCAACGTGGCCATGGACGCGGCCCGCACCGCCCTGCGCCTGGGCGCGGAAACCGTGCATATTGTATACCGCCGCACCCGCGCCGAAATGCCCGCCCGCCTTGAAGAACTGGAACACGCGGAAGAAGAGGGCGTGAAGCTCGAACTGCTCTGCGCGCCCACGCGCTTCATGGGCAACGCCGACGGCAAACTCACCGCCGTGGAATTGCAGCGCATGGAACTTGGCGAGCCGGATGCCTCGGGCCGCCGCCGCCCCGTACCCGTTGAGGGAGCCTTCTATACTCTGCCCACGGATCTGGCCGTTGTGGCGGTGGGCACCGGGGCCAACCCCGTGCTGCTGGAAGCCACCCCCGGCCTCAAGCTCAACAAGTGGGGCTACATTGATGCCGATGAGAACGGCGAAACCAGCATTCCCAACGTGTTTGCGGGCGGGGACATCGTTTCCGGCGCAGCCACGGTCATTCTGGCCATGGGCGCGGGCCGCGCGTCCGCCAAGGAAATTGCCAGAAGGCTCGGCCGGGAATAGCCATTTTTGAACGCAACGTTGCCGGGGCGGAAAGAACGCCGTCCCGTATCCTGAAAAGGTGGACATCATGATGGAACTGACTGCTGTTGTAATCTGTATCTTCTTGCTCCTGGCGGCAAAAACGGCTAGGGCGGGCATCGTCACGGCCGACAAGGCCAAGGTGTTCGACAGGGAAAAGGCCGCCAACGGGGTGGGCACGCTGTACGGCAAGTATGCCTTTACAAGAGATGAGCCGCCCGCCGAGGCCGCTATCAAGGAAATAGGCATCCTGACTTTGGAACCTGGGTATTCCATCGGTTACCACAAGCATACGGACAACGAGGATTCCTACGTCATCATCTCCGGCACGGGCACCTACCGGGACAATGACGGCAAGGACTACCCCGTCGGCCCCGGAGACATGACCTTTGTCCGCGCCGGGCAGTCCCACGGTCTGACCAATACCGGCACGGTACCCCTGGTGTTTGTGGGGATTATCGCCGCGAAATAGCGGCGGGAGAGCGTGGTGGGCGTTACTGTGGGCCGCATTGCTTGCCTCCCGGCAAAGGGGGGAGCAACGCGGCCCGCCGTTGCCCTGCATTTTGGCTGCCGGATGTTCCGGAAGCTTCTGGAGAAGGTTGCGTGAGCCAGTATGCCGCGGTCGTTGTGATCAGTTTTCTGGGCGGCCTGATTAACGGGGCGACCGGTTTCGGCGCCCTGATCGTCATGGTGCCGCTGCTGCTCATGTTTCTGGACATGAGCACGGCCATTCCCATGGGGGTGCTCTGCTGCATCATCATGCAGGCCCAGGGGGTTGTCGTTTTTCGCAAACACATCCACACACGCAACCTTCTGCCCCTTGTGCTCGGCAGCCTGCCGGGAGTCTGGCTCGGCAGCTCTTTTCTGAGCAGCCTGCCGGAAGTATGGCTGCGCACGGCCCTGGGGCTCCTGTGCATCGGCTACGCCATCTGGAGTCTTGCGGGCAGCCACACACCCGTAACCGGCCCTCCAAAGTCTTTCTGGGCCTATATCGCGGGATTTTTCAGCGGGGCGCTTGGGGGCGCCTTCGGCATCAGCGGTCCGCCGGCCGTCATCTACGCCACGCAGACCGGCTGGCCGCCTCCGGTCATTCGCGGCACGCTGAACACGCTCTTCACCCTGCTGTTCATCGTGGTTGCTGTCGCCCATTTTCTGCACGGTCTGCTGGGCAGGGAAGTGTGGCAGCTTACCCTTCTCAGCGCACCCGTCTGCTTTCTGGGCAGCCGTCTCGGCATGCGCATGACCGCCGGGATGCTGCCGGAGCAGTATCTGCGGCTGATCTTCCTGTTTATTTCGGTTATGGGACTGTCTTTGTGCTGGCCCGCGCTGCGCCTGCTCCTGGAGTACTGGCTGTTGCCCTGAGGCGGTTTTTCTTTTGTGTGCCGCAGACCCTTGCTTCCTCTGTGAATCGTGCCTATTTTCCCTCAATTCCCCTGTTATGTGATGTGTTCGGCCTGCCGCAACGCGTGTTGCGGAGCAGGATTTCGGCACGGCGTACCTTTTTGAGGAGTGCAGCAGTCCATGGCGAGTACCATGACCCCCCGCGAAATAGTGCAGGAGCTTGATAAATACATTGTCGGGCAGAATGACGCCAAGCGCATGGTAGCCATTGCCGTGCGCAACCGCTGGCGCAGGCAGAAACTGGATCCGGCCCTGCGCGACGAAGTATCGCCCAAGAATATCATCATGATGGGCCCCACCGGGGTCGGCAAGACGGAAATCGCCCGCCGACTCGCCAAGCTGTGCGGCTCACCCTTTATCAAGGTGGAGGCCACCAAGTACACGGAAGTGGGCTATGTGGGCCGCGACGTGGAATCCATGGTGCGCGACCTGATGGAGATAGGCATTTCCCTTGTGCGCGAGGAGGAAAGCGAGCGCGTGCGCGTCGCCGCCGAAGCCGCCGCCGAGGAGCGCCTGCTGGATCTGCTGCTGCCCTCGGGCGCGCCCAAGGCCGACTACATCGCCTATAGCGACGGCCCGGCCGCATTGCCGGCGGATTCCCGCGATACCACGCGCGAGAAGCTGCGCGCCATGTGGCGCGGCGGACGCCTGGACGACCGTGAGGTAGAGATGGAGGTGGAGCAGTCCTCCGGCCCGCAGGTGGAAATGGTGGGCATGCCCGGCATGGAACAGATGGGCTCGCAGCTCAAGGACGCCTTTTCGCGCATGTTCCCGGCCAAAAAGAAGCGCCGTCATTTCAAGGTGAAGGAAGCCTACGAAATCCTGGTGCAGGAGGAGTCCGAGCGCCTCATCGACCACGATGCGGTCACCGACCTCGCCCGTGAGCGGGTGGAGCAGACCGGCATCATCTTTATCGACGAAATCGACAAGGTCGCCAGTCCTTCCCACGGCGGACGCGGCGGAGTGGACGTTTCACGCGAGGGCGTGCAGCGCGACCTGCTGCCCATCGTGGAAGGAAGCGTCGTTTCCACCAAGTACGGCATGGTGCGTACCGATCACATCCTGTTCATCGCGGCCGGGGCCTTTCACGTGAGCAAGCCGTCGGATCTTATTCCTGAACTGCAAGGGCGCTTTCCTCTGCGGGTGGAGCTCTCGGCCCTCGGCAAGGACGAGTTTTTGCGCATTCTCAAGGAGCCCCACAACGCGCTTACCCTGCAGTATGCCGCCCTTATGGGCACTGAAGGGGTGACCGTGGACTTTTCGGAGGACGCCCTGGAAGAAGTGGCCGCCTTTGCCGAGGAAACCAACCGCCAGACGGAAAATATCGGGGCGCGCCGCCTGTATACCATCATGGAAAAGATTCTGGCCGATCTCTCCTTTGAAGCCCCGGAACGCAGCGGGGAGAGCGTTTCCATCGACAAGGGCTGGGTGCGCGACAAGCTCTCGGACGTGCGCGCGAACGCCGACCTGACCCGGTTTATTCTGTAGGGAAAAACGCATTAGAGCAAATTAACTTTGAACTTTCCCACCGGTGCCGAGCAAAAAATGGGGTTTCCAAAGGGATTCAATCCCTTTGGCCGCCGGAGGCAATGCAACTTTTGGGAAACTTCAAAATTATTCTGCTCTAGAGCCTGTTGACACTATTTAACAGCCTCAACGATGAGTGCAAAGTAGATGAACGCAGCGAATACAACATCAAGCTTATCGTATCTGGTCGCTACGCGCCTAAAACCCTTAAGCCTACGGAATAAGCGTTCTATC
>JAVBTB010000005.1:0-12918 GCA_031556355.1 Desulfovibrio sp. | reverse complement strand
GGGGGCCGGGGGGCCCCAATTTTTGGGTTGTTGGTTTCTCGGGGTCAACTTATGGTTTTTTGCGGGGGGGGGGGCTTTTTTTCCCCGCCCGTACCGGCTGGGGTGGGTCAGCGGTTTTTTCGGGGGTTTCCCGCCGCGCTGCGAAAACAGTAAGAAGGAACAGCCGTTGCGCCGCTTACACCTGGGCGGCAAGCCGGCCGTCCGCGTCGCGCGGGCGCTTATCCTTTCTGGTATGGTCGGTTCTGTCCAAATTATCGCCAAAGGCAATCAGAATGGGGCTTGCCACAAACATGGACGACGCCGTGCCCACAAACACCCCGATAAACATCACCAGGGCGAAGTCAAAGATCATGCCGCCCCCGAAAATCAAAAGCGCCCCGATTACCAGCAGGGTGGTGCCGGAGGTGAGTACGGTCCGCGAAAGGGTCTGGTTGATGCTCCGGTTAATGATGACGGGGAGCGGCGTGACGAAGTCGCCGCGCAAATTCTCGCGGATGCGGTCGTACACGATGATGGTATCGTTCAGTGAATAGCCCACAATGGTCAACAGCGCGGCGATGATGGTCAGGTCGAATTCTTTGTTCAGCAGGGAGAATATCCCCACGGTGATGAGCACGTCATGCAGAATGGAGACGATCGCCCCCATGGCGAAGGTCAGCTTCAGCCTCCAGCAGAGGACAATAGTCAGCAGCACGGCGGCAAAGACAAGGTATACCTTGTCTATGTGCAGCAGTCCCAGTCCGTATATGGCCCCGGCCAGCGCGGCCGCCATGACGGCCGCGGCAAGCCAGCGGTACTCAAACCGCCCTGACACATAGATGGCTATAAGCAGAATGGCATAGTACATGGCTTCCAGCGCCTGGGACCGCAGGTCCGCCCCCACTTTGGGGCCGACCATATCCAGACGCGGAATTGTATACGCAACCCCCTTCAGATTGGCGGCAAGGGCCTCGTTTACAATCTGGGAGATATCCGTGGAGGTTTCCTGCATCGCGGAAATACGCAGAATATAGTCCCTGCCGTCGTTTCCATACTGCTGCACGACCAGTCCCGGCAGGCGGGAACCGGCCAGGGAGGCCTTCAGTTGCTCGTCGGAGACGGGGGTGGCGAACTTGATCTGCACGGTGGCCCCGCCGGAAAAATCGATACCGTACCGGGGGCCGCCTTTGACGGCCAGGGAGGCCACTCCGGCCAGGATAAGCAACAGGGACACTATGTAGGAAACCTTGCGCAGGCCTACAAAGTCAATGGACAGATTGTTGGGTATAAGATGCAGTCCCATGATGTTCTCCCTAAATGCTCAGCTTGCGGCCCGGTTTGCCCATCCATATGTCGAACACGATGCGCGACACAAAAATGGCCGTGAACATGGAGGCCAGAATACCGAGGGTAAGGGTGACGGCAAACCCGCGGATGGGGCCGGTGCCGAACTGGTACAGAATAAGGGCGGCAATGACCGTTGTCAGGTTGGAGTCGGTAATGGCCAGCATGGCGCGCGAAAAGCCCGCCTCAATAGCCGCCACCGGCGTCAGGCCCTTGTGCATTTCCTCGCGTATTCGCTCAAATATCAGTACGTTGGCGTCCACTGCCATACCCAGGGTAAGCACAATGCCCGCAATGCCGGGGAGCGTCAGGGTGCCCCCGAAAGCGGCCAGTCCGGCCAGGATAAGCACCACATCCAAAAAGAGCATGATGTCGGCAATAAGCCCCGACCTGCCGTAATACACGAGCATGAAAATCATGACCGCACAGCCGCCCACCAGGGCGGCGGTCACACCCATGTTGATGGATTCCTGCCCGAGGGAAGGACCAACGCTGCGCTGTTCCAGCACCACCACAGGAGCCGGAAGAGAACCCGCGCGCAGCACAAGGGCAAGGTCCGCCGCCTCATTGGCGGTGAACCGGCCCGTAATACTTCCCTGATTGCTGATTTCCGACTGAATGGTCGGCGCGGAGTACACCCGGCCGTCCAGCACAATGGCCAGCCTGCGCTGCAGATTTTCCCGGGTCAGGCGCGAGAATATGTTCGCCCCCTCCCGATCAAGGGAAAAGGAGACGCGAAAGGAACTGTCGTGGTTGTCTTCGGGACGCGCGTCCGTGATGTGGTCGCCGGTCAGGGCGGCCTGGGCGTCCACGGCAATGGGCTCCGTGACCTTATCTCCATTCGGCAGGCGGATGTCCATGGGCAAAATGGCCACCCCCACGGGAGCCACGCGGCTTTTGGGATCCACGTCCTCACGGACCAGCCGGAATTCCAGGTGCGCGGTCTTGGCGATAATGTCTACAGCCCGCTTGGAATCGTCCATGCCGGGAAGCTGTATGCTGATGCGGTCGCCTCCCTGCTGGCGGCGCACGTCCGGCTCGGCAACGCCGAACTGGTCTATGCGGTTGCGGATGGTCTTAAGCGCCTGCTCGATCGTGTTGTCCACCAGCTTTGCACGGGCGCTCTCGGTAATTTCCAGCGTATAGCGTATCTTGCCGTCGGGCATGTCCTGCGCGGAAACCACCTTGAAATTGTCATAGCGTTTGGCGAGCATCTCATCGAATTCCGCCTTCTTGGCGGGAGAAGCCAGCATAAACTCCAGATGGTCATTTACCCCGATACGGGGGCGGGTCATCAGCATGCCCTTGGAGTTGGCCTCGTCCATCACAGACGTCCCCGCCTGCGCTATGGAAGTCGCCACGGCCTTTTCCGCTTCCACTCCCAGGTTCAGTTGAATGCCGCCCATAAGATCCAGGCCCAGACTCACACGGGCGTTCGGCAAAAGGCGCTGCAGCAGCCCCGGCTCCTTGTCCCGGCCGGAAACAGGGAGAAACGTCGGCAACAGGTAGACCACCGAGGCCAGCAGAATACAAAGGGTAAGGGCGATACGCCAAGGCAGACCCTGTTTCATGGAAACTCCTCATTATAGATGACGCTCGGTCGGCCGTCCTGGCCGACACTCGCTCTCGCGGGCCGGGCTGCGGACAAAAAAACACACCTCCAGCCCAAAGGCAGGATGCGCGCACGGCAAGAATTAAGGCCTCTAAAAGGAAAGCGGGCAAGGGAACCTCGCCCGCCACAAAACCGCCTTGCTATTTCTCGTCGTCAGACGTGGCTTCGTCTTTCTTGGCGTCTTTTTTGCTTTTTCGCTCGGCGGCTTTCTGTACCGACGGCACGCCCGTAACGGCGGAACGGGTGACCCGCACCTTGGTTTCGCCAAGATCAAGGGTCAGGATGTCGTCGTTCACTTCCACAATGCGGCCCAGCAGCCCGCCGGCGGTGATGACGTCATCGCCGCGCTTGAGACCGCCCAGCATTTCGCGGTGTTCCTTGGCCTTTTTCTGCTGTGGCCGGATAAGCAGAAAATAAAACACGGCAAACATGAGGATAAGGGGAATAAACGAAGAAAAGCCCCCCAGCGGATCATTGGCAGCAGCCTGTCCACCGGAGCCCATTGCATATGCAGCAGTAGTCCAGAACATGAGTCCTCCAGAAAAAGTGTTCGCACGGCACCGCGCGCTGATACAAAACCAGTCATTCATACCCGCAGAAGGCAAAACAGGCAATGCTTTTTTGCCCGCCGGGCTATCCCCGTCCTCTCCCCGGTCCAATTGCGCTCCCGCCGCAAATTCGCTACTATTGTGACCGGCCTATTTCTCCGGCGCGCCTGCCCTGCCCCGCGCGCCGTCCGCGTTTTTACCCCAGGCCTTTTACAAAGACCGGCAACCAAGGACACGGCATGTCATTTTTAAAAACCAGCACCACCTTTACCCGCTTTCGCATTGCCGACCCCGTGCCTTCGGGTCTGTGGGCGGAAGTTCCGGACAGGCTGCGCAAAAACAGCTTCAGGGACATTGACGAACTGCCGGAAGATCAATCTTTCGGATGGGTCTCCTTTGAAGATATGCTCGACGCCACTTTTGCGGTAAACCCTGTGGAAAAGGGCCAGTATCTGGCGTTTTCCCTGCGGCTGGACACTCGCCGCGTCCCTCCGGCAGTCATCAAAAAACACCATGCCCTGGCCATCAAACAGGAAGAAGCCCACAACCGCGAACAGGGCAAAAAGTTCGTCTCGCGCGAGCGCAAAAAAGAGCTGAAGGAACAGACCATGCTGCGCCTGAAAATGCGCTTTCTGCCCATTCCGGCGGAATTCCAGACGGTCTGGAACACGGCCGAAGGCGTGGTCTACTTTACCTCCACCCAGCAAAAGATGCTGGATATGTTTGAGGAAATTTTCGTCCGCACCTTTGATCTGCACCTTGTCCCCCTTACTCCCTACGAATTGGCCGTCACGCAGATCAAAGATCCCACGCCCCTGGACACCCTTGAACCCACACCCTTCGCGTAACCGCCATGACAAACGATACCCCCTATCTCGGGCAGACCACCGATCTTATCCTCGGGCAGGAATTTCTCACCTGGCTCTGGTTCCGCAGCGCCACGGGAGGCATTTTTAACGACAAATCCGGGCGCCCCTTCACGGTGACCATGGAACACCGCATCGTGGTCCAGGGCGGCGAAGGCGATCATGTGGAAACCGCCAGCGTTTCCGGCATAGATTCCGAACTGCGCGAGGCCCGCATGGGCCTGACCACCGGCAAAAAGGTCACCCGCGCCCTGATCCGCCTGATCCGTGACCCCGACGAATGGCAGGTCACCCTGAAAGCCGCCGATTTTTCCCTGGGCAGCCTGAAAACACCCAAAATCGAAAAAAGCGATCGGGAAGATCTTGACCCCGACGCTCTTTTTCTGGAAAAAATGTACCTTGTGGAAGCCTGCCTCGAGCTTATCGACGCTATGTACAAGGCGTTTCTGGGCATACGGCTCGGCAAGGACTGGAAGCAAGAGGTGAGCGGCCTGCAAGCCTGGATGCAGGCGTAGGCAGTGCCGGCAGCGGCGCTCTTGCCCTGTCCGGCATGGCCGTGTGCGGCGTATTTTCCTGGAAAAAATGCTTTTGGGAGTTGTCCAAGAGTTCGAATTGCCTCCGGCGGCCAAAGGGACTGAGTCCCTTTGGAATCCCCAATAGGTGACTGCATAGCTCTCATCGTTTGATGAAGCTGATGGATACTTTCAAAAACAAATCGCTCCAAGGAATAGCCCCGCGGCCGCCAACGCTGCCGAGGCTGAGCCCGGCACGCCGCCCAGAGGTACATGCCGACAGACCGACCTTGTCGCTTCATGGGGATGTGAAACAACCATGGCAACCCGCGTCTCTCCACGAACGGAAACGCTGCTGCGCCTCGGCAGCGCCCTCGCCCGCAAAGCGGTCTGGCTGGCGCTGGTGTTTCTGGGCATCACCCTGATCAGCTTTTTTGTCATCCACCTCGCCCCCGGCTCCCCCACCGATCTTGAAACCACCATGAATCCTCTGGCCGACGCCGAAGCCTACAAACGGCTCTCGGAATTCTACGGCCTGGACAAGCCCCTGTATCAGCAGTACCTCGACTGGCTGAGCCGTCTTGTCCGCCTTGATTTCGGCAACTCCATGAGCAGTGATGCCCGCCCGGTCATCGACAAGATAGCCGAGCGCCTTCCCCTGACCGTCTGGCTGAACGTCATTACCCTCATCCTCACCCTGGTGCTGGCCATCCCCATCGGTGTACTGGCGGCGCGGCGCCGGGGCGGGCTGTTCGACAAGGTGACCACCCTCTTTGTCTTCATCGGCTTTGCCATGCCGGGCTTCTGGCTGGCGCTGCTGCTCATGCTCTATTTTTCCATCGACTTGCAGTGGCTGCCGCTTTCCGGCCTGACTTCCATGGATTACGCCACCCTTTCCACCTTCGGAAAAATCAGGGATCTCGCGGCCCATCTGGCGCTGCCCATATTCGTCTCCACCTTCGGTTCCCTTGCCGGCATGTCGCGCTTCATGCGCGCCTCCATCCTCGAAGTGCTCCGCCAGGATTATATTCTTACCGCCAGAGCCAAGGGGCTGCCCGAGCGGATCGTCATGTTCCGGCACGCTCTTGGCAACGCCCTGCTGCCCGTCATCACCCTGCTCGGCCTCTCCCTGCCCGGCCTTATCGGCGGCAGCGTGATCATCGAAACCATTTTCGCCCTGCCGGGCATGGGGCAGCTCTTTTACAAAGCGGTCATGGCCCGCGATTATACCCTGCTCATGGGTAATCTGGTGCTGGGCGCGGGGCTCACCCTTGCGGGCAACCTGCTGGCCGATCTGTGCTACGGGCTGGCCGATCCGCGCATCCGCAAGCATATGGGCTCTTTCGGACCGGGAGAATGAACGCCATGCATGCCGCCCGCCTGTTCTTTCTCCTGCGCAAATACAGCCTGTTGTGGACTGGCCTGTTTCTTGTGGGCGTCGTTTCCGTCGCCGCTGTGTTCGCTCCCTGGCTCAGTACCCATGACCCCCTTGGTATCAACCTGAACGCCATGCTCCAGCCGCCGTCGCTCGACCACTTTTTCGGTACCGACGCCTACGGACGGGACGTTTTTTCCCGCATGCTCTACGGCGCGCGCGTTTCCTTATGGGTGGGCTTTGTTTCCGTGGGTATCGCCGTATGCATCGGCACCACCCTCGGCCTGCTGGCCGGGTATTTCCGCGGCCTTGTGGACGAGTGCGTCATGCGCTTTGTGGACGTCATGCTCTGCTTTCCTTCCTTTTTCCTTATTCTTGCGGTCATCACCTTTCTTGAACCCGCCCTTGTGAACATCATGCTGGTCATCGGGCTGACCTCCTGGATGAGCGTTGCCCGGCTGGTACGGGCGGAAACCCTCTCGCTGCGCGAACGCGACTTTGTCCACGCCGCCCGCCTCGCCGGGGCCGGGACCGCGCGTACCCTCTTCCGCCACATTCTGCCCAACGCCCTTGCCCCGGTGCTGGTATCCGCCACCCTCGGCGTTGCAGGAGCCATCCTCATCGAGTCCTCCCTGTCGTTTCTCGGCATCGGCGTCGAATATCCCCTGCCCAGTTGGGGCAATATCCTTATGGAAGGCAAGGAAACCCTGGAAATAGCCTGGTGGATGTCCGTTTTTCCCGGACTGGCCATTCTGTTTACCGTTCTCGGGTACAACCTGCTGGGAGAAAGCCTGCGCGACATGCTTGATCCGCGCATCAGCAGATGACAGGCCCGCCAATGCAGACTTGCAGGCAGTTTGAGGCTCAGATCTTATTACTTCGCCGCCCGCGTGTTGCCAGGCCCCGAATAGCCCTGTATACACAACCGGCGGGGCGGCGCGTTTTTTGACAGCAATACCGCCGCATACATCAGTACGCTTGTAACAGGTGCTTCATGCTGGAACTCTTGCGCATCCATGACCTCGCCCTTATTGAAGACATTGAACTGGAGTTCGTTCCGGGCATGAACGTGCTCACCGGCGAAACCGGCGCGGGCAAAAGTTTCATTCTCAAGGCCCTGAACTTTCTGACAGGCGAAAAACTCGGCACGGATCTGGTCCGCCCCGGCAAAGAGAAATCCGTTGTGGAGGCCCTGTTCGTCATCAACGGGCAGGACCACATTCTGCGTCGGGAACTGACCGCCGACACCGGCCGCAGCCGTCTCTACCTCAACGACCGGCTCTGCTCCCAGGACGTCCTGCGTGACCTGCGTCCCTCGCTGCTCCTGCATACCAGCCAGCACGGCCAGCAAAAGCTGCTCCAACCCGCTTTTCAGGCAAAAATTCTCGATGATTTCATGCAGCAGCCGGGTCTGGTGGAAGAAAAAGACGAACTCGTCAAACGCCTGTCCCGGTGCGCGGCCCAACGCCAGGAGCTTGAAGCGAACCTGCGCTCGCTGGAAGAAAAGCGCGACATGCTGGAGTTTCAGCAGCAGGAAATCGCCAAGGTGGCTCCCAAGGAAGGGGAAGAAGAAGAACTGGAAGCCGCGCGCGCGGCCTTTCGTAACCAGGCCGGCATTACGGAAAACGCCGCCGCCGCCCTGGCCGCCCTGCACGGCGGAGAGGACAGCGGCCCCGGCCTGCTGCACGGCCTGGCCGCCCTTGAGCGTCCTGTCTCCACTCTGGCCGCAATGCTGGAGGATCTGGCCGACGCCCCGGACACCCTGGCCGACATGCGCGCCGAATTGCGCGATCTGGACGCCCGCCTGCGCCGCGCTGCCAGCCACAGCGCCCAGGCAACGGACATCGAGGCCATCGAAGCGCGCCTATACGCCCTGGCCCAGCTCAAGCGCAAGCTCAAGCGCTCCCTGCCCTCCGTCCTTGCGCTCCAGCAGGAAATTGCTGAAAACCTGGAGTTTCTCGCTTCCGGCGAATTTGAACGAAAAAAGCTGGAATACGAGGAAAAAGACCTTGCGGACGCGCTTGCCGTCATCCTGTCCCGTCTGAACCCCGCCCGCAAGGCTGCCGCCGCCGCCTTTGCGCAGGCCCTGCAGGACGAACTGCAACATCTCGGTTTTTCCGAACACGTGCGGGTAATGTTCGAGTTCGCCCCCCACAGCCTGTGCCCCGGCCGGGAAGACTGCGACGAACAGCGCGCCCGCCTGCTCTGGCAGCCCAACCCGGGCCAGCCGTCCCAGCCTCTTGATCGCATCGCCTCCGGGGGGGAACTCTCCCGCTTTCTGCTGGCCGTGGTCACTCTCATAAGCCGCAGTACGGAAGAAACGCCCACGCTGATATTTGATGAAGTGGACTCCGGCGTAGGCGGCGTCACCCTGAACCGGGTCGCGGATCGCCTGGCCCGCCTTGCCGGAGAGCGCCAGATGCTGCTGATCACGCACTGGCCCCAACTGGCGTCACGCGCCTCCCGCCATTTTGTGGTGGAAAAGGAAGTCGCCGACGGACAAACCTACACCCGATGCTCACGGCTTGACAGCGAGAACATCCGCAAGGAACTCGTCCGCATGGCCGGGACAGAAGAACAGTAACGGCACCCGCACCCTCCAGAGCAGAATAATTTTGAAGTTGCCCAAGAGTAACATTGCCTCCGGCGGCCAAAGGGGGTGACCCCCTTTGGAAACCTCATTTTTTGTTCAAACCCAATGGGAAGTTTCAAAGGTAATTTGCTCTATCCCCCAAGAGTAATACGCAACGGTAAAGGTTCCGCCCTTCGCCGGTCATCCCGCGTACCACAACACCCTCATACCCCGCCACACTCCCATGAGCACCGCCTGCCTCCTCCTCCACGGCTTTGCCGGAAGTCCCTTTGAAATAGCGTCCCTCGCGCCGGGTCTGCGCGCCCTTGGCTGTACAGTCGAGGTTCCCACCCTGCCGGGACACGGCACCTCTATAGCCGATTTTCGCACCACGTTTTTCAAGGACTGGTTCGGCCATGCCGAGCAGCGTTTCCTCGCCCTGAACAGCATTTATACCAAGGTCATCGTCATGGGCTTTTCCATGGGCGGGGGCCTCGCCCTGCATCTTGCCGCCAAGTACGACATGGCGGGCCTGGTCACCCTTGCCGCGCCGTTGTGGGCCTACCGTTCCTGGTTCGGCCAACGGGGCGACCCCCGCATTTCCCTGACGCCGCTGCTGCGGCACATCCGTCCGGAACTGCCCATGCCGCACGCTAAAGAGGCCTCGCGTGCCGTTGCCCCCTTTGAAGGCTACGAGGGTGTGCTCTGCCTGCCCCAGCTCTACAGCCTGCAGCAAGGACTGCTCCCCCTGCGCAAGCTCCTGCCCCGCATCGCCTGCCCCACGCTGCTCATGCACGACGCGCGCGACAAGTACGTCCCCTCCGAGGTCGCCCTGATCATAGCCCGGGAAATCAGCTCCCCGGACGTCGTCCTGCACTACACGCATATTCAGGAAAATATCACCAGCCACCACATGATCGCCACCCACCAGGAAACCCGCGACCTGGTAATCCAAAAAGTCACGGATTTCGTCAAACGAATCATGGCAGAGTGAGGGGCAGGTGTAGGAGGGGGAGGAATGCCTCCGGCGGGCAGGACGCTGTCCTGCACCTGCCAGGGGGCATTTCTCTCCTCTCTCGTCCCTTCCTATCGCGCCGGCGGGACGGCGATATTGCCGTTACGCTCGATCATGGCGAGGGTGCTGGTGATCTGCCGGCCGAGGGGGGTTTGGCGGCTCATTTCGCGTTCCAGGTTGGTGATGCCTTTCAGCACGGTGGAATGCCTGCGGTTAAAGCGTTGCCCGATGGACTCCAGGGACAGATCGGTATGTTTTCTGGCCAGATAGAAGGCGGTGTTTCTGGCCGAGACGTATTCCTGTTTACGCCGGTTGGACAAAAGCTGCTCGGTGGAAAGATTGAAGCCCTGGCAGACGTAGGCGATAATGGCATCAAGGTCGAGCACGGGATTCTGCACGGCGTAGTTGCCTATGATATCCCAGGCCATCTGCATGGTAATGGCCCCGCCGTTGAACATGCGGGCTTTGAAGGCCAGGTTCTGCAGGCAGCTTTCGATCTGGCGCACGTCGGCGTGGATATACTGGACCAGCACGTCTTCCACATCCTCGGGCAAAAGCACCTGATGCAGGCGAGCCTTGTGGCGGAAGATACGCTTGCGTGTTTCCTGATCCGGGCGCTCGATGAAAGAGACCAGCCCGCCGCACAGGCGGGAGGAGAGCTGCTCGTCCATGTTCTGCAGATCCTTGGGAGAAAAGGAACTGGTAAGCACCACTTTGCTGCCCCGGTTCTGCAACGCTTTGAGGGTGCCGAGCAGTTCCATCTGCATGCCTTCCTTGCCCTGCAGGAAGTGCACGTCTTCCAGCAGCAGCAGATCCACATCCCGGTAGCGGGCCTTGAAGCTTTCCGCGTCCTTGGCTTTCAGGGAAAGCCAGAAGCGGGTGGTGAACTCTTCCGCCGTCAGATACTCCACTTTGGGGGTTCTGCGGTTGCATTTCTCACACAGGGTCTTGCCCACTGCTTGCAAAAGATGGGTTTTGCCGAGGCCGGGCGCCGAGCTCAGGAACAGTACATCCGCGCCGTTGCCGCTGCCGCACATGCTGCGCGAGGCGGCGTGGGCAAATTCGTTGCTGGGCCCCACCACAAAGTCGTCAAAGGTGTACCGCCAGGCGTGGGCCTCTTCGGAACGGGCGTCCGTGCTTTCCTTCACCGGCATGGGCAGAAAGAGCTGCACCGAGGAAAGGGAGCGGGGCTGCGGACGCGTGTCGGCAGGAAGCGCCTCACGCTCCGTAACATGCACCTGCGGCACGAAAGAAGGAACGGCGATGGAGGAGTGTTCCCGCGCGCGAGCGCCGGCCTGAACAGGATCAGGCGTGCGAACGGATGCGGGACCGGCATACTCTTTTTGCGCAGAAGCGGTCATGGGAACATCCGGGGCGGGAGAAGGAGAACGATCACTGCATGTCATAGAAGTTTCATTGGCGAGAGGTTTTGGGGAAGCAACAACAACTCGTACCGGGCTCTTCCTGCCCGTGGCCTGATTGACCGCTTCCGTGATGGCCGCGGTGAAACGGGCGCTTACAAAATCCGCAATAAACCGGCTGCCAGCTTGCAAGACAAAGGTGTCCCCCTCCCATATGGGAGTAAGGGCCGATATCCAGACTTTGCATTGCCCCGGGGCAAGGCGTTTTTCTAGAATTGACTGAATTTGAGCCCAAATATTTTGCATGAGTCGGTTTTACGGAAGTAGTCCGTAAACAACAAGGGTCGTTTTTTGCTCGCGCAGATGTCAACCATCAGTTTGCCTCAACAGCATTATAATACTATAATACTGCTGAATATTTATATATATTTTCTTTCATGGCAAGCGTGGCTTTTCCCCGGATCTATGGTCTTCTAAGGTTCCTCGTCAGGTGCGCACATGTAACTCACAATGACTTTTTTCATTCTCAACAACATAAAAACATTTTTTCTTCGATTTTCGAAGATTTTCTCTCATTTTCTAGCCCAACGCCCCAAGTGCTGATTTTTTTATTTTATTTTTTAAGGGCGGGCATGAATGGAAGAAAACAACAATATTATACTGTTACGTATATATTTTTATCAGGCTGTTTTATCAGGCAAAGGGAACTTCCCACAGGTAAACTGTTCACCTTCCGGGCAATATCCAAGACGTTCGCAACGAGCGCCAGCGGTATCAAAAACAACCGGCAGGACGCGCCGGCACTCCGCAAGCATGGCGTTTGCCATGGCCCGTATCTCCCACTGGGCGCGCGTGCAGCAGCGGTGCTCAAAAAAGTTCAGCAGAGAACGGCAGTTCATGGTCAGCACAATCCGGGTTTCCGCCGCCTGGGGCAGCAGGAAGCGGGCGTCTTCCTTGGCTTTGTCGGCGCGGTTCTGGTCCAGAAGCGACTTGATCTCCCGATACGCGTCGCCTATCTCCTCGATACAGCGCAAGAAGCGCTCTTTGGCAGCCGGATCCCTGGCAATGGCCGGAGGCATGATGTAGTTAAAATTGCTGCCGTCCACATACCGCTGGCTTTGCTGGGAATACGAAGCAATACGGTGGCGCACCAACTGGTGGGTAAGCGCGCGCGAGACCCCCTGCACCGCGAAGGTGAAGGACACATGCTCGATAGGGCTCACATGGCCCGAAGCCACTACCTGCCGCACGAACTCTCCCTGCTTTTCCGGACTGATCTCGCCTGCCAGGAGACGCGGCCACATCTCCGCGACAAAACCGGCATGGTAGCATTGCCGGAAGGCGGCATAAATAAGGGAAAGGGGATCTGGGGTATGCGCCAAAAGCTCCACCTGCATATGTGTTTCCGCCATAATATCTCCTGTTTGCCTGTTCGGCATATGGTATGTGAAAAGTTGCGCGCGGCTGCCCCGGCGAGCGGCCCTAGAGCAGTTTACGCTTCAAATGATTGCTTAACGGTCGGCAAAGCCGCCCGATAATCATTTGACAGCGAGGATTTGAAGCAAATCCTCGCGGAGCATTTTAAGTGTGAAATGCTCTAGAGCCTGTTGACACTATTTAACAGCCTCAACGATGAGTGCAAAGTAGATGAACGCAGCGAATACAACATCAAGCTTATCGTATCTGGTCGCTACGCGCCTAAAACCCTTAAGCCTACGGAATAAGCGTTCTATC
>JAVBTB010000020.1:0-18009 GCA_031556355.1 Desulfovibrio sp. | reverse complement strand
TGAGAGGTTGTTCAGACGACTCAAAGGCTTCAGGCGCATAGCAACTCGCTATGACAAGCTGGACGTAATGTTCATTGCCTTTGTCGTTTTTGCTCTCATTGTTGAGGCTCTCAAATAGTGTTAACAGGCCCTAGAGCATTTCACACTTGAAATGCTCGCAAGGATTTGCCGGCAAATCCTTGCCGCAAAATAGGCGTAGGCGGGCTTTGCCCGCCGTTAAGCGACTATTTGAAGCGTAAACTGCTCTAGAGGCGCATCGGCAAGAGCAATGCCCAGTTCCAAGCGGTATTCGCTCGGCTCCCATCCCTTCGTTTTCCGAACGTAGTCAATGACCAGCTTCGCCCCACAGGAAACGGCGTGTCCCTCGCAGGCGATCTGCCGGTCGTGGTCCCAGACCGTGGCGCAGCCTTCCACAATGACCTGCATGTCTCCGCACTTCAGGCCACGGGGGCATGCAAGTCCCGCCTGTCGCGCTACGTTCAGGGGCGCGCCTGACGCTATCCCTAAGAATGCTTTTCCTTGCTGTAATAGGTGTCCCGCAGTGGAAGCTGTTGGCGGAACGTGCCGTCCAGACGGTAGTAGGCATGGGCGCAGGCGGGCGCGGTGGGGGTGAGGCAGAGTTCCTCAAGACTCTTGATGGCGGAAGGAACGGGCAAGGCTTCAGGACCGGCCTGTATCAGGCGGATCGCAATATCGGGAGTTTGGGAAGAGCGCCACACTCCCGGAAGTTCACCGCCGGCACCGGAAGCTGCGCCGGCAGGAGGGCGGTTTCCGGTCAAGGCATGGCTGAGGCCCATGACGATACCACCCGCAATCCGGCTTTCCACGGACCGGCTGTCGACCGGAATGCCGACATCGTATGCGGCCGCAACCTGTATCACTTTGCCCTCTTCATCCAGCAGCACGATCTGTGCGGCGGCGCTACAGCAGGCAAACTCCGCTTCGCCGTTGCCGGGGTAAGCCAGAAAAGCATCCGGGCACTCCCCGTAGAATTCCCGGCCTTCGAGCGCGGCAAGGGTTTTACCCGCCCGCAGTTCCACGTTCAGCTTTTCCGCGGCGCGGCGCGCGGCTTCGCCGGTGAGCTGCGCGGAACAGGCGGGGGAAGGAACATCCGGCGTACGTACGGTGTCGGCGGGCTCATAGACCAGAAGGCCGGGATCCAGACCGGTGACGCGGCAGATCATGCGCGCGCACATGGTGGACACGCTCTGGTTCGCACAGGCGCCCGCAACGCGGATATGCGCCCTGCCTTTTTCAATGGAAAGCAGGCAGCGCCCGGCCTCCC
Source organism: Desulfovibrio sp. (assembly GCA_031556355.1). GTDB lineage: Bacteria > Desulfobacterota > Desulfovibrionia > Desulfovibrionales > Desulfovibrionaceae > Frigididesulfovibrio. The sequence goes on along the minus strand of JAVBTB010000020.1, from coordinate 16,724 downwards.
CGGAGCCTGCTCCCCTGGCGTTGTCCTTGAAAGCGCAGGCAATGCCCGCATAAGGGCTTGCGTCAAAGGCTTCCCTGATCGCTTCGAGGCACTGCGTGACGGCGCAGTCCGGACCGGCTGTCCGTCCGTCCGGCAGCATGTCGCCGGGGCGCAGGGCGTTTCGGTGGCGAAATTCCCAGGAGCAGACCCCTGCGGTTTCCGCAAGAAGATTGATGTTGGTTTCCGAGGCGAAGCAGATCTGGGGCGCTCCAGAGTCTTTGAATATTCCCGGGGGAACGTTGTTGGTGCGGACGGCCATGCCGAGAATGTCCACATTGGGGCAGGAGTAGGGGCCTGCGGCATGCATGCAGGCCTGCCGGAGCTCCGGGCCGTCCGCTCCATACGGGGCGGCATAGGCGCCGGCATCGGCAATGAGCAGAGCCTTTACAGCCGTGAGAGCGCCGTTTTCGTCACAGGCCGTGGTGAGTTCCATCTCTACGGCGTGGCAGCCGGTGTGGTGCCGCACGATTTCCCGGCGCGGCGCCTTCATCTTGACGGGCTTTTTAACGCTCCAGGCCATAAGGGCCGCATGATACTGTACGCCCGTGTCCGCCTTACCGCTGAATCCGCTGCCCGCGAGTCTCGCCTGCACGTGCACCTTTTCCAGAGGCAGCCGCAGCATGCGGGCCACTTCCTCCCGGTCATCATACACCGAGCGGCTGCCGGTGTAGAGAAACACTCCGTCATCTCCCATGGGCATGGCAACGGCGCATTCGGACTCCAGGGAGGCCTGCTCCGCAAAAGGAATGGCATACTTGCGCGTAATCACATACCGGGAGGCTTTGATAGCCGCGTCAACGTCCCCGCGTTGCAGTCTTTCCCGGAGCAGAACGTTGCCGCCGGGATGGAGGAGGGGGGAGTCGCCCCGCAACGCGTCCGCAGGGTAAACCACGGGAGGCAGTTCCGTACACTCCACTTTGACAAGGGCCAGTAGCTGGTCCAGGGCCTCCGGGCTGGTTGCGGCAACCAGGGCCAGTACATCGCCCGTGCACCTGGTTTCTTCGCCCTCGGCGACAAGCTCCGCCCGGTCGAGATCGAGAGGGCCGCGCCGGTTATGGGGCACATCCTTTGCCGTGAGCACGCACAGACAGGCCGGATGGCTCCGGGCTCCGGAGACGTCTATGCGGTTGATTCTGGCCCTGGGAAAGGCGGAATACAACGCTTTCGCATATACCATGCCGGAGACGGCCACGTCGTCGCAGAACTCGCCGGTGCCCAGCACTTTTTCTTCGGTGTCAGGGAGGAGTACATGGGTTTCGGGCTGCATGCCCATTTCGCGCAGGGGGACGGGCAGGTTGTCGCGGAAGAACCGCGCCGCGGTGAGGACGGCTTCCTCAATGTTTACGTATCCGGTGCACCGGCAGATGTTCCCCTTGAGGGCCTCTTTGATGTCCTCGCGGGAGGGGGTGAGCTTTGCGTCCAACAGGCTTTTGGCGGCAATGACCATGCCGGGGGTGCAGAACCCGCACTGTACGGCGCCGGCTTCGGCAAAGGCGTGGACGTAAACGTTTTTTTCCCGCTGCGAGAGCCCTTCCATGGTGATAACGGATTTACCGGCGAGCCTGCCCAGCTTGTATGAGCAGGCTCGCGTTTTTTGCCCGTCCACCAGTACGGTACAGGCGCCGCAGGCTCCTTCGGCGCAGCCCTCCTTTACCGAAGTGAGACGCAGGGTGTCACGCAGGAAGGACAGCAAGCTCTGATGTTCATTTTTTACCTGAACGGGTTTTCCGTTTACTGTCACTTCGATCACAGGAGTGCCCTCCGGTCTCCGGGGCAGGGTGCCCCGCCCGATCAGCGCGCGTTATCGCCCATGGATTCCGTATCGATAAAGAATTCCTGGATGGTTTCCGGGTCGTCCTCTTCCTCTTCATGTCTGGCCGGATCCTTGGGCAGGATCTGGTGCACGATCATGGCGGTGACGCCGCCGGATACCACGGGCGAGTCAAAGAATATCTGGAATACCTGGGGCATGCGGTGGAAAATCTCCGGCTGGAGCATGGACACCAGACCCACGCCGATGGACGCGGCGATGACAATGCTTTCGCGGCGGTTGACGCCGTGTTCCGCCAGAATGCGGATGCCGGAGGTGGCGATGGTGCCGAACAGCACCACCAGCGCGCCGCCGAGCACGGGCCGGGGCAGGAGTTCAAAGACCACCACCACCACCGGGAATAGGGCAAAGAGCACAAAGAGCACGCCGCAGAAGCGTCCGACCTTGCGGCTGGCCACGCCTGAAAGCTGGATCACCCCGTTGTTCTGGGCAAAGGTTACCATGGGGAAGCAACCGAAGATAGCCCCTATGGCGCTGAACACGCCGCCGCAGAGAATGCCGCCCTTAAGCCTGCTGCGATAAAGGTGCCCGCGCGTGGGCTGTTCGGAGACCGAGGCGGTGGCCGTAATATCGCCGATGGCTTCGATGATGAGTACCAGGAAGATGAAAGACAGCACGGCGAAGGTCTGCCAGTCGAAGCCGAAAAAGCCGAACTTGAAGGGTACCGGGAACATGAACAGGCTGCGCGGAGCGGAAAGGATGGACCAGTCCACCTTGCCCATGAAAATAGCCGCCACAAACCCCACACCCATGCCCAGCACCAGGGAGCACATGCGCAGTATGGGGTTCTGGAAGCGGTTGACCGCCACCACGGCGATGATGACCAGAGCACCGAGGGCCAGGTTGTCCAGGTTGCCGAAGGTGCCCGCCTTTTTGGCCGCGAACCCCCCGGCCAGATCGATGGCTCCTACCTTGACCAGCGAGGCGCCGATCATGAGCACCGTGACCCCGGCCACGGTGTGGGTGATGATTTTACGCAGATAGTGGATGGAATACGCGCCGATGACCAGAATGAAGGAACCCGCGAAGCAGACGCCGAGCAGGGTGCTGAGACTTTGCTCCCAGGTCATGCCCTGGGTTTTCATAAGGGCGGTGCCGATGGCGATCAGGGTGCTGGGAAAAGCGAAACTGGTCGCCTGCACGTTAAGCATGCCCGAGCCGATGCCGAAGGGGCGGCTCACCTGCACGTAAATGCTTATCCCGGCAAAGAACAGGGACATGCTGACAAGGTAGGCGATAGCCTCCGGGGGCGCTCCAAGGGCGGCGGACACAATGGCCGGGGGCGTCATGACCCCGAGGATCATGGCAAGAATATGCTGTATGGAGGCCAGCAACGTGGTGCCGAAGGGGGGCGTGGAGTCAAGGGAGTAGATCAACTCGCTGACCGGCTGGGCGGAAGTTTGGGGATGTGACATACAGGTGCTCCGGAACACGCCTTGCCGTATTGCCGGGACCGCTGCACGGCCGGCGATACGGCAAAGGCGAGGTTAATCGGTAAAGGTGCGCAGGGCGGCGCTTTCCGCCGTCAACACGTTGCACATGGCCGCTTCCACCGCGTCGGCAAGCGACGCCCTGGCACAGCCGTCAGGCAGTTCCACGTCCAGCGCTGCAAGGCTGTGCTTGTCCAGCGTCGCCTTGATGGCGGCATCTTCATACACATAGGCCGCATCGGTTACGCGCAGGCTCCAGCGTTCCCCCTGGCGCTTCCCTTCCAGCAGGTCCGGAGCGGACCGGAAGAATCCGTTAAGGTCGGCGTCAAACGAGGCCTTGCTTACATGCAGGCGTTTTTTGTCTTTATAGGGAGCGCCCGAGGAGGGGCAGAACGCCTCGCAGTTGCCGCATTCGTTGCAGAAGTCCCCCAGGTTGAGCACCTGCCAGGGCTGGCGCACGGCCGTCTGGGCCAGAGTGACCACGCGGACGCCTTTGCCCGTGCGCACGGCTTCCTGCACCGGGTAGCTTTTCTCCTCAGCGGCCAGCAGAATGTTGGCCCGGTTGGGGCAGACGGAAACGCAGATGCCGCAGAAAGTGTCGCACTGCAGGCAGCGTTCGGCTTCGTCTTTGGCCGCGCCCGCGTCCAGGGAACCGGTCGCGCCTGCAAGGCGAAACCCCTGCTTGCGGCGCAGGGCGCGCACATCCAGCGCTCCGGCGGAGCGCGGCACGGCTGCCCGCGGGGTGACGTTCAGAAAGGCCAGCATGGCATGCGCGGCGCGGCGTCCTTCTCCTACGGCCTCCACCAGTGAGAGGGCAGCGCCGTTTTCGTCGGAACGCCCGCGGAATATGCGGGAAAGGGCTTGCAGCTCCCGGGGCAGCGCGCCGCCCGGAGCATCATCCTGTCCGACGGCCAGGTACACGGCGTCACGGGCGGAAGCCAGGTCGCTGAGCCGCGCGTCGTCCACCCGGTTGCTGGTATGCAGGGTCACGCCAAGGGCCAGAATGGCGTCCACATCCTTGGCGACGCGCTCCGCTTCGCGGGTCATTTTGCCCAGTACGCGGCCGCCGGCTTTTTCGGAGGCTTCAAAGACATCCACCGCGCAGCCCGCAAGCGCCAGGAAATACGCGCAGGAGAGCCCGGCCGGGCCCGCGCCCACGACGGCCACGCGGCGGCCGTTCCCGGCGGCGGGACTGAGGCGCCGCTCGCCGCATTCCGCAGCGCAGAGCTTGAGATCGCGGATACGCAGAGGCGCATCGTAGTGGGCGCGCATGCACCGCGTGCGGCAGGCCTGGTTGCACATCTTGCCCAGCACGTTGGGAAAGGGATTGGTGTCAAGGATGACGCCGAGGGCTCCCGAGGGATCGCCTTTTGCCGCGCAGCCGAGGTAGGCGGGAATGTCCTGTCCGGCCGGGCAGGCGCTTTTGCAGGGCGCGGCGGCGCAGTCAAAGGCGGGCAGGGGACGGCAGATCTTTACGTCGGCCTTGGCTCCGGCTGTCTTGGTGTAGCGAGCGCCTTTGGCGGTCGCCGCTGCGGCATAGGTTGTCAGGTTGCGCAGCACCGCCGCTTTGCGGTCGGGAAGGTTCGCCGTGGCGCAAACGAACGCGTCCAGGCTCGCGGCTCCGGCCCGTGACATGGCGAGGCGCAGTGTCTCGATATATTGGGCTATACGGCCGTATCCGCCGGGTTTGAGCAGATCGGAGCAGATCGTCACCGGTGCGAGACCGCAGGCCAGCGTATCGGCTACGTTCAGGGCGTCCACCCCGGCGCAGAAGGAAATATCCAGTTCTCCGTCGAAATCCTTTTGCAGCGTTGCCGCAAGCGCGATGGAGATGGGGTGCAGGGCGCGCCCGCTCATGTACACCATCTTTTCGTTGTCTGGCAGGTTCTGGTCCCGGTTGACGGTCTCAAGGGTGTTGGTCAGTTTGACGTTGAAGGTAAGCCCGGCCTGTTTGGCCGCGCCAAGACAGCTCTTTATGATGCGCAACGCTTCGGAGTAGGGGATGTCGTGCTCAAAGGCCAGGTCGGGCACTTCCGTGCCGTAGCCCATGGTGGCGTTCAGGATGCCGCGCACCAGTTCGGGGCCGAGCAGGGTAGGATTGAGTTTGAGGGTGGTGTTCAGGCGGCGCGTTTCAATAAAATGCAGGGCGATTTTTTCCACTTCCGCCGGGGGACAGCCGTGCATGCAGGAAATGGTGAGGTTGTCGCTGATGCGGCCCGGGATATCCAGAGCCGCTATGGGCGGATATAGCGGGGCGAGCTTCTTTTTAAGGGCCGACACATCGGCGGAAGCATCGTTCATGCGGTCGAGGAAGCGTTGTACGGTAGGGCTTTGAATTCCCTCCAGGCTGTACCCGGCGCTCATGTTGAAGATCATGCCGGGCCTGCCGTTGCCGCCGAGGCGGTGGTGCAGCGCATGGATCAGCACCCAGGCCTTGAGGTACTCGTCGTAGCTCTGGTCAAGGGTCAGTTCTTGTGACCATTCACAGTTGTAGCCTTCGTCAGCCATATCGATGCAGGGCTTGGTAACGGCGATTTGATCCAGCACCTGCACCGTTTTCAGTTCCATGTAGCGGGCGCCCGTAAGCCAGGCCGCCACGATATTCTGCGCCATCTGGGTATGGGGGCCCGCCGCGGCGCCCAGCGGGGTTTCCAGCATCACGCCATAGCGGCGCATGCGGAAGGGGTCGTCTTCCTTGGGCGTAAAGAACAGTTCCCGCACGATGCCGAGCGCGGACCCGTTTTCCAGATCCCGCAGAATCCAGCTCAGCAGCCTTCCTGCGTCCATTCCGTGCATATGATCCGAGGCCATGTAACACTTCCTTGCGGTTGTAAGTCTTTTCCGTGGATTTCCGCCGCCTTCAGCGCAGCCTGCTCCACAGCCGTTTTGCCTGTTCGCGCGCGAAGGCCAGGATTTCCGCCTCGTCGCAGGAGGTGAGCCGTCCGTCTTCCACGATGACTTCCCCCCGGCTCACAACGGTATGCACATGTCCGGCGCCAAGCCCGTAGAAAAAGTGCCCCAGCGCATTTTCCCCGGTCAGGGGTGTGGGGCTGTCGTAGTCAAGGATGATGAGGTTGTTGTCGCCGTCGCCGCACGGGCCGTGCAGGGCGGTGTGGCGGTGCACGTTGCGCAGGCGTTCGTACGCGCCGGCGCAGGAAAGTCCCTCCACCCCGATACCCGAGAAATAGGCGGACTGGGCCGAGCGGATCATGTCGGAATGCATGCCGTCGGTGCCCAGCATGACGTTCTTGCTGTATCCGTATCCGGCAAGGCCCACGTTGTTGTTCATGTTGGATTCCACGTTCTGCGCGATCCAGCAGGGCGAGGCGGCCAGAATGGCCTTGTCCGCCTCGCTTACATGCACGCAGTGGCCGAGGATGGTCTTGGGCAGATCAAGCGCCCCGACATCCTTCAGGCGGAGGACAACGCTCTTGCCGTAGGTGTTCAGGCAGTGGTCCTGATCCGATTTGGCTTCGGCCACGTGGATGTGGATGCCCGTATTGTATTTGCGGGCCAGGGCGACGGAGGCGGCGAGCACCTCGTCGCTTACGGTAAAGGAGGCGTGCAGGCCCACATGCCCCTTGCCGCCGGACGCGAAGTAACGTTCGTGCTCGGCCAGGCCCTTGTGGGCAATGTCGTCGCCGTCGCGGCAGGAGGTTTCGTAACAGAGCAGGTGGCCGATGCCGATGCGGTCAAAGGCTTCGGCAATGGCGGAGAGGCTGCCCTCCACTGCAAAGGGAGAGGCATGGTGATCGATGCAGAAGGTGACGCCGTTTTTGGCAAGGTACAGCCCGGTGGCCAGGGCCGAGGCGGCGGTCATGTCGTTGTCCAGACACTTGTCGAGCCGCCACCAGATGTATTCCAGCACTTCGACGAAACTGGACGGAGCCTTGGGGGCGGGCGGCATGCCGCGCGCGAGGGCGGAGTAAATGTGATGATGCCCGCAAGCCAGCGCCCTGGTGACGACGCGCCCCCGGCAGTTGATGACGCGATCGCCGGGCTGTTGTTCAGAAGGAGGGGGAATATCCGCTATGGGACGCACAGCGCCCGTGGGGCCCTGTTCAACGGCAAAATGTCCCTGGGCGAGGCCGAGGCCGGCGCTGTCCAGATAGCTGGCGTTACGCAGATACAGCATAAGTACGCCTCCCTTGCGGCGCGCCGGGCGACAATGTGCCCGTCCGGGGGCATCCGTCCCGTTTCTCAGCGCCGCACTCTTGCGATCCCCTCCGTACCTCTGTCGGAATTTCGGAAAGGATCCGGTCTATTCCATATGCATGCTCCGTCCGCGGCGGAGAAAGTGCCCCTCTCCGCGCTGTCCGAGGAATACATTGTCATTGGCAATACGCCTTCCACGCAGGAAGACCGATTCAATGCGCCCCTGCAGAGGCATTCCTTCGTAGAGGGAATAGTCGGCAGGGCCGTGCAGTTCGCTCGCCTGTAGAACTCCGGTCGCCATTGGGTCAAAAATGACCACGTCGGCGTCGGAGCCAGGCAGCAGAGCGCCTTTTTGAGGGTAGATTCCGAATATTTCCGCAGGAGCCGCCGCCGCCGCCCGGACCAGCCGGTCCAGAGTGATGCGGCCTTTCAAGACCCCTTCGGAGAACAGCACCGGCAACCGTTCTTCAAGGCCGGGAGCGCCTCCCGGACAAGCGGTAAAGTCACCGATGCCCAGTTGCTTGTCGCGGGCGAAGCTGAAATTGCAGTGATCTGTTGCGATAGTCTGGATGTCGCCGTTTGCTACTCCCTGCCACAACGCTTCCACATCGCGTTCCGTGCGCAGGGGGGGAGACATGATATATTTCAGGCCGTCCAGAGGGTCGGCGTAGCGTTCTTCGGTAAGGGTAAGGTACTGGGTGCAGGTTTCCGCAAAGATGTTCTTCTGCCCGGCGGCACGGGCCTTGCGGACTGCCTCCAGGCCCTTGGCCGTGGACAGGTGCACCACATAAACGGGGGCGTCTCCGGCTTCCGCGGCAAGACGCAGCAGGCGGGCGATCGCTTCGTTTTCGCATTCCGCCGGACGGCTTCTGGGGTGCCAGAGGGGCTCGCCCCGGCCGGCGGCCTTGAACTCGGCGCGCAGGCGGGTAATGGTTTCATGCGTCTCGGCGTGCACGGTCAACATCATGCCGAGTTCGCGCGTGAGGCGCAGCAGGGCAAGGAACTCCCGGTCGGTCAGCCGGAAGTCGTAGGTCATGTAGGCTTTGACGCTGGAGTAGCCGCCGTCGCGCAGTTCTTTGAGTTCCGCGAGCACTGCCGCGTCCAGATGCTGGATAACCCCGTGGAAACCATAATCCACAACCGCCTGTCCGTCGGCCAGGGCGCGGTAAGCGGCTATCTGCGCCCGCAGGGGCTGCCCCACGGGACCGAAGGCCAGGTGATCGACTATGGTGGTGGTGCCGCCCATGGCGGCGGGAATGGTGCCGTGATAAAAGACATCCGTGCCGCGCGCGGCTTCGGCGTTCAGGGTGATGTGCGTATGGACGTCCACGAAACCCGGCAATACATACTTGCCGGCGGCGGGCAGCACTTTCGCCCCGTCCCTGGGAAGCCCCGGTCCGACGGCTGCCACGCGGCCGTCCGCCATAAGCAGATCCGCCGTGACTGTACCCGTGGGGGTGACCACAAGGCCGTCGGTGATGAGAGTCTTCATGGGCCGGTTTCCTTTCTACGCTTACGGGAACGCTGTCCCCTCAAACACTTCCGCAGGGCAACATCGCCCCTGGGGGGCGTGTTTTTTCCCGCTTTGGAACGCCGCGTTCAGAGCGGCGTTCCAAAGCGTTCCGGGACTCAGGGGAACTGGTTTCCCCTGTCGGAGGTCGGGGCCGAGCCCCAGTCAATGTAACCAGAGAAACAGTAAATAACAACTATTATGTTGCTATTTACTTCACGCGGGGCGTGCCGGCGTCAAGCAGGGCGTTCAGTGTATCGGCCGGGTTGTTCTTGCGGGCCAGCAGGATCATGGCCGCAATGACGTACGGCTTGTAGCTGGCTTCCTGGTACAGAGGCACGCGGTAGCGGTCGAACACGGAGGCTTCCACTTCGCCTTCCTTGCAGGAAACGCCGGAGATGTCCGCGGGCAGGCAATGCATGTAGAGCGCCTTGCCCTTGTTGGTGGTCTTCATCAGCTTTTCGGTGCATTCCCACTTCTTGAAGCCGGCGTTCTGGGTCAGGAGTTCCTTTTCCAGCTTTTTGATGCCGTCCTGGTCGTTCTTTTCGTACAGCGCGGAGCGTTTTTCCATGGCGGCGAAGGGCGCCCAGCTCTTGGGGTAGACGATGTCGGCGCCGGCAAAGGCGTCTTCCATGGAGTTGGTGCGCTTGTAGGTGCAATTGGCGGCCTTGGCGTTTTCAGCGGCAATGGCCTCCACTTCGGGCATAACTTCGTAGCCCTTGGGGTGCGCCAGGGTCACGTCCATGCCGAAGCGGGTCATCAGGCCGATGACGCCCTGGGGCACGGACAGGGGCTTGCCGTAGGAGGGCGAATAGGCCCAGGTCATGGCCACTTTTTTGCCCTTCAGCTTGTCCACGCCGCCGAAGTAGTTGATAATGTGCAGCATGTCGGCCATGCACTGGGTGGGGTGGTCGATGTCGCACTGCAGGTCCACGATGGTGGGGCGCTGTTCCAGCACGCCGTCGCGGTAGCCTTCTTCAAGGGCTTTGGACACTTCGCGCATGTAGGCGTTGCCCTTGCCGATGAACATGTCGTCGCGGATGCCCACGGTTTCGGCCATGAAGGAGACCATGTTGGCGGTTTCGCGCACGGTTTCGCCGTGTGCGATCTGGGATTTGCCTTCGTCGAGATCCTGCACTTGCAGACCCAGCATGTTACAGGCGGAAACAAAGGAGAAACGGGTGCGGGTGGAATTGTCGCGGAAGAGCGAAATGCCGAGGCCCGACTCAAATACCTTGGAAGAGATGTTGGCCTCGCGCATGCCGCGCAGAATGTCGGCCACGGCGAAGGTGGCGGCGATTTCGTCGTCCGTCTTGTGCCAGGTTTCCAGGAAGTCGTTCATATACATGCCCTTGTAGTCGAGGGCGGCAAGACGTTTGATCATTTTGCGAATGCGGATGCGATCCATGATGTTCTCCTGAGTAGGTTGAGTATCGTAACGGAGCGCGGCGAAAGGCCGCGCTCTTTGTGCACGCTAGTTCACGATGTGGGTGCCGCCCCTGCGGGTCAGCGCGTTCTTGAGGTTTTCCGGACAGGTGATGACCACTTCCTGGCCGCCGGCCTGCAGAAAATCCAGAGCCGCCTTGATTTTCGGCCCCATGCTGCCGGGGGGGAAGTGACCGGCTTCGTAGTATTCCTTCAATTCCGTAGCGGAGATGGAACCCAGCTCCTTCTGATCGGGCTTGCCGTAATTGATGCAGACCTTTTCCACGCCCGTGGAAATGACCAGCATCCGGGCTTTCAGCTCGTTGGCCAGCAGGCGCGAGGCCAGATCCTTGTCGATAACCGCGTCCACGCCCTTGAGGTTGCCCTTCTTGTCCGCCACCACGGGGATGCCTCCGCCGCCCACGGTCACCAGGTTGAATTCCTGGGCGAGCAGGGCGCGTACGGCATCGAGTTCCACGATGCCCCTGGGGGCCGGGCTCGGCACCACGCGCCGCCATCCGCGGTTGGAGTCCCGCTTGAGGGACCACTCCGGATGCTGTTTCTGCAGGGCGGGCACTTCCGCTTCGTCGTAAAACTCCCCAACATACTTGTCCGGGGCGGCAAAGCCGGGGTCGTCCTCGCTCACCAGCACCTGGGTGACCAGGCTGACGGTGCGGCCCTTGATCTTGCGGGCGCGCAGTTCGTTGTCCAGGGCCTGCTGGATCTGCCAGCCGATGGCTCCCTGAGTGTCGGCCACGCAGGACACCAGGGGCACGGGGTGCATGCCTGCTTCCTTACGGGCGATTTCCGATCGCAGCATGATGAATCCGACCTGCGGCCCGTTGCCGTGGGTGATGCAGACCTGCCAGCCTTCCTCGATAACGTCCGCGATGTGCTTTACGGTTTCGCAGATGGCGTCGTACTGGTCTTCAACGGACTTTTTGTTCTTTTCGCTGATCAGCGAGTTGCCGCCGATGGCGATGACGGCCAAAGGTTTTTGTGCGGCGCTCATATGTTACCCCTTGGAGGCATACATGGAAGGCAGCGCGGCATACAGGGCGGCGCATTGCACGAGATCGGCCTTCCAGTTCTTTTCATTGGGAGCGTGGGCTTCCCGTTCCTTGCCGGGGCCGAAGCCCACCACCGGGATGCCGAACATGCCCATAATGGACACGCCGTTGGTGGAGAAGGTCCACTTGTCGGTGACCGGCTCGGTGCCGAAGAGCTTGCGGTAGGATTCTTCCGTGGCGTCGCAGACCTTGTGATCCGCAGGCAGCACCCAGGTGGGGAAGTAGCAGTCCGTGGGGTACACCAGGCCCGTCCAGGAGGGGGCTTCGTAGGTGTACATGGACACCTTCACCTTGTCGCCGGCGGCCTTGACCGAAGGCAGATCGCGGATCTGGCCGAGGGCCAGCTCGGCGTCTTCGCCCATGGTCAGGCGGCGGTCGATGGAGATGGAGCAGCCGTCAGCCACCGCGCAACGGGAAGGAGAGGAGTAGAAGATCTGGGAAACAGCCAGGGAGCCCTTGCCCAGGAAGTCGTCGTCCTTCAGGCGGGTGTGCAGCTGCTCAAGTTCGGTAAGAATGTGGCCCATGCGCAGAATGGCGTTGTCGCCGCGCTCGGGGGCGGAACCGTGGCAGGACACGCCGCGCACGTCCACGCGGATTTCCATGCGGCCGCGCTGGCCGCGGTGGATGCGCCCGTCCGTGGGCTCGGTGGAAACCACGAACTCGGGCTTCAGGCCGTGTTCCTTGATCAGGTACTGCCAGCACAGGCCGTCGCAGTCTTCTTCCTGCACGGTGCCGACCATGGCCACGGTCACGTCTTTGGGGATGAGTCCGAGTTCTTTCATGATCAGGCCGCCGTATACCATGGAGGCCATGCCGCCTTCCTGGTCGGAAGCGCCGCGCCCGCCGATGGTTTCCGCGTCTTCGTAGCCCTGGTAGGGGTCAAAGGTCCAGTTGGCGCGCTCGCCCACGCCCACGGTATCGATGTGGGCGTCAAAAGCGATCAGGCGGGGGCCATTGCCCAGGTACCCGATAACGTTGCCCATCTTGTCGAATTCCACGCGGTCGTAGCCCACGGCTTCCATTTCCTGCTTGATGCGCCTGACAACGCCTTCTTCCTGGCAGCTTTCCGACGGAATGGCGATCATGTCGCGCAGGAATTTGGTCATGCGGGGTTCGTATTTTTTGCTCAGTTCGTTAATCTTGTTGAAATCCATGATGTCCTTCTCCTTGATGTTTCCGGCTGGAACGTCGGGTATATGAAATTCTGTTGAGAGCGATTTGATGTTGAAATTATCCGTCAGCTTCGTCGAACGATGAGAGCTATGCAGTTACAAGTCGGGGTTTTCAAAGGGGGGCACCCCCTTTGGCCGCCGGAGGCAATTCGAACTCTTGGCCAACTTCAAAAAGAATTTTTCTAGCGGTCTTCGTTCTGGTGCGCGCCGAACCAGACGACATCTTTGTAAACGTCGGGGGCGGTGTCGCCTTCGCTGCTGATCACGAGCACCGAGGAGTCCTTGCCGAGGCCCAGCGCGTCGCGCTGCGCGCATGCGGCGGGGCTTTGCATGAGCCACTGCACGATGCCGGTGGTCACCGCGCCTGATTCTCCCGAAACGACCGGAGCATCCCCCTTGAGGGGGGCGGCCAGAATGCGCATGCCGTTGGCGGCGATGTAGTCCGGGCAGGAAATGTAGGCCGTGCAGTAGTCGCGCAGAATGCCCCAGCTGATGGTGTTGGCTTCGCCGCAGGCGAGGCCGGCCATAAGGGTATTCAGGTCGCCGGTGACGTTGTGCGGCTTGCCGTCGCCGGCAACGGCCGACTTGTAGATGCAGTTGGCCTGGTGCGGTTCCACAACGATGAATTGGGGCGCGTCCTTGCCCAGGGCGGCGGACAGGTAGCCCACCACGGCTCCGGCAAAGGAGCCCACGCCCGCCTGCACAAAGCAGTGGGTGGGCATGGCCTTTGCGGCTTTCATCTGTTCCAGCGCCTCAAGGGCCAGAGTCATGTACCCCTGCATGATCCAGGTGGGGATTTCCTCGTACCCGTCCCAGGCGGTGTCCTGCACCATGACGTAGCCGTTTTTCTGGGCCAGATCCCAGCTCATGCGCACAGCGTCGTCGTAGTTGAATTCGGTCACCGTGCACTGGGCGCCTTCGGCCAGGATATTGTCCACGCGGATCTGCACCGAGCCCTTGGGCATGAAGACGATGGCCTTGTAGCCCAGTTCGCGGGCCGTCCAGGCCAGGCCGCGGCCGTGGTTGCCGTCCGTGGTGGTGATAAAGGTGATGTCGCCGGTTTTTTTGCGGGTCTCGGGCGAGCAGAGCTGGTCGCGCGTTACCGTGTCAATGGGACGGCCGAGTTTGCCTGCCAGATAGCGACCCATGGCGTAGGAACCGCCGAGCACCTTGAAGGCGTTCAGGCCGAAGCGGTGCGACTCGTCCTTGATGAAGAAATTCTTGAGGCCGAGGTTTCGCGCCAGGTTGGGCAGGGCGGTGAGGGGGGTAGGTTTGTATTCCTTGAAGGTGGTGTGGAAACGCCGGACTTTCTCGGCGTTTTCCGGGGAAAGCGCGGACAGGTCGGCGCCCTTGCCGGCCGCCTTACGCGACGGATTCATATGCAGCCAGATTGACATGATAGCCCCGTGGGTAACAAGGTTGTTGCATGGACACGAAGTTCGTGTGCGCGCCTCACTCTTGCGCCTGTAAAAGCAAAAAAGGGGCCAAGCCGGCGGGGAGGTAAAATTGGTAGACATTTCACAATACTGTGAGGGGCAATGTATACCGGGCGTAGAGGAAAAGGTTTCTTCAATTTGAGAAAATTCTCAAAACAAGAAAACGCACGGTCGCCCGCGGCGGAAGGAAAGCACATCTGCAAACAGGGCAAGATACGCCGGGAATGGCCAGCCGCTGGAGGTTCGGGAGAAGGTTACGGAGCCGCCCGTTTTTTCTCATAAACGTACGGGAGGAATTCGCATAAGGAAAGACGGGAAGAAGGTTGGAAGGGAATGTGAGGAGGTTTTCTCAAATCGAGAAAGAATCCATTTTGCGGTAAAGCGTTGCCAGGCTGATGCCAAGAGCGCGCGCCGCCCGCTTTTTGCCTTCCGTGTTTTGCCCGAAACGGTCCAGGGCGGCACGGATGGCGCGTTCTTCCATGACGGCCAGCGGTTCCGGTTCCGCCGGGTCGGCGGAGGTCACAGGATCGCTCTGGGGGGCCTGAACAGCCTCCAGAAGCTGCGCCGGCAGGCAGTCGAGGGTCAGGTGACCGTTTTCCGGCATCATGTTGACGGCGTATTCGAGCACGTGCTCCAGTTCGCGCACGTTGCCGGGCCAGGAGTGGCTCTCCAGCAGATGCAGGAAAGGGGCGCGCAGGGGGGGCTTCCGTTTTTGGAAAAGGGTGCAGTACTTTTCCAAAAAATACTCGGTCAGGATGGGAATGTCCCCCGTGCGTTCGCGCAGGGGGGGCATGTTCAGGGGGATGACGTTGAGGCGGTAATAAAGATCTTCTCGGAAGGCGTTGCGCTTGATGCAGTCCTGGAGGTTCTCGTTGCTGGCGGCGATGACGCGTATGTTGACGTAAATGGGCCGGTTGGAGCCAAGGCGGGTGATGACCCGCTCCTGCAGCACGCGCAGCAGCTTGACCTGCAGGTAGAGCGGCATGGTCGATATTTCATCCAGAAATATGACCCCCCCCTGGGCCAGCTCAAACTTGCCCATGCGGCCCCGGCTGGAAGCGCCGGTGAAGGCGCCGCTCACATAGCCGAACAGTTCGCTTTCGAGCAGGGTATCGGGGATGCCGCCGCAGTTGATGGCCACAAAAGGATGCTCGCGCCGTGAACCGGCCTGGTGGATGGCCCTGGCCAAGAGTTCCTTGCCGGTTCCAGATTCGCCGGTAATGAGTACGGTAGAGCTGGAGTCGGCCACGTTGAGCGCCCTGGACTTCAGTTTGCGCAGCACGGGCGAGTCCCCGATTATGGTGTCGAAGCCCGTGCCTGCGGAACTGGCGGACATGTTGCCCACCAGTTGCGCCAGCCGCGTGGGCAGCTCGAACACAAAGAGGGTGACCTTGCTTTCGGACTGGGAATCAAGCTCCACCAGGCGGCCCAGGACAGAGTGACTCTGACCGCCGGGAGTGCGCACTTCAAATTCTTCAAACGCATACAGGCCGTGTCCGCTACGCTGGATATTCCCGATGGCAAGCCCTCCGTCCGGGCCAAGGGCGAACAGTTCGCGGGCGGCGGTATTGCTGTAAATAAGGCTGCCGCTGTAGTCAAAAAGCATGATCCCCTGGCCGGGCACGTCCACGACCTGGAGCATGAGGTCGAGAAACTGTGTGACCCGGTTAAGTTTGTCCATATCGCCGATCTTGCGGGCCAGCGCGTCGGCAAGAAAGGCGATGAAGGCGGTGTAGCTGTCCAGGGATTTCTGCATGCGGCGGCGATCTTCGTCGTCAAAGCAGAACAGCCCAATGACGCCGAACAGCTTGTCTCCGGCCACGATAGGCGTGCTGAGGGAAAATTTTTCGCGGCAGTTTTCACGGGCGGGGCAGTTGCGGCATATGGGATCTTCGCGCGGAGATTCCACAATAATCGTCTTGTGGGTGCGCATAACTTCTTTATAGATCTCACCCGCCAGATCAAGGCTTTCCCCCACCTGATCGGCATAAATTCCCGTACCGGCAATGCGTACCATGTTGCTGTCCATAATTTCAACATGGATGCCAGTAACGCGGGAGATTACGTCAGCATAGGATTGCACATACGATTGGATGTTTGCCAGCATAAAGTTCCCGCGGGAGTATTGTATTGTAAACAGTCTCTATTTTGATAACCTGCAGCAGTTTTGCGTGCAAATATACATAAAATGTATATTGCGTTATATGTTAAGAAATATGCCGCCGCCCGCTTGCTATAAACCAGTATGAAAATTTATCTATTTATAGTTGCTTTGTAAAGTCTTCCCTTGCAGGAGAGGTCGTGCAGCGCGTCAGCCTGCTCGGGCGAGGTTTTTCGGCGCTTGAGCGATCCGGTATGGGCGTTTGGAAGAACAATGTCCGGTGGGACAGGCAAAGAGCATTTATTAGAGCAGTTTACGCTTCAAATAGTCGCTTAACGGCGGGCAAAGCCCGCCTACGCCTATTTGGCGGCAAGGATTTGCCGACAAATCCTTGCGAGCATTTCAAGCGTGAAATGCTCTAGTATCGTGTAACATTTAAAATTTCGTATTTTTTAAAAATGAGCTATAGTCATGGCAACCAAAGGAGGTTGCTGTGGCTCCCCGATATAGAGTTACATTGATGGAATCTGAACGCGTCGAACTCGAAGCCTTAAC
>JAVBTB010000045.1:0-20333 GCA_031556355.1 Desulfovibrio sp. | reverse complement strand
TTCCGGCCTGGGCGGCCTTTTCCGCTTTGGTGAAGTTGTGCAGCGCGTTGGTGTACGCTTTCAGTCCGATCGCTTGCATGCTCATGGTCGTCTTCCTTATATATAAGCCGCGCTTAGCGGCCTATTTCCAGGGCCTTGGTGGACATGGCCTTCACCGTGTCCACGCTGGTGACGTTGGCTTCGTAGCCGCGCTGGGCGGTCATCAGGTTGGCCATTTCCTCCACCACGTTGATATCCGGATAAGCCACGTACCCTTCTTCATTGGCATCAGGATGGCCCGGTTCGAACACCATCTTTGCCGGGCGCTGGTCCACAGCGATTTCCTGTACGCGCACGCCGCGCAGTTCCCGGTCCAGGGCGCTTTGCATCTGCTTGCTGAAGGGCGAATCGACCTGCAGCGATTCCATGCTCACGCTGCGGCGCTTGTAGGGGCCGCCTTCGGGCGTGCGGGTGGTTTTGGCGTTGGCAAGGTTCATGGAAATGATGTTCATGTGGGTGCGCTCGGCCGTCAGGGCGGAGGCGCCTATATCGAGAGCTGTCATGAAGTCCATTATTTCTGACCTTCCGTGATAATGTTTCTGAGGCCTTCAAACTTGCTGCGCAGCACGGTGGCAAGCGCCGTATAGTGCAGGTTGGTTTTGGCCATGGTGCTCATTTCCTTGTCCAGATTGACCCGGTCTTCTCCGTGGATGATGCGGGGCTTGAAGGCCAGTTTCCCCTCCGGTCCGAACCCGTTTTCATTGAAGACCACGGGCATGTGCTTTTCGTCGGTCAGGCTCATCTTGCCCTTGGCGTCAAGGCCGAGGGCCGCCTGGAGTTCGTTTTCAAATTCGAGCTTGCGCGCCTTGTAGCCGGGGGTCTTGATGTTGGCCAGGTTGCTGCTGACGACATTTTGACGTTGCAGTTGCATGTCCAGAACCTTGCCTACAAGGCCGATATCCGAGTCAAACATGCTTTTCATACGCTTCCCTCCAAGGGACGTTTCCGGTAGCGGAAAATTTTGCCTACCGGAACTGGCGTCTCATAAGCAAAGACTGTTCCAATACGATAACACTTGAGTTTTATTTGAATAAAACAGAAAAAGAGAAGAATAGCGGCGTCGGTTTTCTGCTCCCCGGCCTATGCAAAAAATGCCTCCCCGACAGCGGAAAGGAGGCACAAAAGACCGGCGAAAAAAGCAGCCGGAAAATCCGCACCTTGAGACCGTAAGCAACCGGGGCTTGGCGCGAATGCGTAGCGCACCGCGACTGTATATGCAATAAAATTACCGTGATATAGATGCACACTACAAAAATGATGCACCCGGCGCGAGCGACGGTTTTCCGCCTCCCTGCCACTTCGGCGGGCGGAAAAGGCATGATTTTCCCGTGGTTGGCACGGCTCTTGCTTCCCTGCCGGCATACCTGCATCGCGCCAGACTCGTTATCTGATGCAGACAACATGCATCCTTACTGTTCCGGATGCGCGGAGGGGATTATGAACCACATCGATTATGAAATTAACAAGGAACTCGGCGAGTGCTACCTGTTCATGGCCGAATACGAAAAGGCCCGTGAATATTACCAGAAGGCCGTCGCCTGCAACCCCGGCGCCCAGGAACCCTACATGGGTCTTGCCGCCATTACCCTGAACGACGGCGACTTAAGCGCCGCCTACACCCTGTACAAAAAGGCCTATTCCGTACAGGCGGGCGAAAAACCCCTGATCGGCCTCGCCATGATCGAACAGGCCGAAAACAGGCTGGGCGAAGCCTTCGGGCACTACTCCGAAGCCCTCGGCTACAACCCCGGCAACATGATTGCCGTGAACAGCCTGATGCAGATCGCCTATGTGCAGAACCGGCTGGAAGAAATTATCCCGTACCTGGAAGCCGCCCTTGAACCGGGCGATACCGAAGCCGTCCGCTACGCGCTTGCCGGGTGCCTGCTGACCATCGGCCGCGAGAGCGAAGCCAAAGCGCACCTGGAAATGCTGCTCGGCTCCAATCCCGCCAACGCCGAGGCGCAACAACTTTACGCCCACTTTGCGGCGTAAAACCGGAGCACCCCCGGGAACCCCTATCCCGGAGGCTCCAGTGATCCCCCCCGTACGATTTCCCGGCCTCAAGCTGGCGCGAGAGGCCGGGAGATCAAAAAACGCGGGACAAAAAAGGGGGGAATGGCCGACGGGCCAAGGCGTCATAGGGAGATTGCGCCCCGTCGCTGCCGGCCAAGGACCGCATGCGCCCAAGCATGCAGGAACTTACAACGCCGCGCGCTCAGGGAAGAGCGCGCGGCGTTGTGTTTTAGGAAGGGAAGTGCGGAGAGGGGAGAGGATACTATAGCCTGTACGCATTATAAAGAACGTCCCCCGCATAGCCGAAAACCTTGTCATCCCGCCAAGGGCGCAGTATAGTGGATACTACTGGTCTGCGCGGGTGTTCCGCACGGGGGAATGCGCAGCCGTCATAAGAACTCCGGCGGCCGCCCGGCCGTATTTACCGGGATTGCAGTGCCGCAGTAGGGCCTGCCTGACAGGATATTCATGAAAGACTCCCTCTCCTCTTTCCCGCCCTATCCCACAGTGCCTTCCTTTCTCCACTGTTTCCGGCGCATCTTTTCCGCCCTGCCCCGCCCCTTCGTTGGGGGGGTGGCCTTCTGTCTCGCCCTGGCCCTTGCGGGCTGTAATTCTTCGGGACAGGGCAACGAAGAAAAAAAGCCGGTGCCCATCCGGGTCGCTGTGGCGACCAAAAGCGACGTGCCTCGTGTTCTGGATGCGGTGGGCAATGTGGAGGCCAATACCTCTGTGGATGTCAAATCGCAGGTGGGCGGCCAGATTGTGGAAGTGCCGGTGGTTCCCGGCCAGGAAGTGTCCGAAAACGAGGTGCTCTTCCGCCTGGATCCGCGCCCCTTTGACGCGGCCGTGGCCGAGGCCAGAGCCCGCCTTGCCCGGGACCGCGCCCTGCTTGCCAAGGCCAGGCAGGATCTGGCCCGCTACACCACCCTGCTCAAGCAGGACGTGATCAGCCGCGAAGCCTATGACCAGATGGCCACGGCGGCCAAAACAGCCGGCGCTGTCATTGAAGAAGATGAAGCCGCCCTGCAGGCGGCGGAGCTGAACCGCGAGTATTCCGTCATCCGCGCCCCCATCGCGGGCAAGCTCGGCGATATCCTGGTGCGCCTCGGCAACGTCATCAAGGCCAACGACGACCGCACCCTGGTGGTCATCAACTCCATCCGCCCGGCGGAGGTGCGCTTCACCGTGGCGGAACGGCACCTTCCCCTTATCCTGCAACGTATGAAAGAAGGCCCCCTGCCCGTCTCCGTGCTGCCCGAGGGCGACCGGGGCGAGCCCGTCACCGGCCTGGTCACCGCCCTGGATAACGCCGTGGACCGCACCACCGGCAGCATCCGCCTGCACGCCATGTTTGAAAACGCCGATAACCGCCTGTGGCCGGGGCAGTTCGTGCGCGTCTCCCTGGTCATGGCCACCTTGGAAAACGCCGTGCTGGTTCCGGAGCGGGCGGTTCTGGAAGGTCTTTCCGGTCAGTATGTCTATCTGGCAAAGGCCAACGGCACCCTGTACACGGTAGAACCGCGCAACGTCACGGTCGAGAAGGGCGAAGCGGGCAAGGTGGTCGTCTCTTCCGGTGTTGCCGCGGGCGACATCGTGGTCATTGACGGCCAGCTCGGCCTCGCCCCCGGCGCCCTGGCCAAAGACGCAGGCGAAGTAAAATAACAGCCCCTAAAACGATTTATTGATGAGAGCTATGCGGTCACAAATTGGGGTTTCCAAAGGGGCTCAGTCCCTTTGGCCGCCGGAGGCAATTCGAACTCTCACAGACAACTTCAAAAAGAATTTTTTCTAAGATATTGCGAGCATTGCATGAATATTTCCGCCCTGTTCATCCGCCGCCCGGTCGCTACCACTCTGGTCATGCTGGGCCTCATGGTGGCGGGTCTGATGGGGTACCGGCTGTTGCCCGTGGCCGCCCTGCCCACCGTGGACTTTCCCACCATCCAGGTGGCCGCCTCCTATCCGGGTGCCAGCCCGGAAACCATGGCCGCCTCGGTGGCCACCCCTCTGGAAAAGCAGTTTTCCACCATTGCCGGGGTTGACTCCATCATCTCCACCAGCTTTCTGGGCGAGACCCGCATCACCCTCCAGTTCGCCCTGGAGCGCGACATTGATGCCGCAGCCCTGGACGTGCAGACGGCCATCTCGACGGCCATGCGCCGCCTGCCCAGCAATCTTTCCTCCCCGCCGAGCTTTCGCAAGGTGAACCCGGCGGACCTGCCGGTGTTCTACCTGGCCCTCAGTTCGTCCACCATGCGCATTTCCGACGTGAACGAATACGCGGAAAACCTGGTCGCCCAAAGGCTTTCCACAGTAAGCGGCGTTTCTCAGGTGCAGGTCTACGGCTCGCAGAAATACGCCGTGCGGGTACAGGTGGACCCGGAGGCCCTGGCCTCGCGCAGCATCGGCATTGACGAAATAGCCGCCGCCCTCGGCCAGGGCAACTCCAACGAGCCTGTGGGCTCCATAAGCGGCAACGTGCGCCAGTATACCCTGCAAAGCAGCGGCAAGCTGATGAACGCGGCGGAGTACAAACCTCTTATCGTGGCCTGGCGGGGCGGCGCGCCGGTGCGATTGTCAGAAGTGGCCACGGTTATTGACAGCGTGGAAAACGACCGCCGGGCCAACTGGGTGGGCGACAAACGCGGCTTTACTCTGGCTGTGCAGCGCCAGCCCGGCACCAACACCGTGAAAATGGTGGACGAAATCCGCGCTGTCCTGCCGGAGCTGCGCAAACAGGTGCCGGCCGCCATCGACATTGACGTGCTGTTCGACCGTTCGGAATCCATCCGGGAATCCGTGCATGACGTGCAGTTTACCATGGTCCTGACCATCTGCCTGGTGATCACGGTCATCTTTCTGTTCCTGCGCAACCTTTCCGCAACGGTCATCCCGAGCCTTGCCGTGCCCCTGTCCATTGTGGGGGCCTGCGCCTTCATGTACATCGCGAACTTTTCCCTGAACAACCTTTCCCTCATGGCCCTGACCCTTTCCGTAGGGTTCGTGGTGGACGACGCCGTGGTCATGCTGGAAAACATCGTGCGCCACATGGAAATGGGCAAACCGCCCATGAGCGCGGCCATGGAAGGTTCGCAGGAGGTGGGCTTCACCATCCTGTCCATGACCATCTCTCTGGTGGCGGTGTTCATTCCGGTGCTGTTCATGGGCGGGGTCGTGGGCAGGCTGTTCCACGAGTTCGCCGTGACCATCGCCTTTGCCATTCTGCTTTCCGGCTTCGTGTCTCTGACCCTCACCCCCATGATGTGCTCGCGTTTCCTGAGGCCCACCGACCACAACAAGCGGCAGGAGGGCTTTTACGGAGCCACCGAGCGTCTGTTCGACGCCGCCGTGCGCCTGTACGGGCGCACTCTGCTCGGGGTCATGCGCCACAGGTTCGTCTGCCTGCTGTTCTCCTTCGCCATCCTTGGCGGCACGGCCTGGCTGTTCATGCATACCCCCAAGGGCTTTCTGCCCACGGAAGATATCGGCCAGATCGTGGTACGCACCGAAGGGCAGCAGGGCAGTTCCGTCAGCGACATGATCAGGCACCAGGAGCAACTGGCCGCCATTACCGCCAAAAACCCCACGGTTGAAAAGTACATGTCCGTGGTGGGAGCCGGGGGCGGGGTGAACTTTACCCACGAGGGCATGCTGATCCTCAAGCTGGTGGAGCGCGGCGAACGCCCCCACGCCTCGGAGATCGTCACCAGCCTGCGCCGCGAATATGCGACCGTGCCGGGCATCAAGACCTACGTCTCCCTGCCCCCGCCCCTGCGCATAGGCGGGGCCTCCACCAAAAGCCTGTACCAGTTCACCATGCAGAGCCCGGACATGGAACTGCTCTATGCCGATTCCGCAAAGCTGCTGGACAGGGTGCGCGCCCTGCCGGGCCTGCAGAACGTGGCCTCGGACCTGCTGCTTTCCAACCCCGAGTTGCGGGTGGATATTCTACGCGACAAGGCCTCGGCTCTCGGCATCACCGCCGGGCAGATTGAAACCGCCCTGTCCCTGGCCTACGGCACGCGGGAAGTATCCACCATTCTCGCCCCCACCAACGACTTTCAGGTCATTCTGGAACTCCTGCCCCAATTCCGGGCCCAGCCGGATACGCTGGATCTGCTGCACGTGCGTTCCCCGTCCGGCCAACTTATCCCCCTGTCCACCCTGGTCGCCCGCTCCATAGGGGTGGGGCCCATGGTGGTCAACCACCTGGGGCAGATGCCGTCCGTCACCATCTCCTTTGACCTGCGCGAAGGCGAGTCTCTGGGCTCGGCGGTGGAACAGGTGCAGAAGCTGGCCGAGACCACCCTGTCCTCGTCCATCAACACCAGTTTCCAGGGCACGGCCCAGGCCTTCCAGTCCTCCTTCAAGGGCTTGTGGCTGCTGCTGGCCATGTCCATTGTGGTCATCTACATCGTACTCGGCATCCTGTACGAAAGCTTCATCCACCCGCTGACCATCCTCTCCGGCCTGCCTTCCGCCGGGATAGGCGCCCTCGCCACTCTGCTCCTTTTCGGGAAGGAGCTGGATATCTACGGGTTTGTGGGCATTATCATGCTCATCGGCATCGTGAAGAAAAACGCCATCATGATGATCGACTTCGCCCTGGAAGCGCAGCGCAAGCTCGGCAGCAGCCCGGAGGATTCCATCGTGCAGGGGGCGCTGGTGCGTTTCAGGCCCATTATGATGACCACTCTGGCCGCCCTGATGGGCACCCTGCCCATTGCCGTGGGATACGGGGCGGGAGGCGAAGCCCGCCAGCCCCTCGGCCTGGCCGTTGTGGGCGGCCTGCTTGTGTCGCAGCTGCTGACCCTGTATTTCACCCCGGTGTATTACTATTATCTCGACAAGCTGCAGAAAAAGCTCAGCCCCGGCTACGGGCCGGAAGCTTTCCAGGATTAGAGCAAATCAATTTTGAAGTTGTCCAAGAGTTGCATTGCCTCCGGCGGCCAAAGGGAGTGACTCCCTTTGGAAACCCCCATTTTGTAAGGCAGGCACAATAGCCGCTCTTTTCGTAAATATCTCGCACAAAAAATACGGCATCGGCATCCATAGGATGCCGATGCCGTTACAATTTCATTACCTCCGAAACCCGTGCCCTACCCCCAAAATACGCGGGTGCAGGGGTGCGGCCCGCATCGCACGAAGACGCGTTTTTCATACCGCTGGAGCGTTATTGGCCGGATGACCTTTGCATCCCTGGTTTCTTACCCCCTGCCGGTGTGGGCGAAGCCCGCATCAAAACAAGATGGCTTCGACAGTTCTTCTTTACGTACGCTATCGCTTCAGCTCCAAAGCCTTCTGCAGCATGGCGTCCGAGGTGGTAACCACCTTGCTGTTCATCTGGAAGCCGCGCTGGGTAACGACCATTGTGGAGAATTCCCGTGCGTAGTCCACGTTGGAGGCCTCCAGAGAATACTCCTGGATGGCGCCGAAGTTTTCCGTGCCCGGCCTGCCTTCTTCCGCGGCCCCCGATTCCGGGGTGGCGGAATAATGGTTGTTGCCTTCGCGGCGCAGGCCGTCCTGGCTGGTAAAACGGTACAGGGAGATGCGGTACAACTCGTCTTTCTGCCCGTTGCTGTACGTGCCGATAATGGTGCCGTCCGTCGTCACCTGCAGTTCGCGTAAGGAGCCTTCCGGATAGCCATCGTTCTGCTGGACCAGGGAACTGCATGAGGAGCCGTACGCTGTGGAAGCTTTGGATTGCAGCTTTGCCGAGGCGCTGGCACTGTAGATCGCCCCCGGATTCGCGGCCGCGTCCGCGGCCGAGGCCAGGCCCGCGCTGGTGGAGCCGCTCAGGGTGAGCCCCATGTTCAGGCCGATGGTCTGCGGCGCCTGTCCGGCAAAGGCAGCGGTAAAGGCAGGGCTGCCGTTGACCAGCGAAGCGGGCTGCCAGGCGCTGAGATCCGACGGATTCCCCGAAGCGGGGGGCGTAAAGGCCGTCACGTTCCCGAGCTGGCCGGAGGAGCTGAAGGTAAGGGTTCCGGCCATGAGCAGTCCTGCACCCGCCGTTCCGGAGAGGGCGGAGCCGTCTTCCGAGGGATCGAGGGCCACGACATACTCCATGGCCTTCCTGCCGTTATCCGTGCCCGCCAGATCGTAGTAAATGGCGGCATTTCGCGTATTGCCTTCCGCATCGTACAGTTGGATGGATTCTTTATAGCTGTACCGGCCTGTCGCCAGGGGAGGAGACGCTGTCCCGTTCCACGATGAGGCCATGGAAAAGAAGGGGTTGGCAGGATCGGCGTTGGCATCGGTAACGCCGCCAAGCTGCGAACAGGCGGTTAGGGATGTGGTCGCCTTGCCGGCCATGGTCCCGCGCCCGTCAGGCCCGAGGTCCATCTGGATGGGTGTAATGGCGGATGATTCCTTGCCGTTGGTGATGGCGTGGCCCAGCAGGTTCCAGCCGTTGGGGTCCAGCAGGGCGCCGTTTTTGGTGAAACGGAAGTTTCCGGCCCGCGTATAGTGCGTTTCGCCGTCTTTCTGCACCCCGAAAAAACCGCCGCCAGTGATGCTGAGATCCGTGGCCGAGCTGCCTTTTTCGTAGCCGCCGCTGGTAAAGAGCGTGCGTATGGAGCCAGGCGCGGAACCCATGCCCACCTGCGACATATTGGTCAGGGAGTTGGAATCCGTGGTCTGAAAGCGGCTGGTCAGATCCATGTACTGCATCATGGCCTGCTTGAAGCCTACGGTATTCACGTTGGAGAGGTTGTTGGTGACAACGCTCATGCCTTCCGCGTGGCTCTTGAGGCCTGTTGCGCCTATGAACAGCGAGCTCATCATACTGGTATGCTCCCTGGCGGGCCGTCTTGCCGCCTGCCGCGCCGCTTCGGCCTGAAGCCCGTTGCGGCCGGGCGGACTTTGTGCCCCGCCTCTCCCGCCTTCCCATGGGAAGGCGGCTTGTGTTCCTCCGGCCTGCCGGACGGAAAACGCAGGGGGAAAAAATTTCCCTGCACGGGAGCAAAAGCAGAAAGCATGCCAAAGAAAAAAACTCCCCCCGGAACCGGGCGGAGACGTTTTGGAAAAAAAGCGTGGAAGAATAGGGGTGGGCAAGCGGGCCGGGGGCCGTTTATCGCAACAGCGGGGCTTGCCGCCGTGTCCGGTGTGCCGCGACAAAAACCGGGAAGCTGCTGCTCTGCCTGGGGACATTTTTTACCGGGGGTAAATGGCTGTACGCCGTTTACCCCCGGTCCCCCTTTACGAAGCCCGGCGCTCGCGCAAAACGCGGCAACCGGGCACATCGGAATACTGCCGTTTATCTACGGCGCAGTTGCTGCACCAGGGCCTGCAACTGGTTGGTCTGGCTGGACAATTCCATAACCGCCTGGGAAGACTGCTGCATGACCGTGGCGGTTTCCGCCGCTATGCGGTTGATTTCCTCCAGAGAGTGGGTGATCTCCTCGCTGGCGGCGGACTGCTCTTCCGCGGCGGCGGCGATATTGCGCACCTGATCCGCGGTGTGTTCCGCTTCCTTCACTATTTCCGCAAGGGCGGAACCGGAATCGGTGGCAAGGGCGGTCGCCGCGCTGAGGTTGGAGGTGGTGTTGCCCATGGCGCTGATGCTGCGCTGGGTGCCCTGCTGGATGCCGCTGATGGCGGTGCCCACCTCCTTGGTGGCCTGCATGGTCTTTTCCGCCAGTTTGCGCACCTCGTCGGCGACCACGGCGAACCCGCGTCCCGCCTCTCCGGCGCGCGCGGCCTCAATGGCGGCGTTCAGGGCCAGCAGGTTGGTCTGATCGGCAATGTCGCTGATGACGGTCATAATGGCGCCGATAGATTCCGCCTGATGTCCGAGCTGTTCCATTTCCTGGCGCAGCACGCCGGTATCTTTCTGCACCGTGGCCAGGGCGCCGATGGATTTTTCCACAATGCCCGCACCGGACTGGGCCTTGCGGCGGGCGTTGTCCGAGCCTTCCGCCGCGACCCCGGCGTTGCGGGCAACCTCCATGACCGTGGAGTTCATTTCCTCCATGGCCGTCGCGGAGGTGGTCACCCGGTCGCGCTGCACTTCCGCGCTACGGCTGGATTCTTCCACCTGGGCGGAAAGTTCCTCGGTGGCGGTGGACAGACGGGTGACCACCTGCTCGACGCTTTCCGCAGCGGCAAGAATGGCCTGCTGTCCGGCCTCGGCCTTTTCCTTGGCGGTCTGGGCTTCTGCCATGGCATCCATGGCCTTGCGGCTCTGCTCTTCCGCCTCCCGGCTTTTCTGTTCCGCGTCGGCGATACGGGCGCGCAGGTTTTCCACCATTTTATCAAGGGCGCCGGCAAGCTGGCCTATTTCGTCCGAGCGCACCATGTGAAACTCCTGGCGCAGGTCGCCCCCCGCAACCAGCGAGGCTTTGCCGGCGACGGACACCAGAGGATTGGCAATGGCCTGCTTGATCATGCAGCCGAGCAGCCCCCCGAGCAGCAGGGCGGCGGCCAGGCAACCGTAGCTGATGTAGCGGGACTGGTCGTACAGGGCGTCGGTCATGACGGAGCGCTCGTGGGCTTCAGACTCCATGACGGCGCAGAGCCTGGTCATCAGGTCGTCCGCGGCATTGACCAGCGGCGCGGAGTTGCGCAGGCCATCGAAGACTTCGAGTGTACTTTTGCCTTTTTTGGCTTCCTCAATAAGCCCCCGCTGCGCGGTAACGACCTTTTCCAAGGCGTCCACGGTCTGCCGGAAGAGTTCTTTGCCGTCCCTGGAACCGACCAGGGGCTCTACCTTGTTCATCTCGTCCCGAAGCCTCTGCTGCGCGCCCTCGTAGTCCCGGATATAGTCCGCCTGCAATTCCGGCCGCAGTGTGGAGAGGGCAACGTTGCGGATGCCCCTCGCGAGGCCTATCAGCTGGATATTCGCCTCCTTGGCGTGGTTTAAGCCTTGCAGATCCTCACTGTACAGCATATTCAATTCATTATTAATGGTGTTCAGGGAGTTCATCCCCAAAAACGCGACCGCTGTCATAAAAGCAAGCAGAACGACCACCAGCAAAACAAGTTTGCTCCCTACTTTCATATTATGCAGAACCTGCATACTCTCTCTCCTCCCCGGCAGGGGATAATAAAACATGTTGCGCCTCAAACAGCCCTTTTTCATGCGTAGGGAAATATCCTACGAAAAATATCTCTGCGTCCATTATTTCTTACGACCAATTGTCATGCGAGCCGACCACCGCCAAGGGAACGGACAAGGCCTCAACTTGGACGTCTAGCACATATCGGCACCTGCGCGAATTATTTTATAGAAGAAAAAAACTTCTTTTCGCTTGTGCAACCGCGCGACCCTACCCGATTGTGCAAAAATCTGCGCATCCGGCATCCCCTAAGCTAGCTATTTAAGTAAAAACACGCGGTTATTATTTGGCATAGTATTGGCAAGTACTTTGGTGCCCTCTGTGCAAAAACTTGTGCCTTGCACAACTTTTAAGGAGTTATTCACTATGAAGACACTGAAGATGCTGTCCCTTACCTCGCTTCTTGCTCTGGCCCTGGCGATGCCCGCACTGGCCGCTCCCCCTGCGCACAAGGGCACCTACGATGCCCCGGCGGTTGAAGAGACGGCCCGCCCCCGCCTGACGCCCGAGCAGCATGCGAAATACGTAGCCCTGTTCAAGGACTATGAAGCCAAAACCGCCCCGCTGCAGGACAAGCTGTGGGGAAAATTTCTGGAACTGCGCGCTGCGGAATCTCTTTCCAGCACTACCAAAGATGACGTAACCAAAATAGTAGGGGAAATTGTTGCCCTGCGCGGCCAGATCCGCGCCGAGCGCGACACCCTGAACGCCGCCCTTGCCAAGGAAGGCCTGTCTGCCTTCGGCGGCTGGTACGGCGGCGGCTGGCACGGCGGCGGCTGCCCCATGATGGGTGGGGCCGGGCCTGAAGGCTTCGGCGGCTGCCCCGGTATGGGGGGCGGACACGGGATGCACGGCGGCTATCATGACGGCGGCGGACGCGGCTATTATGACGGTGGCGGACGCGGCGGCTGCCCCAGATAGCAATGGCGAGACGCTGGTAGTGTATGTCTTTTTACGGGAGGCCTCGGCCTCCCGTTTTTTTGTCGCCCTTAGGGCACACCGCATTCTTCTCTGCACGCGCATTGCGTTTTTTTATCCGGGCTATTGCAACGTGCTGCGGATGCGTGTTGCGGGCGTTGTGCGGCAATGAAAAATTTTTAAATAAAATTACACGATTATACAGATGGTATTGCTAACTCCTTGCAGTTGCAGCAATGCCCCATTTTTTTTCCTGCTGGCTTTTTGGCGGGCAATGGGGTAGGGTGCAAAAGTTGTTCGGGGCCGATATCTTTATCTCCAACCCATTACAATTCCAAAGAAATCATGCCAGCACTGAAAAAACCCGCCGATCTCGCCGCTGTCAACGTGAATCCCAATGCCGCTGTCGTGCTCAGCAAACGCTATTACCAAAAAGGCCCGGAAGGCGAAGTGCTGGAAGACGCCCAGTCCCTTTTTTGGCGTGTTGCCTCGTCCATTGCGGCTGAAGAGAGCAAGTACAAAAAGTCCACCTGGAAGGCCGACGCCCTGGCCCGTACCTTTTACAACCTGATGACAGAATGGAAGTTTTTGCCCAACTCTCCTACCCTGATGAACGCAGGCACGGGGTTGGGCCAGCTTTCCGCCTGTTTTGTACTGCCGGTGGGGGACTCCATTGAGGAAATTTTTGACGCCGTGAAACACGCCGCCATGATCCACAAGTCCGGCGGCGGTACGGGTTTTTCGTTTTCGCGCCTGCGCCCCAAGGACAGCCGCGTCGGCTCCACCGGCGGGGTCGCTTCCGGCCCCCTGTCCTTCCTGCGCATTTTCAACACCGCCACGGAACAGATCAAACAGGGCGGCACCCGACGCGGCGCCAACATGGGCATTCTGCGGGTGGACCACCCGGACATCATGGAATTTATCCGGGCCAAGGAACGCGAGAGCGAATTCAACAACTTCAACCTCTCCGTGGCCCTGACCGAAGACTTTATGAAGGCCGTGGAAAAGGACGAGGAATACCCCCTGGTCAACCCGCGCACCAAGGAAGAACGCGGCCGCCTCAAGGCGCGCGAGGTGTTCGAAATCCTGGTGCAAAAGGCCTGGGAAAGCGGCGATCCCGGCATCGTTTTCCTTGACCGCATCAACCGCGACAACCCCACGCCCGACCAGGGAGAAATCGAATCCACCAACCCCTGCGGCGAGCAGCCTCTTTTGCCCTACGAGGCCTGCAACCTCGGTTCCATCAACCTGGCCGCCTTTTTCGTGCCCGGCAAGGAAGGAGACGAGGCCATCGACTGGGAAGGGCTGAAACAGACCATCCACCTTTCGGTGCGCTTTCTGGACAACGTCATCGACGCCTCGCGTTTTCCTCTGGAGCGCATTACCGAGCGCGTCGGCGCCAACCGCAAGATCGGCCTCGGGGTCATGGGCTGGGCGGATCTGCTCTTTCTGATGCGCGTTGCCTACAACAGTCAGGCCGCCATCAACCTAGGCGAAAAGGTCATGGAGTTCGTGCAGGAAGAAGGCCGCGCCGCCTCCAAGCTGCTTGCCAAGGAACGCGGCGCATTCCCGGCCTACCCCACCTCCACCTATGCCCAAAAAGAGCTCGGCCCCTACCGCAACGCCACGGTGACCACCATCGCGCCCACCGGCACCCTGTCCATCATCGCCGGGTGCTCGTCGGGCATTGAACCGCTGTTCGCCCTTTGTTTTTCACGCAACGTCATGGACGGCGAGCGGCTGGTCGAGGTCAACCCGTACTTCGAGCAGGCTCTCAAAGACGCCGACTGCTACAGCCGCAAGCTGATGGACAGCGTTGCCAACAAGGGCAGCATCGCGAACATGGACCACCTGCCCGAGGAACTGCGCGAAGTTTTTGTCACCGCCATGGACATTGAGCCCATCTGGCACCTGCGCATGCAGGCCGCATTCCAGCAGTATACCGACAACGCGGTGTCCAAGACCGTGAACCTGCCCAACTCCGCCACTGTGGACGACATCCGCCGCATCTACTGGATGGCCTATGAGCAGGGCTGCAAGGGCGTTACCGTATACCGCGACGGCTGCAAGGCCTTGCAGGTGCTCTACACCGGAGAAGCTGAACAGAAGGCCGCCGGAGAAGGCGCCGACGGGCGCATGGTGCGCGACCGCCCGGACCTGGTCTACGGCTTTACCCAAAAGGTGCGTACCGGGCACGGGGTCATGTACGTGACCATCAACGAGGTGGACGGCAAACCCTTTGAGGCCTTTGCCACCATCGGCAAGTCCGGCCGCTCCACCACCGCCAAGGCCGAAGCCATCGGGCGCCTGGTGTCCCTGGCCCTGCGCTCCGGCATCGAGGTCGAAGACATCGTCCGCCAGATCAAGGGCATAGGCGGCGAAGCCCCGGTATTCCAGCACGGCAAGCAGGGACAGGTGCAGTCCATACCCGACGCCATCGGCTGGGTGCTGGAAAACCGCTACCTGAAATCCAGAAAGTCCGTGCATGACGAAAACGGGCTCGGCGCGCAACACTGCCCGGAATGCGACGAAAAACTCGTGTTCCAGGAAGGCTGCCTGATCTGCCCGGCCTGCGCCTTTACCAAGTGCGGCTGATGCGGGCCTTGCCCGCTGCGCAGCCGCCAAAGTCGCGCTTTCCCGGCACAGGGTTCCGCCCTGTGCCGGTTTTTTTACGGCGAAACCCGTAAAACGATTATGAAAGGCAAAAATCTGTTCGTCGGAGCCATTTTGTTGTGATGCGGGCTCCGCCCGCACGTTGCACAACGCGGCTCAGCCAGCATTAAAGCAAATCAATTTTGAAGTTGCCCAAGAGTCGCATTGCCTCCGGCGGCCAAAGGGAGTGACTCCCTTTGGGAACCCTCATTTTTGGGGCCGACACCGATGGAAAAATTCAAAGTTAATTTGCTCTAATTCGCCGTCCGCGAAAAGCTGAATTTTTGGGGATGGCAAGAAACACGGGAGAAATTGGACGAAGCTGTACTAACATACTGCGCGGTCAATTTATTCCTTGTGACGCCGCCGACCGGAAAAAGACAACTTTGCAACAGGCGGATTCATGAAGGCCGTCCAAAATAGGCTACTAAATAATGATTGTAAAAACGGCTTATTATGGGTATTGCAAGGGAAAAAACACACGCGTATAAGAAAACGTCCCGCTCCCTTTCCGTTAAAGGAACCGCCATGCCCGCATCCCGCATTACAGCCATCGATTCTTACCTGCACAGACTTTTTCCCCTCTGCCGCAGCATTACCGGTAATGAAAACCGCGAGACCCTGCGCGTTCTTTCAGAACTGATCCCCATCACCCTGCACGAATACCCCTCCGGCACCAAGGTTTACGACTGGACCATTCCTGACGAATGGCGCCTGCACCGCGGCTGGATCAAGGACGCCACAGGCACTCTCCTGGTGGACTCCGAACGCACCAACCTGCACGTCATGGGGTACAGCGTACCCGTGCGCGGACGGTTCAGCGCGGCGGATCTTGCGCCGCACCTCTTCACCTGTCCGCACAACTCAAAGGCCATTCCCTACCGTACCAGCTACTACGCCCGAAACTGGGGGTTCTGCATCACAGAGGAGGACTACAGGCGGCACTTTGCCGTGGCCCCGCTGGATGCCCGCTTTGAAGTCTGCATCCAGGCCGAGCATTTCCCCGGCTCCCTCACTGTGGGCGAAGTGCTTCTGCCCGGCGAAACCCGCCACGAAGTGCTTATTTCCACTTACTTCTGCCACCCCTCCCTCGCCAATGACAACCTGAGCGGCGCCGTGCTCACCGCCTTTCTGGCCCAGGAACTGGCAAAGCGGAAAAACCGCTATTCCTACCGCATCGTCTTTATTCCGGAAACCATTGGGGCCATTGCCTACCTTGCTCACAACGAGGATGCCATGCGCGCCGTCGAAGAAGGATTTGTGATCTCCTGCGTGGCCGGGCGCGGCCCTCACGGGTACAAGGCTTCCTTTAACCCTTCCCACCGCATCAACCGCGTTGTCGAAGAGGCCTTTGCCGCCAGAGGCATGACGCCCCTGCGTTACGCCTTTGATCCCCACGGCAGCGACGAGCGCCAGTACGCGAGCCCGGCCTTTCGCATCAATACCGCCACCATCTGCAAAGACAAATACTACGAATACCCGGAGTATCACACCTCCCTCGATACCCTGGAGTTCATCAGTCCCGAAGCGCTGGAAACCTCTCTGGAACTCTATCTGGACGCCATCGAACGCCTGGAAGCCGAACGCTTCTACCGCACCACCCAGCCCCACGGTGAAGTCATGCTCTCTCCCCGCGGCCTCTACCCCAGTGTGGGAGGCGGCCTGGTGCCCGAAAAAAATGCAGGCAGGCAACTGGACTGTACTCTCTGGCTGCTCTTCCACGCCGACGGGCATACCTCGCTCGAAAGCATCAGCCACACCACCGGCCTGCCCCTGGACGACCTGGCCCGTATGGCCGCCATTCTGGAAGCAAAAGGCCTGCTCACCCCCCTGCCCTGCCCTGCCCCGCGCGAGAGTTGGTAATGCCTCCGGGCGGAGCGCCGCCACCTTGGTGAATGCCTCCGGCGGCCAAAGGGCGCGAATCAGGGCTGCCAAGGCCATTCGGCCAATGACGCTCCCGCGGTATGAAAAGCTTGTCTTCGTGCTACGCGGGCCGCACTCTGGACTCCCGGCAGGGGGGTGACCCTCTTGCATCTCCATTAGGGTACACAGGGCCGGTCGGGGGATTGGCCTGTCTCGCCTCGGCTGTGCTCCCGGTTACCAGCAGGACGTTCTGCCTTGCAGGATAAAAAGAGCCGATGACGGATCTTACATTGGGAACGTTATTTACTGCCGCCTTGCTTGCTGCTAAGAGATCCGTGCCCGGGGCCGGAGCTTTTTGACCTGCGGGGCACAACGCCCGGCTCTTCACCGGGAGCACAGCCGAGGCGCACCAGAACAAACCAGCAATCGGCCCCGCAAAGACCTGAATGGGGTCCAGGGGGTAGTTACCCCCTGGCAGGTGCAGGACAGCGTCCTGCCCGCCGGAGGCATTACCTACACACACGACACCTATGACACTGAAATATCATCTGGAACGCACCACCATGGGCGAGGATTGGGACAGGCTGGCAGCGGCTTCGCCTACAGGAACGGTATTTGCGTCTTCCGCCTATCTTGCCGCGTTGCGCTGCCGCTGGTCGGTGTACCACTGCATGCGCCGCCAGGAGGTGCGCGGCGGGCTTCTGGTCACCGAGTCGGAAAACGGCGAGGACGCCGTGCTCCATCCCTTTGTGGTCTATGCGGGGGCGCTGCTGCCCCCCCCGGCCCATGCCCAGAACCACGTACAGATGTTGTCGGATCACTTCGACATGTTGCAGACCATGGCGGAGTTGCTGCCCGGCATGTACCGGAAGGTTGGCCTTGCCCTCGCTCCCGGCGTGGCCGACATCCGTCCCTTTCTCTGGTACCGTTATGGGGAACCCGGCCCCCACTATGTGCCGGACGTGCGCTATACCGCCTATGTAGACATCAGCGGCCTGCGGCAAGGACAGAACCCGGACGAAACGGATCTGTTCGCCCGCTGCGCGGCGGCGCGGCGGCAGGAGGTGCGCTACGCGCGCAAAAAGGGCGTGGTAACGGAAGAAGTGGGGCTGTCCGCACAGTTCACGGAATACTACGCCCTGACCATGCAGCGGCAGGGCCTTGAGGTGGATCCGGAAACGCTGGAGGACATGCGCCTGCTTATTGAGGGACTCATGGCGGCGGGCAGAGCCCGCATGTTCGCGAGCCGCACGGCGGAAGGCGAATACGGCAGCATGGCGGTCATGGCCCTGGATTCCCGCCGGGCGTATTATTTGTTCGGCGCCAACGATCCGGCCCGGCGCGATACGCACTGCGGGTCGGCCGTGCTCTGGGACGCCTTTTGCGCCCTTGCGGAATCCGGCGTTGCGGAAGTGGATCTGGAAGGGGTGAACAGCCCCAAACGCGGTTGGTTCAAGCTCAGCTACGGGGCGACCCTGACCACCTATTATGAGCTGGCATTGCAGGAGTAACGAGCTATTCCTTTTCCGCTTCCTCCACCATGGTGTCCACTATTTCACCGGGGCGAAGGAGTGCGCAACAAGGCGGTATCCATGCGCATGTACTTATGCCCTTTTGCCGCCGCGAAAGCGCTGTTGTTTTTGCACCTTGCGCCATGAAAAAGCGCTCTCCCTCCATATTGACATTCCGTCCCCCTCTTTCTACCGTGCCGCATGAAACACCACTCTATCTGGGCAACTCTGGATCCCTTTGTGGAAGGAGGCGCGGTGCTCGGCCGCAAGGTCGCCAACACCGGTTTTCTTACGGCGCTGCTTGAAGCCGACCCTTTCGAGAGCTACCACTTTTTTCTGGAAAATGCGGACGCCCTCGCCCGCCAGGAGGCCTGGCTCAGGGAAACCTTCCCTGCCCTGTACCGACGTGGAGCCTTTGCCTGCAATCTGCATCAGGAAGTGCACCATCACCTGGCCCGCACGCGCTATCATGCCTTCCACCTTTCCGACTGCCTGACCCGGCCCGTGGCCCTGGCCCGGCTCCGCAACCTCTATTCCCGACATATCTTTCCCATTACCGGCCCCACCCATTCCCTCAGCTATGAGCGCTTCATGCCCGCCTACCTGGCCCATCTCTGGCCGGGGGCCTGCGCCCGCGACGCCATAGTGGCCACGTCCAAAAGTGCGGAAACCATGCTGCGGAACACCTTTGCCGGGCTGCGGGAAGACTGGGGGCTGCCGAAGGCTCCCTTTGGGAAAGCGGGAGCGAGTGAGGGTGCGCCCGGCCCCAGGCTGGCCCGCATTCCCCTCGGCGTGCCCGCACAGGCCATGCCCGCCGCCCATGACCGTTGGGACGCCCCGCCAGATGCCGCCGAAATGCCTGCCGCCACGGACACGGCCCGCCAGAAAGCCGCCGCCTTCCCCAACATGGGCAGTACGATGCGCGCACGACTCGGCCTTGGCCGGGAAGTGGTCTTTCTGTGCCTGGCCCGTATCTCCCCCGCCTCGAAGATGGACGTGCTCCCGGCGCTTGCGGCCATGAAGCGTGCACAGGCCACGGGCCTGGCGGACGCTGTCCTGCTGCTCGCCGGCTGGGCCGAAGAGGGCGACCCGCTGCCCGAGGCTCTTACCCGCTACGCCGCCGCCCTGGGCGTGCGGCTGATGACGTTCTTGCGTCCGTCCGACGAAGAATGCCGCGCCCTGTACGCCGCGGCGGACGTGTTTCTTTCGCCCTCGGACAATATCCAGGAGACCTTCGGCCTTACTCTGGCCGAGGCCGGGGCCGCGGGCCTGCCCGTAATCGCCTCGGACTTCGACGGGTACCGGGAAACTGTGGTGCACGAGGAAACCGGCCTGCTCGTCCCCACACTGGGGTTTGCAGGCACGGAGGAAACCAACGCCCTGGCGGCCCTGTGGTTCGACAACCAGTACCACCTGAAGCTGGCCCAGCAGTCCGTGGTGGATGTGCCCTCCATGGCCGGGGCCATGCTCCGCCTGGGCTCGAATGCCGCTCTGCGCAGACGCATGGGCGAGGCCGCGCGGGAACGGATACGGGCGCATTTTTCCTGGGAGCGCATCATCCCGCACTATGTGGCGTTGTGGGAAGAACTGGCCGCCACGCCCTTGGCGGAGCAAGAGGAAGCCCGCCTGCGCGGAGCCGTCCACCCCCTGGGGATGGATTTCGCCCGCTCCTTTGCGGGACACTACACGCGGGTGCTGGATGACGCCCTGGCCGAAACCCTGGTTCTGCGCCGCACGACCTCCGGAGACGCCCTGTACCGGAGGGAAATGCCCCCGCTGCTCTACGCCGGGCTGGAACACATGCTGGATGACGGCATGCTGCGCCGGGTGCTGCTGGCGGCGCGCCGATCCGTCCCGGCCAAGGCCCTGCTGGAAGCCGCCCTGCCAGAGACGCCGGAAATGCCGGGAGAGTTCCGCCCGGCACCGGGAATACTGCGCGAACGGGCGTCATTCACCGTTCTGTGGGCGTTGAAGCAGGACTACCTGGAAATAGTCGAGTAAATTATCGATAGCCGTTAGAGTAAATTTATAATGAAATTGGACCAGGCTCGAATTGCCTCCGGCGGCCAAAGGGACTGAGTCCCTTTGGAATCCCGCAATTATGGCTGCCCTTGCAAAAGTAATTTCAAAATTAAACTGCTCTAGGGCCTGTTAACACTATTTGAGAGCCTCAACAATGAGAGCAAAAACGACAAAGGCAATGAACATTACGTCCAGCTTGTCATAGCGAGTTGCTATGCGCCTGAACCCTTTGAGTCGTCTGAACAACCTCTCAACT